>JAZKJE010000005.1:327995-381547 GCA_040384525.1 Pseudomonadota bacterium
CGACGGTGATCGGCAGCCTCGGCGGCCAATCCGAGATGCTGGGCGCGGCGGCGAACGACGGATCGGGCGTCTCGCCCAGCTATGTCGAGCGCGGGCGCGATGCGTGGCGGGCTTATTATGGCTGGGTGCCGCGCGGCAGCTTCACCATCTCGTATGTGATGCGGCTCGATGCGGCGGGCACGTTCAGCCTGCCTTCGACGCGGATAGAAGCGATGTATTCGCCCGAGATCCGCGCGCAGCTTCCGAACCAGCCGATGGTGGTCGCCCAAAGGTGAACTGGAAGGCGCGGTGAATTGGACGGAGTTAGGCGGACGGTTCCCGCGGGTTACCCGGGCCGTCCGCTGGATCGACGACACGCCCGAACGGCTGCACGGCTGGTTCGACCGGGCACGGGCGGCCTATCGCGAGAAAGGCTGGCGCGGGGTGTTTACACCTCGGCGGATCGTGCTCGGCTCAAGCGCGGTTTTGCTCGCGAGCGTCACAGTGCTTTGGTGGACGACTCTGCCCCCCTCGATGCCGGGCTATGCGGCTGTGCGCGGGCATTGGAAGGCATCTGAAGCCTGGCTCTATGATCGTGACGGACGACTGATTGATTCGACCCGCGTGGATTATCAGGCACGGCGGCTGGGCTGGGTGAAGCTTGACGATGTCTCGCCAATCGCGCGCGAAGTGCTGGTTGGGGCGGAGGACCGGCGGTTTCGCTCGCACGGCGGCGTGGACTGGCTGGCGACCTTTGGGTCGCTGCGAGCGCGCCTGTCTGGGCAGCGGGCGAGGGGCGCTTCGACCTTGTCGATGCAGGTTGCGGCCTATCTTGCGCCCGAGCTTTCGGCGCCGGGCAGCCGGGGACTGATCGACAAGCTTCGCCAGATGCGCGCGGGGGATGCGCTGGATGGGGCATGGAGCAAGGATCAGATCCTTGAGGCGTATCTCAACCTCGCCGGGTTTCGCGGCGAGGCGCAAGGGATTGGCGCGGCGGCGCTCGGTTTGTTCGGCAAGACGCCGGCGGCTTTGAGCCGCGACGACGCGCTGTTGCTGGCGGCATTGCTGCCCGATCCGCGTGCGGGGGCGACCAAGGTGGCCGCCCGGGCCTGCGCGCTGAGCCATGACGAGGATTGCAGCCGGTTCGCGGGCGCGGCGGCGTCGATGCTGGGGCCGTCGCGCAGTCTGGCGCTCGATCCGGGGCTGGCGCCGCACCTGAGCGCGCGGCTGCTGACCACGCCGGGAGCAAAGGTCACCACGACGCTAGACCTCAATATCCAGCGCGTTGCGATCGCGGCATTAAGACGCCAGCTGCAGGGGCTGGGCGGCACGCGCGCTCGCGATGGCGCGGCGGTGGTGATCGATAACGCGACCGGGGATGTGCTGGCCTATGTCGGCGGGATCGGTGGGGAATCGACTGCGCCGGCGGTGGATGGCGCGAGCGCGTATCGTCAGGCGGGATCGACGCTCAAACCGTTCCTCTACGCGCAGGCGATCGAGAAGGGGTATCTCACCGCCGCGTCGATCCTCGACGATTCGCCGGTGCAGCTCGACACGGCTTCAGGGCTCTATGTGCCGCAGAACTACGACAAGGCTTTCAAGGGGCCCGTGTCCGCGCGGATCGCATTGGCGGGCTCGCTTAACGTGCCGGCGGTGCGGACCTTGCTGCTCACCGGGGTCGATCCGTTCCGCGACCGGCTGTGGGATACCGGCTATCGCGGGCTGGTAGAGGACGGGCAATATTACGGATACTCGCTGGCGTTGGGTTCAGCGGAAGTGACGTTGCTGGAGCAGGTCGCGGCGTTTCGCAGCTTTGCGATGGGTGGGCGGTGGAGCCCGCTGCGCATCGTATCGACCGACAAGAGCGAGGCATTGCGCCGGGTGACAACGCCGCAGGCCGCATGGATCGTTGCCGATATGCTCGCCGATCCCAATGCGCGCGCAGGCACGTTCGGGATCGATTCGGCGCTGCGGCTGCCGTTCTGGGCAGCGGCGAAGACGGGCACGTCCAAGGCGATGCGCGACAATTGGTGCATCGGCTTCTCCGATCGCTTCACCGTGGGCGTATGGGTAGGCAATCTGGAGGGCGATCCGATGCGCGCGGTATCGGGCACCAGCGGGGCGGCGCCGGTATGGCGCGATCTGATGATGGCGCTGCATCAGGAGCAGCCGGGCAAGGCTCCCGCGCGGCCCGAGGGTATCGAAGAACGCAACATCGCGTTCGACGGGGCCATCGAACAGCCGCGGCATGAGTATTTCATTGCGGGGACTGCGCTCAGCCGGGTCGCAGTGGCGCCGGCTGGAGCGCGGCGGCCACGGATCGTCAATCCCGTCGGGGGCAGCGTCTATGCGCTTGATCCCGATATCCCGCGCGACAATCAGCGGCTGGCGGTTGGGGTGACCGGCGAAGTTCTCGGGCACAAACTGATGCTCGACAATCGGGACATCGGATCGGCCGATTCGCGGCCGCTGATCCTGGCGCCGCGCGGGCAGCATCGGCTGCGGCTCGTCGATTTGAGCGGACGCACCGTCGACCAGGTCGTCTTCACGATTCGTTGAAACAAACTCGCTGAAAAAGCGTGGGTTTTTGAGGGACCGAAATGCTTGCGACGGCGTTCTGCCAAGCGGTCCCTACCTCCCCTTTCGGGGGCCGTGCTTACGGGCACCGGCCGCGCCGGATCACGGCGCGGCCGAACGCCAATCAGATCGAGTAAATTTTACTGGCCCGAGCCGCCGCCGGGACCAGCGCCGGGGGCACCCACGGAGCCGATATTGCCGAACAGATCCTCAAAGAAGCTGCGCTTGCGGCCCAGAGTCGGGGTCGTCTTTCCATAGGGATCGATCGAGGCGATCAATTCTTTGCCGGTGCGATCGACTGCAACCACATTGCCCTTGGCATCGAAGCGTACGCGCAGCGTCTGTTGTTCGCGAGCCTTGGGCGATTGGAAGCCGAGGCCGCTGCTGTCGCGCGACACATAATACCATTCGCCTTCGTTGAACTGGCTGGTCAGCGTCGGGCGGCCAAGCGTCTGAAGCACCGATTCGCGATTATCGACGCCCGGCTGGATCGCATCGACCAGTTCCTTGTCGATCACATAACCCTGATGGCTGCGTACCGGCGTGCAAGCGGAGGTGCCGAGAGCGGTTGCCAGCAAGGCGGCGGCAAGCGCACGGACGGGAATCGACATAAGTTCTCCAAGAGCAGACGCAGGTGCGCGCGCATTGCATCGCGCGGCCTTAGCCTCAATATGCTTCAAAATGCGGCCAAACAAGGTCGTTGCCACTTTACTACGGACAGAACCGGTACATGCAATTGCTCAAGCGCCTCTTTGGCGGCCCCGATCGGGGCACCGCTCTTAAGCTTTATGATGCCGTGGTGGCGCGTGGGCGCGCGCCGCATTGGTATGAAGCGGGAGCCGTTCCCGACACGATCGACGGGCGCTTCGACATGATCGCGGCGGTGCTGACGATGGTAATGCTGCGGCTGGAGGGTGACCCACTGGGCGTGCCGCAAAGCACGGCGCTCGCCGAATGCTTTATCGACGATATGGACAGCCAGTTGCGCGAGATCGGCATTGGCGATGTGGTGGTCGGCAAGCATCTCGGGCGGATGATGGGCATGCTGGGCGGCCGGCTCGGTGCATACCGGGAAGGGCTGGCCGCGGGATCGATCCGCGAGGCTTTGGTGCGCAATCTGTATCGCGGCGATGCGCCTGAGGATGCGGCGCTGCACCATGTCGAGCGCGAACTGCTGGCGCAGCGCGAGCGTTTTGCCGCCACGCCGGTCGCAACCTTTGTGGCAGGGGAGTTGCCCGCATGAGCGAGTTTGAGCGGTTGCACAGGCTCGACCAGATCGGCGCGGGCGAAAACAATGTCTCGGTGAGCGCCGAGGCTGAGGAGCGTGCAGCACTCGCCAAGCGCTTTGGGTTTGCCGCGGTCGAGGCGCTGGGCGCGGATTATGTGATCCTGCGCGACGCGAGCGGCATTGTCGCGCGCGGGCATCTTTCAGCCAGGGTCACGCAGCATTGCTCGGTGACGGGCGATCCTCTGCCGGTGCGCGTCGAGGAGGATTTCGCGATCCGCTTCCTCCCCGAGCCCGATCAGGAGGCGACGGAAGAGTCCGAACTGAGCGAAGATGAGTGCGACACAGTGTTTTACACCGGTGGCGCGATCGACCTGGGCGAGGCGGCGGCGGAGACCTTGCTGCTGTCGCTCGATCCCTTCCCGCGCGGGCCGAACGCGGCGGCGGCACTCAAGCAGGCTGGCGTGATCAGCGAAGAGGAGGATGCGGCGACGCCCAAGGGTGCGCTGGCGGGCCTCAAGGATCTGCTCGCCAAGAAGGATTGAGGCGGCGGAAGTTTACACCAGGTTTACACTATCGACGATGTTCGCGCGGTCGCGGTGTCGATGTGAAGCTTCGCGATGTCAAAGAGCGGCGCAAGGCTCCCGGGGTCCCCCCAAGCCAAGCAGGTGAAATCCTACATTGCAAGCGCGAGCAATCGCGCGCGCTCGAGATCCTTGCGGCGACCGAAATGGTGAAGCATCGCGAGCAGTTCCTCGCGTGCGGGCACGAATACGCCCGCGATCGGCTCGCGGGTTTTGGGGATCAGCGCTTCGCCATAGACGTGGAACCCGGCCATGAAATCTACCGGGACCGGCGGCGTGCTCCACTGGCAGTAAAAGTCCGAGCGGAAGCGGCTGTCCGGAGTTCCGGGGGTCAAGGGAACACCGAGGCCGGGCAGAATGTGCTGCGCATCGGCGACGCTAAGCATCACATCGACATCGCGGACTTCGACGGGGCTGGCGCCGTGGAGTGCAACGGCGGCGCTGCCGATGATCCACCACGGATCGTGGGCGGGCCGCATCGCGCTGGCGGTCATTGCCAGCGTGCGGCTTAGTTCCGGACCCAATTCCATGACGCCGGATTAGCGCGCGCTGATTCCCCGCGCCAGCATAGAGGCGATGGTGTCGGCAATGTCTTCGGGTTCGGCATCGTCGGCCCAGACGCTGTAGCGCAGCCCCAGGAACACGTTCATTCCCATGATCGCCCAGGCATGGACTTCAGAGATGTCGCCGCGCACTTCGCCGCGCTGGGCAGCGGCGGTGAGGCGGGTGTGGATGCGCTCGGCGGTGGTGGCGTAGTGCATCCGGAAGCTTTCGGGATCGACGAATTCGGCTTCGTCGATGATCCGGTAAATCTCTTTGTGCGAGCGGGCGAATTTGATGAAGTGGAGCAAGCCGGCGCGTTCGGCTTCGATCTGGCCCTGTGCGGCGCGAATCGCCGGGCCGACATGCTCCTTCACCTGCTCGCTCATGTCGCGAACCAGCGCGCGGAACACCGCGTCCTTTGAATCGAAATAGGTGTAGAAGCTGCCCAAGGCGACGCCGGCGCGGCGGGTGATCCCGCTGATCGAACCTTCGTGAAACCCCTTTTCGCCGAATTCCTCCGCTGCGGCATCGAGAATTGTGCGGAGTGTACGGCGACCGCGCTCGGTGCGCGGCTGCTTCCCGGCGCTGGCCGCTTCGCCGCGGTTCAGCGGGGGCCCAACGCCGTCGGATTCCGCGACGCCGTCTGAGGGAGATGTGGCCGTCATGCCACGCCCTTTCGCCATTCTAATACTCCCCCAAAAATCCGAAGTTGAAACCCGGTTCAGGTTTCAGTATAGCGTCCGGCAATTGCTTACAACCCGTCACATGAGAACGGGTTTGCCACTGGGGAGGAAGACCGCATGTCACGCTATAATTCATCCATTCGCGCCGCATTATTCGCCGGAGCCGCTTTCGCTGCGCTGAGCGCTGCGCCGGCATTCGCGCAGGATAGCACGCCGGTCAGCACCAGCCAGACCGACGACGCACCCGTATATGCGGACGGCGATATCGTTGTCACCGCGCGCCGCCGCGAAGAGCGCCTGCTCGACGTGCCGGTCGCCGTTACCGCGCTGACCGCAGAGCAGCTCGATCAGCGCGGCGCGCTCGACCTGACCGACATCCAGAGCGTGAGCCCGAACACCACGCTGAAGGATGCGCGCGGCACCAATTCAACGCTGGCCGCATTCATCCGCGGCGTTGGCCAGCAGGATCCGGTCCCCGGCTTCGAAGCAGGCATCGGCATCTATCTGGACGACGTGTACCTTAACCGCCCGCAGGCCGCGGTTCTCGACATCTATGAAGTCGAGCGGATCGAAGTGCTGCGCGGGCCGCAGGGCACGCTATACGGCCGCAACACCATCGGCGGCGCGGTGAAGTATGTTACCAAGCGCCTGCCCGACGAAGTCGCCTTCTCGGCCAAGGGCACCTATGGCTCGTACAACCAGCTCGACGGCGTGATCAGCGCATCGACGCCGATCGGCTCGATGTTCAAGATCGGTGTTTCGGGCGCCCGCCTGACCCGCGACGGCTTTGGCACCAACCGCAATCTCAACATCGAGAACTACAACAAGAACCTATGGGCCGTGCGCGGCACGCTTGAGTTCGAGACGCCCGATTCGCGCATGTCGGTGCGCATCACCGGCGATTACACGCACGACAAGTCGAACCCGCGCAACGGCCACCGCGCTTTTGCCGGCCTGTTCTCGGGTTCGCCCTACCTGCCCAACGTGTACGATACCAATGCGGGTCTCGTGATCCCCAAGCAGGACGTGCAGGCAGGCGGCGTTTCGATGTCGGTGAATGCCGAGGTGACCGATCACATCACGCTTCGCAGCATCAGCGCGTATCGTGAAGACAAGTCGCTGGCGCCGATCGATTTCGATTCGACCCCGTCGGTCGATGTCGATGTGCCGGCAGTCTATAAGAACAACCAGACCAGCCAGGAATTCCAGCTGCTCTACAATAGCGACAAATTGAACGGCATTGTCGGCTTCTATTATCTGGGTGCGACGGCCGCGACCGGCTTTGGTGTGCTGCTCAGCACCGCGGCACCCGGCCTCAATGCCTATACCGCGGGCGATGTGCGCACCGAGACGAGCTCGATCTATGGCGACTTCACGTATGATTTCACGCCGCAGCTGAGCCTGACGCTTGGCGGCCGCTACACCTGGGATCAGCGCAAATCCTATGTCTTCAAGGCGAACTATATTGGCCTGACGCCGGAATTTGGCGGCACGCCGGTGCCGTTCCTGGGCACGCCGCCCTCCACCGATTTCCGTGGCACTGCCAATTTCAAGAAGTTCACGCCGCGTGCGACGTTGAGCTTCAAGCCGACCGAAAACCACATGGTTTATGCGTCATATTCTGAAGGCTTCAAGGGCGGCGGGTTCGATCCGCGCGGTTCGGGCACTTCGGCGCCGATCAGCAACACCGCAGCTGGCCGCACCTATCAGGACATCTACAATTATCTCTCGTTCGATCCGGAAACGGTGAAGAGCTATGAGCTTGGCTGGAAGGGCACCGCGTTCGATCGTCGCCTGACCTGGGCGCTCGATGGCTTCTATTCGGACTATGCCAATGTCCAGATTCCCGGCTCGGTCGCATGCCTGATCGGCGCAGTCACCAGCTTCTGCGGCATCACCACCAACGCTGCCAAGGCGACGATCAAGGGCATCGAGCTCGAATCGACCGCTGTGCTGGCACGTGATTTTGCCGGTGCGGGTTCGAACATCAGCTTCTCGGGCAATTTCGGCTATATGGACGCCAAGTATAACCGCTTCATCGGGCCGACCGGGACTGACGTTGCGGCCTTCCGCGTCTTCCAGAACACCCCAGAGTTCAACGCATCGGGAACGTTCAGCGTGGGCGCGCCGATCGGCGACGGCCAGCTGACGGCCTCCGCAACGGCATCGTATCGCAGCGAAACGCACCAGTTCGAAGTGCGCAGCCCGTTCCTCGATCAGCCGGGATACACGCTGTTCGACGCGCATCTGAACTACAGCTTTGGCGACGGCCGTTATTCGATCGGCATCCACGGCAAGAACCTGACCGACAAGCATTACAAGATCGGCGGCTATCAGTATCTGGCCGCGAACGCCGCGACCGGTGTGATCGCTTACACCCCGAGCGGCGGCGTGACGCCGACGCTGGGCAAGGAAGGCATTGCGACAGCCTTCTACGGCAATCCGCGTCAGATCTTCGCGACGTTCGGCGTTAAGTTCTAAGCGCTCTCCCGAGCGACCAACTACGAGCCGGATGTCTCACGGGGCATCCGGCTCTTTTCTTATCAGGACGCCGCGTATGACCCCCGCCGAAGCCCCTGCACCCGCCACCCCCGCATATCGGGGCGTCGTGCTGGCGATGCTGCTGCTCGTCTACACGTTCAACTTTGTCGACCGGCAGATCCTCAGCATCCTGGCGCCGGGGATCATGGCGGAGCTGGGGCTGAGCAAGGGGCAGATGGGGCTGCTGGGGGGCATCGCCTTTGCCAGCGTCTATTCGACCTTGGCGATCCCCCTGTCGCTGCTTGCGGATCGAACCAACCGCACTTGGGTGATTACCGGCAGTCTCGCGGTGTGGAGCGGGTTCACAGCGCTTTGCGGGATGGCGGGGAATTTCACCCAGCTGTTTCTGTGCAGGCTGGGCGTGGGCGTTGGCGAAGCGGGCGGGGTGGCGCCTTCTTATGCAGTGATTGCGGATTACTTCCCGGCGGGAAGCCGCGCGCGGGCGCTGGCGATTTATTCGCTGGGGATTCCACTGGGATCGGCAGCGGGCGTGATGCTGGGCGGGCATATCGCCAAATCCATAGATTGGCGGACGGCGTTTATCGTGGTCGGCGTGCTCGGCGTGGCGATTGCGCCGATCTTCCGGCTGGTGGTGCGGGAAGCGCCGCGGGATCGCAGTGCGGGGGGTACGCCGGTGCGCGAGGTGTTCAGCATTCTCGCGCGCAAGAAGAGCTTCTGGCTGCTCTCCTTCGGCGCATCGGCGAGTTCGATGCTGGGCTATGGGCTGGCATTCTGGCTGCCGACCTTGATGAAGGAAAGCTTCGGGCTTGATCCTGCCGAGACAGGCAATTTCTATGGTGCGATCCTGCTGCTGGGCGGGGTTGCAGGCGTGCTGGCGGGAGGGTTTATCGGCGATCGGCTGGGTGCGCGTGACAAGGGGGCTTATGCGCGGCTGCCGGCGATTGCGTTTGTGCTGGCGGTGCCCTTGTTCGCGGGGGGCGTGATGTCTTCGACCGTGACCGGCGCGTTCCTGTTCTTCGTGGTCCCGCAGGCGCTGGCCTATATCTGGCTGGGCCCCGTGATCTCGGCAGTGCAGCACCTGGTGCCCGCACATATGCGCGCGACGGCTTCGGCGAGCTTCCTGCTGATCAACAATCTGATCGGGCTTGGGGTCGGCATCTATGTGCTGGGCGGGCTGGCGGATGCGCTGGAGCCGCATTTTGGCGTCGAGGCGCTTCGTTATTCGATGCTGTTCAGCCTGGTTTGTTACCTGATTGCGGCACTGCTGATGTGGCTCGCGGCCAAGCCGTTGCGAGAGGAGTGGGTGGACTAGGGAATAGCCCTGCTTGCCCACACGCGACGTTTGCTGAATGATGCAGATGCCGTGAAGGAAAGGGCCGCTTGTGGGGGATGCGCCGACCAACGCCGAACGCGTCCGCCAAGCGTATGCGCGCTGGGCGGAGAGCAAGGGTGGGGACGCCGACGGGCTGCTCGATTTGCTCGACGACAATGTGGCGATGCGCACCGCGCTCAGCGCTTCCGAGCAGCATCCGCTGGCCGAGCCGCGCATGGGCAAGCAATTCGCCCGCGACTATCTCGAATCGCTCGCGCTCAGCCTGACCATGATCGACTATCCCACCGAAGAGGTGATCGATGGCGGCGATACGGTGGTGTGGATCGGCGCCTGCCATTGGCGCGACCGGAAGAGCGGGCGCGAGGCGCGGACGCCCAAGGTGGATATCTGGCGTTTCCGTAACGGCAAGGCGGTGGACGTGCTCGAGATGTTCGACACGCTGGGATTCGCGCGCTTCAACCGGATGATCTGAACCTATCTGATACTTAGGTAGTTCACCGACTCGCGCTTTTCCGGAATCGCCGGGTTCGACCGAATTGGTTACAAACGACACAGCTTCCGAGGGCCCGGCCTTACGGATCACCTCCTCCCGAAGGGTCGCTCTTTACGGGTTTCCGGCGGGCCGGACGCGCACTCCCCCTCTCGTGCAGCGTCCGGCCCGTTTTACCTTCTAGCGCTCGCGCGTGGCGGCGAATTTCACCTTGGTATAGCGATCGGCGATATAGCCGACTTCCCACGCGGACTTGGCCATGAAGACCGGGTTGCCGTCGCGGTCCTTCGCCATTGCGCCGCGATTGAGCGCCATGAATTCGGCGAGGTCCTTGGGGTCTTCGGCTGAGATCCAGCGCGCGGTTTCGAACGGCGCCATTTCGAGCCCGGCCGCGACCTTATATTCGGCATCGAGGCGGCTGAGCAGCACTTCGAGCTGAAGCTGGCCGACCACGCCGATGATCCAGTTCGATCCGATCTCGGGATAGAAAACCTGGGTGACGCCCTCTTCGGCCATGTCATCCAGAGCCTTGCGGAGCTGCTTGGTCTTGGTCGGGTCCTTCAGCTGCACGCGGCGCAAGATTTCGGGGGCGAAATTGGGCAGGCCGGTGAAGCGGACATCGGCCTTTTCGCTGAGCGTATCGCCGACGCGGAGCACGCCGTGGTTCGGGATGCCGATGATATCGCCGGGAAAGGCTTCGTCGGCGAGTTCACGCTCGCGCGCGAAGAACAGGATCGGCGAGTGGATCGCGATCGGCTTGCCATGGCCTGTGGGCGTGAGTTTCATGCCGCGCTTGAAGGTGCCGGAGACCAATCGCATGAACGCGATACGATCGCGGTGATTGGGGTCCATGTTCGCCTGAACCTTGAACACGAAGCCTGTGACTTGCGGTTCGTCGGGTGAGACGGGTGCGGGCTCGGCGGGGAGGGCGTGCGGCGGGGGCGCGTGTTCGGCAATGGCATCGATCAGCGAATCAACGCCGAATTCCTTGAGCGCCGAGCCGAAATATACCGGCGTGAGATCGCCGTTGCGATAGGCCTCTGCATCGAATTCGGGATAGCCGATGCCGGCAAGTTCAAGCTCTTCGCGCAGTCGCGCGGCGGCTTCGGGCGACAGGATTTCGTCGATTTGGGGATCGTCGAGACCGGAGGTCTGGATGATTTTGCCCTGGAACTCGCGACTGTCGCCGGTGGGTAGCAACAGGCGACGGTTCACCAGATCGTAAATGCCCTCAAACTGCCCCCCCATGCCAACGGGCCAGGTCATCGGCGTTACATCGAGCGCGAGCAGATTGGCGATTTCATCGAGAATCTCGAAAATCGGCCGCCCTTCGCGATCAACCTTGTTGACGAACGTAATGATCGGCACCGACCGCAGCCGGCAAACTTCGAAGAGCTTGCGCGTCTGGCTTTCGATACCCTTGGCGACGTCGATTACCATGACAGCGGAATCGACCGCAGTGAGCGTGCGATACGTGTCTTCGCTAAAGTCTTCGTGGCCCGGTGTGTCGAGCAGGTTGAACGTGATGCCTTCACGCTCGAAGGTCATCACGCTCGACGTGACCGAGATGCCGCGCTGCTGCTCGATCTTCATCCAGTCCGAACGGGCGCGGCGGGCCTGCCCGCGCGCTTTGACTTCGCCGGCAAGATGGATTGCGCCGCCGAACAGCAACAGCTTTTCGGTGAGCGTGGTCTTGCCCGCGTCAGGGTGCGAGATGATCGCGAAGGTACGTCGGCTATTGGAAGGCATGCGGCCCTCTAGCGGGCTGGGGTGCTGCAAGTCGAGATGCGTTTGGATCGTGTGCAAAGCGGGCGCGTTGGGAGGGCATGCGAAACCTCTTATTTGCGGCGCTGGCGCTGCCGATTGCGGCCTGCTCCGCGCCCACTAATCAGAGCGCACCGGCCAACGTTGTCGAGGCGCCGGTGCAGGTGGTGCCGACCGTCGCGCCAACCACATCCGCTCCCATCGATCTTGCCGCAATCACGGGCGACACCGCAGCCGCCGGGCTTAAAGGCGAATTGCGCTGCAGCTTTACCGCGTCCGATGGCCGGATGCTGCTGCTGGCTGCGGGCAATGTCGGGCCGGCCGGCATCACCAGTGCGGTGATCCAGAATGGCGAACGCCTGCAATTGCTGGAAGGCCCCGCGACGGGCGGTTTCGATGTGCTGGCAAAGGGCGCGGCATTTACCGGCGGCGATCTGACGCTGTCCGTCACGCTTGGCCAGCGCCAGCAGACGGGCACCGAGGAAACGCGCAATTCAGCCGAGCTTACGGTTTCGCGTCAGCCCGATGCCGCGCGCAGTTATCCGGGCCGGTGGAGTTGCGGGCCTTAATCGGCCAGCTGCACATTCATGCTGAAAGTGCGCGCTTCGCCGGGAGTGAAGCGCAGGATGCCGGGTTTGTCCCAGATCTCGCCGATGAAGCCATGTGGGTCCGCGATACCGTGCCAAGGTTCGATGCAGACATAATGCGCGCCGGTCTTGGTCCATAGGCCCAAAGCGGGCGTGTTGGGGAAAGTGATATCGAGCGCCACGCCTTCGCCTTCGTAGCGCAGGCTCTCGCTGTTGAGCGGGTTCCACACGAGGGCATCGCGTTCGAACAGGGCGTCGTTCAGGTGCAGCGTGCGGCCTTCCAGCGGGCTTGGCCATGCCTTGGCGTCCATCCAGCCACCGAGGATGATGGCGGATAGATCACCTTCCTCTTTGTCGAACACGATGTGGTGATCGGTCTTTGCGCCGCCGCCGGGCAGTGGCCAGGCGAAAGCAGGGTGGAAGCCGAAGCTGGCGGGCATGTCGCAGTCGCCTGTGTTGGTGACGGTCATGTCCATTGCGAGCTTTGCGCCGGTGAGCGTGAAGGCGGCGTCGAGGGTGAAGGCGAAGGGGTAGACCGCGCGGGTCTCTCGCGTGTCGGTGAGGCGCAAGACGGCGCGGTCGGCGGTTTGTTCGATGCATTCGAATTGCTGGCGGCGGGCGAAGCCGTGCTGGGGGAGGGGATATTGCTTGCCGTCGAGCCGGTAATGGTCGTCCATCAGGCGGCCGACGATCGGGAAGAGCAAGGGCGCGCGGCCGGTCCAGAAGGCGGGATCGGCATCGGTCATCAACTCGCGGCCTGCTGCGTCGCGCAGGTGCGAGAGTTCCGCTCCGAAGGGGTTGATCGCCGCGGACAGGCGATCCGAGGCGATTTCAATCATGATTCGCGGTGGATCGCGAAGGCCTGCCAGCTTTGATTGACCGGCATCAGCTCGAGCGCGTTGATGTTGAGGTGCGGCGGTAGGGTTGCGACCCACAGGAGCGTCTCGGCAATGTCCTCGCCGGTCATGGGCGTGACGCCGCCATAGAGCTTGTCGGAGAATTGCTGGTCGCCGGTGCGGACCAGCGTGAATTCGGTCTCGGCCATGCCGGGCTCGATCGAGGTGACGCGTACGCCAGTGCCGTGGAGGTCGGCGCGCAGGTCCAGGCTTAGCTGGCGGACGAACGCTTTGCTCGCCGCGTACACATTGCCGCCGGGATACGGATAGGTCGCTGCCACGGACGAGATGTTGATGATCGCGCCCTTGCGCTCGACGAGCTGGGGCAGGAGCTTGTGCGTCATCGAAACCAAGGCCGTGATGTTGGTGTCGATCATCGTCGTCCAGTTGGACAATTTGGCCTTTTGCGCGGGCTCCATGCCGAGGGCGAGGCCGGCATTGTTGATGAGCAGGTCGATGTCTTGGAATTTCGCCGGCAGGGCATCGAGGGCGGCATCGCGGGCAGCTTCGTCGCGGACGTCGAACTCGGCGGCATGGAAGCGTTCGCCTAGTTCGGATGCGAGCGCGGCGAGGCGATCGGCGCGGCGGCCGGTGCCGATGACGTGCCAGCCGGCCTCGACGAATGCGCGCGCGGCTGCCTCGCCGATCCCGGAGGTCGCGCCGGTGATGAGTGCGGTGGCCATGTCTTTTCCTCCAATTTCGTCATCCTGGCGGAGGCCGGGATCCAGGGCCACAAGCGCGGTGCGCGGAACCCGGGGCCCCGGCCTTCGCCGGGCTGACGGTTGTTGTTTAGCCCCGCAGTGTCGCGCCTAGCTTGGTTGCCGCGGCGACTACCTTCTCGGCCAGTGCCTTGAGTTCCTCGTCGGTAAAGCTCTTTTCACCGGGCTGGAGCGTGACTTCTACGCCTAGCGACTTCTGGCCTTCGGGAACGCCTTGTCCGGTGAAGACGTCGAACAAGCGGGCGTCGGTGATCAGCGCCTTGTCCGCGCCCTTGACCGTGCGGACGAGGTCGCCGGCTGCGAGTTCGGCGGGGACGAGGAAGGCGAAGTCGCGGGTTACCGCCTGCAGCGCGGGGGGCGTGTAGGCCGTGCGCATGAAGCCGGTGCCGCTCTTTTTCGGCGGCAGCGCGTCGAGATATATCTCGACCGCAGCGACATCGCCGTCGAGGTCGAAGGCCTTGAGGACGCTCGGGTGGACCATGCCAAATGCCGCCAGCACGGTCTTGGGACCGAGGCGCAGGGTTGCAGACTGGCCGGGATGATAGACGTCTCCGGCTTCGCCCATGACTTGCAGGTTTGCGACCGGTGCTCCGGCTGCTTCGAGAAGAGCGAGGGCCTCAGCCTTGGCATCGAATGCGCCGAAGCCCTGGGCCTTGCCGGCCTGCCAGCCGCGTGCGGACCGTGAACCGGCGAGGATCACGCCGAGGGTCAGGCGCTCCTGATCGGCGAGGTAGCGGCGGCCGAGTTCGAAGACGCGGACCGATGAGGCGCCGCGCTTGAGGTTGCGCTCGGCCGCCGCAAGCAGCCCGGGGAGCAACGAGGGCCGCATGACCTTCATGTCTTCGCTGATCGGGTTGGCGAGGCTCCATGCGCCGCCGCCAAAGGGCGCGGCTTGGCTTTCCGAGATGAAGCTCCAGGTGACAGCTTCGTGGAGGCCGCGTGCGGCGGCGGTGCGGCGGAGCTTGCGCTCGAGCTTCTGCTCGGTTGTCGCGGTCGGGCGCGCTACGCCCGGGATGCGGGGGAGCGGGACCGAGGGGACGTTATCGATCCCGGCGATGCGGATGACTTCCTCGACCAGATCGGGGGCGCCATCCACGTCGCGGCGCCAGCTGGGGACGGTGACGTTCCAGCCGTCAGTCACGAAGCCGAGGCTTTCGAGGATCGCCTTTTGATCGGCCTCGGGGACCGCCAGACCGCCCAGCGTTTCGGCGAGGGTCGGATCGTAGGCGATCACCTTGTTCGGGATCGGAGGCGTACCGGCGCGCGTAACTTCGCTGGCGGTGCCGCCGCAAATCTGGGTGACCAGCCGCGCGGCAATGGCGATGCCATCCTCAAGGAATGCCGGATCGACACCGCGCTCGAAGCGAGTGCGCGCATCGCTGGTCAGCATCAATTTCTGGCCGGTGCGGGCGATATGCTCGGGATCGAAATAGGCGCATTCGATCAGCACGTCGGTGGTGGTTTCCGAGCAGCCCGAATGCTCGCCGCCCATGATGCCGCCAATATCGTGCGCGCCGTCATTGTCGGCGATCACGGTCATGGCCGAGGTCAGCGTGTAGGTCTTGCCGTTGAGGGCGAGGGCCTGTTCGCCATCCTTGGCCTTGCGCGCGACCAGGCCGCCATTGAGCTTCGCACGGTCATAGACGTGCAGCGGGCGACCAAGATCGAACATCACATAATTGGTGATGTCGACGAGAGCCGAGATCGGCTTTTGCCCGATCGCGGAAAGACGCTTGCGCATCCATTCGGGGGCCTCGCCATTGGTGACGCCAGAGACGGTCTGGCCGAAATAGGCCGGGCAGCCGGCGGCGTCTTCGATACGCACGTCGGGGCCCGCGCCTTTAGTGGCGACCGGAGTGGCGTCGAGCGGCTTGAGGGTGCCGAGGCCGGCGGCGGCGAGATCGCGGGCTATGCCGCGCACGCCCATGCAATCCTGACGGTTCGGGGTGATCGAGACGTCGATGACCGGATCGTTGAGACCGGCGTAATCCGAGAAGGGTGTGCCAATGGGCGCATCGGCGGGAAGCTCGATAATGCCGTCATGGTCTTCGCCGAGTTCGAGCTCGCGGGTCGAGCACATCATGCCGTTTGATTCGACGCCGCGCACCGCAGCGACCTTGAGCTGCATGCCATTGGCGGGAACGACTGCGCCGGGAAGGCCGAGCACGCCGATCAGCCCTGCACGTGCATTGGGAGCGCCGCAGACGACGGTGAGCGGCGCACCTTCGCCGGTATCGATGGTGAGCACCTGAAGCTTGTCGGCCTGCGGATGCGGGGCGGCGGTCAGCACCTTGGCGACGCGGAACCCTGCGAGCTTTTCGCCGGGGTTTTCGACGCCTTCGACTTCGAGGCCGACGCGGGTCAGTGCCTCGACGATGGTGTCGAGATCGGCCGTGGTCTTGAGATGCTCTTTGAGCCAGCTGAGAGTGAACTTCATGCGCCGACTCCCCCGCTCAGCGTGGGCACGTCGAGGCCTGAGAAACCGTAATGCTTGAGCCAGCGCATATCGCCGTCGAAGAAGGCGCGCAGATCGTCCATGCCGTATTTGAGCATGGCGAGGCGATCGATGCCGCAGCCGAAGGCGAAGCCCTGCCACGCATCCGGATCGTAACCGCCGGCTTCGATCACCTTGCGGTGGACCATGCCGCTGCCGAGGACCTCCATCCAGCCTTCTGAACCGCCGATCACGCGCTTGCCGTTCACCACCGAGAAGCCGACATCGACTTCGGCCGAAGGCTCGGTGAACGGGAAATAGCTGGGGCGCAGGCGCAAGACGATGTCGTCGCGCTCGAAGAATGCCTTGAGGAAGGTCTCCAGCGTCCATTTGAGATGGCCGAGGGTGATGCCCTTGTCGATGACGAGCCCTTCGACCTGATGGAACATCGGTGTGTGGGTGGCGTCCGAATCCGAGCGATAGGTGCGGCCGGGCGCGATGATGCGGATCGGCTGGTTGCCGCCGGCGGCCTTCATCGCGCGGATCTGCACCGGGCTGGTGTGCGTGCGCAGCACCATCGGCGTTTCATGCTCGCCGGCGAGATAGAAGGTGTCGTGCATCGCGCGGGCCGGATGCGTCTCGGGAATGTTGAGCGCCGTGAAATTGTGCCAATCGTCCTCGATCTCGGGACCGGTGGCGACCGCGAAGCCGAGATCTGCAAAGATCTCCGCGAGCTCATCCATCACCTGGCTGACCGGGTGGACCGAGCCGGGGGCGAGGCCATCGACCGGGAGCGTCATGTCGAGCGTTTCGCTGGAGAGCCTGGCATCCATCGCGAGGCGCTCAAGCGAGGATTTGCGCGTGGTCAGCGCTTCGGTGACCGCTTCGCGCAAGGCATGGATGCGCGGGCCGGTTTCCTGGCGCTCTTCGGGGCTCATGCCGCCCAAAGTCTTGAGCAGGCCGGTGACGGCGCCCTGCTTGCCGAGCGCGTGGACGCGGAGCGCTTCTACGGCGTCGAGGCCCGCAGCCGCGTCGATGGAGCCGAGCAGGTCTGCCCGAAGCTGGTCTAGATCGGTCACTTCGCCCACTCCACTACCCACTGATCCACCCATCCGTCTTCCGGATGGTCAAACTGCCCGGTGCAAACGAACCCGTTATGTTTAAGCACGCGCGGTGAGGCTCCACTGTCCGGCAAGGTCTCGGCGGTCAAGCCGCTCGCGCCGTGTGCGCGCGCAATTATCTTGAGCGCGGCGACCGCGGCCTTGGCATGGCCGCGCCCCTCGCGGCTCTGTGCGACGCCATAACCGATGTCCCAGCGCCGGGCGGCATCGCGTTCCTTGACGCTGATCATGCCGACCGCCTCGCCATCGTAGACCATCATCCATGCCGCTTCGCCGCCGACCTCGACCGCGACACCGCGCAAAAGATCGACGATCTCGGCGGGCGCGAGCCCTCCCTCGGCGATGCGCGGTGCCGATGCGGGCGGCTCACCTTCGCCAAGCAGCCAGGCGAAATGCGCGTCGGTCATGGGTTCGAGATGCATGCACGGAACTCCAAAAAGAAAAAAGGGCGCCGGTGTCTCCACCGGCGCCCCAATTTTGATCGCTACAGGCTGCCCTTAGGCGGGCCTGTTGCGCTTAAGCCGCTTACGCGGCCTGGGGCAGAGCCGCCTTCGCCTGCGCGATGATGGCGGTAAACGCTTCACCTTCGTGCATTGCGATGTCGGCCAGGACCTTCCGATCGAGTTCGATACCAGCCAGCTTGAGGCCATGCATGAACTGCGAATAGGTCAAACCCTCGGCGCGAACGCCGGCGTTGATGCGCTGGATCCAAAGCCCACGGAACGTGCGCTTCTTAACCTTACGATCGCGATAGGCGTACTGGCCGGCCTTTTCGACGGCCTGGCGAGCGACGCGGATGGTGTTCTTGCGACGGCCATAATAGCCCTTCGCCTGTTCCAGAATCCGCTTATGCTTCGCCTTGGTGGTTACACCGCGCTTTACTCGTGCCATTTTCTAGGCCTCCCTTACTTCAAGCCGTACGGTGCCCACGCGACTACGCGTGCGACATCGGCATCGGCGAGCACGGAAGTGCCGCGATTCTGGCGAATATATTTGGCATTGTGGCTGATCAGACGGTGGCGCTTACCAGCGACGCCGTGCTTGATCTTGCCAGTTGCGGTGAACTTGAAGCGCTTCTTCACACCGCTCTTGGTCTTGAGCTTGGGCATTTTGGTCTCCTTAATAACTCAAGCGTGCGAACAGCCGCGGCAGCCCTTGATGGCCGGGCGTGTTCCTGAAAGTGCTCGAGGAAAGCGGGGCGCATAGCGAAGACTCTGTTGCGACGCAACCTGAGTCGGGAACTTGCTGGCGGTGCAGAGCTTTAATGCCGATGGCCGAGGAAATCGTTACCCCCAAGCCCGCGCGCACGCTCGGCACGCCGCTGGCATCCACGATCGCCACCTTCACGACGATTCTAGGGCTGATCGTACTCGCCTGGGCGATTCTCTTCGTCACCAAGGGCCGCTTCCTGAAAGGGCCATTCGAGCGGATCGTGGCGGCGCAGACCCACCGGCAGGTTAAGGTTGCGGGCGATTTCCAGCTGTATCTGAACCCGTTCAACGTCAAATTCGTGGCGGAAGAGATGAGCATCTCCAACCCCGGATGGGCGGGGCGCGGCAATTTCTTCCACGCCAAGCGCATCGATTCGCGGATTTCGACCTGGAGCCTGATCACCGGCAACCGGCGGGTGAACTGGCTGGGGCTCGATGACGGGCAGCTCGATCTGCAATGGGACAAGGAAGGCAGGCGCAACACCTGGACCTTTAGCGAGGAGAAAGGCGAGCCGCTCGACCTGCCGGTGATCCGCCGTGCGATCGTCCAGGGTACGATGATCCGCTATGTCGATCCGCGCATGCAGATCGAGGCGGGTATTCGCGTCCATACCGTAGAGGCGAAGGACACCGAGTTCGCATCGGCGATCAATTTCGACGGCAATGGCACGATGCGCGGCACGCGTTTCGTGATGAACGGGGCGCTGCTGACCCCGAACGCTACGGTGACCGGCGGAAGCAACCAGCTGAAACTGCATGCCGAAGGTATCCGAACCCAACTCGATGTGACGGGCACGCTACCGGGCGCGACCGAGATTGAGGGCGCCGATCTGCACATCGATGTGCGCGGGCAGAATTTGGCGGATGCGTTTTCGCTGCTTGGCGTCGCGGTGCCCGATACGCGCAGCTATCGCTTCAAATCGGCGCTGACCAAGCGGGATATCGAGTGGCGCTTTACCGGGCTGCATGGCCGCTTTGGCGCCAGCGACCTCGCCGGCAAATTGACTGTCGCGATGACCAAGCCGCGGCTGTTGCTCACCGCCGATCTGGCGACGCGGACGCTCGACATTATCGATGCGGGGCCGTTCATCGGCTATAGCCCGAGCCAGTCTGCGGCGGGCGCGGTGACCGCCAAGGTAGCGGGTACGCCACGCATCCTGCCCGATGCGCCGCTGCGTGTGGAAGCGCTAAAGAATTTCGATGCCAAGGTGAATTGGACGGTGCGCAACGTTCGCGCCGAGAGCCTGCCGGTATCGAACATCAAGCTGGGGCTGGTCCTCGAAGATAGCTTGCTAAAGCTCGATCCGCTCAATTTCAGCCTGGCGCGCGGCACCGTCAGTTCGGAGATCAGCATCAACGCGCGGCGCCAGCCGGTCTTCACCGAATATGACATTCGCTTGTCGCCTACGCCGATGGGCGTTTTGCTGGCGGGCTTTGGCGTCGAGGAATCGGGGACGACGGGCACGTTGAAGGCGCGCGTGCAGATGACGGGCACGGGCAATAGCGTGCGCGATTCGCTGGCCACGTCGAACGGGCGGATCGCGGTGATCCTGCCCAAGGGCGCGTTCTGGACCCGTAACGTGCAGCTGGCCGAACTCGATATCGGCACCTTCATCCAGAAGATGTTCGAGCAGAAATTGAAGGAGCCGGTCCAGATCAATTGCGGCCTCGTCGGCTTCACCGTCAGGAACGGCGTCGCTGCGACCGACCCGATCCTGATCGATACGCGCAAAAGCGTGATGATCGGCCGCGGCGGATTCAGCTTCAAGAATGAGTCGATCGATCTGGCTTTCCGGGCGGACAGCAAGAAATTCAGCCTGTTCTCCGGGCAATCGCCCGTTGGCATCGGCGGCTATTTCGCGGCGCCGGGGATAAGCCCGATCTCGCCCGAACTGCTTGCGCGTGCCGGCGTTGGGCTGGGGCTGGGCGTGGTGGCTAGCCCGCTGGCGGCGATCATCGCGTTTGTCGATGTTGGCGATGCGAAGGCGGCGGATTGCGGCCCGGTGCTGGCAGGTGCTTCGGCACGGGCGCAGCGTGACGATAAGGGCCGCGCGCGCGACGATGTGGGCAAGGGCACTACCGCGAAGGCCGAGAGCGGCAAGCAATCGGGCGCCGAGAAGAAGCAGCAGCGTAAGAAGTTTCTGGGGATCTTCTAAACGGCGGCGGCGGTCTTTCCGAGGAACCGGTTATACGCCCAGCCGATGCCGATCAGCGCGAGGCCGAGGCCCAGGAACGAGAGGATGCGCAGCAAGCCATCGAGCGCGGCGGCGTCGATCAGGAATACCTTGAAGGTGACGAGCGTCAGTAAAGCGAGGCCCGCGACGCGCAGGTCGTGCTTTGCGGCGGTGATGCCGCGCCATAGCCAGAAGAGCGAGACGCCGAGCAGGGCTGCCGAATAGCCGGTATTTTCGGCGGTGCCGATGGGGCCGGTGAGCAGGTCGCCATGCGCGACTTGGCGGATCGTGGCGAGGACCGCGACGAGAGTGAGCGCCGCGGCTCCGGCGCGGATCGTGCGGTCTGCGGGCAGCGTCCAGAGCCAGAAAGCGGCGAGGGCTGCGTGAAGCGTGGCGGCGTTGAGGAGCGGGATGCCGCCGACCGACTGCGCCACGAGCGCGGGGTTTAGCGTCAGCAGATCGAACCAGACCAAGCGAGCGAGGCCGAGGATAAGGAGCGCCCTGCCCAGGATAGGTATCTTGTTGCGGGTGAGCAGAAGCCAACCGGCGGCTAGGCATGCCTGGGTGAGGATCGCGCGCTCGATAAAGCCCCAAGCGAGGAAGCGCTCGGGCGTGTCGATGGCAAGGGGCTGCTTGGCTAGCGCATAGAGCAGGAGCACACCGAGCATTGCTGCGATGATCGCGATGAAGCGGCGGACGCGGGCATATTGGCGTGGATCAATGAGGAGCGCGAGCGCGAGGATCACCGGGAGCGCGAGCATGCGGAGCAGATCGCTGAGGCTGGGGAGCAGGGTATATGGCAGGCGCTCATCCGACAGCGAGGAGAGCAATAGATTGGCGAGCTCGACGAGCGGCCAACCGGCGGCGACCAGAGCGGCCATGAAGGGGTAAGCGGGCAGCTCGAACAGATTGTGCGCGCGGGTGTGGCGGGCCCATGCGGCGAGCGCGGCCATTACCAGCACCAGCGGGATTGCGAGCCAGTCAAAGGGCACGAACTGCGCCATGCCCAATGCGGCGAGGAAACCGGTGATTGCTGTCGCGGCAGTAAGGGCTGCCTCGTGCTGGTTGCGCAGGCGCCACGCAAGGCTGGCGGCGATGGCTGCTGCTGCGAGTTCAAGAATACCCCAATTCCAGTCGGGGCGCAGCCAGGTTGCAGTGGCGTGGGCGACCAGGAGCGGCCCGGCGGTGCCGAGCATTGCGACCGCTGCCCAGCTTCGCGCGCGGCGGGCGAGCAAATGGCCGGGGATGGCGAAGAGCGCAGTGGCGGCGATGGCCGCGATCGGCGTCGCGCTTGTCTCGGGCTTCAGGAAGGCGAGCGCTTCGAGCAGCAGGAGGAGACCTGCCGATGCCGGTGCGGCGGGAAGGTAGACCGGGTCGCGCCATGCCAGGAACAGAGCCGCTGCGGACAAAACGAGGTAGAAGCTCCATGCGAGCGGGCCGAAATCGAGCGCGGGAGCCAAGGCGATCAGCTGGACGAAGCCCGCGAGCAACGGCGCGAGGCGGAGCCATGGGTTGCGCAGACCCGTGGCGGGGAGAGCGGCGCTGGATCCGGCGGCGAGCAGCATCGTGAATGCCCCTACGGCAGCGAGATCGCCGATTTCGCCGGTGTGCGCGAAGATCAGGAAATTGATCCAGCCGAACCCGGCGACGCTGGCGGCAAGCGCGAGCCAGCCCCAACCGCGATGGACCGCGAGACCGAATAATGCGGCGACCAGCAGCGCGAGATAGACCATGAGCGGCCCGATTCCGGCGGCATCGAAACCGGCCACCAAGGGCGCGATGAATCCGCCGAGGAGTGCCATCACCGCAGTGGGCGGGCCGTGGCGTAGCGAAAGACCGAGTGCGAGTGCGGTGACGATCAGGACAGCGAAGAAGGCCGGGAGCGGGGCGATCAGATGGTAGAGCGCCGCGGCGAGATAGAGCGTGGCGTAGAGGCTGGCGACGCCTGCGCCCGCTAGCGCCTGAGCCACGCGTGGGTCTTCGGCGGTGGCAGGGAAGCGGCGCGCGGCTTCGCTGGCAAGGATGAGCGCGACCGCGAAAAGTGCGGCCAGCGTCGTGCGTGCGCCCGGGCCGAGCAGGCCGCTATCGATTGAGTAACGGACGAGGAAAAAGCCCGCGAGGACGAGCGCTGCGCCACCTATCCAGATGGGCAGGCGGCCGCCGATCAGGGTTTCAAGGCTGAAGCTGGGTTTGGCGGGTTGGGGGATCTGGGGCGGTTCAGGCGAAGGCAGTGGCGCGACGATTGTGGCGGGCGGCGGTGCGGCGAGGGTTACCGATGCGACCTTCTTGCGGACCGGCGGAGCTTCGGGCTCACGCTGTTGGACGCGAACCAGCAGCGATTCGACTCGGCGAAGCTCTTGCTCCAGAAAGTTGATACGCCGCAGGACGACCATAAAGGCCGCCGTGACGCCGAGCGCGAGAAGGATCGTCCATCCCATCGCGCTTCTTTTTGCACAGCTAAGCGCGGCTGTCGCGCGGTTCGCTAAAGGGAGAGGCTAAGTGATTGTTTTTGGGTCAACTTTGTCGCCGTACGTCCGTAAGGTCATGGCGTTTGGTGCTGAAAAGGGGCTGACGCTGGAGTTGCAGGCGGGGGGCATGGGGCGTGGCGGGCCGGACTTTGAGGCGGCGAGCCCGTTTCGCAAGATGCCGGGTTTCAAGGATGGCGACTTCCTGATCTCCGATTCGACGGCGATTGTGACCTATCTCGAAGCCAAATTCCCCGACCCCAATTTGATCCCCGAAGAGCCGCGTGCGCGCGCCCGGACAATCTGGTTCGACGAGCTCGCGGACACGATGATGATGGTGGCGGCCGGCGCGGTGTTCGGGAATCGTTTTGTGAAGCCACGGGTGATGAAGATGGCGGCGGATCATGATGCCGCGGATGCGGCCGAGCGCGATCTGCTGCCGCCGATCTTCGACTATCTGGAAGGAGCAATCCCCGCGAGCGGCTTTCTGGTCGAGGACCGGATCACGCTGGCGGATATCGCGGTGGCGAGCCCGCTGGCGACTTTGGGTTGCATCGGCGTGAAGACCTGTCCGGAGCGCTATCCACGCCTGACCGCCTGGGTTGAGGCAATGCATGCGCGACCGAGTTTCGCGGGCGTGCTGGCGGGCGATCAGGCGCTGGTTGCGGCGATGGGAGGGCCGGTGCTACCCGCCTGACCATGCGGATCGCCTTCACCAAATGCCATGGCTCCGGGAATGATTTCCCGCTGATCGACGCGCGTGCGATCGACGCGGGAGATGATGCGTGGGCAGCGATTGCGCGCGTGCTGGCGAACCGCGACGGGCCGGTGGGCGGCGATGGTATTCTTCTTTTAACACAAGGGGATAGCGGGCATCCATTCGGGATGCGGATGTTCAATTCGGATGGTTCGGAATCGGAGACTTGTCTGAACGGGCTGCGGTGCGTGGCGCGGGCGGGGTTCGAGGCGCTGGGGATCGACGCGGCGTGGGTGAAGTTGAAGGCCAGCAGCGCGGAGGTTTCGCTCGCGCCGCCGATTGCGGACGGGGTTTACAGCGTGCGGACCCAGGCGCGGGCCGCGGTGGGAATTGCCGCCACAGGGCCGCTTTCCGACTTGCCGAGCACGCGTGAATTTACGGCGGTTTCGATGCCCAATCCGCATCTGATCGCATTTGTCGATGCTGTGGATGAAGCCGAGCTGGTGGCGCTGGGCGAGTGGTGTGAGCGCGCACCCCCCTTGCTGCCGGAGCGGGCGAATGTATCGTTTGTAGAGATGCGCGGAAACGACCTGTTCGTGCGGACCTTTGAGCGCGGCGTGGGGCTCACCAATGCCTGCGGAAGCGCGATGGCGGCTTCGGTGTTTGCCGCGGGGCTGGCCGGGCGCGTGGCGTGGGGGCGCGAGGTGACCGTCTTCAACAAAGGCGGGCTGGTTCGTGGAAGCGCGACTGCGGACGCCGAAGTGATGATCATCGGCAACGCCACCTTCGAATGGCACGGCGAGATCGAGGCCGACGGCAGCGGCCTTAGCGTGACGCGGCGGCGGCCGGATGAAGTGGCCGCCTGGCGCGCGGGTATCGAGGGCCCGGCCGGAGCCGGACCCTCTGGAAATCACTCGTAACGTGCTGACGTTACGTCGGTTTTGGCGTTATAGAACATCGTGATCGTCGAGATTTTGCAGAGATCGATATTCTTCCACACCGCGTTGGTGCCGTCGTCATAGACTGCCTTCAGATCCCATTTGCAGGTATCCACCGAGCGGCTGAAATCGACGTTGACCGACGTATCGGTCTCCAGCGCATCCTCGCCCATCACGTCTTCTTCCCAGTTATTGGTGCTGGTCGGCGCGATGTAGATTTCGTTGATGGTGTAGCCGGTGCGGTTGTTGATGTGCAGCGTCTCGTCGCTAGCGAGGGCCGGCGTGGCGGCTGCAGCGAGCAACGCCGCGATGGCGAGCAAAGATTTCATGATGATGTCCCCCTTTTGATGCGCTTTTGATTAGCACATCGCCCGTGCTTTGACCGCGTTATTTGTCCGTGTGATTGCAGCGTCCGGCGCAAGGGCGGAAGCCTGTCGAGCGTGAGCGATGTGGCTGTTTATCTAACCAAATAGGCAAATAAACCTTGACATCGTTACGCTTATCTGGCACTAGATAGGAACGCTGCAGAATTGCGAGTCGGGGCCTTCGGGCTTCTTGAATGGGCTGGAACACCGTGCGGTGCTCTGGCCCTTTTCGCGTTCCGGCGTCGGGGTCGGCGAGGGGTGCGCCGGCCCCGTATGGTTTTGGCGGGGGATGGGCGATGGGAACGCGTCGGGCGGTGATCGCCGATGGCTATAGCGCTTTTGTGGGTCGGAAATGGGTGCGGTGGAATGCCGGGATGCGGGCGAGTTTTCTCGATCATCTGGCCGCGACCTGCAACGTAAAGGCTTCGGCCGAATATATCGGGGTGGATCCGGTATCGGTTTATGCGCTGCGGCGGCGCGACGCGAAGTTCGCCGATGCCTGGGGCGAGGCGCTCGCGCTGGGATATGAAATGCTCGAGACGCTGCTGGTGGGGCAGGCGCTGTCGGGTGACGAAGGCGCGGTGCTCAGTTGCGGGGCCGAGACCCGGATGGGTCCGGTGACGGTCGATCTGGCGATGCGGCTGCTGACAATGCATCGCAGCGCCAAGGGCAAGCCAACTCGCGGCGGGCCAAAGGCGCAATTCGCGACGCGCGACGAAACCGACGCTTTTCTGATGAAGAAACTGGCGGCGATCGAGGCGCGGCGCGCGCGCGAACGTTTGGAGACGTTGGCAGAGGCTCCAGCCGAGGCGCAGCAGGCATGAGCCGGGCAAAGGCCGCTGTCGACGCGATGATCGACCGATTGCTGGCGCTGCCCGAAGATGAGCGGCTGCTGGCGGTGCGGGCAATGTCTGCCGCGATGCGGCGCGAGTTCATCGCTCGCTGGGATGCATGGGCGCATAAGGGGCAGCTGATGCCGCCGGGGGACTGGCGCGTGTGGCTGATCCGGGCCGGTCGCGGTTTTGGCAAGACGCGCGCGGGAGCGGAATGGGTGTGCGAAGTGGCGCGCACCACCAGCGATGCGCGGATTGCGCTGGTCGGTGCCAATGCGGACGATGTGCGCCAGGTGATGATCGAAGGGCCGAGCGGCATCGTGTGCGTGGCGCGATCGGATGAGCGCCCGGTGTGGCATCGGGCAACGCGCGAGGTGCGTTGGCCCAATGGCGCGATCGCCAGCGTCTATTCGGCGGAAGCGCCAGAGCGGCTGCGCGGGCCGGAGCATCACGCTGCATGGTGCGACGAACTGGGCAAATGGCGCAATGGCGACGCGACATGGGACAATCTGGTGATGACGATGCGGATCGGCGCTCGTCCGCGGATATTGGTGACCACGACGCCGCGTTCGACCCGGCTGATGCTGCGGGTGAGGGCGTTGCCGAGCATGATCGAGACGTTGGGAAAGACGCGGGACAATCCGCATCTGCCGGCGACTTTCGTGGCGGCGATGGTGGCGGAATATGGCGGCACGCTGCGGGGCCGGCAGGAGCTGGATGGCGAGATGATCGAGGAGGTTGCCGGTGCGTTGTGGTCGCGTGCAGTGATCGAGCGGCAGCGGGTGCGCGAGGCGCCCGATCTGGTTCGTGTGGTGGTGGGGGTCGATCCGCCGGCGGGGACGCAGGGCGATGCTTGCGGGATCGTTGCCGTGGGCCTTGGCACGGATGGCTTTGGCTATGTGCTGGAGGATGCGAGCGTGCAGGGTCTGGCGCCCGAGGGCTGGGCGCGGGCGGTGGCGGCTTGTGCGGACCGGCATGAGGCGGAGCTTGTTGTGGCCGAAAAGAACCAGGGCGGTTCGATGGTCGAGAGCGTGCTGCGTGCGGCGGACAATATGATGCCGGTGCGACTGGTGCATGCCAGCCGGGGCAAGAGCGCGCGGGCGGAGCCGGTTTCGGCTTTGTACGAGGGTGGCAAGATCTGGCACGCAGGCAGGTTTCCGATGCTGGAGGACGAGCTTTGCGGGCTGCAGGCGGGTGGCGGCTATGAAGGCCCGGGGCGCTCGCCGGATCGCGCGGATGCGCTGGTTTGGGCGATGAGCGCGCTGATGCCGAAGCGGCGCGGGCGGCCGCAGGTGCGGGGGGTTTAGGGCTGTTTCGTTCTCCTGCGAAAGCAGGAGCCCAGAGCCAATAACGGTGCCGCTGGTGACTCTGGGCCCCTGCTTTCGCAGGGGAACAGGAAGGTTTTCAGATCGCCCTTGGCCTGGACCATATTCCAGATAGGAGATTTTGAATGCTGAACAAGCAATGGGCCGGGCGCGTGGATGCGCGTCACCGGATGGCGGCGCTTTGTGTTGCGCTGGGTGGTGGACTGCTGACGGTGATGGGGCTGGCGACGAGCGGGTGCACCGGCACGCAGCAGATGTTGAGCACGGGCTATGCGGCCGTGCTGGCGACGCAGGATGCGAACGCGGATGGCGCGCTGGATCGCAGCGAAGTGGTGGCGATGGTCGAGCGGGCGCTTTCGCCCGAGCGACGGACGGGCGAGCGCTGGCTGGCACTGCGGGCGTGGTTGATCGAAAGCTATATGGTGCGCGATGCCAATGGCGACGGGCGGCTGACGCTCGACGAGTTGCTCCGGGACGGCGGGCAGGTGCTGCCGCCGGGTTATGACGGGCCGGAGATGGCGCCGGCGAACCGGGCAGGCTAAGGGGCGGGCATGACCCCACGTGAATTGATCGATACCGCCGAAGTGCCGGGTGGCGAGCCGTTGCGGCTGTTTCGCCGGGGCGCCGACCATATGATCGTGCTCGATCGCAACGAATTGATGAACAGCCGGATGAGCGGTTCGGAAGAAGCGCTTGCGACGATGACGATCGAGCGGCTGGGCGAGCGTGTCGGCTTGCGGCTGCTGATCGGCGGCTATGGCATGGGCTTTACGCTGCGCGCGGCGCTGCCGATGCTGAAGAAAGACGGGCTGGTGACGGTGGCCGAGCTGGTGCCCAAGATTATTGAGTGGGCAGAGGGGCCGATGGCCGAATTGACCGCTGGATGCATGGACGATCCCCGCGTGGACGTGGTGATCGACGATGTCGGGCGGGTGATCCGCGAGAGCCCGGGCGGGTATGACGGCATTTTGCTGGACGTGGACAATGGCCCGGACGGGCTGACGCGGCCGGGGAATGACGGGCTATATTCGGATCGGGGCCTGGCGCAGGCGCGGATTGCCTTGCGGCCGGGCGGGATCCTCGCGATCTGGTCTGCGGCGCCCGACGAGCGGTTTAAACGCCGGTTCGGCGATGCGGGCTATTCGGTGCAGGAAGTCGCGGTGCGCGCGCGCTCTAACGGCAAGGGGCCGCGGCACGTCATCTGGTTTGGCACCAAACGCTAGGACGGATCGACATTCAGCCCATGCGGGGCTGCAAAGCGCGATTTTCTGCGCTCCGGTGCTCACGTGCGTCTAGCACGCTCCGCTCCGGTGCTCTAAAATCCCCCTTTTCGCCTCCACCTGGACTAAATGTCGATCCGTCCTAAGCAGTAGCCGCGCCGGGGCCGCCGCAGATGCTGGTGAGATTGTCCATATGCGCCTTTAGCACGGCCGCTGCGATGGCGCTGCCTGCGTAGAGATAGCGGCCCGCGGCGACGAGGTCGGGTGCGAAGACGATCACATAGGCGTCCTGCAGCTTTACCCCTGTCACCCGGTTCCAGTTGATCACATCCTGTTGGGTGCGCGCGGCGAAGCTGGAGCCGCTATGGCTGTGTGCGGGATAGACGGTGAGGATGTCGGAGCGGCAGCCGTTGGTGCCTGCGGTGTACGCGGCGGTGACGCCCGGCAGTACCTTGCCTGCGCCATATATCGGGGCCTGAACGCCGTTTAGCGTGCGCTGGATTGCGCGGCGGGCGACGTCGCCGACGGCCTGGGCATGGGCGCTGACGGCCGCGAAGGTGGCGAGCAGGATCAAGGCGAGGCGGAGCATAAGGGTTCCTTCTGGCGCGCACCTGAGCATCGGCTGCGAAGTCACGGACAAACAGGGATCGTTGCGGATTCGCAACCCTGATCTTTCGGGAGACTCTTACAATGAAATGGTTCGGACGAAAGTCCGCGCGCGCCAATGGTATTTGGGGTGTGCGGCTGCCGCTGGCGCGTGGCGGGGCGATGGCGAATGCGGGCGGCAATGCGGGCGACTGGCCGCAGGCATATGAGGCGCAGGTGCGCGACGGATACTGCCGCAATCCGGTGGCGCAGCGGGCGGTGAAACTGGTGGCGGAGGGCGTGGGGGGCGCGCCGCTTGTGGCGTCCGATCCGGCGCTGGCGGCTTTGGTGCAGGCGCGATCGGGCGGGCAGGTTTTGATTGAGACGGTGGCGGCGCATGTGCTGCTGCACGGCAATGCCTATGTCGAATTGCTGTGCGACGATGCGGGGGCAATCACGGAGCTGTTTGCGCTGCGCCCCGAGCGGGTGAGCGTGGATGCGGACGCGAATGGCTGGCCGGTGGCGTATCGATACCGGGTGGGCAGCCATGTGGCGCGGCTGGCTTCGGAGGATGCGGCGGGCCGCACGGCGGTGGCGCATATCCGGGCGTTCAATCCGGTGGACGATCATTATGGGCTGGGGTGCCTGGGCGCGGCGGCCGGCGCGGTGGCGGTGCACAATGCGGCGGGGCGCTGGAACAAGGCTTTGCTGGACAATGCCGCGCGGCCTTCGGGGGCTCTGGTGTACGAGACTGGCGACGGCGCGGCTTTGTCGGGCGAGCAGTTCGAGCGGCTGAAGCGCGAGATGGAGGCGGGGTTTGCAGGCGCAGGCAATGCCGGGCGGCCGATGCTGCTGGAAGGCGGGCTGAAATGGCAGGCGATGAGCCTGTCGCCGGCGGACATGGATTTCGTGGGGCTGAAGGCGGCGGCGGCGCGCGAGATCGCCTTGGCCTTTGGCGTGCCTCCGATGCTGCTGGGGCTGCCGGGGGATAATGCGTACGCAAACTATCGCGAGGCAAATCGTGCGCTTTGGCGGCTCGCGATCCTGCCGCTGGCGGAGAATATATTGGGTGGGCTGTGCCAGGCGCTGTGGCCCTGGTTTGCGGATGCGTGGCTGCGGATCGATCTGGATCGGGTGACGGCGCTGTCGGAGGATCGCGAGCGGCTGTGGCGGCAGGTGAGCGCGGCGGATTTCCTGAGCGACGCTGAGAAACGCGAGATGGTGGGGCTGGTATGAGCGAGAATGGGGCGCTGGCGCAGCTGATCGAGCAAGCGGGCGAAGAGGGCGCGGAGCTGATGACGTTGCGCGCGATCATCGAGGAAGCGGGCGAGCTGGGCGCGCGGCGGGCGCTGGCCAAACTGGGGCTGGATGATGCCGGGGCGGGCAAGGACATGGCGGAGCTGCGCGAACTGCTGGGGGCGTGGCGCGATGCCAAAAGATCGGCGATCAAGGCAGCGTTTGCCTGGGGCGGGCGGATGCTGGCGGCGCTGGTGCTGGTGGGGCTGGCGGTGAAGCTGGGGTTTCCGGGGTGGCTGAAGTGACCTCGGGTCCAGCCCGGGGCGGGCTGTGTTTTGCGGGCTATGCTTCGGTGTTCGATGTGCCGGATCGGGGAGGTGATGTTGTCAGGCGCGGCGCGTTTCGGATTGCCGGGCCGGTACCTTTGCTTTGGCAGCATTCGGGCGCGCCGGTGGGGGAAATTGTCTCGCTGGCGGAGGATGCGCGCGGGCTGCGGGTGATCGGGCGCGTCGCAGAGCGGGGGCTGGCGGCACTGGTGGCGCGGGGCGGGGTAACCGGGCTGTCGTTCGGGTATCGCGTGCGGGAGGCGCGGCGGGGGCGGCATCGGGAGATTTTGGGGCTGGATCTGGTCGAGGTTAGTCTGGTGGCTTCGCCGATGAACGCGCTGGCGCGGATCCACGCGGTGGATTGCGCTGGCGGCGGGGAGCGGGCAACGCAGGGGGCATGACCGACCAAGACGAAGACTATCGCCCGCCCTCACCTTTCCTCCAGCGGTTGATCGAGGAGGAGCCAGCGCTTTCGGGGAGCGCTGCAGCGGATGCGCTGGTGGCGCAATTGATCGCGCTGACTCGCGATGGCGACGCCGCCAATCGCGACTGGGCGCTAATGATCCTGGGGCAATCCGAGGTGGAGACGCCGGAGGTGCTGGCGGCCCTGGTGGCCGGGCTGGACGATGCCGAGCATGAGGCGATGCTGGAGGCGCTGATCGGGGTAGCGATGCGCGCGCCCGATCTGGCGCTGCCGCGGGTGAAGGCCTTGCTCGACGAGGATGCTGTGGATTCGATGACGCTGGAGGCGGCGGCCTATGTCGCCGATCCGTCGTTGCTGCCGCTGCTACAGGCGATCAGCCGCGAAGTGGCGGATGACGATGATGTGTTCACGACTGTGCTGGCCGAAGCGATTGAGGCCTGTTCGCGGGGCAGCGCGCCCGAGGCGATCTAGGCGGCAACGGGTTTTGGTCCCTGTGGCTGGAACGAGCGCCATAGCAGCCACGCACCTGCGCCGATCATCGGCAGGCAGAGCGTCTGGCCCATGGTCAGGTGCCAGGCGAGGTTTTCGAGGCCGGCGTCGGGCTGGCGGGTGAATTCAAGCACGAAGCGCGTGACGCCGTAGAGCAATAGACCCGTGCCGACGAGGCGGCCGGGGTGATGGCGGGCGTCGGTCTTCCAGAAGAGATACCAGAGGACGAGCATGGCACCGCCGCCTTCGAGAAAGGCTTCGTAGAGCTGGCTGGGGTGACGCGCGATGCCGTCGCCCGAGCCGGGGAAAACCATTGCCCAGGGAAGATCCGAAGGGCGGCCCCAAAGCTCGCCATTCACGAAATTGGCGATGCGCACGAGGAACAGGCCGGGGGGCGTGCAGCAGGCGATGTAATCGTAGACGCGCAGAAGCTGGAGGTTCTGGCGGCGGCAATACCACCAGAGCGCGAGTAGCACGCCGACAAGGCCGCCATGGAGCGACATGCCGCCATTCCATAGTTCGAGCACTTTCCAGGGGGTGAGGAAAATCTCGGGCTTGTAGACGAGGCAATAGCCGAGCCGTCCACCCGCCAGCACACCGATCATGATCCAGGTGACCAGATCGTCGGCATGCCTGCGCGACATGGGCGCGCCGGGGCGGGCGATGAGTTTCAGCAGATACCACCAGCCGATCGCGATCATCGCGACATAGCTGATCGCGTACCAGCGCAGCTGGATGACGCCGAGATCGAGCGCGACGGGCGAGAGGCCGAGATCGGCGAACTGGATGGGCATCGGCGCAGTGTAGAGCGGTGTATTGAAACGACAACACGGTTTCGCGGCCCTTCCCGGCTTTCGGGGAGGGCCTTTTTTGTTGGTGAGCGGGAGAATGAGCATGATCGAAGTGAAGGCAGACAGTCTCGAGGCGAGTTTCGAGGCAGTGGAGAAAGCGGGATTGCCGGCGATGCGGCCGATGCTGATGGGCGGGCGTCCGGTGGCGAGTGCGGCGTTCGATACGTTCCTGCGCTCGGGCGGCGGCGGCGTGGAGCTGAAGGCGCTTTCCGGCGCCAGCGATGCGGCGGGCGGTTATGCGGTGCCCGAGGAAATCGATGCGCTGATCGATGCGACGCTGAAGAGCATCTCGCCTATCCGCGCGATCTCCAATGTCGTGCAGGTGGGATCGTCGGGCTATCGCAAGCTGGTGACCAGCGGTGGCTTTGCTTCGGGCTGGGCGGCGGAAACGGGCGCGCGGGCCGAGACGGCGACGCCGACCTTCAACGAAGTCGCGCCGCCGAGCGGCGAATTGTTCGCCAATCCGGCGGCGAGCCAGGCGATGCTCGACGATGCGGCGTTCAATGTCGAGGCGTGGCTGGCGGACGAGATCGCGCGCGAGTTTGCGGCCGCCGAAGGCTCGGCGTTCGTGAGCGGCAATGGGACGAACAAGCCCAAGGGCCTTTTGACGGGGACGATCTCGACTTCGGGAGATGCTTCGCGGACGTTCGGCCAGTTGCAATATGTGCCGACCGGTTCGGCGGGCGCGTTTGCCGCGAACCCCGAGGAGAAGCTGATCGATCTCGTCCAGACGCTGCGGGCGCCATATCGGCAGGGGGCGAGCTGGGTGATGAATTCGGCGACTTTGGCGAAGATCCGCAAGTTGAAGACGAGCGATGGCGCGTTGCTCTGGTCGCCTTCGCTTAGCGCGGGGCAGCCGGCTACTTTGCTGGGCTATCCGGTGGTGGAGGCCGAGGACATGCCGGATGTGTCGGCGAATTCGCTGTCGATTGCGTTCGGCAATTTCATGGCGGGCTATCTGATCGCCGAGCGTGGCGAGACGCAGATTTTGCGCGATCCCTATACCAACAAGCCCTTCGTCCATTTCTACGCGACCAAGCGCGTGGGCGGGATGGTAAGCAATTCCGAGGCGATCAAGCTGCTGAAGTTCGCGGCTTCGTAAGAAGCAAGAGGTTCGCGCAGAGACGCGGAGGCGCAGGGATTCTTGCTGCTCTTCTTCGCGCCTCTGCGCGAACCCGACTGCATTCCTGCTTGCCGCCTTGCGGCGAATTGCTGCGCAATATCTGGAGAGAAGACATGGATGCTCCGCCCTTTCCGGCGGCGGCGCTGGAGGCTGCGCGTGACGCGGCCAAGGCGCAGTTGCGTGTGGCTGGTGATAGTGAGGATGCGCTGATCGAGGGCTATGCCGCGAGCGCATTGGCCTTGTGTGAGGCCTTTACCGGACGCTCGATGCTAAAGCGGGAGTGGCAGGCGGTGCTGCCGGTCACGCGCGGATGGCAGGCACTGGCGCTTGCCGGTGTGACCGCGATCACCGCGGTGACCGGGCTTTCGGCGGATGGCGACACCATCGCATTCGCGCCCGAAGCTTATGCGGTCGATCTGGCCGCGGACGGGCTAGGCTGGGTGCGCGTGATTGCGCCGGGCGCGGCGGGGCGCGTGGCGGTGACCTTTATGGCGGGGGTGGCCGAGGGCTGGGACGATCTGCCGGCACCGATTGCGCAAGGGGCGGTGCTGATGATCGTGCATTGGTTTGACGCGCGAACTGCGGCCCTCGCGGTGCCGGCAGCGGTGACGGCGCTCTGGCGGCCGTGGCGGCGGATTCGGCTGGCGGCGTGAGTGCGGGCGTGGAGGCGCTGGCTGAGCGGGCGGCGCGGGATGCGGCTTTGCGGCTGGCGGATCGGGTGCGCGCGGAGATGCCGGGTGTGGCGGTTGAGGTGATCGAGGGCGGCGTGGCCGTGCGCGGGCGAGGCTTGCGCGGGCGGCTGCTGTGGTTCGGGGGGATGCTGCGATGAGCGTGCAGGGGATTTTGCAGGCGGCTTTGCTGGCGGCGCTGGAGGGGCATGCCGGAGTCGCCGATGCGGTGACCGGGATATTCGATGCGCCGCCGGTGCGATCGGCGCGGCCCTTTGCGGTGATCGATGAGGCGCTGCTCGCCGATTGGGGGACCAAGGATCTGGCCGGGCGCGAGGGGCGATTTGCGGTGCGCGTGCTGGATGTGGGCGAACGGCCGGTGCGGCTGCGCGTGATTGCGGGAGCTGTGGAGGACGCAGTGGAGGCGATGCCGCGGATGCTGGGCTCGGGCTGGGCGGTGGCGAGCCTGGTGTTCGTGCGCTCCCGGATTGCTCGCGACGGCGAGGGTTGGGCTTCGGTTTCGGAATTTCGGGTGCGGATGTTGCGCAGCGAGCTTTGAGGGAGTGACGGATATGGCGGCAGAGAAGGGCAGCGCGTTTTTGCTGAAGGTCGGGAATGGGGCGATGCCGGTGGTCTACGCCACCGTGGCCGGGCTCAGGACGACGCAGTTGAGCGTGAATGGTGAGGCGGTGGCGACCACCTCCAAGGATAGCGGCGGGTGGCGGGAGCTGCTTTCGGGTGCGGGGGTGCGTTCGGTCAGCGTGAGCGGGGCGGGGGTGTTTACCGGATCGGCGGCCGAAGTGCGCGTGAAGGCCAACGCGCTGAGCGGTGTTCTCGACGATTACCGGCTGAGTTTCGAGAGCGGCGAGACGATGACCGGGCGCTTTCTGGTGACCCGGCTGGACTATGCCGGGGACTTCAATGGAGAGCGTTCTTACACGCTGAGCCTGGAGAGTTCGGGCGCGGTGGTGAGCGCGTGAACGCGGCGCGGGGCGAGGCGGAGCTTCGCGTCGGCGGCGAGACCCTGGTGTTGCGGCCGAGCTTTCAGGCTTTAGTGGCGGCGGAGGCTGAGGTGGGGCCGTTATTTGCTTTGGTGGAGCGGGCGGCTGAGGGGCGGCTGGGCCTGTCAGAGATGGTGGCGTTGTTCTGGCATTGTCTGCGCGAGCGGCCCGAGGGGCTGACGCGCGAGGCGTTTGGCGAGGCTGTGGCGATGCGCGGGCTGGCGGCGGCTACGCCTGCGCTGAAGGTGCTGATCGGCCAGATATTGGCGGGGCGGTGACGCGCTTTGCCGAGACCGCCGCGAAACTGGCAGGTGCGGCGGGGGTGATGTTTGGCTGGGCGCCCGAGGCTTTCTGGCGGGCGACGCCGGCGGAGTTGGGCGCGCTGATCGACGCGTTGCGCGGCGAGGGCGGTGTGGAAGCTGCGGACGCGGCAACGCTGGCGCGGCTCAAGGAGCAATTTCCCGATGGATGAAGAAATCGAGCGGCTGATCGTGTCGGTGCGCGCCGACACTGCGGGCTTTGCGCGCGACGTGGCGGAGATGCGCGGAACGCTCGAGGGGCCGATGGAAGCAGGCGCGAATCGGGCGGGGCGGGCGATTGAGAGCGCGCTGTTGCGAGCGGTGCGCACCGGCAAACTGGGCTTCGACGATCTGGCGAGGGTTGCGCTGAGCGTCATGGACGAGATTGCCAAGGCGGCGCTGCGCGGCGGAATTGCTTCGGTGACCGGGCCGGGCGGGATTGGCGGTCTGCTGGCCGGAATGATTGGCGGAGCAAGCGGGGCGCCGGGGCGGGCGACTGGTGGCCCGGTCAGCCCGATGCGACCCTATTGGGTGGGAGAGCGCGGGCCGGAATTGTTCGTGCCGACGAGTGCGGGGCAGGTGGCTGTGCCGGGTGGTGGCGGGGCGCGGGAGGTTCGCGTGGCGATCACGGTGAATGCTGCGGGTGGGGATGCGCCGCGGGCGCTGGCGCAATCGAGCCGGCAGGTGGCGCGCGCGGTGAAGGCGGCGCTGGCGGGGGTGGAATAATGGGTTGGTGGTTGGCTTCCGAGCGGAAGGGCCAGATCGACGGCGTGATTTCGCGGTTCGATCCGGCTTTCTGGACGGTCAATTTTCCGCGGCCGATGATGGCGGGGGTTACGACCTCCGCGCATGACGCGCTTCGCGTGGATGCGGTGTTTTGTCGGGCGGATCAGAGCGCGGGGCTGATCTGGGAGGCGGTGGACCGGCACGATCATCCGCTGCTTTCGTATGAAACGAGCCGGGATTTTCGCGGGTGCCGGTTGCGGTTTCGGTGGCGGTCTTTGGGGTTGTTGGGGCTGGATGCTGTCAACGGCGCGGTGCTGACGATCGAGGGGCGTGATGCCGCGGGGGCGGTGCGGGCCTGGTATGTGCGGCTTTGGAATTATGCCGTTGGCGATCCGCAGGATGCGCTTGTCTCGATCGACTTTGCTGCGGTGGATGGCGGGTTTTTGCTCCCGGGGGAGGCGGATCCGGTTTGGGCGGGGGATGTCGACCGGATGTTCGTTTCGCTGGTGCCCGAGGGGTATTCCGGCGCGGATGCTGCGCTGAGCGCGCCGGTGGAGGCCTGGGCGGAGCTATCCGACATCGTTTGTGAGGGGCCCGGCAGCGTGCTGGGCATTGGCGATGTGGTGGTGCCTGAGCACAAGCTCGCCATCGCGAACGGGTATGACGATTGCTATCACCTGACGCCGGCGCGCGTGCTGCGCAATATGCTGCAATTGGGGTATCGCGGGAGTATCCTGCATTATGTTGGGATGAGCCATTATTTCCGGCTCGACGGCGGGTTTATCGGGATTGGCGACAGCGCGCTGAATGTCGCGTGCGCTGCGTGGCATCGCGATTTTGCGGCGCGGGCGAAGGCGCTGGGGTTCAGCGTGATCTGGTCGCTCAGCTATGAGCTGCTCGACACGCATTGCCCGGAGGCGTGGAAGCAGCGGGCGGCGGATGGATCGCCGGCGCTTACCGGTTGGGAGCCGCCATCGACCTTGCTGTCTCCGGCGCATGGCGGCGCGATGGCATATTTGCAGGCGGTGGCGCTGGGGTTTTGCGGGATTGCTGCAGAGGCCGGACTGGTGGTGCGGTTTCAGATTGGCGAGCCCTGGTGGTGGACTTTGCCCGATGGGAGCTTGTGTGTTCACGATGCTTCGGTGGCGGGGGGCGATCCGGGGGATTTGCTGGCGGCCTCGACCCTGGAGCTGCGCGATGCGGTGAAGGGTGCACATGCCGGGGCTGAGGTTCTGCTGCTGGTTTATCTGCCGACAGTGATGGGGAATTTGGCGGCGAATATGCCGCCGGGCTGGGCGTGGCCTGCCTTCGATGTGCTGCAGCTTGAGGACTATGATTGGGCGGCGGCGGGGAATGTTGCCGCCAGCGCGCGTGGTTTGGCGTTAGCTGAGGCGCGGCTGGGGTATCCGGCGGGGGAGCAGCATTATCTGAGCGGGTTCGTGTTGGCGGCGGAAGGTGCTGCGGCCTGGCTGCATATCGACGCCGCCGCCGAGCGCGCGCGGGCGCGGGGGGTAGCGGAGACCTTTGTCTGGGCGCTGCCGCAGGTGTTGCGCGACGGTTTCGTGCATTTCGATCTTGGGGAGGAAGATGTGGACGCGTTTGACGACGTGCTGTTTCCGATTGCGCTGGGGCGCGAGGCGGAGGTGGCGCCCGAGACGAGTACTGCCATCGTGACGAGCGCTGGCGGGGCCGAGGCCCGCAATATGGAATGGGCCGAGGCGCGGACGCATTATGATGTCGGGCCGGGGGTTCGCAGCGAGGCCGATATCGCGGCGTTGCTGGGGTTCTTCCGGGCCCGGCAAGGGCCGGCGCGGGGGTTTCGATTGCGCGATCCGTTTGACTGGGAGGGCGCGGATGAAGTGCTGGGGGTTGGCGATGGCGTGGCTTCCACGTTCCAGCTGGTGCGGACCTATGGCGGAGTGACGCGGCGGATTACGCGGCCGGTTAGCGGGACGGTTCGGGTTTCGGTGGATGGGGTGGAGACCGAGGACTTTATGCTGGGCGCGGGCGGCGTGGTTACGCTCGACGCTGCGCCCGACGCAGGTGCCGAAATTAGCGCGAGCTTTGTGTTCGATGTGCCGGTGCGCTTTGCCGAGGATCGGCTGACCGTGAGCCGGGCGACGTTCATGGCGGGCGTGGCGGCCAGCGTGCCTTTGGTCGAGGTGCGCGAATGACCTGGCTGGAGGGAGCGCTGACCAGCGTTGCCTTGTGCTGGCGGATCGAGCGGCGCGATGGGGTTACGATCGGGCTGACGGCGCATGATCGCGATCTGGTGATCGAGGGACTGGTCTATCGCGCGGCGCCGGGGATGACGCCGAGCGCGATTGTGCGCGGGGCTTCGCTCGATGCTGCAGCCATGGATGTGACCGGCGCGCTGAGCAGTTCGGCGATTTCGGAGGGCGATCTGCTGGCCGGGCGCTGGGACGGCGCGCGGGTGGAAGTGTTTGCGACCGACTGGTCTGCGCCGGGCGAAAGGGTGTCGCTGGGCGAGGGCGTGATCGGTGCGGTCGAGACCGGGGATGGGATGCTGACCGCCGAACTGAAGGGCGTGGCGGCGGCGCTGGAGCGACCGGTGGTAGAGGAGACTTCGCCCGAATGCCGCGCGGAGCTGGGCGATCGGCGGTGCCGCGTGGCGATGGCGGGGCGGCGGCGCTTTGCCGTGGTGACGGGGATTGCGGGCGCGGTATTGGCGCTCGACGCGGAGGAGCCGGTGGCGGGTTGCTATGCGGGCGGGCGGTTGCGCTGGCTTGATGGGGCCAATTCCGGGTTGGAGGATGCGGTGGCGCGATCCGAAGGGGCGACGGTGACGCTGCGGCGGGCGCCGCGATTCGATGCGGGCGGGTTGGTTGAGCTGATCGAGGGGTGCGACAAGAGCATTGCGACCTGCGGGAGCCGCTTTGCGAATGTGCTGAACTTTCGGGGCGAGCCGTATCTGCCGGGGACCGATTTGCTGACGCGATATCCGGGGGGGTGAGCGTAAAGCGGGCGCGGGCTGCTTTGGGCGCGCGCTTTCTGTTGCATGGGCGCGATCCGGCCGTGGGGCTGGATTGCGTGGGGCTGGTGGCCTGGGCCTTCGAGGCGGAGGTGCCGCGCGATTACTCCTTGCGGAGCGGGGATGTGGCGCGGGTTGGCCGCGTGGCCGCCGCGCTTGGCTTGCGTGCGGCCGAGGATCGGGCGGCGGGCGATCTGCTGCTGCTGCGGACGGGGCCGGGCCTTCTGCATCTGGCGATCGATAGCGGCGATGGCGTGATCCATGCCGATGCGATGCTGCGGCGTGTGGTCGAGCGGCCGGGGGTGATCCCGGGCGTGGTGATCGGGCGGTGGCGCGCTTTTGATTGCCGCGCGTCTGAACCATGCTTCGGGGAGAATTGACATGGCGACATTGGTACTGACGGTCGCGGGCGGGCTGATCGGCGGGCCGGTGGGGACCGCCATAGGCTCGGTGGTGGGCAATGTGTTCGACCGCGAAGTGCTGTTCAAGCCCAAGGGGCGCGAGGGGCCGCGACTCAGCGAACTCAAGCTGCAGACGAGCTCTTACGGCACGCAGATTCCCAAGCTGTTTGGCACGATGCGCGTGGCGGGCTCGGTGATCTGGGCGACCGATTTGATCGAGCATCGCAGCACGAGCGGAGGGGGCAAAGGGCGGGCAGGCACGACGAGCTATTCGTATACTGCGAGCTTTGCAGTGGCGCTGTCGGCGCGGGCGATCCTGAGCGCCGGGCGGATCTGGGCCGATGGCAAATTGCTGCGCGGGGCGGCGGGCGACTGGAAAGCGCGTACGGGGTTTCGGCTGCATCTGGGGAGCGAGGACCAGGAAGCCGATCCGCTGATCGCGGCAGCGGAGGGCGCAGGCGGGGCGCCGGCGCATCGCGGGATTGCCTATGCGGTGTTTGAGGATCTGGAACTGGCGGAGTTCGGAAATCGGATTCCTTCGCTGACCTTTGAGGTGACCGCCGATGCCGGGCCGGTGGAAGCCAGGGCGATCCTGACCGAAATCGGCGGGATCGAGTGCGATGAAGCGACGATTGGGCTGGATGGCTTTTCCGCACATGGCGCGAGCGTGCGGGCGGTGGCGGAGACGCTGGCGGGGGCATGTGGCGGCTGGTTCCGCAGTGACGGCGGATTGGCGTTGATCGGCGGGACGGGAGCGACGGTGGCGCTGGAAGATAAAAGCACGCGCGCGAGCCCGCGTGCGAGACGGGCGATTGCCGCGGCGGATTCGGCCCCGCGTGCGCTGACGCTCTCTTATTATGATCCTGCGCGCGATTATCAGGCGGGGGTGCAGCGCGCGGCGCGGCCGGGGGCGGGAAGCCGCGAGGCACGGCTGGAGCTGCCGGCGGCGATTGGGGCGGGGGCGGCCAAGACAATCGCCGAGGGTGCGCTGGCCCGATTCGATGTGGAGCGCGAGCGGTGCAGCGTGATGCTGGGCTGGGACCGGCTGGCGGTGCGGCCGGGCGAGCGGGTGCGCATATCGGGCGCAGCCGGCGTGTGGCGCGTGGATAAATGGTCGCTCGAGGCGATGGTGGTGACGCTCGATTGCGTCGGGGTAGCGCCGGAGGCTTTGCCGGTGGCGGCAAGCCCCGGGCGGGTGCTGGGTGCGCCCGACGTGGAGATCGGCGCGACTGTGCTGCACACATTCGAGCTGCCGATGCTTGACGAGGCGCTGGCGAGCGTACCGCGACTGGCGATTGCCGCTGCCGGGACGGAGCCGGGCTGGCGGAATGCGGCGCTGCTGACGAGTTTGGATGGGGGAGTGCATTGGGCTGCGGGGGGATCGACTGCAGCTCCGGCGGTGCTGGGGCACATAATATTGCCGCCCGGCGCGGGGCCAGCCTGGACCGAGGATCGGCGCAACAGCATCGAGATCGAGCTGGCGCATGACGCGATGGTGCTGATCGATGCGGATATGGCGGCGATGGATGCGGGCGGGAATCTGGCGATGGCGGGGGAGGAGCTGATCCAGTTCGGGCGGGCCGAGCCGCTGGGCGGGGCGCGGTGGCGGCTCAGCCGATTGTGGCGCGGGCGGCGGGGGACAGAAGAGGCGATCGGCACGCAGGCGGCGGGGGATCGCTTTGTGCTGATGCAAGCCGAGGCTTTGGTGGTGCGCGATCTGCCGCTGTCGGCGGTGGGTGGCAGTGTATCGGTGCTCGCGCAGGGCGTGGGGGACGAAGGCGTCGAGGCCGAAGCGGGGATTAAGGGCCTGGCGCTGGTTCCGCCGACGCCGGTGCATTTTGCCGCGATGCAAATGGCGGATGGCGACACGCAATTGCTTTGGGTGCGGCGCAGCAGGAACGGGTGGCGCTGGATCGATGGCTTGGATGCGCCGCTGGGCGAGGAGGCCGAGCGTTATCAGCTGCGCGTTGCGCCCGAAAGCGGAGCCGTGCGGATCGAGGAGGTGACCGTGCAGGCATATATCCTGCCCGCCGCAGACCGGGTGACTGCCGTCACGATAACCCTTCGTCAGATTGGAACGCATGGGCTTTCAGGCGCTGCGACTCTGACACTTGCAGCAATTGGAGATGCTTGATGACCGATTCTCTCACACCGAGGCTGGCGCTGCCTTTGCTTGCTGCGGGGCAGGCGCAGAAAGAGATGTATCATAATGAGGCGTTGGCGCGGATCGATCTGACACTTCACGGAAACATTTGTGCAGTGGGGGAGGAAATCCCGCCGGAGGACCCGGTGCCCGGCCAATGCTGGATACTCGGCAACGCTCCGACAGGCGATTGGAACGGACATGCAATGGAAGTTGCAGGCTGGACCGAAGGCGGCTGGCGCTTTGTTTCCCCGTGCGAGGGCATGCGGCTGTGGCTGGGCTTAGATACTGGATTTGCTACCTTTTCCGGCGGAGAATGGCGGACCGGCGAAGAGTATGGCCGGGTGCTTGTCGACGGCCTGCAGATAATCGGTCCGCGGGGCGCCGCGATCGTGGAACCCAGCGGGGGTGTAACGGTTGATGCGGAAGCGCGTGCCACGATCCTGGCTGTGCTGAATGCAATGCGCGAACATGGTCTGGTCAATGCGGACTGAATCTGTGACGTTCATGCAACAGTGCCAGGATTTGTGCGCTTGCGTGGAAACTCTCGTTTCGGTAGTGAGTTTGTCGCTGTCCTAACGGACAACTTTGAAAGGGGATTAAGATGCGGAAGCTCGCCATTACTCTGGCACTTGCGACCACCGCGCTCAGCACGCCCGCTCTCGCTCGCGACGATGCGTGGTATGTGGGTGTTGAGGGCGGCACGATGCTGGTCGAGGACATTAAGTTCGATGTCGGCGCTCAGAAGAACGCTGTTTCGATCGATCACAAGGCTGGTTACGACGTCGACATGACGGTCGGTTATGACTTTGGCGGTTTCCGCGCCGAAGCAGAAGTCGGCTATCGTACGGCAACTGTCACCGGCGTGAAGTCGGTTATCGCGCTGCCTTCGGCAAGCGTGCTCAACTCGCCGGCCGGTACGTATAACGGTGCTGGCGGTCGTAGCTCGGCATTGAGCTTCATGGTCAACGGCATGTTCGATTTCGGCGACGATGGCGGTCTGCAGGGCTTTGTCGGCGGCGGTGTCGGCGTTGCACGCGTCAAGGCTCGCTACGGCCTGAACGCACGCAGCAACTTCATCGACGATTCGGACACCGTGTTCGCTTGGCAGGCAATTGCCGGCCTTCGCGCTCCGCTGTCGGACTCGATCGACGTGTCGCTGAAGTATCGTTTCTTCAACGCTGACAATCTGGACTTCGGTGCCGCTTCGTCGCGCTTCCGTTCGCACAGCATTCTCGGCGGCCTGACCTTCAACTTCGGCGCACCGCCGGAGCCGGTCATCCCGACGCCGGAGCCCACTCCTGCGCCGACCTGGACCCCGACCCCTGAGCCGACTCCGACTCCGGACGTGGTGCAGTGCACCCCGGGACCGTACATCGTGTTCTTCGACTGGGATAAGTCGGACATCACGCCGGAAGCGGCTTCGATCCTCGACAACGCCATCAGCAACTACCAGAATTGCGGCAACGCACAGGTTATGCTGGCAGGCCACGCCGATCGCTCGGGTTCGGCAAGCTACAACGTTGGTCTCTCGCAGCGTCGCGCTGACGGTGTGAAGGCTTACCTCTCGTCGCGCGGTATTCCGGGTGGCGTCATCGGTACCGAAGCGTTCGGCGAAAGCCGCCCGCGTGTCGACACCGCCGACGGCGTTCGCGAACTGCAGAACCGTCGCGTGGAAGTCATGTACGGTCCTGGCTCGGGCTACTAAGCTCAGCCGGTCCATACGGACTGACAAGATTTGGGGAGGCCGGGCAACCGGCCTCCCTTTTTCTTTGTGTGCAGGAGGCACGCGTTCGATGCTGAAGGCGATGCGCATGGGCGTGGGTGTGCTGGCCGGCTTGTACCTGGCTGTGTTGCTGGTGCTGGCATTTGCGCAGCGCAGCCTGATCTATCCTGCGCCATCGCCGCCCGTGACGAATATGCCTGCGGGATTCGTGGCGGTTCAGTTGCTGACCGCGGATGGCTTGACGCTTATTGCGGCGCACAAGGCCGGGCAGCCGGGCAGGCCCGTAGCGATCTTCTTTCACGGCAATGGTGACAGTCTGAGTGGCGCAGCGACCGCGACGCAGGCGCTGGCCGAATCGGGCTATGGACTGCTGCTCGTCGAATATCGCGGCTATGGCGGCAATCCCGGCAAGCCGAGCGAGCCAGGTCTGTACAGCGACGGGCGCGCGGCGATGCGCTGGCTGGGCGCGCATGGCGTGCCCGCCCATCGCATCGTGCTGATCGGCAATTCTCTGGGATCGGGTGTTGCGACGCAATTAGCGACCGAACGACCATTGGCCGGGCTAGTGATTGTATCGGGCTATACCAGTATGGCCGACGTGATCGGCACGCATTACCCGTGGGTGCCGGTGCGACTGTTGTTGCTCGATCGCTATGATAATCGCAGCAAGCTTGCCCGTGTGACGGCGCCGATCCTGATCCTTCATGGGACAGTGGACACGCTCATTCCGGTGTCGCATGCGAAGACGCTTGCGAGCGCTACGCGGCACGGGACGTTGCAGCTCATCGAAGGCGTGGGTCACGAGTTGGCATACCAGCCAGCGGGGCAATTGCCGATCGTGCACTGGCTGGCCGCGCGAATGCCAAGGTGATGTCGGCCGGTTCCGGCGCGCGCGATCCCGACTCGTTTTGCCTTGATGTTGATGGGGCTGAATGCATGCGCGGGGCTGCACACGAAGTGCTTGCGGCGATCCATACGTCGCTCGCGCCAGTTGAGTCCGGCCTTCCGGGCGTGCGCATTCATGGCATTCCCGAACTCTCAGAGCTGTTGTCCGCTGCAGGACCGATCGGTGGCCTTGCTGCCCGGTTCATGTCAGGCTGTGCACGGCCAGTGCGCGCATTATTGTTCGACAAGTCTCCAGCTACGAATTGGGCGCTCGGATGGCATCAGGATCGCGTGATCGCGGTGCAATCGCGGCGCGATGTGCCGGGCTTTGGACCGTGGACGAAGAAAAGGGGCATGGTGCATGTCGCACCCCCTTTCGATCTACTTTCACGGATGCTGACTTTGCGGGTGCATCTCGATCCTGTGCCGATCGACAATGCGCCGCTGCTGATTGCGCCGGGATCGCACCGCGCGCTGGTCCCCGAGGATGCGATCGATGGAGTGGTGGCGGATTGCGGCACGGTGGCGTGCCTTGCCGATGCCGGAGATGTCTGGGTCTATGCGACCCCGATCCTCCACGCTTCGCACGCGGCGCGTAATCCCGCGCGGAGGCGCGTGTTGCAGGTTGATTACGCGGCGGAGGATTTGCCCCCGGGACTAATCTGGCTGGGCCTCTAGCGCTGTAGCCATCCAATCCGGCACTATCGCATCGCCGAGCGACTCGATGCGGCGCAGTTCGATCATCAGGCCGAGTTCGGGATAGGTGGTGCGGGTACGGTCTCCGGGTTCCGCCAGGGGTGCCACGACCAGCCGGCGGTTCACCTTGGCGCGGTAGTGCATGCGGGCCGTGTTTTCCTGGCCGACATAGCAACCCTTGGTGAAGCTGACGCCGTTCAGTTCATCGGCATTCGCCTCCAGCCAGAGCGTCTTGTCCTGGCCGAGTTCGGCGGCCCCTTCGGTTATGCCGAGGGCCAGGCGATGGGCGCGCCATTGCACGGCGGCGGGTTCGCCTTCCACACTGTCCAGCCAACGATAGCCCAGAGCAGGGAGGCGGGGGTCGGGCACGCCTTGGCCGGAGTCGCGCGACCAGTGGACGCCCCCGTCCATCGCTTCGATCGTGATGGCGCGGCGGAGGCGGTAGAGGCTCAGGCGGCCGATCAGCGCGTCGCGTTGATCGGCTTCGCAGTCGATCAGGATCGAGTCGCTATCGGCCCAGAGGATGAAATCGTAGAGTGCCTTGCCCTGTGCGGTGAGGAGCCCCGCCCATTGCGGGCTATCGGGTGTTACCGTGGCGAGGTCCTGGGTGAGCAGACCTTGCAGGAAACCGCGGACATCCTCGCCATTGATACGGATCAGGGCGCGGTCTTCGAGACGGGTGGCATCGGGCATTGCCAAGAGGTAGGAGGCCCGGACGCACAACGGAAGAGGCCGGGCCAATGAACGTGGATCTCAAGCTGACGGGCGGGACGGTGCATTTGCCCGGAGGCCCTGCGCAGGTGGATGTGGGCGTTGTCGGCGGGAAGATCGTGGCGATTGGCGCGGTCGGCGATGCGGGCGAGACGATCGACTGCACCGGGCTCGATGTGCTGCCCGGCGTGATCGACAGTCAGGTGCATTTCCGCGAGCCGGGGCTTGAGACCAAGGAAGACCTGGAGAGCGGCGCGCGCTCGGCGGTGCTGGGCGGGGTGACCGCGGTGTTCGAAATGCCGAACACCAAGCCCAATACCGACACAGCAGAGGCGGTGAACGACAAGCTTGCGCGGGCGAAGGGCCGGATGTGGTGCGACCATGCATTTTATGTCGGCGCGACCAACAACAACGCAGCGAGCCTGGCCGAGCTTGAGCGGATGCCGGGTACGGCGGGCGTCAAGATCTTCATGGGCGCTTCGACCGGCGACCTGCTGGTGTCTGACGACGCCAATCTTGCGCGGGTGCTGGCGAGCGGGCATCGCCGCGTGGCGATCCATGCCGAGGACGAGTTCCGCATGCAGGACCGGATGGGCGAGCGAGTCGCGGGCGATTCATCGAGCCATCCCGTGTGGCGCGACGATGAGAGCGCGATGCTGGCGACGCGACGCATCCTGGGGCTGGCGCGGGCGGCCAGGCGACGCATCCATATCCTGCACATCACCACGCCGGCCGAGCTGGAACTGATCGGCAAGAATAAGGACATCGCGACCTGTGAGGTCACCCCGCAGCATCTGACGCTCGCGGGCGAGGAGGCCTATCCGCGAATCGGCACCTATGCGCAGATGAACCCGCCGATCCGCTCGGGCGCGCATCGCGACGGGCTGTGGGACTGGCTGCGGCAGGGCGTGCCCGATGTGATCGGTTCGGACCATGCGCCGCACACGATGGAGGAGAAGGCCAGGCCTTATCCCGATTCGCCGAGCGGCATGCCGGGGGTGCAGACGCTGCTGCCGCTGATGCTCAACCATGTCGCCGAGGGGCGGCTTACGCTCCAGCGGCTGATCGATTTGACCAGCGCCGGGCCGCAGCGGGTGTTTGGCATTGCCGGCAAGGGGCGGATCGCGGTGGGCTATGATGCCGATTTCACAATGGTCGATCTCAAGAAACAATGGACGATCGAGGAGAGCTGGCTGGCATCGCGGTGTGGCTGGTCGCCGTTCACGGATATGGCGCTGACCGGCAAGCCGATCGGCACGATCATCCGGGGCAACCGGGTGATGTGGGAAGGCGCGCTCGCGGTGCAGGCGATTGGCGAACCGATCCGGTTTGAAAGCGTGGAGTTCGGATGAGCCGGACCGATGCTGCCTTTCGCGTGATCGCTGCCTCGCCGCGCAGGCTTTACGCGGCGCTCGTCGATCCCGAGGCTTTGGTGCAGTGGCTGCCGCCCGAGGGGATGACGGGAAAGATCGAAGCATTCGAGCCCCGCGCGGGCGGCGCCTATCGGATGCGGCTGACCTATGACGATGCGGACGCTGCGCAGGGCAAGACCGACGACGATAGCGATGTGAGCGAAGGTGTGTTCGTTGAGCTGGTGCCCGATGTGCGCGTCGTTCAGCGGGGCGTGTTCGAATCGGACGATCCGTCGATGGCGGGGACGATGACCTTTACCTGGCGTTTCGATCCGGTGGAGGAAGGTACGCGCGTGACGGTAACCGCCGAGGGCGTGCCGCCGGGCATCCGCCGGAAGGATCATCTGGACGGCTTGCGCTCTACGCTCGATAACCTTGCAGGGTTTGTCGAATAATCGTCAGGAGTTCGAATGCGCTTCCTGCTTGCCGCCGCGATGCTCGCTTTATCCATTCCCGCAATGGCTTCTGCCCAGGCTGGCCGTGCGGCACCGGCTGCCGATTGCGGGGACGATAATGGCGTCGATCGCTGCGACGCCGCGCAGCAGGCGAAGACGCGCGCATTGTTCGGAGCGGCGACGATCGATCAGATGCAGGCGGACGGCGCGCAGGTGCTGCGTGCCTTTTTCGTCAACGGATATGGCAGGGATGAAGCGCATGTGGCGTTCGTCCGGCCCAAGGGCGGCGATGCGGAAGTGATCGTCACCTTGCCCGCACTCGACGCTGCCAAGGGCAGTGCGATGCGGGCCGCAGTCTCTCTGGCGATCTGGGACCGGCTGTTTGCGCGTGCCCGCTATTTCGACCGCGATCTCGTGCCGCTGCCGGCCGACAAGGACGAAATCGTGATGTGCCTGCATAGCTGGGTCGCTACCGTTGAGGCGGCCAGCGAGAAGCAAGGCGCCCATGGCGGCGCGCGGCGCAAGACTCAGGATGCGTGTGGTGGCGGGCTGGCGATGGATCTGGCGTTTGAGATGGCGGACGCTGCGGTCGAGTTGATGCCCGCCTGCGCGCTGCTGAACGCCGAGCAGCATCGCAACGCGGTGACTCGGCTGGACGCCTGTGCGCAATTGTCGGGTGACCGTGCGGCAGCGGCGTTGGCGATGAACCAGTATAATCGACGCGGGTTCAGCAATCCGCAGCCGGGCATGACCATGCCGATATCTTTCCTGTTCTACGATCGGGCCGAGATTGATTGGCCCGGCGAACTGACGGTGCGCGGGAATAGCGAGGCGACTGCCGCATGGGTCGATCGCATGCAGAAGCGGCATTTCTGGGTGCGCCGGGCGATCGGCGAGACGCCGGACCGCGTGCGGATCGAGGGCGTGTTGCAGGATTGGGGGGCAGGCGATTCGTCCAGACAGTCGCGCGCCGATGCCGTGATGATCTGGACGCGCGAGAACGGATTCGATTTCCGGATGCGCTCGCTAAAGGTCTCGGCATTCAAGCCGCTGCCCGAATAGTCACTTCGGCCAGGCGAAGCCGATCAGCGCGCCGACCTGCATCACCGCGATCAGCCATAGCCCGGTCGAGAAAGGCTGCTTGCGCGTCTTGTGGCGGAAACGGTGGCGGGCGAAGAATGCGCCGGGGGTGCCGCCGGCTGCCGAGAGGAATAGCAAGTGGGATTCGGGGATACGGCGCTCGCCGCGAACCGCGCGGTTTTTGTCAGAGCGGAAGCGCAGGACCGTCCAGAGATTGACGATCAGCAGCGCGCAGAGCGCGGCGATCAATGTGGAGGGGCTCACGGCGCCGGCGTGTAATTCGGGCAATTGGCGGAGAGCTGCTTCCAGATCCGGTCGAGCTCCTCCTTGCCCTTTTGCCCGATGATCTTCTCCGCAGTCACATTGTCGATCACATTATTCTCGATCCGCATCAGCTTGAACGGGCCGCCTTCGGGGCGCTGATACCAGACGACATAGCCGCATTCGCGATCTGCGTTGGCGTGGCGCGCGGCAATATCGATGACGGCGTAGATGCCCGGAGCCGGGGATCGCGGCGGATCCTTGGTCCAGGTGAGTTGGAGCAGGCGGCGCTCGCGTAAGGCCCCGGCGGCTTCGCGCGCACTGCTGCTTTGTTCGAAGAAGACGCGCAGGGGGAGCTGCGCGCGGTGCTGCGGGGTAAGCATTGGGTATGCACGGGCGGGGTCGCCTGCTTCGATCGCTTCGAAATAATCGGCGGTGGAGCGAAGCACTGCCTGTTCGAGTTCCACCGTGGGCACCCAGCCGGGGGCCGAATCCTGCGTGATATTGACCGCGCGGGGTGCGGTTTGCGCAGCGGCGGGTGCGGCGATCAGCAAGGCGGCTAAGGCGAGCTTCATCGTGACCGCGTCGCACGCGGCAGAGCCACGCGCAACGGGGGCGGGGCCATTAGAAGGGTACGATGCGGCGCTTCTCGCTGAACTTCATGTATCCGGCGTTGATGCCGATCCGCCAGCCGACGCCGAGGCGCACGGGAATCAGCACGACATCGCCGCGGCGCATATAGGCGGCCGAAAAGCCGCCGACGAAATAAGCGCGGCCTTCGCCTGCGGGGAAGCGCTTATAGAGATCCTGGCTGTCGTAGAGATTGTAGACGAGCACGAAAACCTTGCTGGCATCGCCGCCCAGATCGAAGCCTACCGACGGCCCGGTCCAATATACCGGGCGCTGGCCCTCGATCTTGTGGAACAGATCGCCCTTGCCATAGCGGAGCCCCACGCCGATCGCCGCGCCGCCTTCGCCGCCGGCGATATAGGCGTTGGGGCGGCCCTGATCCTTGAGGATGTTTTCGATGATCCCGGCGAGGCCCGAGGCGCCTTTGCCAAACACCCCCTCTGCCGCGACGACCAGTTCCTGCTGATCGAAAGTGTCGGCTGCTTTGACCCGTTCTTGCGCGAGCGCCCTGGCATCTACAGGGGGCGCTGCGGAAGGCGTGGCGGGCGCCGGCATATTCTGATCGAGCGGCGGCGGGCTGTAATCCTGAGGCTGGGCCGAATCGCGTGCGGGCGCGGGGGTATCCAGATCCGAATCGATCGCGGTGTTCGGATCGATCTTGGTCATTTCCTGCGCGGCGGCAGGCATCGCGCTGACGCCGAGCAGCGCCACCATCGCCCACAGCATCCCGTTTCGCACGCGCATCTTCAATTCCCCACCCAAAATCGTGTAGCAAAGGCTATGCCCACGCGCCTGACCCCGCAATGAACACACGACCAAGTGAGTCGATTTCGCGCTGGAGGGTTTCTAGCGGTTGATACGTTTGAAAGCCGTCGCTATAGCCCCGCCCTCGGGCCCCTTTCCGGAGACGTGGGTGAGTGGCTGAAACCAACGCTTTGCTAAAGCGTCGTACGCGAAATCGTACCGAGGGTTCGAATCCCTCCGTCTCCTCCATTCCTGAAAGCGAATGACGCAAGCCCAGCCGCTCCCCACCCAGAAAAAGCCCCGGCAGCGGACTCCGCGGCCGCGCTCGCTTCGCCTGCATGGCACCGTGGCACGCGATCTGGGCATTCGAATCGTATCGGGCGCGCTGAAGCCGGGCGAGATTCTGGAAGGCGAGATTGCCGCCAGCGAGCAGTTCAAGGTGTCGCGCACTGCCTATCGCGAGGCGATTCGCATCCTCGCTGCCAAGGGCCTCGTCCATTCGCGACCCAAGATCGGCACACAGGTTTCGCCGCGCAGCGAATGGCATCTGCTCGATCCCGATGTGCTCGGCTGGATATTTTCCAACGAGCCCGATGAGGCATTGATCGAGCATTTGTTCGAGTTGCGCCGGATCGTCGAGCCCGAAGCCGCGCGACTGGCAGCTATGCGGCGGACCGATGAGCAATATGCGCGGATGAAGGCGGGGCTGGACGGCGTGGCCGAGCATGGCTTTCATTCCGAAGAAGGGCGCCGCAGCGACCAGAGCTTCCATTCGGCTTTGCTCGAAGCATCGGGCAATGATTTCATCATCTCGCTGACCAGCGGCGTGGCCGCTGCGATCGAGATCACCACAGCGTTCAAGCAGGATCGCCTGCCCGCACCGCACGATGCGCTGCCGGTGCATCTTCGCGTGCTGGAGGCGATCGAGGCACGCGATGCGCAGGGCGCGCGCGATGCGATGGCGAAATTGGTCGATCGCGGGCTGACCGACACGATGGAAGCGCGCGATCCCTCCGCCGGGCGCAAGGGCCTGAGCGCAGTCTGCTGTTGAACTGATCGCTCCGGTCGCGGAAGCGAAGTGAGCGCGTCCAAAATTTGCAATATGACGGGCTGATACCTAAGTCCGGTTCTGGATTATGTTACCGCTAACTTAAATGATCGACGGAGAGCTGGAATGGCGTTGACTGGGGAATTGTTCATCGCATCGAAGCGAGTGAAGCGGGATGGCGAGGGCTTCCGCGCGGTGCAGGCATCGACGGGGCAGGAGATCGAGCCGAGTTTCAGCCTGGCGACCACCGAAGATGTTGAGACTGCGGTTGCGGCGGCGGAAGCTGCCTTTCCGATCTATTCGCAGCTGCCGCGCGAGAAGCGCGCCGAATTCCTTGAGGCCATTGCCGACGAGATCGACGCGCTGGGCGATGCGCTGACCGAGCGCGCGCATGCCGAAAGCGGACTTCCTGCCGCGCGGCTGAATGGCGAGCGCGGTCGGACTTCAGGCCAGATGCGGCTTTTCGCGCGCGAGTTGCGGCTGGGCGAATATCTGCGTGCGCGGATCGATCATGCGATTCCCGATCGTGCGCCTGCGCCCAAGCCCGATCTTCGCCTGCGGCTGGTGCCCCTGGGCCCGGTGACGGTGTTCGGCGCAAGCAACTTTCCGTTGGCATTCTCGGTGGGGGGTGGCGACACTGCTTCGGCGCTGGCCGCCGGTTGCCCTGTCGTGGTGAAGGGCCATTCGGCGCATCCCGGCACCGCGGAACTGGTCGCGGGCGCGATCACGCGTGCGGCGGAAAAGACCGGCATGCCTGCGGGCGTATTCTCGCTGATAAACGGCCCGGGCAATTCGGTGGGGCAGGCGCTCGTCACCGATCCGCGGATCAAGGCAGTGGGCTTCACCGGCTCGCGTGGTGGCGGCATCGCGCTGATGAAGGCGGCAGCTGCGCGCCCGGTGCCGATCCCAGTCTATGCCGAGATGAGCAGCATCAATCCGGTGTATTTGCTTCCGGCAGCGCTTGAGTCGCGGGCCGAGGCTTTGGGCACCGGATTTGTCGGCAGCCTGACCATGGGTGCGGGGCAGTTCTGCACCAATCCCGGGCTGGTGCTTGGCCTTGAAGGCCCGGCGCTCGATCGCTTTGTGACTGCGGCAACCGATGCGCTGGCGGGTGCACCGTCGCAGGTGATGCTGACGCCCGGCATCCACAAGGCCTATACCAGCGGCGTGGCGCGCTGGGCTTCGGCACCGGCGCTCAGCCAGGTCGGCCAAGGGCAGGAAGCTGCGGGCCCGACCTGTGGGCAGGCAGCGCTCTTCACGATGAGCGGCAAGGATTTCCTCGCCGATCAGAGCCATGCCGAGGAAGTGTTCGGCGCGGCTTCGCTGCTGATCCGCTGTGCCGATCTCGACGAGATGATGGCCGTGACGGCGTTGCTCGAAGGGCAATTGACCGCGACGATCCATCTGGATGACGGCGATGTGGATCTGGCAAAGAAGTTGCTGCCGACGCTCGAGCGCCTGGCCGGACGCATCCTTGCCAATGGCTGGCCGACGGGCGTGGAAGTGACCGATGCGCAGGTGCATGGCGGGCCATTCCCATCGACCTCGGACGGGCGCAGCACTTCGGTGGGTGCGCTGGCGATCGATCGCTTCCTGCGCCCGGTGGCGTATCAGGATCTGCCTGCGGCTCTGCTGCCGGTGGATTTGCAGGACGGCGATGCGGGTATCCCGCGCCGCGTGGATGGCAAACCGACGCTGTAAGCGCGTTTGGATCGAAGAAATCGGGCCTTCCCCGGCGATCAGCCGGGGAAGGCCTTTTCTTTGGTGTCCGCCGTACGGAACCGGAAGGCCAAGTCATGGCGGTAGGTCTGGCCGGGATCGAGCCGGGCCGAAGGGAAGCCGGGCTGGTTGGGCGCGTCCGGGAAGTTTTGCGGTTCGAGGCATAGCCCGCCGCGCGCTTCGTAGATTGCGCCACCGGTGCCGGGCGCGCCGTTTGCAAGATGGTTGCCCGAGTAAAGCTGCACGCCGGGCGCGGTGGATTCCACATCCAGCACGCGGCCTGATGCTCCGTCTCGCCGCCCTGGGCCTTTCGGCG
>JAZKJE010000005.1:381557-389938 GCA_040384525.1 Pseudomonadota bacterium
TCGCGACGCGGCGGCGGTTGCCGGGGGGCGCATCGACCACGAAATTGTGATCGTAGCCGCGGCCGATCTTCAGCTGCACATCCTCCAGCGCGATGTCCCGACCCAACGGCTTGGGACTGCGGAAGTCGAAGGGCGTGCCGGTGACGTCCTGGAACTGGCCGGTCGGGATTTGCGTGGCATCGACGGGCGTGATGCGGCTGGCGGGGATCTGGAGCAGATGATCGAGGATCGTGCCCGCGCCTTCGCCGGCCAGATTGAAATAGGCGTGGTGAGTGAGGTTGATCACGGTGGCGGCGTCGGTGGTCGCGGTGAAGCCGATGTACAGCCCATCCTCTTCCATCGTGTAGCGCGTCTCGACCGACAAATTGCCGGGGAAGCCATTATAGCCCGCCGGGTTCAGCAGCGTGAACACCGCCGAATGCGCGTCGTGTTGCTTCAGCGTCCAGAATTGCTGATCGAAACCGAGCGGCCCCGAGTGGAGATTGTTCACTCCGCCGCTATTCGTGGGCAGGTGATATTCCTTGCCGTCGAGGTTGAACTTCGCGCCGCCGATCCGGTTGGCATAGCGGCCGGGGATCGCACCATAGAAGCGGGGATGACCGCGATACTCTTCCACATCCCGATAGCCGAGCGTGACATTTGCGATGCTGCCGTCGCGCGCGGGCACATCCAGCTGGCGGAGGGTGGCACCGAGATTGAGGAGTTGGGCGCGGAATTTCCCGCGCCCGATCTCGACCGTCTCGATCCGGCCACCCTCGACCAGCCAGCTCATTTTGCGCCCGGGCAGATCGAGTTGTTGGGATCGGAGACGATGCGGATATCCGCCACCGCGAAGCTGAGCGGGCCGGTTGCGGTCACTACGAACGGCGCGTTGATCTTGCTCAAATCCACGCCATTCTGGGTGTAGCATTTCAGGAAGATCTTGGCGGTGCGCCAGGTGCCGGTCTGGCCGGTGAACAGGCTGGTCGCGTCGATCGCGCCGGTGTTGTTGCCGCCCTCCATCTGGAGCAACACCTTGCCGGTCGCCGAGGTAACGAGCTTGTAGCTGATCTGGATCGAGAGATCGCCATTGGCTTCGCGCGTGAGATCGAGAGCGTCACCGCGGCCGATGCGCAGAGCCGCTGGCGTCGAGGGCCAGGTGAGCAATTGCGCACCTTCCTGCGTGGCCGGGCCATCGACCGCGCTGCGCGTGACTTTGCTGTCCGTCGCGAAGGAGAAGGGCGCGGGGGTTACGCCCTTGGTGAAGTAGATGGTGGTGTTTGCCAGCGAGGCATCGACGCCGGCGTCTTCGCTGAGCGCCGCAACGGTGCCGGATTTGGCATAAGTGAGGCCATAACCAAGCGCGAAAAGCGGATCATAGCCAGCATCGCCCTTGTTAAGCTTGAACTGGCCCGCAGTCTTGGGCCAGCTGAACGAGAGCGTACCCCGGAAATCGCGGCGGGGCTTGCCCGCTGCATCGCCGACCAGCACATCGGCCACGCCTGCGCCTTCGCTGCCGGGCAGCCATGCCGCGACAAACGCGTCGGAGTGGTTGAGCTCGGGATTCACCCACAAAGGCCTTCCCGAGAGAAACACCGAGACCGTGGGAATGCCGGCAGCCTTGAGCTTCCTGAGCATCGCCAGCGCCTGCTTGTCGCCGGGCTGGAATTCCAGCGTACGGACGTCGCCGCGCATTTCGGCATAAGGCTGCTCGCCGAACACCACGACCGCGACATCGGGCTTGGCGGTGAAACTGCCATCGGCCGAGAGCGTCGCCTTGCCGCCGCCCGCTTCGATCGCCTGCTTCAGGCCGCCATAGATTGATGTCGCGCCGGGGAACATCTCGTTCGGGTTGCCGTCGCCCTGCCAGCTAAGCGTCCAGCCGCCGGTCTGCATCTGGATCGAGTCCGCGCCGGGGCCTGCGACCAGCACATTCGCCGAAGCCTTGAGCGGCAACACGCCATTATTCTTGAGCAGCACGAGCGTTTTGGCCGCAGCCTGACGGGCCACTTCGCGGTGGGCAGGCGTGCCGAGCGCTTCGGCCATATCCTCCTGCGGACGCGCCGGATCGAACAGGCCGAGCTTGGCCTTCACGCGCAGGATGCGGCGGACGGCATCGTCGACGCGGGCCATTGGGATCTTGCCCGATTTGACGTCGCGCACGGTCGATTCGAACAGGCCCTTCCAGCTATCCGGCGCCATCGCCATGTCGAGCCCCGCATTGAAGGTCGCGGCGCAATCGGTGGGAGTGCAGCCCGGCACCTGCCCGTGGCCGTTCCAGTCGCCGACGACGAAACCGTCAAAGCCCATGCGGCCCTTCAGCACATCGGTGAGCAGCGACTTGTTGCCGTGCATCTTCACGCCGTTCCAGCTGTTGTACGATGCCATCGCCGTCATCGCGCCAGCATTGATCGCGGGCGGATAGCCGCCGCCATGGACGCGGGCGAGGGTGGCTTCGTCGACCTGGGTGTCGCCCTGATCGATCCCGTCAGTGGTGCCGCCATCGCCCAGAAAATGCTTGATGCTGGCGGCGACATAGCCGCTCTGGATGCGCTTTTCGGTGCCGGGCACGCCCTGCAGCCCCTTGACCATTTCGCCCGAATAGCTGGCGATGATGGCGGCATCCTCCGAATAGCCCTCATAGGTGCGGCCCCAGCGGTCATTCTGCGGCGAGGCCACTGTGGGTCCGAATGCCCAGTGGATGCCGGTCGCGGCGGTTTCGATCGCAGTGATCTCGCCAATCTTGCGGATCAGCGCCGGATCATGCGCCGCGCCCAGGCCGATATTGTGCGGGAAGATCGTGGCGCCGATCACGTTGGCGTTGCCGTGCACCGAATCGATGCCAAAGATCAGCGGGATTTTGAGATTGCCCGCGCGCTCCTCCATCGCGACCTTTTCGAAGGCGCGCGAAGTATCCACCCAATCCTTGCGCGGCGAGCGATCATTGCCCGAAAGCGGCGGCGAATTGCCCCCCGCGAGGATCGAGCCGAGCGGATATTTGCGCAGATCCTCGGGCTTCACGCTGCCGATATCGCCCTGGACCATCTGGCCGACCTTTTGCTCGACCGACATCTTCGCAATCAACTCGCTGACGAACTTCTCAGTCGCGGGATCGATCAGCCCCTGGCTCTTCGCTTCGGGCCAGTTGGCGGGGTTTGCCACCGTCTGTCCGGCAGGCGCAGTCTGCGCCAGCGCAGGTACCGCTAACATGCAGGTGGTCGACAACAAGAACGTCAGGCCCAGGCGCATTTCTCTCTCCCGATTTATCATTTCCTGACAGCGTTATCAGGTTCAGCGCTTGAGTCCAATTTCCAACCATCGTGCGGCTTCGTCGGGCGTCTTTTTGTCGGTGTCGCGATCGACCATGTAATTGGCCTCGCGCATCCGCTCGACCGCAATTGCGCCGATCAGGGGTCTGAGCAGGTCTTGTATTTTGGTGTCACTGGCATGCGCGGGCGAGAGCAACAGCATCGCATCATAGCCGGGGATGGCGCCGCGCGGATCGGTCAGCACCTTCAATTTGTCGGCGGCGATGCGCCCGTCCGAACTATAGGCGGTGATGACGTCCGCCGCGCCGCTGGATAAAGCGCGGTACATGAAGGTTGGCTGGTATGGCCGCCCCGATTTGAATTCGATGCCATAGGCCTTGCGCACCGATGCCCATTCGGGGCGCTCGAGAAATTCGGGGTCGGTGGCGAAGTTGAGCTGGCCCGCCTGGCGCGCGAGATCCTCTAGGGAGCTGATGCCGCGCCTGGCCGCATCGTCGCCGCGCATCGCGAAAGCATAGGTATTCTCGAACCCCAATGCCCCCAGCATCGTCACCTTGTGTTGTGCCTTCACCCATTCGCCGACTCCCGCGACGATCGCTTCGCGGCTGGGCACGTCGGTGCGCTTCATCTGATTGGTCCAGACGGTGCCCGAATAATCGACGAGGATGTCGATATCGCTGCCCGCAAGCGCAGAGAAAGCGACGGCCGAGCCGAGGCCTTCGCGGTAGCGGACCTTATAGCCCGCTTCCTCCAGCCGATGCCCGATTACGCGGATCAGGATATATTGCTCGGAATAGCCCTTGGCGCCGATGGTGATAATGCCCTTGGCCGAGGGCAAAGCGGGGGCGAGCGCGATCAGCACGCCGAGCAGGAGCGCGCCAAGGCTGGCCCAGACCAGGCCGCGCTTGCGGCGCGCGATGCCATATTCGGCGACGCCCAGCAGCGCGTCTGCCGCGAGTGCGAGCCCGGCTGCGGCGAAGCAGCCGGTGAGCACCAACGTCCAGTTCTGGGTTTGCAGTCCCGCGAAGATCAGATCGCCCAGGCTCGGCTGACCGACCGTGGTAGAAAGCGTTGCCGCGCCGATCGTCCACACAGCGGCAGTGCGAATGCCCGCCATCAGCACGGGCGCGATCAAGGGGACTTCGACCAGCCATAGCCGCTGGTTGCGGGTCATGCCGACGCCGTCCGCCGCTTCGATGATCGCGGGATCGAGATTGGCGAGGCCGGTTACGCCGTTCCTGAGGATCGGCAGCAAGGCGTAGAGCGAGAGTGCCAGCAGCGAGGGCAGGAAACCCAATGCGGGGATGCCGCCGCCAACCAGATTCGAGAGCGAGAGCAGGATCGGGTAGAAGAGCGCAAGCAACGCCAGCGAGGGGATTGTCTGGACGAGGCTGGCGAAGCCAAGCGCGATGCGCGCGACCGTGCGGTTGCGCGACGACAGCACCACCAGCGGCAGGCTAACGGCGAGGCCGAGCAGCAAAGCCGCGAACGCCAGCAGCAGATGCTGGGCGAGCAACTCCGGCACGCGGGCAAATGCCGCGCTCACAGGCGGGCGCTATTCAGCAATTCTCGTATTTCCAGTTGCGGCGCTTGCCGTCATGGATCCAGCTTACCGCTTCCGCGGCGCGCTTGGCTCTGGTCTCGGGACGCTTCGCCTCGCCCACCCACTCGCAATATTCGCGGCGCTGGCCAGGCGGGAATGCCAGGAAATGTGCAGAGGCCGCACTGTCCCCGGCCAGGGCTTCGGCGAGTTCGGGCGGCACGGGGAGTTCGGGCTTGGGGCCTTTCGCGGCCCGCTCGGGCTTGGTGCCACTGTCGGTCAGCGCCATCGCGTCCTTCACCTGACGCTCGATCGTCGCGGCGTCGGGCAAGTCTTCGAGCGATTCGACGCGGCCATATTGCCCCATCGCCGATCCTTCCAGGCCGGTTTTCAATTCCTGCCGGTGCCAGAAGCCGAAGGTCGCATGCGCCTTGAACGCAGCCATGTTGGCGAGCGGCTTGCCGTTATAGACGAAGGCCGGGATCGACCATTTGATCGTTTCCTCCACCTCGGGGCAGGCGGCGTGGACGCGCTCGCGCAGCCAATGGAGGATGGGCTGCGCAAAGGCTGCGCGGCCGGCGATATAGTCATCGATGCGGGTATCTCGGGGCATGGCGCGATGCTGTCGCGCCAAGCCCCGAGCGTCAAGGCAATCAGGGCTTCAGCGACTCGTCGTCCGCCGCGTCGAGATCGTCGTCATCGTCGAGATTGTCCTCGTCGAAATCCTCCTGAACCGAATCTTCCGCGCTCGCGGTCGCAGTCAGTTCGGCATCATCATCCTCTTCGCCCAATTCGTCATCGGCCATGCGAAGATCGTCCTCGTCATCGTCCAAATCATTGCCGAGATCCGGGCGCAAATCGGTCTGGATCGTGCCGTCGGTCGGGCCGCCGCTCGTTGCTTCAAGTATCTCGGCGCGCTGGCTTTCATCATAGCCTTCATCGTCGAAACCGTCATCGCCCGAACCTTGTGCGGGAACCTGATGTCCGCCCATCGCCTGTCCTCTGCTTTGCCGCCCGGGAGTTGCCGGGTCTCAAAGCGCTAACCGCGGGAAGGGCTGACTCGTTCCCTCAGGCTGCGCGGAACATGCGCCCGCGCTCGGTGATTGCGATAACCGCGAGCGCCAGCACGCCCATCAGCACGAAGCCCATGTAGAGCGGCACGGTGGAGCCATTGAAGGCCTGGCCGATCCCCGCGCCCAGCAATGCGCTGCCCAGCGTCGAGACAAAGCCCTGCAGGCTGGATGCGGTGCCGGCGATCTCGCCCATCCGCTCCATCGCCATTGCCGAGAAATTGGCGTTCGCAAGGCCCATGCAGCCCATCATCAGCGCCTGAAGCGCGGTGAAGGTCCACAGCGTCTCGTGCCCGGTCCAGGCGACGGCGAGATGCACCGTGGCAACTGCCGTCATGCACAACAAAGCGGTGTGCGAAATGCGCCGCATGCCGACCTTCATCACCAGCCGCGAATTCAGGAACGAGCCGATCGCCATCGTGCCGGCGACGATCGGGAAGATGATTGCGAGCAATTCGGGGCGGTGGAACACATCGTCCATCACCTGCTGGATCGAACCGATGAAGCCGAACATCGCGCCCGAAAGCAGAGCGATGGCGAGCGTGTAGCCCACCGCGCAGCGATCCCGCATCACCAGCATGTAATCTGCCAGCACGCGGCGTGGCGTGAGCGCCAGCCGGCCTTCGGGTGGCAGGGTCTCGGGCATGCGCAGCCAGAACCACACCACCACAAACATCGACAATATGGCGACCGCCCAGAAGATCAGCCGCCAATTGCCCACCAGCAGGATGGCCTGGCCGAGACTCGGCGCGAGGATGGGAGCGGCCATGAAGACGATGAACGCGAGACTCATCACCCGCGCCATCGCGCGCCCCGAATAGCAATCGCGGACCAGGGCCACCGATACGACACGCGCGCCCGCCGCCGCGGCTCCCATCGCAGCGCGCGCGATCAGCAGCAGCACGAAGCTGCCCGAAATCGCGGCGAGCGCGCTGGTCAGCACGAAGGAAATCAGCGCAATCGCCAGCACCGGGCGGCGGCCAAAGCGATCCGACAAGGGACCATAAGCAAGTTGGGCAATCGCGAAGCCGAGCAGGAAGGATGTGAGGACATATTGACGGTGATTGGGCTCGGTCACGCCCAGCGACTCACCGATTGCGGGAAGTGCTGGCAGCATGGAATCGATGCCGAGCGCAGTCAGCCCCAGCATCGCCGCAACCAGGGAGACGAACTCGCCAAAAGCGAGGGGGGATTTGTTGGCGCTCCCGGCGGTCAGATGCGGCTCTGCGTCCATCGCTGCCCCAATGGGGTATCGCGGCGCGCGCGTCACCCCCCGGCTTGACCAAAAAGCGACCAGCGGATAGTGTGTTGTACGGATAATACGCTTGACGGAGAGTTGCCGATGACCCGCTTTGCTCTGCTGCTGATCGCCCCGCTCGCGCTTGCCGCCTGCGATGGCAAGGGGACCAATATCTCGCTGCAGGGTGAAAACGGGGAAGGCAATGTCTCGATCAAGACAGGTGCCGACGGGGGCGTCTCGATCGAAGCGCCGGGCGTGTCGATCGCGGCCAAATTGCCCAAGATCAACCTCACTGCCGAGGATTTCGACGTCAACGGGCTCAAGCTTTATCCCAATTCGGCAATCCGCGAATTGAACGCGGTGGGCGACAGCAAGCTGGGCACCAAGCAGGAAAGCCATGTCACCGTCGCGTTCGACAGCCCCGCGCCGCTTGCCACGGTACAGGCATGGTTCCGCGACAACCTCGCCAAGCAGGGCTTCAAGGTCGAGCCCAAGGGCAATGGCTTTACCGGCACGACCAAGGAGGGCGAGCCCTTTACGCTGGAGCTGAACGCCGATGGCGAGAAAGCCGCGAAGGGCAAGATTGAGGTGAAGGGGTAAGACCGCTCAATCCTCCCCCTGGCGGGAGAGGATATGAAAAGCCAAAAGCTTGTTCGTCAGGGCCTTGCGGGTCTATCGGGTTTTCATCAGGAGACTCGCATGTCCACCAATGTTCTAGAGCAGGTTCCGCTCATCTCGATGGCCGAACAGGCCAATGACCCCGAAGGCTTCGCGCAGAAGCTTGGGGCATCGTTTCACCGCTTCGGCTTCGCGATGGTCGCCGATCATGGCGTGCCGCAGCACATCGTTGATGATGCGTGGGCGAAGACCAAGGCGTTCTTCGCGCTGAGCGAAGAGGCGAAGCGCCAATATTATGTGCCGGGGCAGGGTGGCGCGCGGGGGCTGACTCCGTTCAAGACCGAGATCGCCAAGGGCGCCACTTATGTGGACCTCAAGGAATTCTGGCATGTCGGCCGCGAGCTTGCCAAGGGGCACCGCTTCGAGGAATTCATGCCCGCGAACATCTGGCCCGATCAGCCGGAGGGGTTCAAAGACACGTTTCTTGCGCTGTTCCAGGCGCTCGACGATGCCGGCGATCGGCTGCTTTCGGCGATTGCGCGCTATCTGAAGCTCGAGCCCGACTGGTTCGATCCTGCCGTGCGGGACGGCAATTCGGTGCTGCGCCTGCTGCATTATCCGCCGGTCGACGAGAATGCCCCGGAAGTCCGTGCGGGCGCGCATGA
>JAZKJE010000006.1:0-4683 GCA_040384525.1 Pseudomonadota bacterium
GATCAATGGCACACCCGGCAGGCACGTCATCACCTCCGCCCAGATCGCGCGGGCAGCTCGCTAATGCCCTATTACGAAGGCCCGGTTAGCGACCATTTCGACGGCAAGCGCTTCCTCAATCCCGGCGAGCCCGATACCGATCGCTCGCTACGGCAGGTGCTGCGCTGGCGCACCTCCGTGCCCGACAATCCCTGGCCCAATGCAGTCGCGGTGACCCCGGTGGTTCCGGATGCGCACATCGACGGCCTGCGCGTGACCATGATCGGCCACGCCACATTGCTCATCCAGATCGCGGGCCTCAACCTGCTGACCGATCCGGTCTGGTCCGATCGCGCCAGCCCGCTCGCCTTTGCCGGCCCCAGGCGCATCGCGGCACCCGGCGTCCGGATGGAGGATCTGCCACCGATCCACGCGATCCTGCTGTCGCACAATCATTACGACCATCTCGACGTGGCGACGCTAAAGGCCCTGCACGAACGCCACACCCCACTGATCGTCACTCCGCTCGGCAACGATGCTATCATCCGCCGCCACATCCCCGATGCGCGCATCGCGGTGGGAGACTGGGGCGATCGTTTCGAGATTGGTCGCGACGCGGAGGCGCATATCGTGCCCGCCACCCATTGGTCGTCACGCGGCATAAGCGACCGGCGCAAGGCTCTGTGGTGCGGCTTCATGGTGCGCGCCGGCGGCAAGCTCATCTATTTCGCGGGCGATACCGGCTATGGCACCGGCAACATCTTCCGGGCGATGCGCGAGCGCTTCGGCCCCACCGATCTCGCGCTGATCCCCATCGGCGCTTATGATCCGCGCTGGTTCATGGCCGCGCAGCATACCGATCCGGAGGAAGCCATCCAGATCATGCGCGATCTGGATGCCCGCGCGGCAATCGGCATCCACTGGGGCATCTTCAAGCTCACCGACGAACCGCGTGACGAGCCGGTCGAGCGGTTAGCCGCCGGCCTCGCCGCACAGGGCATCGCGCCCGAATCCTTCATCGCGATGCACCCGGCGGACGTGGCCGACTACGCCTGACGGCCGGAATTACCCGAGCGTTTCAGCCGCAAGCTTCTTGAGGTCCGCCTCGGCGCGCGCGCCATAATGCTGGATGATCTCGGCTGCACACACCGCGCCGAGCGTCAGCGACTCCTTGAGCCCCTTGCCTTGCGCCTGCCCATGCAGGAAGCCTGCTGCAAACATGTCGCCAGCACCCGTGGTATCCACCAGCCGCTCGATAGGCTCGGCGCCGACTTCAACCCGCTCGGTGCCCTGCAGCGCCATCGCGCCGTGCTCGCCACGCGTGACCACCAGCAACGGCACCTTGCCATGGAGATGCTCGACTGCGGCTTCGAACGACTCATGCTCGCAAAGCGCCAGCAATTCGCTCTCATTTGCGAAGAGAATGTCGATCATCCCATCGTCTATCAGCTTGCGGAAATCATCGCCGTGGCGCGAAATGCAGAAGACGTCGCTGAGCGTGAAGGCAACCTTGCGGCCATTGGCGCGAGCGATATCGATCGCCTTCTTCATCGCGGCGCGCGGTTCTTCCGGATCCCACAAATAGCCCTCGAGATACAGGATAGCGCCGTTGGCGATCACTGCTTCGTCCAGCGCGGTCGCGGGCAGGAACTGCGATGCGCCAAGAAAGGTGTTCATCGTGCGCTGGCCGTCCGGCGTCACGAAGATCAGGCAGCGTGCCGTGGTCGGCTGGCCGGGGCGCACTGCGGTGTCGAAATGCACGCCAGCGGCACGCAGATCGTGCGCGAAGACCGCGCCGAGCTGATCGTCGGCAACCTGGCCAATGAAAGCGGCCTTGCCGCCCATCGCCGCAATCGCTGCTACGGTGTTGCCCGCCGAACCGCCGGAAACTTCGCGGCCGGGGCCCATCTTGGCATAAAGCGCATCGGCGTCTTCAGGCGAGAAAATCAGCTGCATCGATCCCTTGGCAACGCCAATCTCTTCGATGAAAGCGTCGGTTGCCTGGGCGAGAATGTCGACGATCGCGTTGCCGATGGCGACCACGTGATAAGTGGGGCTGGTCAAGTCTTTGCTCCAATTGGGTTGCTCGTGGCCCTAGTGCGCTGCAAAGGAGTGCGCAATGATCCAGGCGTTCTTCCTTTCGCTCGGGCAATTGCTCGACGGCCGCGTGGCGATGGTCTTCCTGAAGTCGTTATTGGTCACGCTCGTTCTGTTCGTCGCTTTGGGCTTTGGCCTCTATTATGGCGTGCATTGGGCCACGGCGCGCTGGATGGGCGGCTATTCCGGCCCATTTGCCGACATTGCGGTGATCGTCATTCTATTATTCGCACACTGGCTCCTCTTCCGCGCCATCGCCATCGGCGTGATCGGGATTTTCGCCGATGAGGTGGTCGCCGCTGTCGAGGCCAAGCATTATCCCGGCGCGCATGCCAGCGCGCGAGATGTGCCGCTCGGGCGCTCGATATCGATGGGGCTTGGCTCCGGCATCCGCATCATTCTGGTGAACCTCGCGCTCTCGCCCATCTACATCATGTTGCTGGTCACCGGCGTCGGCACAGCAATCGCCTTCTTCGTCGTCAATTCCTGGCTGCTCGGGCGCGATCTGGGGGACATGGTGGCGGCACGGCACATGAAATATCGCGAATTGCCCAAATGGCGGCGGCGGACCAGCTTCCGGCGGTTCGTATTGGGCATGTTCGGCACGGGCATACTCCTGGTCCCGGTCCTGGCCCTGATCGGCCCGGTGATCGGTGCCGCGATGGCCACCCACGCATTCCACAGAGGCAAGCGCGCATGAAATACTGGATTCTGGGCGGCGCTCTGACGCTAGCGGCATGCGGCGACAGCGCCCCGCCCGTGCGTTCGGCGGGCCATGTGCCGGTGCCCACCAATATCTCCTCGGCCCCGGTGCCGAATTTTGTGGCCGGCGCCATCGCCGGGCAACCGGCTGCGCGCCTGATCGCGCAGTTCGGCCAGCCCGCTTTGGATATGAGCGAAGGCACCGCCCGCAAGCTGCAGTTCGTCGGACCGATCTGCGTGCTCGATGCCTATCTCTATCCCAAGGCGCGCAGCGAAGCCGTGGTCACCTATTTCGATACCCGCCAGCGCGACGGCAGCCCGATCGATCCGGCCAGCTGCGTCACCGCGCTGCAGAAAAAGGGAGCGCGTTGAGCGACGACCGCGCTTGCATGGGCGTGCGCGGCCCCTGGGCAGGAGCGCCCGGCCAGCTCGATGCGCCTTACTGGCAGACCCCGGCGGCAGTGGTCGAACAGATGCTCGATCTCGCCAAGGTCGGCCCCGGTGACCGGCTGATCGATCTGGGCTGCGGCGATGGCCGCATCGTCATAGCGGCGGCGCTGCGCGGGGCCGAAGCGCTGGGCATAGACATCGACGCGGCGCGCATCGCCGAGGCCGAGTCCGCCGCACGGAGCGCCGGCGTGATCGACCGGGTCGAGTTCCGTCGCGAGGATATGTTCGCAACCCGCCTCGAATCGGCCAGCGTCGTCGCGCTGTATCTGCTGCCGCACGTCAATCTGCTGCTGGCACCGCGCCTGCGGGCCGAACCCCGGCCGGGCACCCGCATCTTGAGCTATTGCTTCCCTATGCCGGACTGGCAGCCTGACAAGGTCGAACTGGTCGGGCATAATCAACTGGCGCTGTGGATTGTGCCCGAACGCTGATTGCAATGTAGGATTTCGTCTGCTTTGGCTGAGCCGGTCCGGCGTCCCGAATGCGCTTTGAATTCGTCAGAACCTGCCACGCCGAATAGCGCCGCCAACTAGCGCTGATAGTGTAAAGCTGGTGTAACCTTTCGCGATGCGAAACATCGCGCATCGACCCAATCTTCCCCTAATTTTCCAGTCTGGCGAGCGCCCATTCCGCCGCTTCGCGCACCGTCGCATCGGCGTCGTCGAGCAAGCCGCGCACCGGCTCGGCCAGCGCCGCACTGCCGCTATTTCCCGCCGCAATCAGGCAGTTGCGCACCATCCGGTCGCGCCCGATCCGCTTGATCGGCGAGCCGGAAAAGACCTCGCGAAAGGCTGCATCGTCCAGCGCCAGCAGATCCGCCAGCGCAGGCGCAGTCAGCTCGGCACGCGGCGCAAAGGCCATGTTCGCGCTCGCGGCTTGCGCAAACTTGTTCCAGGGGCACACCGCCAGGCAATCGTCGCAGCCATAAATCCGGTTGCCCATCGCCTCGCGGAATTCATGCGGGATCGGGCCCTTATGCTCGATCGTGAGATACGAGATGCAGCGCCGCGCATCCAGCCGATAGGGCGCGGGGAAAGCATCGGTCGGGCACGCCGTCTGGCACGCATCGCAGCTTCCGCACGTCGAAGCGGCACCGCTATCCGCATCCAGATCGAGCGTGGTGTAGATCGCCCCCAGAAACAGCCAGCTGCCATGCTCGCGACTGACCAGATTGGTGTGCTTGCCCTGCCACCCCAGCCCTGCCGCCTCGGCCAGCGGCTTTTCCATCACTGGCGCGGTATCGACAAAGACCTTTACGTCGGCACCCTTCGCCTCGCCCACGATCCAGCGCGCCAATTCCTTCAGCCGGCGCTTCACGACATCGTGATAATCCTGCCCCTGCGCATAGACCGAGATGCGCCCCTTCTCGCCTTCGCCTGCCAGCGCCAGCGGGTCCGTCGCGGGGGCATAGCTCATCCCCAGCGAGATCACGGATCGCACTTCGGGCCACAGCCC
>JAZKJE010000006.1:4693-18087 GCA_040384525.1 Pseudomonadota bacterium
CTTCCTGGTCTGGATCTACCTCGCGTGGGTCAGCGTGCTGCTCGGCGCGGTCATCGCGGCCTACGCGCCGAGCCTGCAGATGCGCGTGAAGCGCTGGCCCGACGGGCCGGGCGCGAAACTGCAACTCGCGCTCGCGGTGATGCGCGCGCTCCTCCATCCAGATCATCGATCCGTGGCGGCCCTCGGCCAGCCATTGCCGCAAGCGCTCGGCTGTCTTCGGCGCGGCATCGGCGCGCGCGATTCCGCACGCCGCGAACCCGATTTCCGCTGCCTTCACCTTGATTTGCGTGGCCAATGACTTGTCTTCGCGCACACGCACCCGCTACCACCAAATTGTGAACCTAGGGGACGGAAATTGAGCAGCGCATTGGCCGTAAGCGCCAGCGGCCTCGTAAAGCGCTTCGGCAATCGCCGCGTCGTCGATGGTGTGAACATCCAGATACCGACAGGGATGGTCTATGGCGTGCTGGGGCCGAACGGCGCGGGCAAGACCACGACGCTGCGGATGCTGCTCGGCATAATCGAGCCCGATGGCGGCACGCGAACATTGCTGGGCTTCGACAACCCCCGCGACGCAAGCGATTCGGTCGGCTACCTCCCCGAAGAGCGCGGCCTCTATCCCGGCATGAAGTGCCGTGAGGCGATTGCGTTCATGGGCGCCCTGCGCGGGCTGCCGTGGAAAGTCGGCCGCAAGCGCGCAGTCGAGTTGATGGAAGCCGCCGGCCTCGGCCACGCCGCCGACGACAAGATCCGCAAGCTTTCCAAGGGAATGGCGCAGCTCGTCCAGTTGCTCGGCTCGGTGGTGCATGAGCCCAAATTGCTGGTCCTCGACGAGCCGTTCTCAGGCTTGGATCCCGTCAATCAGGAGAGGCTCGAAAAGCTGATCCTAACCCAGCGTGATCGCGGCGCCACGATCCTCTTCTCCACCCACGTCATGGCCCATGCCGAGCGCCTCTGCGACCGGCTCTCGATCATCGCGGGCGGCAAGGTCCGCTTCGAAGGCACTGTCGCCGATGCCCGCGCGACCCTGCCCCTCAAGGCGCATTACACGCCGCATCACGATGTGGCGGGCGCGCGCAAACTCCTCCCCGCCGATGCCGAGCGCGAAGACGGCGGCTGGCGCTTCACCATGCCCAGCGAAGGGATCGAGGCCCTGCTCGTGCAACTGATCGACGCAGGCCACGGCATCTCCGGCCTCTCGATCGAGCGGCCCGGGCTGCATGACGCGTTCGTCCGCATTGTCGGTGAGCAGGCGCTGGAGGCAGCGGCATGAGCAAGTTCCGCCGCACGCTGCGCCAGACCTTCACGGTAATCCGCCGCGATTTCACCGCGACGGTTTTCACGCCGACGTTCCTGCTCTTCCTCCTCGCCCCGCTGATCTTCCTCACCTTCAGCGTGGCCGGCGGGATCGGTGCGAGCCAGATTACCGATAGCAGCGACGAAAAGCTCCGCATGGTGGTGATCGCCCCACCCGCACAGTCCGCGACGATCCTTCAGGTCGACAAGCAACTGCGCAGCCTGTTTCCCAAGCGCAGCGAATTGATGCCCCCGCCGCTCACCATCGTCACGCCCGATACGAACCCGGCAGCACAAGCCCGCGCGATGTTCGACGCTGCTGACTTTGAAGCTGCCGCAGTGATGCACGGCCCGCTCGACCGCCCCGAGATCCTCCATGTCGGACGCGGCTGGACCGAGGCGCAATATCTCGCGCAACTCGCCGAACAAACGCTACGCGCCCAACGCGCAGGCGTCGGCGGCGCACCGCTCAGCACGCCAACCCGCACCGAAGTGACACGCGAACAGGCATCGTTCAGCGGCAAGGGCCAGGTCGCTTCTGCCGGGGTGTTCGGCATCTTCTTCCTGACCTTGTTCCTCTCCGGCCAGGCCGTGGGCACGATGGCCGAAGAGCGCTCGAACAAGGTCATCGAAATCCTTGCCGCCGCGGTCCCACTCGAAAGCGTGTTCTTCGGCAAATTGATCGCGATGTTCGCGGTCGCGGTGCTGTTTATCGCCTTCTGGGCAACCCTGATCGTCAACGGCGCGAAGCTGCTGCCCGATGGATTCACGCGAATCTTCGCGGATGCATCGCCAGCGGTCGGGCCCATCGCCTTTCCGCTCCTGTTCATCGCCTATTTCACCATGGCATATATGCTGCTCGGCGCTGTGTTCCTTAGCCTGGGCGCGCAGACCAACACCCAGCGCGAGCTGCAAATGCTGTCGCTGCCGATCACCTTCGTCCAGATGGGCATGTTCGGGCTCGCGCTCGCGGGCACCGCGACGCCGGGCAGCTGGGTGGCGTTCGCCGCCGAAGCGTTCCCGTTCAGTTCGCCCTTTGCGATGATTGGGCGCGCGGGCAATTCGCCTTTGATCTGGCCGCATCTGATCGCGCTTGGCTGGCAAGCCTTGTGGGTGGCGATCACCGTAACCGTCGGCGCCCGGCTGTTCCGCCGGGGTGTGCTCAAATCGGGCAGCCCGCCCTTTTGGAAGCGAAAACGCGCCGCTATTGACACTTCTGTTAATTAGCGCTTTCTTCCCCTTCATAAAGGAGAGGGATCGATGGCGACGCTTGCGAGTCCTGAAGGAGTTGTCGATCCGCTCGATATGAGCCGCGCCGAGCTCTATCGCGATGACACCTGGCACGCGCCTTTTGCCGAGCTGCGCGAGAGGGCGCCGGTCTATTACACCGAGCATAGCGACTTCGGCCCCTTCTGGTCGGTCTCGACCTACAAGCCGATCGTCCAGGTCGAATCGCTGCCGGATATTTTCTCGTCAGAGACCGGCGGCATCACCATCGCCGACTATCAGCCCGAAGACATCAAGATGCCGATGTTCATCGCGATGGACCGGCCCAAGCACACCGGCCAGCGCCGCACGGTCGCGCCTGCGTTTACGCCCAGCGAGATGGTGCGGATGAATGAGAATATTCGGACGCGTTCTGCCGAAATTCTCGATTCGCTGCCGATCGGGCAGGAATTCGACTGGGTGGATCAGGTTTCGATCGAACTGACCACGCAAATGCTCGCAATCCTCTTCGATTTCCCATGGGAAGACCGGCGCAAGCTCACTTTCTGGTCCGATTGGGCAGGCGATATCGAGATCGCGCGCGATCCGACGCGCAAGGAAGCGCGCCGCCAGCATCTGTTCGAATGTGCGGCCTATTTCGGCAATCTGTGGCAAGGGAAAGTCGGCAAGGAGCCAACTCCCGACCTGATTTCGATGATGATCCATTCGGACGCGATGAGCCACATGGATCAGATGGAGTTCCTGGGAAACCTGATCCTCCTCATCGTTGGCGGCAACGATACCACGCGCAATTCGATGAGCGCTTATGCGCTGGGGCTGGACATGTTCCCCGATGAGCGCGCGAAGCTGGAGGCCGATGCGAGCCTTATCCCCAATGCGGTGCAGGAGATCATTCGCTGGCAAACCCCGCTAGCGCACATGCGCCGCACCGCGACGCAGGATACCGAGCTGGAAGGCCAGAAGATCCGCGAGGGCGACAAGCTCGCGCTCTGGTATATCTCGGGCAATCGCGATGAGAGCGTCTTCCCCAATGCCGCCAAAATGATCGTGGATCGCGAAAATGCGCGGCGCCATCTGGCGTTCGGGCACGGCATCCATCGTTGCGTCGGCGCGCGTCTGGCCGAATTGCAGATCGGGATATTGCTCGAGGAAATGGCGAAGCGGCGCTTGCGGGTGAACGTCACCGGCCAGGTCGATCGCGTGGCCGCGTGTTTCGTGCACGGGTACAAGAAGATGCCGGTGGAGCTTTCGCACTATTGATCCGGCCCGTTTGCAACCTTTTGCCCCGCACAAACGAACCTATATCCGAACCAGACGTTTGGATGCCCTGATATGAACTATAATCGCCGAACCTTCCTCACCGTCGCCGGCATGGGCGCCGTCTCCACCGTGGTGCTGTGGCGGCTTGGCATCAGCGAGCCCGCCGAGGCCGCGCAGCGCTTTGAGGTGACCCTCAGCGATGCCGAATGGCGCAAGAAGCTGTCGCCCGCAGCGTATAATGTGCTGCGGCATGAGGGCACGGAGCGGCCTTATTCGAGCCCCCTCAACAAGGAGCATCGCCGTGGCACCTTCTCCTGCGCAGGCTGCGCTTTGCCGCTCTTCTCGTCGCGCGCGAAGTTTGAGAGCGGGACAGGCTGGCCAAGCTTCTACGCGCCGGCACCCAATGCCGTGATCACCAAGACCGATCGCTCGCTTGGCATGGCGCGCACCGAAGTCGAGTGCCGCCGCTGCGGCGGGCATCTGGGCCATGTGTTCGACGATGGGCCCAAGCCGACCGGCAAGCGCTATTGCATGAATGGCGTAGCGATGACCTTCAAGGCGATCTGAGGCGCACAAAGAAAAGCGGCCCGCTCCATGTCGGAGCGGACCGCTTTTCTTTTGCCTGCGAAGGCAATCAGTTGATGTTGGTTTCCATCACCAGATCGCTGAGGTCGAGCTCAAGCGAGGGCTGAGCCGGCAGATCGTCTTCGCTGGTGTTGCCGCCATAGATGAAGCCGTTGACCGGATAGACCGTGGTGCCAAGCCCGCCAGTGGGGGCAAACCAGACTTTCACTGCGCTCCAATCACCCGCTGCCGAAACGTCTACGGCGCGAACGTTGCGCTCGATGCCACCGGCGAACGACCAGTTTGCGTGGGTGAGAAGCACTTCGCGGTCGTTGATGACGCGCGAGACCATGGCGACATGGCCGAAGGGGTTCCGTCCGGTCTTCTTGAACGACATCACCGAACCGGCCTGGGGCGTATCGCCGCGATCATACTTGCCGGCGGCCTGTTCCCACCACGTCCAGGCATTGCCATGGATCTTGATGGCCGAGACTTCGCGGGCGAACACGGCGCACTGCCAGAAGCGGCTCTTGGAAGCAGCGGCCTGCGCCGGCAGCGCCGTCGTCAGGATGCAAGCTACCACCAGCGCAAAACGCGCTGCAAATGCACGGAAATTCATGGACCCCCCGGTCAGGAAGAATGGGTGTTGCAGTGTCCTAAGCAGAGCGATTCCGGCGCGTACACCCCTGCAACCTGTCTATGGGATGAACCGTTCAGCGGAGCCGATGGGCCGACAAAATCGGAGGAACTTCGCCTGTCAGCGACCGAAACGAGCGGGTGAATAGCTGCTCGGATCAATGCCAGCGACGGCAGGATCGAGCGAAGCCCCAAGCAAAACCGCCGCCGCAAGCTTGGCCGCGGCGGGCGCAGTCTGGATGCCGAAGCCGCCCTGCCCCACGCACCAGAAGAAGCTCGGGACCGCCGCGTCAAAGCCGTAAACCGGCAGCCGATCGGGCGCGAAGCTGCGCAAGCCCGCCCATTTATGCTCGAGCTTTTCGATCCGCCAATCAACGACATGCTCGAAGCGATCGATCGCGATGGCGACATCCAGATCCTCGGGCTGCGAATCGCAGGGATCGCACGCGATCTCGTCGTGCGGGCTAAGCCACAGCCGCCCGCCCGCCTCTGGTTTCCAGTAGAAACTGCCGCCGATATGCGCGACGTGCGGGCTGCCCTCGGGCGGCGGGGGAGCGGTTTTCAGCTGCATGATCGTGCGGCGGTAGGGCTGCACGCCAAGCGGCTGGACGCCGCATGCCACTGCCACCGGATCGGCCCAGGCGCCCGCAGCATTGACGAGCACATTGGCCTCGAACGCCCCTGCCCGCGTCGCGATCTTCCAGTGGCCGTCATGCACGGCGGATTCCAAACCGGCAGAAAGCACCACATCGCCACCCGCGCGCTTCACGGCCTTGAGGTAATCGTCGTGGAGCCGGCCCACATCGATATATTGGCAGGTCGGCTCCATTACGCCGAGCGTCCATTCGGGGCTGAGGCCCGGAATCAGGCTGTGCGGATCGACTGCATATAGCGGCACTCCGCTGCCCTCGAATTCGGCGAGAAAGGCATCCACCTCCGCCGCCTCCTCCGCCCGCCCGATATGCAGCGAGCCCATCGGATCGAGATAGCCGCCCGCCGACAGCATGGCCCCCGAAGCGGTGGTCAGCGGCTGGATGTCGGGGCCGCCATACGTCTCCGACCAGAACGCGGCAGAGCGCCCGGTAGAGTGATAGCCCGGCCGATCCTCGGCCTCGAGCACCAGCACGCGGGCGTGCGGGGCGATCTCTGCAGCAAGGCTCGCCCCGGCAATCCCCCCGCCGACAATCGCCACGTCGTAACGCATCAGCGCTGCTGCGCCCTCGCCGCCAGAAACAGGTCAATCTCGCCAATCGCGCGATTGCGCACGGCATCGGCTTCGCGGAGGATTTCGTGGGCGCTCTCCTTGCCGAAGCTGACGATGCGCGCGTCCTTGAGCTTCGAGCCGATCTTGAGCGCAGCCTTGGCATCGACCAGCTCATCGGCCTTGGCGACCAGCATCAGCACCGGCACGGTCATCTTCTTCAGCCGCGGATTATCACGCAGCTCACGCATCGATTTGAACGCCTCGATCACCCAGCGCCAGCTCGGCGGACCGGTGACAATCTCGGGCTTTTCGCCGTGCCACCAGATCTCGTCGTCGTATCGATCGGGATCGTGGGTGAGCAGCGAATAGCGGCTGTCGCGCGTGTACGGCTTCTCGTTCTTGATCTTCCAAGCAGGCCGCGCCGAATCGCCGACATTGCCCAGCAACCGCGCCATGCGCTCGCCAAAGGGTCCGAACGGACTCTTGAACCCAAGCATTGGCGCAACCAGCACTGCTGCATCCGGCGTAGCCGCACCTTCCACCAATGCGCGCAGCACCAGATGCCCGCCCATCGAATGCCCCATCACGATATGCGGCCCCGGCGTGCTTGCCTGCCATTCGTCGTAGAACGCGCGGAAATCGGCGATAAAGTCTCCGAAATCCTCAATATGCCCGCAATTGCCCGCAGGGGTCAGCCGCCCCGATCCGCCCTGTCCGCGCCAATCGAACGACGTGATCGTCCAGCCCTGACCATGCCAATGCGCCATCGTCTCGAGATACTTCTCGAAAATGTCGCCGCGGCCACCCTGAAACAGGATGCTACCGCGCGGAGTCGCCGTGTTCGCCGGCCACGCAAAGGCACGCAATTGGCCGCCGGCGGGCGCGTCCCAATAATGAACCTTCGCCCCTTCGGGAATCGCGCGCCGATTTAAAATTTGTCCGCTCATGGCTGTTGGTTACGTTTTGATAAGTGGTCCCGTCTAGGCATTTGCCGTGATGGGGGAATTGTTTGCGCCTTTTCTGATTGTGACGCTTGGCCTTTTGCTGGTCTCAGCAGGGGTTGAGGACGCGCGCAAACGCGAGATCGCCAACTGGAAAAACGCCGTAATCGCTCTGCTCGCTTTGCCCTGGTGGTGGGCGAACGGGCTGTCGATCTGGCCGGATATGGCCATGCAGATCGGCGTAGCGCTCCTCGTCTTCGCATTTTTCGCAGGCGCCTTTGCCCTTGGGCAGATGGGCGGCGGCGACGTCAAGCTGATCGGCGCGCTGGCGCTCTGGCTGCCGGTGCAGCCGCTGATCTGGATGCTGATCCTGATGTCGCTGATCGGCGGCGGGCTCACGGTTTTGATGGTCGCGGAGAAAAAGCTGCGCCGCCGCGGCACGATGCCGCTCGAGATTCCCTACGGGGTAGCGATCGCAATCGCGACATTACTGGTGCTTCGCGAACCTATTTTTAACCAATTCCAGTGAATGCTTAACGCTGCCGAAACCAAAACCGGCATGATTTTTAGAAGGCCTGACGCGAAATGGACGCACGCAAGCTGATCCTGCTCTTTGGAGCGCTGGTTATCGCCGGCATCACCGCGTTCATGGCGCGTAACATCCTGCTGGGAGCACCGACTCCGCTGGCGGGAGCCGCGCCGAGCACTGCCGGGATGTCGCCTGAGAACACCACCGAAGTGATGGTCGCCACGCGCGCGCTTCCAGTGGGCACGATCATCGATGCCGAAGCCATAAAATATGTGCCCTGGCCCAAGGATCTGGTCGAAGGCGCTTATTATGTGAAGGGCCAGGGCGAGCAGAAATTGCAGGGCACTGTGGTGCGCTTCGCGATTCCCGCCGGCCAGCCGATCACCCAGGGCGCACTTGTGAAGCCGGGCGATCGTGGTTTCCTTGCCGCCGCACTTGGGCCGGGCATGCGCGCCGTTACCGTTCCGGTTTCGTCGCAGAGCGCAGTCGCCGGCTTCGTTTTCCCGGGTGACCGCGTCGATCTCGTGCTGACCCAGTCGGTTGCGGGCGGCGGCGACGGCCCGCCTTTGAAGGCTTCGGAGACGATTCTCCGCAATTTGCGCGTGCTCGCCACCGATCAGCGCACTGACAAGAATACCGACGATAAGGGCAACACCATCGTTTCGAATTATTCGACCGTCACGGTCGAAGCGACGCCCAAGATCGCGGAAAAGATCGCAGTCGCGCAGACCGTCGGCAGCCTCTCGCTGTCGCTCCGCTCGATCGCCGACAATCAGGGCGAACTCGAAGAAGCCATCGCAAATGGCGACGTGAAGGTGCCGGAAGGCACCGATCCAAAGGCCGAGAGGGCGATGCTCGCCCGCATCGGTTCGCGCCCGCAGGAAGGCAATCCAACCTTCGCCACCGGCGCCGATGTCTCGCGCTTCCAGCGCAGCTCGGTGCCCGGCAAGGCCAAGGATGGCGGCAATGGCGGCTTGGGCGGACCCACGCCGATCGCGCCGGGCCCCGGTTTCCCCGGCGGCGCGACGAAGATCGACACCGGACCGGTCGTTACAATTACTCGCGGAAACAACGTCACCGTTGTTCCGCTTGGGGGGAAGAACTGAGATGCGTATCCTGGCAAAGCCGATCGGGCTGCCGCTCGCGATCCTCGCCGCCGCCGGCGGTGGGTTCGCAGCAGCTCCCGCCGCTGCTCAGACCATGCCGGCAGGCGCAGGCCTCAGCCTGCTTCAGCTGAACACCGGTCGTGGCCGGCTGATCACGCTCGACGCGCCGATCACCAATGTATTCGTCGCGAATGAGAATGTCGCTGACGTACAGGTGCGCTCGCCGACCCAGATTTACGTGTTTGCCAAGAATTCGGGCGAGACGAGCGTCCACGCCACCACCAAGACCGGCAAGGTCGTCTATGCGGCCACGATCCGCGTGGGCAACAATATCGATTCGATCGATGCGATGCTCAATCTGGCGATGCCGGACGCACAGATCGTCGCAACGCCGATGAACGGGCTGATCCTGCTCACCGGCACGATCGCCACGCCGGCCGACGCTGCCGAGGCCGAACGCCTCGTCCAGGCCTTTGTCGGCAAGGACACACAGATCATCAGCCGCCTGAAGACCGCAACGCCGCTTCAGGTCAATTTGCAGGTCCGCTTCGCTGAAGTGAGCCGCAGCTTCGTCAAAGATATCGGCGTCAACATGCTGACGCGCGACCAGACCAGCGGCATGCAGTTCGGCATTTCGTCGGGCGCCCGCGTGCCGGGCACGATCACTGCGCCCAGCACCGCGAACTTTCCGAGCCTCGATGCATCGTCGCGTTTCGGCTTCCCGGCGGGCACGATCAGTCTGCCCTTCGATCCGCAGCGCGGCGACTTCGTCTATCCGGGCACAGGTTCGGCCTACACGTTCAACAAGGGCACTGCGAACACGGCGCTGGGTCTCGCCGGCAAATTGCTCGGCCTCGACATTCTCGGCTCGCTCGATCTCGGCGAACGGATCGGTCAGGTGACCACGCTCACCAATCCGAACCTCACCGCGCTTTCGGGTGAGACCAGCACCTTCCTCGCCGGTGGCGAAATCCCGATCCTGGTGAGCCAGGGGCTGGGCGCAGTCTCGGTCGAATATAAGCAATATGGCGTCAGCCTTGCGTACACGCCGACCGTGCTGTCGGACGGTCGCATCTCACTGCGTGTCAAGCCCGAAGTATCGTCGCTTTCGTCGGCGGGCGCTGTCACCATGGGCGGCAACGTGATCCCCGCGCTGACCACGCGCCGTGCCGAAACGACGGTCGAGCTCGGTTCGGGCGAGAGCATCGTGATCGCCGGACTGATGCAGAACAGCCATAACAACTCGATCGACAAGGCCCCGGGCCTGGGCGACGTGCCGGTGCTCGGCGCATTGTTCCGTTCGAACAGTTTCCAGCGCAACGAGACCGAGTTGGTCATCGTGATCACGCCGTATCTGGTGAAGCCGGTCAATGCGAGCCAGATCGTCTTGCCGACCGACGGCTATAAGGCACCGGACGACTTCCAGCGCGTGCTGGGCGGTCAGCTGAGCGGCAGCACCGATAAGGAGCGGCCCAAGCCCCGCATGATCTCGCCCAGCGGTGAGCCCTCGGTCGGTGCGATGGCGCCGGCGCCGATGGGCCCTGCCCCCGCGCAGCAGCAGCAGGATCGGCCCGCCAAGGCGCAGCCACCCAAGCAAGACAAGTCCAAGAAGAAGTCCGGTGCGGCAGCCGCCCCCGGCTTCGGTTTCTGAAATGCTCCTGAGGAGATCCGTAATGTCCGCGCGTTTCACGCTGCTTCTGGTTCCGGCACTTCTGCTCAGCGCGTGCGGAACGTATAATGGCGGGGTCGAATCGGCCAATCAGCCAGTCGTTCAGCGCAACGATTACGTCTTCGACCTGCAGACGTCGGGCTATGGCCTGGCGCCGGGCGAAAGCCAGCGCCTCGCCGGCTGGATGCAATCGATGCGGCTCGGTTATGGTGATCGCGTCTCGATCGACGATGGCGCCGACGGCTCGACCGCGCGTGACGAAGTCGCCGTACAGGCCAATCGCTACGGGCTCCTGCTGGATGCCCGTGCGCCGGTGACGGTCGGCCAGATCGCGCCTGGCACGGTGCGCGTCGTGGTCACGCGGATGACCGCCAGCGTTCCCGGATGCCCGGATCGTTCGCGCGAATACACCCCCGATTTCTCGCAGAGCACCAGCTCGAATTATGGCTGCGCTACCAATTCAAACCTTTCCGCGATGGTCGCCAATCCCGGCGATCTCGTCCGCGGTGCGCCCGGCGCACCGACCAGCGACACCGCAACCGGCACGCGCGCAGTCAAGGCGCTGCGCGATGCAGCGCCAACCGGCGCTGGCGGAACTGTCCTCAAGGCTGAAAGCACGAAGGGTGGCGGCAAGTGAACGCTCCATTTAATCCTGCACGCACTGCCCATCGCGAACCGTTCACGGCGTTCGTCTGTGACGAGGGAACGGCGGAAACGCTGCGCCCGATCGCAGTCGAGCTCGGCTGGTCGCCGGAGAAGGTCAACAAGGGCGGGCTGCGCAATGCGGTCCAGACCCTGTCGGTCTCGGCGAGCCCGCAGATCCTGTTCGTCGATCTTTCCGAGAGCGGCGATCCGCTGAATGACATCAACGCGCTGGCCGAAGTCTGCGAGCCCGGCACAGTCGTGATCGCCACGGGCCAGGTCAATGACGTACGCCTGTATCGCGATCTCGTCGCGAGCGGCATCCACGATTATCTGCTCAAGCCGCTCAATCCCGATGCCCTGCGTGACACGTTCGCTCAGGCGCAATCGGCATTAAACGCGCCCAAGCTCGCCGAAACCACCAGCGATCGCCCACATTGCGCGGTGGCGGTAATCGGCACGCGCGGCGGTTGCGGCGCATCGACGCTGGCAACGTCGCTCGCCTGGCTGCTCAGCGAAAAGCATGATCGCTCTACAGCGTTGCTCGATCTCGACGTGCATTTCGGGACCGGCGCGCTGGCGCTCGATCTAGAGCCGGGCCGCGGCCTGACCGACGCAATCGAAAACCCCAGCCGCATCGACGGACTCTTTATCGAGCGCGCGATGGTCAAGGCATCGGACCGCCTCTCGGTGTTGTCTGCCGAGGCACCCATCCACTCGCCGGTGATGACCGACGGCGCGGCATTCTATCAGCTGCAGGAAGAAATCCGCGGCGCATTCGAATCGACCGTGATCGATCTGCCGCGCGGCATGCTGGTCAATCATCCGCATCTGATCACCGACGTGCAGATCGCAGTGCTCGTCACCGAACTCACTCTGGCTTCGGCACGCGATGCGATCCGCATCCTCAGCTGGTTCAAGTCGAACGCACCGCAGACGCAGGTGATCACGGTCGCAAACCGCGTTCAGCCGCAGGCGATGCTTGAGATCAGCCGCAAGGATTTTGAAGGCTCGATCGAGCGCAAGATCGACCTGCTGATCCCGTTTGAGCAGAAAATGGCAGCGCAGGCCGCCAAGCTCGGCAAGCCGCTGGCCGAAGTGGCCAAGGGCAATAAGAGCTTCTCGCCGCTGACCGATCTGGCCGACCGCATCACCGCGATCACCGATTCGGGCGAGCGCGATGACAAGCCGGCCAAGGGCGCAAAGGGCGACTCCCTGCTCAGCAAGTTCAAGCTGAAGCTCGGCTCGAAGGCAAAGAAGTAACCACTTCGCATTTAAGATGCGCGGCAATGTGATGTTTCTGGAGGCTCGCGCGGCATGGAGTTAATGCCCGTATTGATGATCGGCGGCGGCGCCATGGCGGTTTTCGTCATGATGATGCTTGCCTTCTCCGGCCCTTCGGCGGAGCGCGCAGGGTCGCGCCGTCTCACCGGCATCAAGGATCGCAACGTCGTCAGCGCCGCAGGTGCCAATGCGATGGAAACCCAGTTGCGCCGCGTCACGCGTGGCGCGACCCGCGCAGACATCAACGCAGCGCGCTTCCTGCCCAATCCAGCCCAGCTCCAGAAGCGGCTGAACATGACCGGCAAGGATTGGACGCTCAGCCAATATATGATGGCTTCGGGCGGACTGTTCGTGCTCGTCGGCGGCGGCTTGTTGTTTCAGGGCGCACCGATCTGGCTATCGCTCGCGCTCGGCCTGTTCGTAGGCATGGGGCTGCCGCACAAGGTCGTCAGCTTCTTCATCAACCGCCGCATCGCTAAGTTCACTGCCAAATTCCCCGACGCGATCGAATTGCTCGTGCGCGGTCTGCGCTCGGGTCTTCCGATCACCGAGACGATGAGTGTCGTCGGCGCCGAAGTCGATGGACCGGTCGGCGAGGAATTCCGCTCGGTATCGGACAAGATGAAGATCGGGCGCACGCTCGATGCCGCGCTTCAGGACACCGCAGACCGCCTCGGCACCCCCGAGTTTCAGTTCTTCACGATCACCATCGCGATCCAGCGCGAGACCGGTGGTAATCTGGCCGAGACGCTCGCGAACCTGGCCGATGTGCTTCGCAAGCGCAGCCAGATGAAGCTCAAGATCAAGGCGATGTCCTCTGAATCCAAGGCTTCGGCGCTGATCGTCGGCTGCCTTCCCTTCGTGGTGTTCACCATGGTCTGGTTCATCAACAACCAATACATGATGAACTTCTTCAAGGACGAACGCCTGATGATCGCCGGCGGCGGCGGCCTGGTCTGGATGACGCTCGGCGCCTGGATCATGGCGAAGATGGTCAATTTCGAGATCTGATGATGGCAACCAACGGTCCCACGGT
>JAZKJE010000006.1:18097-82212 GCA_040384525.1 Pseudomonadota bacterium
TGGGTGGCGACGTTGCTTGCCGCCATGGCTGCGACTTCCGTGTTCTTCGCCATCTATATGGCGACCACGGTTCGCGATCCGATGCGGGGCCGCGTAAAGGCGTTGCAGGAGCGCCGCGAGCAGCTGAAGGCAGGCATCACCGCCTCGACTTCGAAGCGCCGTGCCAAGCTGGTTCAAAAGACCGACACGACCGACAAGATCCGCGCGCTGCTTTCGAGCATGAAGGTGCTGCAGGAGAGCCAGGTCAAGATTGCGCAGACCAAGCTGCTCCAGGCGGGCATCCGCCGCAAGGAATGGGCCGTTGGCGTCATCTTTGGCCGGCTCGTGCTGCCGATCATCATTGGCGGGCCGATGCTTTATGCCGTTTATGGCACGTCGATGGTCGCCGATTGGAGCCCGGTGAAGGCCTATGGCCTCGTCGCGATGACCTTCATCCTGAGCTACAAAGCGCCCGATATTTATCTGAAGAACAAGATCACCAAGCGCAGCCACGCGATCCGCAAGGGTCTGCCGGACGCGCTCGATCTGCTGGTAATCTGTGCCGAAGCGGGACTCACCGTGGATGCCGCGTTCCACCGCGTGGCAAAGGAATTGGGCAAAGCCTATCCCGAGCTGGGCGACGAGTTCGCACTCACCGCAATCGAACTGGGCTTCCTCACCGATCGCCGCCAAGCATTTGACAATCTCGCGAATCGCATCGATCTCGACGCGGTTCGCGGCGTGGTCACCACCATGATCCAGACCGAGAAATACGGCACGCCTCTGGCATCTGCGCTGCGCGTGCTCTCCGGCGAATTTCGCAACGAGCGCATGATGCGCGCCGAAGAAAAGGCCGCGCGGCTGCCGGCGATCATGACGATCCCGTTGATTCTCTTCATCCTGCCGGTGCTTTTCATCGTGATCCTGGGGCCGGCGGCCTGCTCGATCAACGACGCCCTGATGCAGTAACCGCCGCGTTAATCATTACGGTAGCGCTTAACGTTTGCCCGATGTAGCTTTCCGCCCGAAATAGGGGAGCACGACAAATGCAGGATTTGCCGTTCCAGACGCTGACGCAATTTTCGGCGCTGGGTCTTACGTTGATCGCAGGCTGGTTCCTGGGGCTGGCTAGCTCGTCCGGCGGACGCAAATGGCGCGAGCGCTATAACGAGGAAGAGCAGGGCAATATCGCCTATCGCGACGAATCGTCGAACAGCCTGCGCGAAAATGCACGCCGCATCCGCGATCTTGAGGCGGAAAATGCCAAATTGCGCGCGGGCGCTTCGGCAGCGGATGACCACGGGCATGGCCATTCGACCGCGGCGCTTGCGGGGGCAGCAGTCGCGGGGGCGGCGGCTGGGGCAGTCGCAGCGCACGCCGCCCACGATCATAACGACGATCACGCCGCACCGGCAGCAGCCTATGCAGAGCCTGCACATGCCGAGCCCGCGCATGCGGCACCGGCCCATGCTGAGCCTGCGCATGCAGAACCGGCGCACGCAGGGCATGACGATCATGGCCACGGTCATGACGACCATGCGCACGCGCCCGCCGCCCACGATTCGCATGGGGATCATCACGCCCCGGCGGACGCACACCACCATTAAGGCCGGCACAGATGGCCCTGCCTTATGAAACGCTGACACAGTTCGCCGGGCTGGGGCTTGCCCTGCTCGGCGGCTGGTTCCTCGGCCTGGCGACCACACCGGGTGGCGGCAAATGGCGTGATCGTTTCCACGACCAGGAAAACGAACACGCGCGCTACCGCGACGAGGTGAGTGAAGAGATTCGCGCTAAGAACAAACGGATCCGCGATCTCGAAGCGCTGGCAAAGGCGCCCGCGATGGCCGGTGCCGCCGCGGTTTCGGCCGAGCCCGGTGCCGGCTGGCGCGGCTGGTTCGGCTGGGGCCGCGATAATCTCGCGCGCATCCGCGGCGTGGATGAAGCCCGCGAGAAGCGCCTCAACGAGCTAGGCATCAAGACCTATCGCGAGATCGAGAAGATGACCGCCGAAGACGAGTCCGCGCTTGAGCAGCGCCTTGGCCTATCACACGGCACGATCGGCAACGAAGGCTGGCGCGAGCAGGCCGCGTTGCTGGGCGCTGGCAACGAAGACGAGCACACCAAGCGGTTCGCCTAAATCAGGGCATGAAAGCATTCGGAGCGAGCGAAACGGGCGTTTGCCCCGGGAATGCGCGTGCCCTGCTCCAGTCATTGGAGCAAATCGGAGCGACAATCGCGAACATACCACTGCCTGGCACCAAATCCACCGCGTTGGTCGCCGGAAAGCTCGCGCCCTCATATTTGCCGTTGGCACTGTAGAGCTCGTTGTAGATAAACAGGTGCTGCAAGCGACGGCAGATCATGTTGCCGCGCCGCGTAAAATATTTGGTCGTCCCCGCCGGGGTTTCCTGCACCATCATCACCGTCATCAGCCGGTCGCCCACGATATTAGGTGCGGACAGCGAAGCGCGATCGATCAGCATTGCGATGCGGTTCGGGGCGGTTCCGCCCACGCCGACCCGATACCAGCTCGTGCTGGTGCGGCTCGTGAGGATCGCATCGCGGTGGCCGAAGCGCATCAGCGATCCTTCGTACAGCGAGGCGGGCTGGCTTTGGTAATGCGCACTGAAATTGCCGCTGCATGCCGCCCCTGCGGCCAGCGCGTGCGGCACGCTGATGAGCAATGAAGCGGGGGCACCCGGCGTCGGGCCGGTCGCGACCACGGCTTTGGGCACATGGATGCTGGTCTGGATCGAACGCGCCATCATCGTGCGGCAATCGAGCGAATAGCTGATCTGATGCCAGTTAAAGACCTTGCCGTCGGACAGTTTCTGCGGCGTCGGGAAGACCGTGGCGATCACGAACTCACGCGTATCGGGCGTCGGCTTCCGCAGCGAATCCTGATCGATGTAAATGAGCTGAACCTTCGCGCCTTCACCCATAAATCCCATCGGGCGCCAATTCTCGGCAGCGGCTGGCATCGCAGCGGTGAGCAACGCAATTCCGGTCAGCGTCCGCGCGATCATGGCTATTCTTCCTCCAAATCAGGGAATGAGCACAGCACGCTGATAGGTTTCGATCACTTCCGAGATGGCCAGGCCGCCGGCAGTGAGCACTGCGTGGTGGCGGAGGATTTCGTTTGGCCCCTGCCCCGTCCAGACGCGCTCCGACGATAGGTTGCGGCGGCTGGGGCCAAGCGGGCGGACCGCCACGCCAAACGGGGTCTCACCCGCCAGCGCCGCGTTCATCTCAGCCATGAGCCGAGCGGGCACGTACCAATTATCGGCCTCGGAAAGCACTTCCTCGCCACAGGTCAGCTGGACGCGGCGATAGGCCACTTCCTCATCCGCACCCACACCGAGCATCGCGGCATGCGAACCCGCCGGCATGTTCTCGCGACGTGTAACCACTGCACGGATCTTCAGCCCCGGACGATGCCGGTCGCACCATTCCTGCAGCACCGCCGTCGCGCTGGGATTGGCGAACAACGCCGCATCGAGCGCCGCTACATCACTGGTCTGCGCAAAGGCCTGACTGGCACTCAGCGCGGCAACGCCCGCCATCCAATATCCCTTCATCCGCGCCGAAGCGCAGCCTGCGCAGCGGCCAGCCGCGCGATCGGGACACGATAGGGCGAAGCGGAGACGTAATCCAAGCCCGTTTGCTCACAGAAGTCGATTGAGGCGGGGTCGCCGCCATGCTCGCCGCAAATGCCGAGCTTGATATCGGGGCGAGTCTTGCGCCCGCGCTCGGCGGCCAGGCTGATCAGTTCGCCCACACCCTCCACGTCGATCGAGACGAACGGATCGCGGGCGTAGATCTGCTTCTCCACATAGGTCGTGAGGAAGCGCGCGGCATCGTCGCGGCTGACGCCCAGCGTGGTCTGGGTCAGATCGTTGGTGCCGAAGCTGAAGAACGCACCGACTTCCGCGATCTCGGCGGCGCGCAGGCACGCGCGAGGGAGTTCGATCATCGTACCGACCAGATACTCGATCTCGCGACCCTTCTCGGCGAACACTGCCTTGGCGGTCTTGTCGACCAGGACCTTCATCAGTTCCAGCTCGCGGCGGGTGGCCACCAGCGGGATCATCACTTCGGGGATCGGGGCCGCGCCCGATTTTTCGGCGACTTCGCAAGCGGCCTCAAAGATTGCGCGGGCCTGCATCTCGTAGATTTCGGGATAGGTCACGCCGAGGCGGCAGCCGCGATGGCCGAGCATCGGATTGAACTCATGCAGCTCAGCGGCGCGACGCTTGAGCACTTCGACATCGACGGAAGCCGCAGCCGCGACTTCGGCAAACTCGGCTTCCTCGTGCGGCAGGAATTCATGCAGGGGCGGATCGAGCAAACGAATGGTGCAGGGCAGGCCGACCATCACTTCGAATATCTGGATGAAGTCGCTGCGCTGTTCGGGCAGCAGTTTTGCCAGCGCGACGCGGCGACCGGCTTCGTCTTCGGCCAGGATCATCTGACGAACCGCCGTGATGCGCGCCGAATCGAAGAACATATGCTCGGTGCGGCAGAGACCGATGCCTTCCGCGCCGAATTCGCGCGCAGTGCGGCAATCGAGCGGTGTCTCGGCATTCGCGCGGACCTTCAGGCGCCGCTTGGCGTCGGCCCAGACCATCAGCGTGCCGAAATCGCCCGAAAGCTCAGGCTGCACGGTCGGCACTTCGCCGAGCATCACTTCGCCCGTCGAGCCATCGATGGTGATGATGTCGCCTTCGCGGACATCGCGGCCACCGACGCTGAACACCTTGGCATGCGCATTGATCGCAAGCGTGCCCGCGCCCGAGACACAGGGGCGCCCCATGCCGCGCGCCACCACGGCGGCGTGGCTGGTCATGCCGCCACGCGCTGTCAGGATGCCCTTCGCCGCGTGCATGCCGTGAATGTCTTCGGGCGAAGTCTCGGTGCGGACGAGGATGACGCCCTCGCCCGAGCGCTTCTCGGCGGTGTCGCTGTCGAACACGACAATGCCCGAAGCGGCGCCCGGCGATGCCGGCAGCCCCTTGGTCAGCACATCGCGCTTCGCCTTGGGATCGAGCGTCGGGTGGAGCAACTGATCGAGCGCCATCGGATCGATGCGGAGGATGGCTTCCTCCTGCGTGATCAGCCCTTCGCTGGCCATATCGACGGCGATCTTGAGCGCAGCCTTGGCAGTGCGCTTGCCGCTGCGGGTCTGGAGCATCCACAGCTTGCCGCGTTCCACGGTGAACTCGATATCCTGCATGTCGCGGTAATGGCGCTCGAGCTGGTCGAATACGGCAGCGAGCTCGGCATAAGCCGCGGGCATCGCTTCTTCCATCGACAGCGGCTTGGCACCGGCAGTCTCACGCGCAGCCTTGGTGAGGTATTGCGGGGTGCGGATGCCCGCGACCACGTCTTCGCCCTGCGCGTTGATCAGGAACTCGCCATAATAAGCATTGTCGCCCTTGGCCGGATCGCGGGTGAACGCAACGCCGGTGGCCGAGGTGTCGCCCATATTGCCGAAGACCATCGCCTGGACGTTGACGGCAGTGCCCCAGTCACCGGGAATGTCGTTGAGGCGGCGATAGACCTTGGCGCGCTCGGACTGCCATGAGCCGAACACCGCGCCAATCGCGCCCCAGAGCTGATCGTGCACGTCCTGCGGGAACGGCTTGCCCCAGAGCTCTTCGACGATCGACTTGTACTCGGCCACGAGGGCCTTCCAATCGTCGGCAGTCAGATCGGTATCGAGATTATAGCCGCGGTCTTCCTTGGCGATCTCCAGCGCTTCCTCGAAGCGGCCATGATCGAGCTCAAGCACCACATCCGAATACATCTGGATGAAGCGGCGATAGCTATCCCACGCAAAGCGGGCATCGCCGCTGGCCTCACAAAGCCCGACGACGGTGTCGTCGTTGAGGCCGAGATTGAGGACCGTATCCATCATGCCCGGCATCGAAACGCGAGCGCCGGAGCGGACCGAGACCAGAAGCGGGTCTGCTGCATCGCCGAATTTCTTGCCGGTCACGCCCTCAATATGAGTCACGCCAGTGGCGACTTCGGCCTTCAGGCTGTCCGGGAACGACTCACCATTGTCGTAATATAGTGCGCAAACCGGAGTCGAAATCGTGAAACCGGGGGGCACGGGAAGGCCGATTGCCGCCATGCCATCCAGATTTGCGCCCTTGCCGCCGAGGAGGTTCTTATCCCCCGCCCCGCCATCCGAAACGCCGCCGCCGAAGCGGTACACATATTGTGTCATTTGAGCCCCTTTACGCGCTTGAGCGCGCCTACCGCAGGTGCGAACAAACCGAAAGTGCTGACCGGCGTTGTCAGGAACAAGTTTTGATTGGGGCGCAGCAAGCCGGGCGCGAAAGTTTACACCAGCTTGACACTATCAGCGCTGTTTCGTCAGCCCTCGATCTTCGAGAAATCCGCAACCTTGTGCACCGCGTCACGCATGCGGGCGAGGAGCGCCAGGCGATCCTCGCGCTTGCCGGGTTCGTTGACCATCACCTTTTCAAAGAACGCATCGATCGGCGCACGAAGACTCGCGAGAGCCGCCATTGCGCCTTCGAATTCCTCACGCTCGATCGCCTGCGCCGCGATAGGCTCGGCGGCGTCGAGCGCCTGGATCAGGGCAGCTTCCTCGGTTTCGGGCGTGTAGGACAGCGATTTTTGCTCCGCCGAGGTCCAGCCTTCCTTTTTGAGAATATTGGCGGCGCGCTTATAGCCGGCGATGAGGTTCTTGCCGTCTTCGGTGGTGACGAAGGATTGGAGCGCATGGACGCGGGCCAGCAGGCGGACGAGATCATCCTCGCCGCCAAGCGCGAAAACCGCGTCGATCAGGTCGTGGCGGACGCCAGCTTCCTTCTGCTGGACCTTGAGGCGGTCGGCGAAGAAGTCGAGGAGCAGTAGATAGACCCGCCGTAGCTCCCCTCTAACCATGCGACCCTCAACCTTGACCCGCGTCGCCATTGTGCGCGTCAAGTCGGCCACTGTGCTGTCGGCCAGCACAAGCCCGAGTTCCTCGTCAACCTGTTCTAGTAATTTCTCTGCGCGGACCCCCGCGTCAGATTCGTAACGCTGGAAAACGTTTCGCAGCGCTTCCCCCGCAACTGACTGCAACGAAAGCCTAAGGCGGTTAGTCATTATCAATTGAATGGTAGCGATGGCGGCCCGACGTAGGGCAAACGGATCTTTTGAACCCGTCGGCAGCATTTCTTGGCTGAAGAAGCTGGCGAGTGTATCCAGCTTGTCCGCCAGCGACACGGCCACCGTCACCGGCGCGCTGGGCACTTCATCGCCCTGCCCGACCGGCTTGTAGTGATCGCGGACCGCTTCCGCGACTTCCACCGGCTCTCCCTGCGCGGCGGCGTAATAGCCGCCCATCAGGCCCTGTAGCTCGGGGAATTCGCCAACCATGCCGGTGACGAGATCGGCCTTGGCAAGACGCGCGGCGCGTTCGGCCATGTCAGGGTCTGCCTTGACGATCCCCTCTTCCGCCAGCCAGCGGGCAAGCTTCGCCACGCGCTCGACCTTGTCCGCGACCGTCCCAAGCTTCTCGTGGAACACGATCTTCTCAAGCTTGGGCTGCAAATCCTCCAGCCGCGTCTTCAAATCGGTTTCGTAGAAGAAACGCGCATCGCTCAGCCGGGCCGCAAGCACCTTCTGGTTGCCTTCGACGATCTTCCAGCCGCCGTCGCTCGCATCCACATTGGCGGTGCAGACGAACGCATTTGCCAGCGCGCCGTCGCTATCACGGCAGACGAAATACTTCTGGTTCACGCGCGCGGTGAGCTGGATCACTTCGGGCGGGACGGTCAAGAATTCGGGATCGAAGCGGCCGAGCATCGGCACCGGCCATTCGGTGAGCCCGGCATTCTCATAGAGCAGGCCATCATCCTCGACGAGCGTGAGCCCGGCCATCTGCGTGACCATCTTGGCGCCCACCGCGATGATGCCGCGGCGCTCGGCACCGTCGACGATGACGTGGCAGGCGCGCAGCTTTTCGGCATAGTCCGCCGCGCTGCCGATGGTGATGACGCCCGGATGGTGGAAGCGGTGGCCGACGGTCTGCACGCCGCTCTTCAGGCCCGCAGTCTCTACGGGCACGAGCTTGTCGCCGAGCAAAGCGATGATGCCCTGGAGCGGGCGGACCCAGCGGAGACTCTCGGTCGACGCAGAGGCACCGCCCCAGCGCATCGATTTGGGCCAGGGGAAATTGTGGATGACGTGGCTGGTCGCGCTGGCGAGCACCGATCCGGCGGCGATGCCGGGGCGATCGATGACGGCGAACAGCACCGTCCCCGCTTTGCCCATGTCACGCTCGACAAGTTGCTCGCGGGTGAGGCCGGTGGAGCGAAGGAACCCTTCGATTGCCTGTGCGGGCGCATCGGCGCGGGGGCCCTTGCGCTCCTCGCTCATCGCCGCGGTCTGCTCGGCCACGCCACGGACGATCAGCGCGAGGCGGCGCGGGGTGGCATAGCTCTCGATACTTTCGAACGGCAGATTGAGCGCCTTGAGCCGCTCGCCGAACAGGTTGGCGAGATCGGTGCGCGCCTTTTCCTGCATGCGCGCGGGGATTTCCTCGCAGCGCAGTTCGAGGAGGAAGTCTTCGGTCATCACTGATCCTCCCCGGCACGGGGAGGGGGACCGCCGGCCGAAGGCCGGTGGTGGAGGGGGCGAGCCGCAAGCGAAGCGATTGCTTCGGCAGCCCTGTCCGCGTCGTTCAGCACCTCCGCTGCGTTCACGTGTACAACCTCATATCCATTCTCATGCAGGAACCGATCGCGGTTCCCATCCTTTTCGGTGCGGTTCGCATGAACCTCACCATCAACTTCGATCACCAATCGCGCCGCCGGGCAGTAAAAATCCGCGATATAGGAGCCGATCGGATGCTGCCGCCGAAACCTGAGCCCAGTCTGCGATCCGCGAAGACGCTGCCACAGCAAGACTTCGGGGAAGCTCATTTCGCGACGAAGCTTTCGGGCAGTATCCGTTTCCGGCCGTCGCGCTTGCGGCACGCCCCCTCCACCGCGCTGCGCGCGGTCCCCCTCCCCGTCCCGGGGAGGATTGAGGGTCATACCGTCCACTCCGGATATTTGGCCTGCCATTCGGGGGTCATGTGTTCGATCCAGGCCTGGCATGAGCCCTTCGCCAGATCGCGGACGCGGCCCATATAGGCCTGGCGCTCGGCGACCGAGATGACGCCGCGGGCTTGCAGCAGGTTGAAGAGATGGCTGGCCTCGATCGCCTGTTCATAGGCGGCGAGGGGCACATTGTTCGTCAGGCAGTTCTCGCATTCGGCCATCGCCTTGCGGAAGCCTTCGAACAGCGTCTCGGTGTCGGCGACTTCGAAGTTGTACTTCGACATCTGCTTCTCGTTTTCGAGAAACACGTCGCCATATCTCACGCCGCTATCGTTGAAGGCCAGGTCGTACACGCTGTCGACATTCTGGATGTACATCGCCAGCCGCTCGAGCCCGTAGGTGAGTTCGCCCGCGACCGGCTTGCAATCGAAGCCGCCCATTTGCTGGAAATAGGTGAACTGGGTGACTTCCATCCCGTCGCACCAGACTTCCCAGCCGAGACCCCACGCGCCGAGCGTGGGGGATTCCCAATCATCCTCGACGAAACGGATATCGTGTGTGGTGAAGTCCACGCCGATCGCGGCCAGCGAGCCCAGATAGAGCTCCTGCAAATCTGGCGGGCTGGGCTTCAGGATCACCTGATATTGGTAATAATGCTGGAGCCGGTTCGGGTTCTCGCCATAGCGGCCGTCGGTGGGCCGGCGGCAGGGCTGGACGAAGGCGGCGTTCCACGGCTCGGGCCCAAGCGCGCGCAGCGTGGTCGCCGGGTGGAAGGTGCCCGCGCCCATGCGCATATCGTAGGGCTGCAGGATCACGCAGCCGCGTTCGCTCCAGTAATCGTGGAGCTTCAGGATCATGCGCTGGAAGCTGAGAGGTTGGGACATATTGTCGTCGCTTTGGCGCAGCCGCCCCAGAGGGTCAATGTGCGTTGACAGTCCCTGCGGACCTCACCAACCTCCCGATATGGGAAGAATCGCCTGGGGGCTCGCAGCGGCTGCGCTGGCGATCACGACTGCGGCAGTGGCGCAGAACATTCCGGGGCTCGTGCCGGCGCTGCCTTATGCCACCTATTCGCCCGACGAGCGGCTGGCGCTTTCCGGCAAGCCGATCCGCACCGAAGCCGATGCGCGATACGATAGTGCGCTGAAGAAAGAGATGGCGCGGGTCGCGCTCGCCCAGCCCTATCAGCCCGAGCCGGCGATCTGGAAAATCTCCGACGCGGATACGTCGATCTACATTTTCGGGACGGTACACAGCCTGCCGCCGGGCTTTCGCTGGCGCAATCCGGGGCTGGAGGCAGTGATCGTGCGGGCGGATACGCTGCTGCTCGAATCGACCAATGAGGCGAATGACGACGTCACCTTCCTCGAGGGTATTCCCCAGGATGCATCGCTGCCGCCGCTGATCGATCGGGTATCGCATCGCACCCGCGCGAAACTGGCGCAGATTCAGGCGTTCCTGCCGGCCGAAATGTCTGCCGAGCTCGACAAGATGCCAAGCTGGATCGCGGCGATGAGCATCGGCACGATCCGCGATCTGATGGCGGGCGACATCCCCAGCCAAGGCGCGGACGATTGGCTGGAGAAGCATTTCCGCAGCCTGGGCCGCCCGGTGCATGCGATTGAGGACAGCAAGCAGGTCGTGACCAATATCAACGCCGTGCCCGAAGCGGCGCAGCGGATGATGCTGGAGGCCTCGCTGCTCGTGCCGCTGCGCACGCATGACGAACTCGACGCGGTGGCGCATGCCTGGGCCAAGGGCGATGTGGGCGCAGATTCGCCGCTGATCATCATGCCCGAGAGCCTGGATCCGGGCGCGGAGATGGCCGATCCCCTGCTCGTTCAGCGCAACAATGCCTGGGTCGATAGCCTGATCGCGCGATTGTCCGCCAAGCCAGGCATCGTCCTGTTCGCGGCGGGCGCCGGGCACTTCGTCGGGGCCGGGTCGGTGATCGAACTGCTCGCCCGGCGCGGGGTTCAGGTTGTGCGGGTTCAATAGGATGCGGCGATTGCTGGGGATCGCGCTGGCCGCGCTGGCGCTGGCCGGGTGCGGGCCGAAACCGGCGGCGAACGATGCCGATCCGGCTTTGTGGGTGGTCAAGGATGCTGACACGACCATCTATCTGTTTGGCACCGTCCATATGCTGAAACCGGGGCTGAGCTGGTTCGATGAGGGCGTGAAGGCAGCGTTCGACAGAAGCGATTCGCTGATGCTCGAAGTCGTGCTGCCGGACGAGGCCCAAATGAATGCGCTGGTGCACGAGTTGGGCGTTGCGAGTGCGGGGCCTTCACTGCCCGACCAACTATCCACAGACGACACCGCGAAGATGCGTGCGGCGCTGAATGGTCTGGGCATGCCGCCCGATATGCTCGATCGGAGCGAGCCATGGTTGGCCGCGACGTTGCTGGCGTCCATGCCGCTTCAGAAATTGGGGTACGATCCCAAGGACGGGGCAGAGGCAGTGCTGACCGGTGCGGCGAAGAAAGCGCGCAAGCCAGTGGCCGGGTTCGAAAGCGCGCGCGAGCAGCTTGGCTATTTCGATGCGCTATCGATGCCCGCCCAGCGTGCGTTGCTCACCGAGACGATCCGCGCCTTGCCGGATGCCGGGAAGACGCTCGATCAGGCGGTGGCGGCGTGGAGCAATGGCGATGCAGACAAGCTCGCGGCGCTGGTGAACGATGATGTGGCCTCATCGCCCGAAGTGGCGGATGCATTGCTCTTCAAGCGCAACCAGCGCTGGGCGGACTGGATCGCCAGGCGGATGGACCAGCCCGGCACGGTGTTCGTCGCAGTGGGTGCGGGGCATCTGGCGGGCGGAAACGGCGTACAGGCCGAACTGGCGAAGCGCGGGCTGAAGGTGGAGCGGGTCGCTTACTAGCTGCACCTTGCCATTTTCCCTTCTCGCGCATATAGGCGCGCGTTCCGCGTCAGGGTCATCCCTGGAGGCCTGACCGGAGACTGTTTAACTTAACGCATTGGAATCGACATGAGCGATACGCTTACGCTGTCGGCCGAGACGCGCGAACAGGTTGGCAAGGGAGCCTCCCGTTTGCTTCGTCGTGAAGGCCGCGTACCCGCCGTAATCTACGGCAACAAGCAGGATCCCGCGGGCATCCACATCTCCGAGCGCGAGCTTATGAAGCTGCTGATGACCGGCCACTTCATGAACTCGGTCGTGATGGTCAATGGCGAGCGCACGCTCCCCAAGGACGTCGCGTTCGACGTGGTTTCCGACCGCCCGATCCATGTCGATTTCCTGCGCATCGGCGAGCACACCAGCGTGCACGTCAACGTGCCGATCCACTTCGCTGACGAGGAGCTCGCTCCCGGCATCAAGCGTGGCGGCGTGCTCAACATCGTTCGCCACGAGCTGGAACTGGTCTGCGACGCAGCTGAGATTCCTTCGGAAATCTCGATCTCGCTCAAGGGCCTCGAAGTCGGCGATTCGATCCACATCTCGGCCGTGACCCTGCCCAAGGGCGCCAAGTCGGCGATCGACGACCGCGACTTCACCATTGCAACGATCGTTGCTCCGTCGGCGCTCAAGTCGAGCGAAGGCGACAATGAGGAAGCAACAGTTGAGGCGGAAGCCGCCGAAGCTGAAGCACCTGAAGCAGAGGGTGGCGAGGCCGAATAAGACCCCACACGAACTTCACGGTTCAAAAAATCGCCTCCGCGCCCTAGGGCTCGGAGGCGTTTTTGTTTTTAGGCGGTACCGGCCGGCGCCGCAACACTGAGGAAAGCACATGCAGCTCTGGGTCGGCCTCGGCAATCCGGGCCCCACATATGCGATGCATCGCCACAATGTGGGCTTCATGGCAGTGGAGACCATCGCCGAAGTGCATGATTTCTCCGCGCCCAAGAAGCAGTTTCAGGGATGGACGCAGGAGGGGCGGATCGGAGCTGAGAAACTGATCCTGCTCAAGCCCGCGACCTTCATGAACGAAAGCGGCCGTTCGGTGCGTTCGGCGATGAACTTCTACAAGCTCACCCCCGCCGATGTGACGCTCTTCCATGACGAGCTCGACCTCGCGCCGTTCAAGGTGAAGGTGAAGATGGGCGGCGGCACGGCGGGGCATAATGGCCTGCGCTCCACCGACGCGCATATCGGACCCGACTTTCGCCGCGTGCGCCTGGGCATCGGCCATCCGGGGCATCGCGACCGCGTGACCGGCTATGTGCTGGGCAATTACGCCAAGGCCGAGATCGAGGATTTGAGCGACATGCTGGGCGCCATCGCCGCAGAGGCGCCGTGGCTGGCTGCGGGCGACGACGTGCGTTTCATGAACGATGTGGCGATGCGACTGCAGCGCTGAGGCGTGCAGTTCGTGACACAGGGTTTGACCGAAGCGTGATCGCGCGGAAGGGTCGCCTTCATGCATGTAGCGATCCCCGCAATCCTGATGACCGCGCTGCTCCCAGCCGCGCCGGTATTGGCTCAAGCGCGCGGCACGCCGATCGTTTCGACGGAAAGCGAGGAATATCGCGATCTCACCCCGCTTAAGAGAGCGATCGGGGAAACCCGCATCGTGTTGCTCGGCGAGAGCTCGCACGGGGTGAGCGACTATACCCGTATCAAGACGCGGCTGATCCGCTTCCTTCACGACAAAATGGGGTTCACCGTCATCGCGTTTGAGAGCCCGATGTTCGGCTGCGCGATTGCCAATCGGTTGCGCGACCATGCCGATCCCGGCCTACCCACACGCGCCTGCCTGTGGGCGGTGTGGCATAGCGACGAGCATGTCGAGTTGATGCGGATGGCGGGCGAGCGCGCGGCCACGCTCAGCATTGCGGGGGTCGACAACCAGCCGGGCAGCGGCGACCGGCCTGCGCGGCGGCTTTACTTTGCGAGCCTGCTCAACCCCGCCGAAGCGCGCCGGGCAGAGGCGCTGGAGGATCGTTTCTGGGAGCAGCGCAACGTTCGCTACAGCTATCAGGAGCGCTATAAGAGTTTTGGCGAGAATTGGCGCAGCTTTGCGGACGAATATGCCGCGCTCGCCGCCATTTTACGCGCCGCCGCGACCAGGACCCCGCCGGAAAAGCGCGTGGAATTGCTGTTCGGCGCACAGATCGCGAGCACGACCATGCGGTTCATCGAAGCGACCAGCAATCGAGACGCGATTGCGTCGGCCGAGATCCGCGACGTGGCGATGACCGAGAATCTGCGATTCCTGGCGGACACCGTCTATCCGGGTCGCAAGATCATCGTGTTCGCGCACAATGCACATGTTTCGCGCGCCAACGAGCTTGTCGATCATAAGCCGGGCAATTTCCCGGGCTTCAGGGCGCTGGGCGGGCTGCTTGCCGCGCAGAATGTGCCTGCATATCGGCTGGGGCTGTTCGCGCGGCGTGGCGAGATGGCGTCGAACAGCCGCAAGATCGCGGCGGTGACCGCGCCCGGCCCGAAGAGCTTCGAGGCGATGCCGGTGCCCAAGGGCGCGGTGGGGCTGTTCTTCGATCTGGCGCACAATCGCCGCAACGCCGCGGCGCTGAGCGACGTGACCACCAAGGAATGGGGCGGCGACGATATTTCGATGAACCTGTCGCAGCAATTCGACGGGGTGATCCTGCTGGATACGGTCAAGCCGCCAGCCTATCGCGGAAATCTGCCACTATACGATCCGGCCACGGTGCCGCTTCCCTGACAAGCAAATGGCCTGACAAGAAAACGGCCGACGCTCGCGCGCCGGCCGTGATCTTTGGATCGTGATGTTTCGCTTACGGCTTCTTGCCGACCACTTCGCCGATAAGGCGCTCGTTGGTCGCCGAACCGGCGAAGGTGATGCCGATTTCGGCACCCTGCGAGCCGAAGAACCCGCCGGCAATCGTGCCCGAGAGCGGCGAGCCGGCCGAGAAGGCGCCGGTGAACTGGTTCTGGCCCGCCGGGATCGCGCCCTGTGCGGTGAAGGTCGAATACGCCGTGGTCACGCCGCCAGCCGTGGTCTGGGTCAGGTTGAAGCTGATATCAACAAGACCGGTCGAGAAGTTGACCGAGACCGTGGCGGTGCCGCCAATAATGTTGACCGCCGTGGCGCCACCGGCATTGTTCACAACGCGCCCGCGAACCGCGACCGTATAAGCCTGCGTGCCCGAGATGGGCATGTCAGCCGTCGTGGTCGCAAAGCCGAACACCCCGGAGGTGAGGCGGCGGATGCCGGCGGTCGATTCGGCACGATACCAATTGGCGTAGCTGACGCGCGTAAGCGAGCCGAGCAGCGCATTGCTGGTCACACTGCCGGTGATGGTGTTGTTGAGGAATTCGAGCTGCGAGAAATTGCCCGCCAGCGCGCCGGCGGCGGTGCTGGTGTTGCGGAACACGAACTCAACATTCGCGGCGGCAGACGTGGTGGTCAGATCGGCGGGAACGAAGCGCGATTCCTCGGTCGCTTCGCGGATAACATAGGCCGTGCCCGCGGTAGCGATGGCGCCACTAAGCGCCAGGCGAACGCGCTCCGAACGGCCCTCCGTGCCCCAGCTGCCCAGGGTCACTGCGCCCGCAGCGGGATCGCCGGTGAAGTTGGTCGATGCGTTGATCGTGGTGAACTCAGCCGCAGCGGTAGCCGCCAGCGGGAGCGCCGAATAGGTCGGCGACGCAGTTGGCGTCGGGGTCGGCGTCACGGTTGCTGTGGGCGTCGGCGACGGAGTCGCATCGTTCCCCTTGCAGCCCGACAGCATGACGGTCGCTAGAGCAGCGCTCATGAAGATGTGACGGCGAATCATTCCCAACTCCTAGAAAGTACGTAATACCCCTAAGGGCTTGATCCTCCTGTACCCCAGATGAACGGGGGTGCGTCAAGCGATCCGCTACGAAGGTGCGACCGTTGTGCTGGAAATACGCGGTCGAACGCTCTATCGGGCGGCGTTTCCCCGTTTACTGACAGGCTTTTTCTCATGGGTTTCCGCTGCGGCATCGTTGGTCTGCCCAACGTCGGCAAATCGACGCTCTTTAACGCGCTCACCGAAACGGCAGCGGCGCAGGCGGCGAATTATCCGTTTTGCACGATCGAGCCGAATGTCGGCAACGTTGCGGTGCCCGATGCGCGGCTGAACAAGCTCGCCGAAATCGCGGGCTCCCAGAAGATCATCGAAACGCAGCTGGGCTTTGTCGATATCGCCGGTCTCGTGCGCGGCGCGAGCAAGGGCGAAGGGCTGGGCAACCAGTTCCTGGGCAATATCCGCGAAGTGGACGCCATCGTCCATGTGCTGCGCTGCTTCGAGAATGACGACATCCAGCATGTCGACAACAAGGTCGATCCGATTGCGGATGCGGAGACCGTGGAAACGGAACTGATGCTCGCCGATCTGGAATCGCTGGAAAAGCGCGTGCCCGCTGCTGCCAAGAAAGCGACGCAGGGGGACAAGGACGCAAAGGTCGTGGCCTCTGTGCTGGGCCAGGCGCTCGAACTGCTGCGCGAAGGCAAGCCCGCGCGCCTGACCCAGCCGCGCGACGAGGAAGAGGCCCGCGCCTTCGCACAGGCGCAGCTGCTGACCGGCAAGCCGGTGCTTTATGTGTGCAACGTCAACGAGGAAGATGCCGCGAACGGCAATGCGCTATCGGCTCTGGTGTTCGCCAAGGCGAAGGCCGAGGGCGCCGAGGCCGTCGTCGTCTCCGCCGCGATCGAAGCCGAAATCGCAACGATGCCGCCCGAAGAACGCGGCGATTTTCTGAGCGAACTGGGCCTTGAGGAAACCGGCCTCGCCCGCGTGATCACCGCCGGATACAAGCTCCTGCACCTGCTGACCTTCTTCACCGTCGGCCCCAAGGAAGCCCGCGCCTGGACGGTCAATCAGGGCGCGACTGCCCCGAATGCCGCCGGCGTGATCCACACCGATTTCGAAAAGGGCTTCATTCGCGCCGAGACCATCGCGTTTGACGATTATGTCGCGCTGGGCGGCGAATCCAAGGCGCGCGAAGGCGGCAAATTGCGCGCCGAAGGCAAAGCCTATGTCGTCCAGGACGGCGACGTGATGCACTTCCTGCATAGCTGAGGGACTGTAGCAGCGATGTGACGGCGGGCCGGTTACCCGGGAATGGGTATTGTGGTGCAGCGCTGTGCCTTTTAGCCGCCCGTCTTTGCTCCCGGAGACCCAGATGCGTCCCTTATTGTTTGCCGGCCTGATCGTCTCAATGTCTGCGTTGGCGACTTCGGCCCATGCGCAGATTGATCCGCGCTTGACGGGAAAGCGAATGACCCAGCTCGAGGCCGGCGTAAACGCGTATGACCTAAAGCAGCGCAACCTCTGGCCCGAAGATCACCCCGACGCGGCGATGGTCTGCGCCGCCGCGCTCGGAGTGATGGCATTGGAGTTCGACAAGACCCTAACCACCGACGCCGAGCGGGCCAACGCCGAAAGCCTGAGAGAAAGTGCGCGAAGCTGGCTCGTCGTATCGGCAAGACGGCGGGGGATGGAACTGGCCGCCAGCAATGCAAAGTATTTCGGAGAGGCAGTCGGGGAAATGCGCCGAGTGGATTTCGAGACGCTGACCTTCTGGACCCAGCATTGCCTGGCGCTGGCGGATAAGATGAAGCCGGCGAAATAGCGCCGCCCGGGAAAGCAAGCGCGAGGCCGGCAAGACACGCCCCGAAGACAAGGCTCATATTGTGCATTCCGGCCATGTGATGCACTTCCTGCACAGCTAAGCATGGGGGCATCGATGGAGATCAAAGCGGTCGGCCCGTGGCTTGAGCGGCATCGCAGCCTGATCGGCAGGTTCGCGTTCGAGATCGTCATCATCTTCATCGGCGTCACCGCTGCGTTTGCGCTGGAAGGGGTGCGTCAGGACCGCGAAGATACGCGTTATCGCGAGAGCATGATCGCGGCGCTGTTGCCGACGCTGGACAATCTGATCCAGCACAATGATCGCATGACCAGCGAAATGACCGCCAAGCTCGCTGCGTTCGACAAGGCTATCGCTGCGGGCAAGCGCCCCGTCCTGCCGGTATATCGCGAAGGCGGCGGAGAGCGACCGCCGACCCGCGCCTGGGACGGGATCGTCTCCACCGGCGCGGCGAAGGCACTCAACCCCCAACTCTTTTTCGAGCTTTCGCTGTTCTACACGCGTCAGGAATCGGTGGGCGAGCGCTATATCCGTTACAACGACTTCACTGAGAGCCGGGTGCTCGCGCTTGGTCCCGATCCCGCGGCGATGTACGACGCAGCCGGCACGCTGATGCCCGAGTTCGCCGCGCACTTAGATCGGCTACGCGATATCATGGCGGTGAATGACATGCTTACCGCGCAGGCGACCGAGCTTCGGGGTAAGCTGCAAGCTTTCATCAAGCAGTGAATGCTCGCATTGCGGCGTTTTTGGAAACCTATCTATAATAAGGTTTCTATTTTAGAACTTATCGAATTGCGTCACATTCTTCTCACTGAAACGGACTAGCGCGGCCAAAGGGAGAAACATCATGGCGACGATCACCACCCAGGACGGCACCGAGATCTTCTACAAGGACTGGGGCCCGCAGGACGCGCCCGTTATCATGTTCCACCATGGCTGGCCGCTGAGCGCCGACGATTGGGACGGGCAGATGATGTTCTTCCTCGATCACGGCTTCCGCGTCATCGCGCATGACCGCCGCGGACATGGCCGCTCGTCACAGACCGCGACGGGCCATGACATGGACCATTATGTCGCCGACGTGATCGCACTCACCGATGCGCTCGATCTGAAGGACGCGGTCCATGTCGGCCACTCGACGGGCGGCGGCGAAGTCGCCTATTATGTCGCCCGCGCCAAGCCGGGCCGCGTATCCAAAGCGGTGCTGATCAGCGCGGTGGCCCCGATCATGGTCAAGACCGCGAGCAACCCCAATGGCGTACCGATCGACGTGTTCGATGGGCTGCGCGTGCAGACCGCGACCAACCGCGCGCAATTCTATTACGACTTCACCATGGTGTTCTTCGGCTACAACCGCGACGGCGCCGAAGCGAAGGAAGGCGTGCGGCTGAACTGGTGGCGGCAGGGCATGCAGGGCGGCATTCTGGCGCATACGCTGGGCATCAAGGCGTTTTCGGAAACCGACTTCACCGATGATCTCAAGGCGATCGATGTGCCCACGCTGGTGATGCACGGCGAGGACGATCAGGTCGTGCCCTTCGCCACCACGGGCAAGCTTTCGGCGGAGATAGTCAAGGGCGCGGTGCTGAAATCCTATCCCGGCTATCCGCACGGCATGCCCACCACCCATGCCGATGTAATCAACGCCGATCTGCTGGCGTTCATCCGGGGCTGAGTCTGAGACACTATGCGCGGGGCGGTTCGCTGCCCCGCGCAAATGTCAGCGCTCAAATGCGGCGATGATCGGGCATGGGCCCTTCCCCCCCGCGCTGCATTCCTGCGCCACCTTGCGCAGCGCGCCGCGCGCGGCATCGAGTTCGGCGATCTTCGCATCGAGCGCGGCCAGGCGCTCGGTGGCCAGTTCGCGGGCGCGGGCGCGATCGTCAGTGGCGTCGAGCGCGAGCAATTCGCCGATCTGCTCCAGCGTGAATCCCGCTGCCTGTGCCGAGCGGATAAAGCGGAGGCGGCGCACGTCCGGATCGCCATAACGGCGCACGCCCGCATAGCGCCCGGCGCGCTCGGGAATCTCCAGCAGCCCGCGCCGCTGGTAATAGCGGATCGTCTCGACCCCAACGCCGCCCGCTTCCGCAAGCTTTCCGATCGTCAGCCCCGCCATCGCTTGACTCCGTACTATGGTACCGGGGCTATATAGCCACGCATGACGACCGAAACCAAGCGCGCCGCGCTCTATCGCATGGTCATGCCGGGGCATGTCTGCCCCTATGGCCTGAAGTCGAAATATCTGCTGGAGCGCCATGGCTTTGCCGTGGACGATCACTGGCTGACGACCCGCGCCGAAGTCGATGCCTATAAGGCCGAGCAGGGCGTGAAGACCACGCCGCAGACCTTTATCCATGGCAAGCGCATCGGCGGGCATGACGACCTGCGCCGCTTCCTGGGACTTAGTGTGCCGGTAGAGGGGGCGACCAGCTACACGCCGGTGATCGCTTTGTTCGCGATGACGGCATTGATGGCGCTGGCGGCAAGCTTTGCGGTGACGGGCGATGCGTTCACGATCCGCGCGGGCGAATGGTTCATCAGCTTCTCGATGATCGTGCTGGCGCTGCTCAAGCTGCAGGATGTCGAGCGCTTTTCGACCATGTTCCTCAATTACGATCTGCTGGCCCGGCGCTGGGTGCCTTATGGCACTGTCTATCCGTTCGCTGAGGGCCTTGCGGGCGTGCTGATGACCGCAGGTGCGCTGACCTGGTTCTCCGCCCCGCTGGCGCTGGTCATTGGCGGGATCGGCGCGGTATCGGTGTTCAAGGCAGTCTATATCGATAGGCGCGCGCTCAAATGCGCGTGCGTGGGCGGATCGAGCAATGTGCCGCTGGGCTTCGTATCGCTGACCGAAAATCTGATGATGGTGGCGATGGCGGTCTGGATGCTCGTGCGCCCGATGGGCGGGATGTGACGCGCTGATCTGAAGACTTCCGCTCGCAACAAAGCGGTGCCAGAACCTCGCTTATGCGTTTGACCACCAAGCTCGCCGCCGCAGCCCTTGCCGCGCTCCTCCAGGCCTGCGCGACCGCGCCCGTATCTGCCCCCGCGCCAATCCCGGCCGCGGAAGTGCGTGCGCCGGTCACGATCCTGATTTCGATCGACGGGTTCATGCCCGAATATCTGGAGCGCGGGGTCACCCATAACCTCTCCCGGCTCGCGGCAATGGGCGTCACCGCGCCGATGCGGCCGAGCTTCCCCAGCAAGACCTTCCCCAATCACTGGACGCTCGTCACCGGCCTGCGCCCCGATCGCAACGGCATCACCGCCAACAAGATGGAAGACCCGGCCCGCCCGAAGGAAGTCTTCACCATGGCGAACGACGATCCCTTCTGGTGGAACGCCGCCGATCCGATCTGGGTCGATGCCGAGAAAGCCGGCATCCGCACCGGCACGATGTTCTGGCCCGGATCGAACGTGCCGGTGGGCGGCACCAAGGCGTCCGAATGGCCTTACACCATCACCGGCGGCACGCGCCCGACGGACTGGGCGCAGTTCAACCAGATGATCACCGGCCCGCAGCGCGTGCGCGGTACGATCGATTGGCTGCGGCGCCCGGCGGCCATCCGCCCGCAGTTCCTGACGCTGTATTTCGACACGGTCGACACCGCGGGGCACACCTTCGGCCCCGGCGACCAGCGCACCACCGATGCGATCGCCGAGATCGACACGATGATCGGCGATCTGATGAAGGGGCTCGACGAACTCGGCCAGCCCGCCAACCTCGTCATCGTCTCGGATCACGGCATGGCGCAGACGAGCAGCGAGCGCGTGGTGCTGCTGACCGATTATGTCGCCAAGGACGATGTCCGCATCGTCGAGGCCGGCCCCTATGCCAGCCTGTTCGCCGCCGAGGGCAAGCAGGCGATTGTCGAGAAGGCGCTGATCGGCAAACACCCGCATATGGAATGCTGGCGCAAGGAGAATATCCCGGCGCGCTTCCATTATGGCAGCAACGTCCGCATCCCGCCGATCCTCTGCCTCGCCGAAACCGGCTGGCAGATCACCGATCGCGCGCCGAAGCAGCCCGAAGTGGGCGGCAATCACGGTTTCGATCATGAATCGCCCGAGATGGCGGCGTTGTTCATCGCCACCGGCCCCGCGTTTCGCGCCGCGAAGCTGCCGGCGTTCGACAATGTCGATGTCTATGCGCTGCTGCGCGACCTGCTTGGCCTGCCGGCAAAAGCTGGCGTGGATGGAGACGATGCGCCGTTTCGCGGCGTGATGGTGCGCTAGGGCTTGCCAAATACCAGTTTCCATCCGAAACTTATGCAATGCTCTATCTGGATGACATTAGTGTCGGCATGACGCGCGGCTTCGGCCGTTACGAAGTCACGCGCGAGGAAGTGATCGACTTCGCACAGAAGTACGATCCCCAGCCCTTCCACCTTTCGGACGAGGCAGCTGCGAAGACCCACTTCAAGCGGCTCGCGGCGAGTGGCTGGCACACTTGTGCGATGACCATGGCGATGTTCGTCGAGGAGATGAAGGCCAATCCGCAGGCCAGCCTGGGCGCGGCGGGGATCGATGAACTGCGCTGGCTGAAGCCGGTCTATCCAGGCGATGTGCTGCGTTGCGAGACCGAAGTGCTCGAAGTCACGCCCTCTCGCAGCCGCCCCGAAATGGGCAGCGTGCGCAGCCAGATGCGGACCTTCAACCAGGGCGATGTGCAGGTGCTGAGTTTTATCTCGCTCGGGCTGATCGGGCGACGGCCGGCCTGACTACACAAACCCTCTCCCGCCAGCGGGAGTATCTGGCCCTCTCCCGCCAGCGGGAGTATCTGGCCTCTCCCGCCAGCGGAAGTATCTGGCCCTCTCCCGCCAGCGGAAGTATCTGGAAACGAAAAAGGCCGGGGTTTCCCCCGGCCTTTTCTATTTCAGCTGGTGGCCGAAGCTTAGTGCTTCACGCCCTTCCAGACGGTGCGATACGCGCCAAAGGCGAGCATGGTCGCGAGCAGCAGGAAGCCGATCACTGCCAGGCCGGTTGCCTTGCGGCTCTGGGCGTGCGGCTCTGCAGTCCAGACGAGGAACGCCGCAACGTCCTTCGACATCTGGTCCACGGTTGCGCGGGTGCCGTCGACATAGGTCACCTGATTGTCGCCGCTGAGGGGCGGCGGCATCGCGATGTTCAGGTTCGCGAAGTACGGGTTGAAGTGCATACCTTCGGCCGGCTTGGCGAATTCCGGGAATTTCTTCAGCGCTTCGGCCGAAGGCTTTTCGCCATAGCCGGTCAGCAGCGAATAGACATATGCGCCGCCATTATGCCGTGCCTTGGCGATCAGCGTCAGATCCGGCGGGGTGCCGACACCTGCGTAATACGCCTTGGGGAAACGGTCCGAAGTCAGATTGTCGCGCTCCCCCCAGGTGCCCGAGGTGGGGTCCTGAACCGGGTGCTTGATCGGCCAGTCCTTGGCGATCTTCTTCACCTCGGCCTCGGTATAGCCAAGCTGGCCGAGCTCGCGGAACGAGGCCAGGTTGAGCGAATGGCAGACCGCGCAGACTTCCTTATAGACCTGGAAGCCACGCTGAAGCTGCTGGTTGTCGAACTTGCCCAGAATGCCATCCGAAGCGAACTTGAGCTCTTTCGGATGCTTATGCATCGCGTGCTCTGCGGTTTCCTTTTCAGGCTCCATGATGGCGGTCTTCACCGTGCCGAACAGCGCGAGGCCGAGCACGAAGATGAAGGCACCCCCGATGAGGAACTTGGTCGAGCGGATTAGAAGCGGAAGCATTGTCCTGTTTTCCCCTTACGCGCTCAGCGCCGTCTCGGACATCCGCGAGCCACCCTTGTCGCCCAGCACAGCCTCGGTGATCGAGTTGGGCAGCGGCTTCGGTTGTTCGAGGCGCGAGATGATCGGAACGATGATCAGGAAGTGCGCGAAATAATAAGCAGCGGTGATCTGGCTGGCGATGACGATGCCGGGCGTTGCCGCCGAGCCACCGCAATAGCCGAGCACCAGCACGTCGAGCACCAGCACCCAGAAAGCGATGCGGTACATCGGGCGGTAGTTTGCCGAACGCACCGGCGATTTGTCGAGCCAGGGCAGGAAGAACAGGATCAGGATCGATCCGAACATCGCCACCACGCCCCAAAGTTTCGCCGGGATGATGAAGTCCGCGGTGAAGGCGCGCAGGATCGCGTAGAACGGCCAGAAATACCATTCGGGCACGATGTGCGCCGGCGTCGAGAGCGGGTTCGCCGGGATATAATTATCCGCGTGGCCCAGATAATCCGGCAGGAAGAAGATGAAGATCGAGAAGATGACCATGAACACGCCGACCCCGAAGCCGTCCTTCGCCGTGTAATACGGGTGGAACGGAACGGTATCCTGCTCGCCCTTCACTTCCACGCCGGTCGGGTTCGACGAACCCGGAATGTGCAGCGCCCAGATATGCAGGATGACTGCACCGGCGATGACGAACGGCAGGAGGTAATGAAGCGAGAAGAAGCGGTTCAGCGCCGCATCGTCCGGCGCATAGCCGCCGAGCAGCCACACACGGATCCAGTCGCCGACCACCGGGATCGCCGAGAAGAAGCCGGTGATGACCTGCGCGCCCCAGAAGCTCATCTGGCCCCACGGAAGGACGTAGCCCATGAACGCGGTCGCCATGGTCAGCAGGAAGATCACGACGCCGAGCAGCCACACCATCTCGCGCGGTGCCTTGTACGATCCGTAATAAAGCCCGCGGAACATGTGGATGTAGATCACGGTCAGGAACATCGATGCGCCGTTGGCGTGCGCGAAACGTAGGAGCCAGCCCGAATTGACGTCGCGCATGATGCCGACATTGACCGATTCGAACGCGCCGGCGGCCGAGGAGTGGAAATGCATCGCAAGCACGATGCCGGTGATGATCTGGATCATCAGCGCCACCCCGGCGAGCACGCCGAAGTTCCAGAAATAATTGAGGTTGCGCGGCACCGGATAGCCGGCGCCGACTGCGTTATAGACGAACCGGGGAAGCGGCAGCTTCTCGTCCAGATACCGCATCAGCGGGTTCTTCGGTTCGTAATGCTTTGCCCAGGGGAAGCTCATGTCTGCCTACCTCAACCGACCACGACGACAGTGTCGGACGTGAATTCATACTCGGGAACCGCAAGGTTCGTCGGCGCAGGGCCCGAACGGATGCGGCCGGCGGCGTCATATGCCGAGCCGTGGCACGGGCAGAAATAGCCGCCGAAGGGACCGCGATTCTCGCCCTCGCCCGCACCCAGCGGCACACAGCCGAGATGGGTGCAAACGCCCCGCGTGATCAGCCAGTTGGCCTTGCCTTCCTTGGTGCGGTCCGCAAGCGACTGCGGATCGCGCAGATCGGATACCGGCACTGCATCGGCCTGCGCGATTTCGGCAGGCGTCAGGTTGCGCACAAACAAAGGCTGCTTGCGGAACGAGGTCTTGATCGCCTGACCCGCCTCGATCTTCGACAGATCGATCTCGGTGCTCGACAGTGCAAGCACGTCGGCCGAGGGGTTCATCGAATTGACCAGCGGCAGCACCACTACGCCTGCACCCACAGCCGCGACCGAAACCGCGGCGTAGTTCAGATAATCGCGACGGCGCGGATTTTCCGGTCCTGACAGATCGACTTCAGTTACCATGCTTCAGCCCTTGCACTTCCAACTCTGCCCGCAACAAAGCGCGGGTTACGGACGGTGAGCCGCCCGGTTGCCCCCGGTGGCTTGGGGCGCTGATAGACGCGCGGAACCGCGTTTGCCAACTGCATTTTGACGCTCTTGTTACCTTGCCGTCAGGGGCGTTAGGGGAAGTGCATGCGACTAGCCCTTTTCCAGCCCGAGATTGCCGGCAATGTCGGCGCCGTCCTGCGGACCGCCGCGTGCTTCGGCGCGGGGGTCGACCTGATCGAGCCGATGGGCTTTCCGTGGAGCGACAAGCGCCGGAGGCGATCCTCGATGGATTATGAGGATCATGTCGAAATCACCCGCCACGCCGATTGGGATGCCTTTGCAGCGCAAGTGCCCGGCCGGCTGATTCTGTTTTCGACCAAAGGCGACAACTTCCTGCATCAGGCGAAGTTCGAGGCGGACGATACCTTGCTGTTCGGCTCGGAAAGCGCAGGCGCGCCCGAGCATGTCCATCTGTGCGCCGATCTGGTGCTGCGCATCGCGATCAATCCGGCGGTGCGTTCGCTCAATCTAGGCGTATCGGCGGGAATCGCGCTGGCCGAGGCGGTGCGGCAGACTGGAGCATGGCCCGAATCCTGATTTCGGGCGAGGTGGACATTCTGTCCGCTCGACTTGGAGCCTCGCCTGCGGATAGGGACACGGGCATGAACCCGCTCGACACCCAGCAACAGGCCGCCCGAACCTGGTTCGAATCGCTACGTGACCAGATCTGCGCCGAATTCGAGAGCATAGAGGCCGAGGCCGGATCGGGCGCGCAGTTCGAATATCTGAGCTGGGACCGCACCGATCCTTCGGGCGAGCCGGGAGGCGGCGGTGTGCGCGGCGTGATGAAGGGCAAGGTCTTCGAGAAGGTCGGCGTCAACGTCTCGACGGTCGGCGGCAGCTTCGAGGGCGATTTCGCCAAGACGATCCACGGCGCCAGCGAAGACCCGAGCTTTTTCGCGACCGGCATCAGCCTGGTCGCCCATATGGCGAACCCGCATGTGCCCGCCGTGCATATGAACACCCGCTTTCTGTGCACCGCCAAGCGCTGGTTCGGCGGCGGCGCAGACCTAAACCCGCCGATTCCCTATGCAGATGACACCGCCGAATTCCATGCCGTGTTCAAGGCGGCGTGCGATGCCCATGATCCGGCGCATTATCCGCGCTTCAAGGAATGGGCGGACGATTATTTCTACATCCCCCACCGCAAGGTGCATCGCGGCGTGGGCGGAATTTTCTACGATCACCTGGATAGCGCCGAAGCCGGTGACTGGGATGAGAATTTCGCATTCACCCAGGATGTCGGGCGCGCGTTTCTCGATGTGTATCCGCGCATCGTGCGCCAGCGGATGGGCATGGCCTTCACCGAAGCCGACAAGCAGCAGCAGCTGGAATGGCGCGGGCGCTATGCCGAATTTAACCTGATCTACGATAGAGGCACCCTGTTCGGACTGAAGACAGGGGGCAATGTGGACGCGATTCTGATGAGCCTGCCGCCGATGGCGGCGTGGTCATAGCCTTATGGGCCTGACACCCGTTGCCGGCGATCAGCTGGCCGCAGTCTCCACGGCGCTGGAGATGGTCGAGCGTCCACGCCCCAAGCCCCTGCCCCAATCGCATTTTCGCCTGTCGCATTGGCTGACGCCGGAGAGCGACCGGTATCGCGCGCTGTTTCGCCGCGTGGGATCGCCATGGCTGTGGTATTCGCGGCTGGCGATGGAGGAGGAGCGGCTGCGCGCGATCCTCGACGATCCCAAGGTGGAGATTTACGCGGCAGTCGATCGCACCGGCGTCGAGATCGGCGTGATCGAGCTCGATTTCCGCGTCGAGGGCACCTGCGGCCTTTCCTATTTCGGGCTGGTGCCGGAACTGACCGGCAAGGGGCATGGCAATTGGCTGATGGGCCATGCCCTGGCCTTTGCGTGGCGCAAGGAAGTGCGCCGCGTATGGGTGCACACCTGCACGCTCGATCACCCGGCATCGCTCAGCTTTTACCGGCGCCACGGCTTCGTGCCGACCAAGCGCACGCTGGAGACCTTTCCTGATCCGCGCCTGCTCGGGCTGCTCCCGATGGAGACTGCGCCTCAGATCCCGATGCTGGGCTCCGTCCGCCGATAAGCGGCGACACGAATCAGCGCCATCGTCACCCAGGCGATCCCGCCCACGAATGCAATCAGCACATAGCCAGCGGCTTCGAGTATCTGGCTGTTGCCCAGTGCCGCCCCGAGCAGCCCGAGCAACGCGCTGCCGAGCAGGATGAGGAACAATGCGGCAATCACGGTGACTGCGCCCGCGCCGATCAGCATCATCCAGCGCAGGCGATCGCTGCGCTGCCAGCCCTGCCGGAACGCGCCGAGCATCCCTAGCTCGGGATTCGCAGCCAGCGCAGGAGCCGCCAGCCAGGTGCGCCCGAAAATAAGGAGGCCCGGCAGCACGAACAGCGAGATGCCGATGCCAAACAGGATCGCCGCAATCAGATCGACTGCGATGAAGGGCACCAGCCGCTTCAACGAGAGCAATAATGTCTCGCCCAGCGTCCGCTCACCCGGAAACAGGAACAATACGAACACCGCAAATGTGCCGAAATCGATCATCAGATTGGCGAGCAAAAACGACAGCAGATTGTCTTCGTAGAATTTGCGCACCGCTTCGTTGAGCTTCAGCGGATCGGGATCGGTGGGCAGCCCGCCCTGCGCCATCAGGAGCAATATGCCCAGAATCGGCACGACGAAGAACACGCCGGCGATCGCGCTCAATATATCGCGATGATTGCGCCACATCGCTCCGGCGTCGGCGAACACGCCGGCTAGTGAGAGTCTCATGCCCGGCCCGGCGACTCGCCGAGGCCCACCACAGCAGTGAGCGCCAGATAGAGCTTTGCAGTGAAGGCAGGTATCAGCACGGTAAAGCCGGTCTGCACCGCCGCGACGACGATCGAGGTGAGCACACCCGCAAGCGACACCCCGGCCTGATCGCGGCCCGCGATCAGCGCGAAGACGCTGCCGAAAACGGTGTTGGCGGCAAGGATCGAGACCCAGGAGACCAGGCAGAACAGGATGATCACGCCGATCACGCGCCACGTCACGCCGCGCGTCAGCTTCCACGATTGGCGAAGCGAACTGAGCCAGCGCCCCTCGCGCACGATCACCGGCGTGACCAGGATCAGCCGCGCACCCAGCCACAGGAACAGGAGCGTCAGCACGAGCAGATAGATCGCCACAAAGGCAGCAATACCTGCGGGCAGGTCGAAATCGCGGCCCTGCGCGATCGCCATTACATCGACGCCGCTTGCGCTCAGCACGATGGGAACCGGCGCCACCAGCAACAGAAGCGCGGCGAAACAGGCAAGCGTCACGGCCAGCGCCGCGAGCATGCGCTTGCCCGCCAGCTTGCCGGCTTTGTCGCTATCCTCATTATCAAGCGCCATCGCGGTCACCGCCAGCGTGCCCCAGACCGTCAGCAGGCCGAACGCGATCGAGACGATTTGCAGCGCCAGGATCAGTCCCGGCCCGGCCCCGTCCATCGCTGCCTGGAAATTGCCTTCGATCGACGCGGGCACGAAAAATGCCAGCAGCGCGGTCGGCAAAACCGTAGCGATATTGTCGGTCAGAAATTCCGCCGTCCTATCCCAGACGGTGCCCATCTTCACCATTGCCGCTATATTCCCCAATTCCGTGGCCGTGTGTTAGCCGCCGCGCAATCCCTTGCCAATGCTTGCGTATTCGCACGTACGGGAGCAATCGCGCTCCGGATGCACGCTGACATAGAATGGCGGGTCGAACCCGCGCAGATAGATTATCCGCAAGCGCTCGCCGCGATGGAGGCGCGCGCCGCCGCCGTAACTGCGCATCAGGCGCGCGAACTCGTCTGGCTGCTTGAACATCCCCCGGTCTACACCGCCGGCACCAGCGCCAACGATCCCGCCGAACTGCTCGACGCCGCGCGCTTCCCTGTCCACAAGACCGGGCGCGGCGGGCGTTACACCTATCACGGCCCCGGCCAGCGCATCGGCTATGTGGTGTTGGACCTGCGCGAGCGCCGCCGCGACGTGCGCTGCTATGTCCACGCGCTCGAAGGCTGGGTAATCGCGGCGTTGGCGGAAATCGGCATCCAGGCCTTTCGCGCGCCGGGCCGGATCGGGATCTGGACGCTCGATACATCGGGGCAAGAGGCCAAGATCGGCGCGATCGGGGTGCGTATCCGCCAGTGGGTTACGCTTCACGGTTTTGCCGTGAACCTGAACCCAGACCTAACCCATTTTGGCGGAATCGTGCCCTGCGGCATTCCGGAATTCCCCGTCACGAGCGCCGCTGCGCTGGGGATTGACGTTACGGCAGCCGAGTTCGACGCGGCGCTTTCGGCCACTTTCTTGCCATTTTTGGACGTATTGTCTGTGGAAATGTCGAAATCGTGACTTGAGGCCCGTGGCCGAAACGTCTAATGCCTATCACGGTTTGGGTTATTCACGGCGCTTCGCTGTGCCAAATCCATTATCTAGGGAGCTTTTCAATGCGTGCAGTCATCTCCACCGTCGCCATCGTCGGCGCAGCCCTTCTCGCCTCGGCTTGCACCAGCACCGAGACCACGAACGTCACCAACACCACGGAAGTCGTTCCGGTTGAGAACGTTGTGACCACCGACACGATGACCAACATCGATGCGGCTGCTCCGATGGGCAACATGACCGAGACCACGACCACCAACACCACGACCACCAACACCATGGGCAACGCCATGTAATCACGCGCAAGCGTGAGTTGGATAAAGGGCCGCCCGGGCAACCGGGCGGCCCTTTTCTTTTGCGGCGCGTACGCGGTATGCAAAGGTGATTTTTGAGAAGGCGAAGCGAATGCGTGCAGTTGTTTATATGGTCGCCATAGCCGGTACGGCACTGCTGGCATCGTGCGGCGGCGGCGAGACCGCGAACCTGAGCAACGCCACCGAAGTCGCGCCGGTCGAGAATTCGAGCATTAGCGACGCGATGGTCACGAGCATCGAAGCCAATGCCCCGATTGGCAATGAAAGCGACGTGGTGCCGAGCAACACCGCAGCAGGCACCGTGACCAAACCCGGCGCCAGGCCCACAACTAAGCCCACGGCCAAGCCAATTGCGAAACCCACGGCGAAGCCCAGCGCCACGCCGGAATAATCGCGCGCGCCTGCCCCCTCCCCAAGAGGGAGAAGGTTTTCAGCCCGCCGCATTGTCGCCTCCAATCGCCGTTACGCATGCCCGCAACAGCCTTGGGTAAAGGCTCGCACCTTCCCAGCTGTCCCGAAAAAAGGGGCTTGGGGGTCGAGTCGAAAACCCGTAGGCACGGTGCCACATAGTAAAAGAGTAGAGGGCAAGATGCTCGTTTCGCGTATTGTTTTGGCGTTGGCAGTGGAGAGCGCCCTGTTCGCAGCGGCGCCGGCTTCGGCACAGTTTTTCCTGAAGCCAGCCACGCTTAACTCCGCTCGCGTCACCGGCACCGAGCCGGGCATCACCGGCCCTGCGCTGCCGGGCGCCACGTCGAACGAGCTTCGCGCCGCTTTGGTGTGGAACCTGCGCGCGGCACTCAACGTGGCCGCGCTGCAATGCCAGTTCGAGCCTACCTTGATGACGCTCGATTATTACAATGCCACGCTCAAGGATCACTCGAACGAGTTGCGCGATTCCTATGCGGTGCTCGAGAAGTATTTCGTCCGCTCCTCGGCCAGCAAGAAGGCCGGCCAGACCGAACTCGATAAGTTCGGCACGCGTGTTTATTCGGGTTTCTCCACCGTCGGCGGTCAGCTTTCCTTCTGCCAGACCGCGGGCTCGATCGGCCGTGACGCTTTGTTCACCGGCCGCGGCAAGTTCGGCGAGCTCGCCGAGGGCCGCATGCTGGAGCTGCGCGAAAGCCTGCGCCCGTGGGGCGAGCAGTATCGCGCGCCGCGCTACAACCCCACGCTTCTGTATCGCTCGATGGCGGTCCCCCCCTTCGGCAACGACAAGTGCTGGAAGCGGGGCATGTACGACACCAAGAAGTGCGGCCCCCTGCGCATCGACGGCTAACGCAAGCCCAGTAATTTGTGCGTCTGTAGCGTCAGGCGCCATTTGGGCCGCGCCATCGCCAGCGCGAGCGCGGCCGCTACATTTGCCTGCGCATCGGCGTTGTCCATCGGCTGGATCAGGAAATGGGCGAAGTCCCAGTCTTCGATCGCTTCCAGATCGCTTCCCGCCTGCGGCCAGACCAGCTTGAGTTCGTCGCCCGAGCGCTGGACGACCTGGCTCCCGGCCTTGGGACTGATGCACACCCAGTCGATGCCGGGATGCACCGCGATCGTGCCATTGCTCTCGATGGCAATGCGAAAACCGCGTGCATGGAGCGCATCGATCAGGGCATCGTCGACCTGAAGCATCGGCTCGCCCCCGGTGAGCACCACGAAGCGCCGCTCGCCCCCCTCGCCCCAATGGCCTTCGACTGCTTCCGCCAGAAGCCCGGCATCCGCAAACTTGCCGCCGCCCACACCATCGGTGCCGACAAATTCGGTATCGCAGAATTGGCAGATCGCAGTCGCGCGATCCTGTTCGCGCCCCGACCAGAGATTACACCCGGCAAACCGCACAAACACCGCGCGCGCGCCGGCATTCACCCCCTCGCCCTGAAGCGTGAGGAACATCTCCTTTACCGCATAGCTCATGGGAGCACGGCGTATTTCGTCGGGTCCGGCAGCCCGGCCTCCTGGAAACCCTTCGACCGCAGGCGGCAGCTGTCGCACAGCCCGCAATGCACGCTGCCGGGCGCGGGATCGTAGCACGACCAGCTCATGCCCGCATCAAGCCCCAGCCGGGCGGCCTCGCGGACGATATCGGCCTTGGTCATGTTCTGGAGCGGCGCCTGGATGCGGAAGGGATTGCCCTCCACCCCCGCCTTGGTCGCCAGCTCTGCCATATTCTCGAACGACGAGATGAATTCGGGGCGGCAATCGGGATAGCCCGAATAATCGAGCGCGTTGACGCCGATATAGATATCGCGCGCGCCCGCAGCCTCGGCCCAGCCCAATGCGAGGCTCAGGAAGATGGTGTTTCGCGCTGGCACATAGGTGATCGGAATATCGGCACCGACGCCGCTTTTGGGCACTTCGATATCCGCAGTCAGCGCCGATCCGCCGAACGCGCGCAGATCGAGCGGCATCACGACATGGCGCTCCGCCCCCAGCGCGCTTGCGATCCGCCGCGCCGCTGCCAGCTCCACCTGATGCCGCTGGTTATAGTCGATCGAGAGCGCGAGCAGCCGATGGCCGTCCTCGCGCGCACGCGCGGCGCTCACCATCGAATCGAGGCCGCCGGAAAGCAGGACAATCGCAAAGCTGTCAGTCATGCGAGGTTCGCTAGACGCCTTTGGCCCCCAAATCAAAATGGGCCGCCCGAGAGCGACCCAAGGTCAGGGGAAATGCCAGAGAGGAACTCCCGAAAGGAGCGATTGCCAAGGTAAGGCCGCGGAGATGAAGGAAGGGTAAATGCTCAGCAGGCGCCGAGCAGGCGTCCTTCATATTGCTCCGAGAAGGGCAGGCCATCGACCACGCCCTGCGTATCCAGGCTGAACAGCCTTCCGCTCTCCACCGTCAGCGTCGTGCGGCCATTGCCATGCCCCGCGCAGCTATAGCGGATCACCGCCTGGCGAGCGCCATTCTCCACCACGACGTGCTCGCACTGTGCTGCGCCATGCTCGATCTGGAGCAGCACCTTTGGATTGGTGAGGCACAGCTTGCGCAGGCCACCACTGGAATCGCGCAGCTGCCACTGGCCGCGATCGATCGCGCGCGTCGCAGTCACCTGCTCGGCCTGCTGCGCAGTCGCGCCACCGCCGCCGAACAATAATAAGGCGCCGGCAAGGGCCGGGCGCAGAATACGCCTAAGACTCATTTCCCAACTCCCCGCCCCCGGGTGAACGCGCGCCGCCAACTGCCGAATCGCGCGCTTGTTATCCGGTGGATATGCTGTCTGCAGCGTGAATTACAACGGGGGCGAAACGAAGTCTTCCACCCGAACAGGGTATTGCCGCGAGCAAAAGGCGCAATCGACTGAAATTACACCATTCTCATCGGCCATCTCCACGCGATCGGCTTCGGGGAATTTCGACAATACTTGGCGGATATATTCACCATCGCAGCGGCATCCGCGCGAAAGCTCGACACCCGGCAGGATGCGGACTTCGGATTCCTCGTTGAACAGCCGCCAAACCAGCGTCTCCAGCGGAATGCTCACATCCGCCAGTTCGTCCGCGCCCATGGTCGATGCCAGCGCCTCGACATGCTCCCATTCGGGATGATCGAGCCGGGTGTGCAGCCGCTCGCGGCCCAATTCGCCCTCCGGCAGATGCTGGAGGAAAATGCCGCCCGCGATGCGGTTGCCCTCTGCATCGCGGCCAAGGCCGATGCGCACCAGGCTGGGGATCTGCTCGGACTGGAGGAAATAATTCTCCGCCGCCTGGCTGATCGTATCGCCATCCAGGGGCACGATGCCCTGATAGCGCTCCTTGGTGGTCGCCTGATCGAAGGTGATCGCCAGATGGCCCTTGTTGAACAGGGCGTAGACCGAAGGATTCTTGCCGAGCTGGGCAAGGCGATCCGCATCGAACTGCACGTATCCGCGCAGCTCGCCATTCTTGTAATCGCACACCATCAGCTTGACGATGCCGCCGGTGGTCTGCGCCTGCAGCGTCATCTGGCCGCCGGCCTGCTTGAGGGTGGAGCCCAGCAAAGCGGTGAGCGTCAGCGCTTCGGACAGCAGCCGTTCGATCGGAGCGGGATAGTTATGCGCCGACAAGATCTTGTCGAGCGCCGGCCCCAGCCGCGCGATGCGGCCACGGGCATGGCGATCGGGCAGCGTGAAGCCAAGCGTGCGATCGATTTCGATGGGGAGGTTCTGATTTTCCATTGCAGCGGCGAAATGGGGTTTCGGCGCCCCGAAAGCAACTCAACCGATCGTGCGTCGCTTCCACAGCCGCGCACCGAACCACAGGATCCAGCCGCCGCCCACGCCCGCCATCATGCTCCAGCCGAGTATTGTGATGACCAGCAGCGAGTTGTTCAGATCCTGTAGCGCGCTCGCCAGGGTCGGCGGCGACGAGGGCGGCATCACCAGATCGAGCCAATAGCCTTCGGTTGCTGCCAATAAGCCCGCAGCCGTGCCAGCGACGACGAGCCACAGCGCAATCCGCTGCGCCGTCCCCATGGCCTTATTGCCTGCGGAATAGAGTCCGGCCGAGCTGGCGAATACGATGGCCGCCAGAAGCGCATAGCCGGAATTCCGCTCTTCGGACGGGTACATGATCCAAACGAGAATCAGCGCCGCCACTAAACCGATAAAGGCCAGAGCGGCGGCGCGAAACATGCTCAAATCTGCCCGAAGCACCAGCGCAGCACCGATTTCTGCGCATGAAGCCGGTTCTCTGCCTCCTGCCAGATCAGCGACTGCGGGCCGTCGATCACTTCACTGGTCACTTCCTCCTCACGGTGCGCGGGCAGGCAGTGGAGGAATTTGGCGTCGCGCTTGGCCACGGCCATCAAAGCGGCATCGACCTGGAACGGCATCATCGCCGCAAGCTTGGTCTCGGCATGCGCCTGCCCCATCGAAATCCACGTATCGGTGACGACAATGTCGGCGCCCTCCGCCGCTTCCTTCGCGCTGCCAACGACGCGCGCCCGGCCCTTGCCACGCGCAACATCTTCGTCGCTCGGCTGGAAACCCTGCGGGCAGGCCGCAACCACGTCGAAATGCATGAGCCCTGCGGCTTCCATGATCGACGCCAGCACATTGTTGCCGTCCCCCAGCCACGCGATCTTGAGCCCCGGAAGCGCATGTCCGCTTTCGATGATCGTCAGCAGATCGGCCATGATCTGGCACGGATGCGACGCATCGGTCAGCCCGTTGATCACCGGCACGCTGGCATATTCTGCCATATCGACCACCTTCTGGTGATCGTCCGTGCGGATCATGATCGCGTCGACATAGCCGGAAAGGATGCGCGCGGTATCGGCGATGCTCTCGCCGCGCCCAAGCTGCATCGAGCCGGCGTCCATCACGATGCTGGTGCCACCCAGCTGGCGGATAGCCATGTCGAACGAAACGCGGGTGCGGGTCGAGTTCTTCTCGAACACCATCGCGAGCACGCGGCCCGCAAGCGGCGCATCGAGATCGACCTGACCCTTGGGGAAGCCCATGCGCGCCGCCTTGCGATCGATCGCATCGGCCAGCATTGCGGCCACGGCATCTGCCCCGGCATCGGAGAGATCGAGGAAGTGGCGCAACTCAGTCATCGCTGGGCGGCGCGAACGAGCGCGCTCCTGCACTCAGTCGCTCGACGCACTCGGCGATGTGATCCTCGTTGATGATCAGCGGAGGCAGGACGCGGAACACGTTCTCGCCCGCAGCCACGGTCAACAGCCCGTGATTGTCGCGCAGATGCGCCACGAAATCGCGGGAAACCACGCTGTCCTTCATCTTGATGCCCAACATCAGACCCTTGCCGCGGATTTCTTCGAACAGATGGTCATGGTTCGGGATAAGCTGCTCGAATGCGGCGCGAAGCCGGTCGCCCATCTTCACGACGTGCGGCAGGAAATCCTCCTCGAGCATCACGTCGAGCACGGCCTGCCCCGCCGCCATCGCCAGCGGATTGCCGCCATATGTGGAGCCATGCGTTCCAACCACCATGCCCTTCGCGGCCTCTTCGGTCGCCAGGCAGGCGCCAAGCGGGAAGCCGCCGCCAATGCCCTTGGCCACGGTCATGATGTCCGGCGTGATGCCATAATGTTCATAGGCCCACATCTTGCCGGTGCGGCCATAGCCGCACTGGATCTCGTCGAGGATGAGCAACAGCCCACGCTCGTCGCACGCCTTGCGCAGCCCCTGGATGAACTCCAGCGTGCCCGCGGTCATGCCGCCCTCGCCCTGCACCGTCTCGACCAGGAAGCCCGCAGTCTCGTCGTCAATCTTCGCGAGCGCGCCTTCCAGATCGTTGAACTTCACATAGTCGAACCCCGGCAGCAGCGGCTCGAAGCCGTCGCGCATCTTGCCATCGGTCGCCGAAATCGCGCCCAGCGAGCGCCCGTGGAAGGCGTTTTTGAAGCAGATCAGCGTATTGCGCTGCGGGTTGCCCGCGACGTGATGATAGCGCCGCGCGGTCTTGATCGCGCACTCGATCGCCTCAACGCCGGAATTGGTGAAAAACACCGTGTCGGCGAAAGAATTGTCGACGATCCGCTGCGCCAGCGCCTCGCCCTGCGGCGAACCGTAGAGATTGGAGACATGCATCAGCGTCGCTGCCTGATCGGCAATCGCCTTGGTCAGATGCGGGTGGCCATGGCCCAGCGCGTTGACCGCGATGCCGGCGGCGAAATCGAGATATTGCTCGCCCTGCTCACCATAGAGATAGACGCCCTCTCCTCGCACCGGACGCACACCGCACCGTGGGTAAACGGGCATGAGCGGGGTGATAGGCACGTCGCATCTCCTCAAACACAAAAAGCGGCCATCGGGGCCGCCGGAACGTGCTTTTACGGAGGGGTGAAGGTGAGCGCAACACCGCCACGACGCGGATCGTTTCGCGGGGCATGCGCATTGGGCAAGGGAAGGAGATCGGCAATGCCCGCCACGCTCGAGAAATGGGAAGTCCAGGCGCACGAGGCCTTGGTGGAAGTGGAGGACGGCGTGCTGACCGTCGCGGGCGAAATCCCTATGCCGCTCGGCAATTTCCCCCGCCGGATGACGGTGGTGCGCCTCTCGGGCAATCGTACCGCGATCTATAGCGCGATCGCGCTGAATGAGCCCGAAATGGCGCGGATCGAAGCGATGGGCCGCCCCGCTTTCCTGATCGTGCCCGGCGACCACCACCGCCTGGACGCGAAAATCTGAAAAGACCGCTATCCCGATGCGTTGGTCATCGCGCCGCCGGGTGCCGCAGCCGTGGTGGAAGAGGCCATACCGGTCGATGCGACGAGCGACATACTCGACGATCCTCAGGTCCGCCTGATCGTCGTACCCGGCATCGGTGGGCATGAGGCTGCATTGGAGGTGCGCCGCGCCTCCGGCCTCACCGTGATCGTCAACGACATCATCGCCAATGTTGCGCACCCGCACGGGATCGGCGCGCACATCATGGCGCGGGTGTTCGGCTTTGGCGTGTCCGAACCGCAAATCCCCCGGCCGGTCCAACGCGGGCTCGACGACAAGCCCGCGCTCGCGAAACAGCTCCTCGCCTGGGCCGCCGATCCGTCGCTCCAGCGAATCATCGTGAGCCATGGCGATGTGATCGAAGGCGACGCGGCGGAGGTTCTGCGCGCGCTGGCCGCCACACTCGACTGAAAATGGGGCATTTCTCCCCGAAATAGCCCATCGACTCCGCCTCGCCCGCCGATATGTTCGCTGGCGGGGGTTTCATGTTTCGCTCGTGCCTGTTCCGGCTCCTTTCGGTGCCGCTCTCCATGCTTGTCCTGCTCGGCGTTTATGAGGGCGTCGCGGTGTGGCGTGCCCAGCAGCGCACCCCGGCGATCCTCGCCTCGGTCGCGGATCGCCCCCTGAAGCTCGCCGACTTGCCCGAAAACCGCCGCGCCGCTTTGATCGCAGTCGAAGACCCCGGTTTCTACCAGCATCGCGGCGTGGATTTCTGGACCCCTGGCGCGGGCATGACAACCATCGCGCAGGCTTTGGTCCGGCGGCTGTATTTCGACGAATTCGCCCCCGGTTTCGCCTCTATCGAGCAAAGCCTGATCGCGCGCTTCGCCTTCGATCCGGCAACACCCAAGGATCAGCAGCTCGAAATCTATCTCAACCATGCCAGCTTCGGCACGATCGATCGCCGCCCGATCATCGGCTTCCCGGCCGCCGCGCGCACCTATTATGGGCGCGACGTGGCCGCATTATCGGATCGCGAATATCTGAGCTTGGTGGCCATGCTCATCACCCCCGGTACGCTGGAGCCACAAGAACATGCCGCTGCCAACGAGCAACGCGCCCGCCGGATCGAAGCATTGCTTGCGGGCCGCTGCCAGCCCGCCAACCTCTTCGATGTGCAATATGACGGCTGTAGAGAGCGCTAGCTCTTGATCTTCCAGCCGCTGCGCAACAGCCAGTAGCAGCCGAACCCCAATACCACATCGACGCCCAGGATCACCGCCGCGCCCACCAGAATCGGCGAATCGGCGACGCCCAGAAAGCCGTATCGGAAGCCCGAGATGATGTAGAAAAACGGATTGGCATGGCTGATCGCCTGGAAGGTCGGCGACAATCGCTCGACCGAGTAAAAGGTGCCCGAAAGCAGAACCAGCGGCCCGATCACGAAATTGCTCACGGCCGCAGCGTGATCGAATTTCTCCGCCCAGACCGAGGTGAGCAGGCCGACCAGTGCCAGAAACACCGATCCGAACAGCCCGAACCAGAGCACCGCCCACAGATGCTGCGGCCACACATGTATTTGCGCCAGCGCCATCGCCAGCCACACCGTGGCGCCCACCATGATTGCGCGCGTCACTGCCCCGCCGATCATCGCCGCCATCAGTTCGGCAGTCGAAAGCGGCGGCATCAGATAATCAACGATGGTCCCCTGAATCTTGCCGACCAGCAGCGAGAAGCTCGAATTCGCGAAAGCATTGTTGAGCATGCCCATCGCGATCAGCCCCGGCGCGATGAAATCGGCAAAGTGAATTTCCTGCCCCTGCAGGCTCACCATCCGGTTTCCGCCACCCAAAGCGACCGTGAAAATAACCAGAAACAACAGGGTCGTGACCGCCGGCGCCCACACCGTCTGGAGCTGCACCTTGAAGAATCGCCGCACCTCCTTGATATAGAGGGTACGAAGACCTCCCCAATTTACGTTGCGGATAACCGGAACGCCGGGCTCGGGAAGGTTTTGACCGATTTCAGGCTGGCTGGACATTGCAGGTTCGCGTACCCGCTGACCGCACCCGCCGCAAGACGAAGGAAGACGCGTGAGCTGGACCGACGAGCGTATCGATACGCTGAAGAAGATGTGGGATAGCGGCCTTACCGCCACCCAGATCGCCGAAGAACTGGGCGGCGTGAGCCGCAACGCCGTGATCGGCAAGGCGCATCGCCTTGGCTTGCCTTCGCGTCCGTCGCCGGTAAAGCCTAACCAAGCAAAGGCTGAGGCCAAGGCGGCAGCACCTGCGGCGCCCAAGCCGGCGGCACCGGTCTCTGCCGCTGCGGCTCCCGTCGCAGCAGCGCCCAGCGTGCCCGAATCGCCGCCCGAGCCCTCGCCGCGCTCGAACGCAACCACATCGACCCCCACGGCAACCGGCGAGCTCGCGTCCACGCCCGCGCCGAAGGCGGACGGCCCGGTAATGCGCTCGGTCGGCCCCGGCGGCTTCCTGCGTCAGAATCCCGGAGAGCAATCGGCGCCGAGCACGCCCGCTCCGCCCCGCCGTCTGGTCCCTGCCAAGCCCAGCGAGGCGATTGCGGGCAAGACCAGCCTGCTCGAACTCAACGATCGCGTGTGCAAATGGCCGCTCGGCCATCCCGGTGAGCCCGATTTCCATTTTTGTGGCGACAAGGTGAACCCGGGTTTCCCCTATTGCGTCGCGCATTGCGGCCACGCCTATCAGGCGCAGCTGCCCCGCCGCGATCGCCGTCCTCCGCCCCCGCTGCCCTTCGGCGGCCCCCGGGTTCGGTAAGGCGTTCGCTACGACACAAAAAGGGCCGGTGGAGCGATCCACCGGCCCTTTTTCGTGCAAGCGGTCATTTCGCGGGAGCGCTGGTGATGAACGGCGGCGGCCGCAGGTCTGCAACGCAACGGGCGTCCAGCCCCGCCGCATCGGCGTTGTCGAGAAACCGGATCATCAGCCCGTCATAACAAGTGTCGAGGTTCGACAACCCGCGCACATTGTGCCCGGAATAGCGAAGCACCAGCTGCCGGGCATTAGGGAAGCCCTTCGCGGCCTCCGCCGCCCATTCGGGTGGCGTAACCGGATCGAGATATCCGGATACGAACAGGATCGCAGCGGGTGCTTTGACCGGGGTCAGGTGATCGGCTGGAAGCTGCGCGACCGGCCAGTTCTTGCACGCTTCAAGCTGGCGGCGCAGGCGATAATCGCCAAACGGCGTGGCGCGCGCAGCCTTGGCCGCCGCCGCATAGTCCATCAGGCCCAGGCTCTCGGTGCAGGTGATCGAGAGGTAGAGCCCATCGGCAAAGGTCGAACCAAGCGCGGCCCCGCCGGTCGCCTCCATGAACGGCGCCATATCGCCGGCCCCCGCCCGATGGACAAGGTAGAGCAGGCTGCGGCTTCCCGCTGCCGAATACATGATCGAACGCAGCGCCTCGGTGAAGCGTTCGGGCTTCAGCTCCCCGCTTTTGGCGAGATGCGCCACGGCAAGATCGAGATCCCTGGCGGGATCGGCAAAGGCCGCATGGCATGCGGCATCCGCAGCGCAATCTGCCCAGATCAGGCGGATCGCGCGATAAGCCGCAGTCGCATGATGCTGTGGCGGCATGGCAAAGGTTGGTGCCGCGCCAGACAGGATAGCGGCACGAACCCGATCCGGATGCGCCGAGATATAGCGCATCGCCAGCGTGGTGCCGTAAGACCCGGCGACAAGATCGATCCGCTGATAGCCCAGCGCCGAGCGCACCACCTCCATATCCGCGACCGCCGCGTCGGTGCCGTACATGCGCAGATCGGCGCGCGGTTCCAGGTGACGGCGGCAGCCTTCCACATAAGCGCGCGAGAACATCTCCGCCGTTTCCGGCTCGGCGGCGATCTCCGGGCATATCAGCGCGTTGGAGCGCCCGGTGCCGCGCTGATCGAGCATCACCACGTCGCGCCGCACGCGATAGGCCATGCCAGCCTCGGCATAGAATGACACGTTCCGGTTGGTCGCCTCGCCGGGCCCGCCGCTCACGGTAAACAAGGGCGGCAGATGCGGCCCCGGGCCGGTCGCAGGCAGGATTACGATGCTGAGATCGATCGTGCGGCCCTGCGCGGTGCTGCGATCCTCGAACACGCGCACCACTCCGCAACGCGCTCCTGCCTTCAGCGCCGCATCGGCGCACGCTTGCGGCTCGAAACGCGGATCAGCCTCTACCGTTGCCGGCGCCCCAAATGCCAGCGCCGCCGCAACAATTACCCAAATCCGCATCGATATTCCCCCAAATTGCTGGGGCGATGCATTCGGGCGGCGGGCGTGAGGGCAAGGGCAATGTTATGAGCGGCAAGCTGCACAGCGTGGGCGTCAGACTACTCCCACGAAAAGGGCCGGCAGATCGCTCCGCCGGCCCAATTCTGTCGCGCGTCTGGCTTTAGAAGCGCAACGCCAGCGTCGTGCGGATGCCGTGATAGTCGAACTTCTCGTCGCTGCGGCGGAAGTCGGTGCCGCCGGCGCCTGCCAGCAGGAACGGGTTCGACGCGGGCGCGGTGCCCGCACCTGCGCGGACGCGGTAATCGTCGTCGTTATAGCGGGTGTAGAGATACTCTAGGCCCATCGAGAGATTGCTGCTGAGCTTCGTCTCGACGCCGCCGCCTGCGGTCCAGCCCCAGATGCCGTCATCGCCGCGCCCGGTGAAGCTGTTCGCGCCGTTGGTGGTGCGGAAGCTGTGCTCGGCCTTGGCATAGGTTGCGCCGCCCGTGGCGTAGAACAACGTGCTGTTGCCCGCGACATAGCCGCCGCGCAGGCGGAGCCCGGCATTCCAGTCGATCTTGCGGGTCATCGAATAGCTGGCGGGCGTGGTGCTATATGCGCTGACGCTGTCGCGGATGTTGGTCTTGCCGGCGTCGACCACCATGCCGAGCAGCCAGCTGCCATATTGCTGATCGAAGCCGGCGCGGACCGAATATTCCACATTGTCGCGATCATTCTCGCAGCCGCCGGCCGGAGCATTGGTATTGGCGCGGCCGCCGCAGAAACCGGGCGAGAAGGCGTTGGGCGAACCCGCAGCGGCGGTCACCACCGTGTCGCCAAACGTGCCGTTAAGGTCGCGATCGAACCGGATGGTTTCGTCGGGATCGTTGTTCTGCACCGAATAGCCAAATGTGCCGCCGACATAGACACCGGTAAAGGCATCTTCTTCCTGGGCAAAAGCGGGGGCAGTCGTCGCGAGCAGGGTAGCGGCGCTAAGCATGAGAATACGCATGGGGATACTCCGTCATTTACTGGATTGCCCCGCAGATACGTTCCAGAATCGGGTTCGGCTTCAAACGCTCCCGGCGAACGCTGTGAAAGCGTGGCTTCCGGGCCACAGGCGCATTTTCGGGCGGAACCGAATGCCGCCACGATCTTTCGCGCGCCCGATGTTAAGGAGTGTGCCTAGGGCATTGGTTCACCGAATAATAACCACCATGCGTTAGCTCCCGGGCTGTGCAGAGAGCCTTCCGTTTCGCCGCCGACCATATTCTGGCCGCCCAGATGATGCTTGTCGTCATCGTCCTTGGCATGGTCGGGCTCTATCCGCCTGCACAGGGCAAGATGCTTCTTGTCCCCATCTGGCCCGGTGCCGCGCAGGGAATGCTGGCCCGCGCCACGCAACAAGGCGCGCTGCTGATCGGATCGGGGCCCCTGCCCAACAGTTTCGTCGTATCGGGCAGCCGTGCCGCGATTGCAGAGGCGATGCTGGATCACGGCGTCCTGCTGCTTGCGGCGCCCCCCACAGGCTGTGGCACCACGAGCGCATTTGCATGAACATGTCCGAGATCAGTCGTCTTCAGCTTCGTGGCATCCAGATTCTGGTGATCGCCAGTTGGGTGGCGACGATGCTGCGCTTTGCCGGCGGCCTGGCGATCGGCGCGGATACTGCGTTTCTCGTCCTGCTGCTCGGTGCCGCATCCAATGCCGCGCCCACGCTGATGCTGGTGCGCCGCCGTCACGATTTCTCGGCACGGATGGTGGTCGGCACGCTTGCTGCGATCCAGCCCGCGCTCACGGTCTTCACGCTGAACGGCCATCCGTGGCAGATGGACGCGCACATGTATTTCTTCGTCGCGCTCGCCGCGCTGGCGATTCTGTGTGACTGGCGCCCCATCGTGCTCGCCTCCGCATTGATCGCGGTGCACCACCTCGTCCTCCAGTATCTGGCCCCGGCCTGGATCTTCACCGGCGGGGGCAATCTCGGCCGTGTCATGGTCCATGCGGTCGCCGTCGTGCTGCAATGCGCGATCCTCAGTTATCTCACGCTGCAATTACGCCGCCTCATCGCCGGACAGGACATCGCCCGCGAACAGAGCGAACAGCTTGCCCACGTAGCCGATGGGCGCCGCGCCGATGCCGAATCCGCCATGGCCGCGATCCGCCAGGCCGAAGAGCGCGAAGCCGCCGAGCGCACGCGCCGGGAAGCGCTGGAGGCCAATGCCGCCGCCGTCCGCCGCGAAGACATGCAGGCAATGGCCCGCGCCTTCGAGCAATCGGTGGCGGGCGTCGTCGCCGGAGTCAGCCAGGCGGCAGCCGAGCTCGATCATTCGGCGCAGTCGCTCAACGATCTCGCCCACCGCGCCAGCCGCGACCTGCTCGACACGTCGGAAACTGCCAAGCGCTCCTCTACCGCCGCCGAAGCGCTGGCGGGCGGCATCGAGCAACTCTCGCTCTCCATCGCCGCCATTGCCGCAAGCGCCGACGATCAGGCCCGCCTGAGCGGCGACGCGCGCCATATCTCGCGTTCGGGCGAAACGGCGATCCGTGCGCTTGCCGAGCGCGCCGACGAAATCGGCGGCTTCGCGCAATCGATCCACGAAATCGCCTCGCGCACCAATCTGCTTGCGCTCAACGCCACGATCGAGGCTGCCCGCGCCGGCGATGTCGGACGCGGCTTTGCCGTCGTCGCGCATGAAGTGAAGCAGCTCGCCAATCAGGCCAGCGGCGCCACCGACGAAATCCGCACGCTTTCCGGCAGCGTGCAGGGCGGCGCGACCACTGCCCGCAGCGCGCTCACCGACATTGCCGATACCGTGACCGCACTCGCCAGCGCCGCCGAAGCGATCCGCGGCGCAGTCGACAGCCAGCGCGACACCGCCACCGCCATCGAAAACACCGCGCGCAACACCGCCAGCGACGTGTTGCAAATGGCCGACCGGATCCACAGCGTGGCGCGCTCGGCCAGCGATACCGAGCAGCTTTCGGAACGCGTCTCCGCCGCCGCCACCGGCCTGTCGCGCTCGGCGGGCGACCTTCAGCGCGCTACCGAGCGCTTTGTCGGCCAATTGCTCGCCGCTTAGCGCGGACTTCGGCTCCCGGAACGCTTGCGCGGCCAAGTCTGCGCCCCCTATACGTTCCACATGTCCGCAAATGACGATGGCCTGTTCGCCGCCCCCAATGCCGTGCCCGGCACCTATGACGCATCGTCGATCGAAGTGCTGGAGGGGCTTGAGCCCGTCCGTCGCCGGCCCGGCATGTATGTTGGCGGCACCGATGAGCGCGCGATGCACCATCTCGCCTCCGAAATCCTCGATAACGCGATGGACGAAGCGGTCGCCGGCTATGCCAGCCGCATCGAGATCACCCTCGATATCGGCAACCGGCTGACCATCACCGATAATGGCCGCGGCATGCCCGTCGATCCGCATCCGAAGTTCCCGAACAAGTCGGCGCTGGAAGTGATCATGTCCACGCTTCACGCGGGCGGCAAATTCAGCGGCAAGGCCTATGCGACCTCGGGTGGCCTCCACGGCGTCGGCTCCAGCGTCGTCAACGCGCTGTCCGTCGAAACGGTGGTCGAGGTTGCCCGCGACAAGCAGCTTTATCGCCAGCGTTTCTCGCAGGGGCACACGCTCGGCCCCCTCGAGCATCTCGGCGGCACGCCCAATCGGCGCGGCACCACCGTCGCCTTCGTCCCCGATCCCGAAATCTTCGGCGAGATGCAGTTCAAGCCTGCGCGGCTGTACAAATTGGCCCGCTCCAAGGCGTATCTCTTCGCAGGCGTCGAAATCCGCTGGAAGTGCGATCCCTCGCTCACCAGCGACGAAACCCCGCCCGAGGCGACGTTCCAATTCCCCGGCGGCCTCGCCGATCACCTCAAGGAACAGATCGCCGGTCGCGAATGCGCCACCGCCGATTTCTTCTCGGGGTCGCAGGATTTCCCCGGCGAGCAGCAGGGCCGCGTGGAATGGGCAGTCGCATGGCCGCTCTGGAGCGACGGATCGTATAGCTGGTATTGCAACACCATCCCCACGCCCGATGGCGGCACGCATGAGGCCGGGCTTCGCGCTGCGATTACCAAGGGTATTCGCGCATTTGGCGATCTGGTCGGCAACAAAAAGGCCAAGGACATCACCGCGGAAGACGTGATGACTGGCAGCGAGCTGATGCTCAGCGTCTTCATCCGCGATCCGCAATTCCAGTCTCAGACCAAGGATCGCCTGACGTCGCCAGAGGCCGCGAGCCTCGTCGAAAAGGCCGTGCGCGATCATTTCGATCATTTCCTCGCCGACAATATGGAGCGCGGCAAGGCGCTGCTGGGGTACGTCCTTGAGCGGATGGACGATCGCCTGCGCCGCAAGCAGGAGCGCGAGGTAAAGCGCAAGACCGCGACCAGCGCACGCAAGCTACGCCTGCCGGGCAAGCTCACCGATTGCTCGGCGGACGACCCGGCGGGCACCGAACTCTTCATCGTCGAAGGCGATTCGGCAGGCGGCAGCGCCAAGCAGGCGCGTGACCGCAAGACACAGGCGATCCTGCCGATCCGCGGCAAGATCCTCAACGTCGCCTCGGCCACCGCCGCCAAAATCCTCGCCAATACCGAGATCGCCGATCTGATCCTCGCAATGGGCTGCGGCACCCGGAAAGACTGCCTGCCCGATAATCTGCGCTACGAGCGGATCATCATCATGACCGACGCAGACGTGGACGGCGCGCATATCGCCACACTGCTGATGACCTTCTTCTTCCAGGAAATGCCCGAGCTGGTGCGCCAGGGGCATCTCTACCTCGCTCAGCCGCCCCTCTATCGCCTCACGGTGGGCGCCAAATCGCTCTACGCCAAGGACGACGCGCACCGGGCGCGGATCGAGGCCAATGAGTTCAAGGGCAAGAAGGTGGAGGTCAGCCGCTTCAAGGGCCTTGGGGAAATGAATCCCAACCAGCTCAAGGAAACCACGATGGACCCCAAGACGCGCGGCCTGCTGCGCATCACGCTGCCACAGGAATATGAGGAGCGGATGGGGGTCAAGGATCTGGTCGACCGGCTGATGGGCACCAACCCCGCGCACCGCTTCGCTTTCATCCAGGAGAATGCGGCGCGGCTGGAAGAGGACGCAATCGATGCGTAAACTGATTCTGGCGCTCTCGGCGCTCGCGCTCCCCGCACCCGCCGCCGCGCAGACCGCGCCGCAAGCGACGCCGTCCGCGATCCAGGCCGATCCTGCTTTCACCGCGCGCGCGAACGAACTGCTGGCGGTCGTCGCGGGCACGGGCAATTACGACACCTATTTCAGCCCGGCATTCCAGGCGGCAGTGCCCAAGGCGATGTTCGCCTCGGTCAACGCGCAGCTTGTCGGGATCGGCGGCAAGGTGATCGGGATGGAGAGCGTGAAGCTCGCCTCGCCTTATTCCGGCGTGGTCCGCATCCGCGCCGAAAAGGGCGTGATGGTTTTCCAGCTCACCATTGATCCCGCCGAACCGCATCAGGTGAGCGGCCTGCGCTTCACCGGCATGGAATCGGAGGAAAAGAGCCTCGCCGAAGTAACCGCCGCGCTAGACAAGCTCCCCGGCGCGACCGGCTATGCCTTTGCGCGGCTGGGCGGTGGTGCACCTGCGCTCATGGTGGCGCACAATCAGGATCAGCGTTTCGCGGTAGGCTCGGCGTTCAAGCTCACCATCCTCGCCGAACTGGTCCGCGTGACCAATACCGGCATCCGCCAGTGGGACGATATGGTCACGCTCGATGGGCGCCCGCTTCCCGGCGGCGGCTATACCGCCAAGCCCAAGGGCACGCAGGTCAGCTTACGCGAACTCGCGACCCAGATGATCTCGATCAGCGACAATAGCGCCACCGATATCCTGCTCTACACCCTCGGCCGCGAGAAGGTCGAAGCGATGCTTCCCGTCACCGGCGTCTCGCCGGACAAGCGCAACGTGCCGTTCCTCGGCACGCTCGAAGCGTTCAAGCTGAAATGGCTCCAGGGCGGCGCGCTCGCCGACAAATACAACGCACTCGACGATGCCGGGCAGCGCAAGATGCTGGCGGGCGAAGTGCTGACCGTCGACATTGCCCCTTTGCTGGCGATCAAGAGCATCCCGACCAGGCCGAGCCGGATCGACACGATCGAATGGTTCTACTCCTCCGCCGATCTGGTCCGCGTGATGGACTGGCTCCGCCGCAATACAGAGGGCGAAAAGGGCAAGGATGCCCGGGCAGTGCTTTCGAAGAACCCCGGAATAGCGGTCGACAAGGCGCAATATGCCTGGGCCGGCTATAAGGGCGGTTCGGAACCCGGCGTGATCAGCATGACCTTGTTGCTGCAAGGCGCGGACGGCAATTGGTACGTCGCCACCGCCAGCTGGAACGACACCGAAGCGCCAGTCGAAGACATGCGCTTCGCCAGCCTTATGGGTGCGCTGGTGAAGTTTGCGGGGCCGATGAAATAGTCGTCAGTCTCGCATCCGCAGCGCATGGTACCGCGTCCGCGCGGCAATCCCGGTGACCATCAGCATCGCGCCAAACCCCACCACCGAAGCCGCCGCCCAAAGCGGCACTTCAAGCCCAAAGCGCCGCGCAGCCAGTAGCCCCAGCCCCGCCACCGCCAGCCACAATCCGGCCAGCCGCACCCCGCGCGCAACGCCGTGCAGTTCGCGCTGGTACGCGGCTCGCTCTACCGGGTTCTTCAGATCGGGCGCCGCCAATTCAGCCGCACTCCGCCAGCCGCTTGGCCCAGGTAACCGTCACTGGATCGAGTGCCGGCACATCCTTGCCCTTCCCGTAACCGGAGAGCGAAAGATAGCGCATCACCAATGCCGCGCCCGATTGATCGATCAGCTCCGCCACGCCCGCATTCCCCTGTTCCTTCGCGATGGCGCGCACCATCACATAGCCGAGCGAGTAAAGAATTTCGTCGCCATAGAAACCCAGGCCATAGATATCCTCATACGGTATCGTCGATCCGCTGGTCAGCGCGTGCGTCGATAGCCCCAGCAACGTGATGCTGCTTCCCACCATGTTCACCCCGCGCTGCGCCTTGTCGCGCGCGGTCTTGATCGCGGGATCGTCGGCCGGCAGCGCCAGCACGTCGCCGACATAGCTCGCCATCCCTTCGTCGCGCAGCGAGCCGAACAGCTGGCCCAGATTTTCTGCCTCGGGGATCTTCGCCAAACACGCCTTGGCCGCATCGCTCTGGGGCCGCAGGCTCATCGCCAGCCCCTGCACCCCGTGAAACAGCTCATGCCCCATGATCACCCGCGCCAGCGAGGCCACCGGAAAACGCGCGACGTTGAGATAGAATTCGGGCTCGCCAAAAGCGAAGCCGCCCGAAGGTCCGCCGACAATCAGATAGCCCGACGCCTTGCCCTTAACCCGCGCCGGCGTGAACAAGGCGATCCGGGCCTGCACGCCGGTCAGCGATGCGGGACCGGCCAAAGCCTCCACCACCGGCGATATCGCGGCGGCCGCATCGCGCACTGCGGCGAACTTGTAATCCGAATCCAGATCGCTCGCGCGGTGCTGCGCCGCCGCCAGCAAAGCCTCGGCCAACCGTCCCTCATCGGCGGGGCGGTTATAGCCCTTGATCTTCCGGATCAGCCCCTGATTGCCCGGCAGCCGCGCAATCGCCAGCGCCTGTTCCTGCGTCAGCGCCGGGTTCTGCACCGCCGCCAGAACCGCCCGCGCGCTATCCGCATCGACCTTGACCGAAAGACCCTGCGCCGCGGCAGGCCCCATCCAGGCAAACAGCGCCGCCACCGCGATTAAGAGACGTCCAAGCATCGCCAGTTCCTTTTCGACTACGTCTGTAGTCAAGCTATAACCGGTTCTCCGCTGTCGCGCCATTCTTCGCGCAGCAGGCCGTACAAGGTGGTGTCGCGCACGCCGATATGCGTCTCCCATTCGGCGCGCAGATAGCCTTCCAGCTTGAACCCCAGCCGCTCCAGCAACGCGCGCGAGGCGGCATTCTCCGGATCGGTATCGGCATACACGCGCCGTTGCCCTTCGGCGAAGATCTGCTCGATCATCCGCGTCACTGCTTCGGCGGCAATCCCCGATCCCCAATGCGCGCGCGCCAGCGCATAGCCGATTTCGGTGACGTTGCCCTGCCGCTTCTCATTCGCCGCGACAAAGCCGATCGCAGTGTCGTCGCCGGCCTTGGTGATCGACCAGCAGCGCCAATCGGGCGACTTGTCCGCCATCCGGTCACGCGTCTCGCCCAGCGTCAGATGGGGGCCGTGCGACCACCAGCGCATCAATTCCACATCGGCATAAATGGCGTGCAGTGCCTCGGCGTCATCGGGACGTCGCGGCCGCAGCAGCAGCCGCTCGGTCTCTAAAACTGGCAAAATACGCCCCTCAGTTATTGCCCTGTACCCAGCCGCCGACAGAACCCAGCGCCGATCCCTCGCCCTTATTCTGCGGAACCATCGCGATGATCCGCCCGGCCAGGCGACCGAACGGCAGCGACTGGATCCACACCTTACCCGGCCCGGTCAGCCGTGCGAAGAAGAAACCCTCGCCGCCAAACACCATGTTCTTCACGCCGCCGGCCGTCTCCAGATCGAAGGTGCAGCTGGGCGTGTACGCGGCAAGGCAACCCGTATCGATATGCAATTGCTCGCCCGGCGCCAGCGTCCGCTCAACAATCGCGCCGCCGAACTGGACGAACACCCAGCCATCACCCTCCAGCTTCTGCATGATGAAGCCTTCGCCGCCGAACAGGCCGGTCATCACCTTCTTCTGGAAATGAATCCCGATCGAAACGCCCTTCGCGGCCGCGAGGAAGCTGTCCTTCTGGCAAATCAGCGAACCACCCAGATCCGAAAGCTTGAGCGGCACGATCGCGCCCGGCACCGGCGCCGAGAAAGCGACCCGCGCCTTGCCCGAGCCATTATGCGTGAAGACCGTGGTGAACAGGCTCTCGCCCGTGATCAGCCGCTTGCCGGCGCCGAGCAGCTTGCCCATAAAGCCGCCGCCTTGGCTGGCCGCGCTGCCATCGCCGAACACCGTCGTCATGCCAACGGTCGCGTCCTTCCACACCAGGGCGCCTGCTTCCGCAACCGCACTCTCGCCCGGATCGAGTTCGATCTCGACGAACTGCAGTTCCTGTCCCTTGATCTCGAAATCGACGTCGTCGGCCACCCCCGCCGCCTTGCTGTGCTCCCAAGGTGAATTTGCCATTTTACCCTCCCCGAATTGATCGGTGCGGACGATAGAGGTTTCGGGAGCGTTGGCTAGGCTTGGCATTCTGCCAGGCGCATAGCGCCTGATCAGTCGATGCTGCGCAGCTTCTCCAGTCGGCAGATTGTCAGCGTGCCATTGGGGTATTGCGCGGCACCCGCCGTCTTGCCCCGCGCAACCTGCGCGGCGAGACGCTTCTGCCCTAACTCCGAGAGCAGCTCATATTCCGCATCGCCAAGCGTCTTGCCCGGAAAGCGCAATGCGCCAGCCTTTTCGAAAAAATCGCTCGCTTCGTCCAGCAGCTCATCCTGCGCGGTACCCGTCGCACTCTCCGAATAGAACAGGGCAATCTGGGCGCACTCCGCCCATTGGTCAGCGGTAAACGGCGCGTCCACGCCCGGCACCATCAGTATCGCGGCTATCGAAAAGATCATGCGGTCCTCCAAGTTGGTGCCGTCGTTAGCAGCCGCCTCGGTCTCTTCGACATACCTATTGCGCGGTATGTTCGCGCATTGCTGTGGGCCGTTTTCAGGGGTGCGGGAACGTTCGAAACGAAGCCGCGAAAATCCTATTCCCCCAGCGTCTCGACCAGCATCTTGACCTTCTTCTGCCGCCACTGCGGCAGCGGCGCGACCAGCCAATAGCCGAGCGGCGACTCCTTGGCCTCGCCAACCATCACCAGCCTTCCGCTGGCAACATCGCCGCGTGCGAGCAATTCGGGCACCGTCGCGCGGCCCAGCCCCTCGGCTGCGGCATCGAGCGCCAGCCCGGCATCGGACACGCGCACCGGCGAAACCGCGTCTTCGGCCAGGCAGCCGGGCCAGCAGATCTTTACGTCCTGCCCGCCGCCCGGCCGCTCGACCGTGACCATGCCGTCGCTTTCCAGCGCCTCGCCCTCATGCTCGCCCGGGCCTTCGCCCCAGCGGATCGCGAGATCGAGATTGGCTTCGGTGAAGTCGATCGATTCGTCCGCGGGCACCAATACAAAGCGCAACTCGCCATCGGCCCGCGCAATCTCGGCGAGGCGCGGCATCAGCCACTTCGCGGTCAGGTCGCGCGGCGCGGCGATGGTCAGCGATTTGGACGATTGCCCCGCCTGCATCGCGCGCACGCTCTCTTCGAACTGGAGGAAGCCCGCGCGCAATGCCGCAAGGCCAGCCTCGCCCTCCTGCGTCAGTTCCAATCCCTTGGTCGTGCGCCGGAACAGCACCACGCCCAGCGTATCCTCCAGCGCGCGGATCTGCTGGCCCACCGCCGCGGGGGTAACCGCAAGCTCATCCGCCGCGCGCGTAAAGCTCAAATGCCGTGCCGCCGCGTCGAGCACGCGCAGGCCGTTCAGGGGGAGATGGGTCCGCTTCACCCGATCACCGCCGGCGCCAGCAGCGAAAACTTCGGAATCGCCACATCGAAGGTCGAGCCATCCTCACCAATCATCCGGTAACTGCCCTGCATATGCCCGGTCGGCGTCGCCAGCGGGCAGCCCGATACATAGTCGAAACTGCCGCCCGGCGCGATCAAAGGCTGCTCGCCAACCACGCCTTCGCCTTCCACACTATGCTTGCCACCGCGCCCGTCGGTGATCGTCCAGTGCCGCGTGAGCAATTGCACCGTGACGCCGGAATCATTCTCGATCCGGATATGATAGGCCCAGAACCAGCGGCCGCGATCGGGTTCGGACTGTTCGGGAAGGTAGCTGGCCGACACGCGCACCGTGATGCCGCGCGTCTCCGCTTCCTCGTTGAACAGCGCCTTCATGATCATAATCCGGCGGCCTTCAGCGCCTGATCGAGATCGGCGATCACGTCCTCGGGGTCTTCCAGCCCGACGTTCAGCCGCAGCAGCCCCTCGGTTACGCCCATCTCCAGCCGCGCTTCCTCGCTCACCCCGTAATGGGTGGTCGACGAAGGATGCGTCATCAGCGAGCGCGAATCGCCGATATTGTTCGAGATATCGACCAGTTCGAGCGCGTCGAGCAAAGCATGCGCCTGTTTGCGCCCGCCATCGACTTCGAATGCGAAGATCGGGCCCGTCGCCGACATCTGGCGCATCGCCAGATTGTGCTGCGGGTGGCTCGACAGCCCCGGATGCAATACGCGCGGCACGCGGCCTTCGAGGAAGCGGCCCACTTTCAGCGAATTCTCACTCTGCCGCTGCGCGCGCAGATCGAGCGTCTCAAGCCCCTTCAGGACCACCCACGCATTGAACGGGCTCAGATTGGGCCCGGTGTTGCGCGTGAAGGGCAGAAGCGTGTTCGTGATGAAGTCCTCGGTGCCGGTCACGGCGCCCGCGAGCACGCGGCCCTGCCCGTCCATCAGCTTGGTCGCCGAATAGGCCACCACATCCGCGCCGAAATCCATCGGCCGCTGGAGCACCGGCGTGGCAAAGGCATTGTCGACTACCGAAATGATCCCATGCTTCTTCGCAATCCCGCACACCGCTTCCAGATCGACAATGTCCATCGTCGGATTGGCTGGGGTCTCGAAGAAAAACACCTTGGTGTTTGGCCGGATCGCATCCTGGAATTGCTGGGGATCGCGGGCATCGACCACTGTCGTCTCGATGCCGAACTTGGGCAGCAGGGTATCGGTCAGCCAGCGGCACGATCCGAAAGCGGCACGTCCGCCGACCAGATGGTCGCCCGCCTGCAACTGGCAAAGCAGCGCCGCAGTCATCGCCGCCATGCCCGTGGTCATCGTGCGGCAGGCCTCGGCACCTTCCAGCAATGCGATTCGCTGCTCGAGCATCTGCACCGTCGGGTTCTGCAGCCGCGAATAGGTCATGCCGACTTGCTCACCGGCAAAACGCGCCGCAGCATCGGCCGCGCAGTCGTAGCTATAGCCGGAGGTCAGGAAGAGCGCCTCGCTCGTCTCGCCATATTCGGAGCGCGCAGTGCCACCCCGGACCGCCTGCGTAGCCGGCTTCCAGTTGCGGGTGATGCTCGGATCCTGTCCGGTATGGCGCTTCATGGAAATCGCTTTGCCGGGGTGGAGCGGCCCCAGTCAACCAACTCCCGCATGACGGGGGCGAAATGATAGTTTATCGGACCCCCATGCTCGAACGCATCAAGGCTCTCCAAACCCGCCCCTGGATCGTTGCGTTGCTGATCGGCATCGCCGCGCAGACGCTGTTCACGGTCAATCTGGACCGCCCTTCGCGGATCCTGTTCGACGAAGTGCATTATGTGCCCGCCGCGCAGGCGATCCTCGATCTGTCGGGCCCGCGCAATATCGAGCATCCGATGGTCGGCAAGGAATTGATCGCCGCCGGCATGATGCTGTTCGGCGATAATCCCATGGGCTGGCGGATCATGCCGACCTTCGCGGGCACCGCCACGGTGCTGGGCGTCTTCGCGTTCCTCTGGCTGTTGCTCGGCACCATGCGCCCGGCGCTGATCGGCGCGGCGCTTGCGTTGCTCAACCAGACGATCTTCATCCAGGCGCGCACGGCGATGCTCGACGTGTTCCTCGGCGCCTTCCTGCTCTGGGGCTTGGTCGTCATGCTGTGGGCGATGAAGGGGCAAGGGCGCCAGGTCTGGCATCGCTGGATCGGCGCGAGCGTGTTGCTTGGGCTCGCCACGGGCGTCAAATGGTCCGCCATCCCCTATATCGCGCTCGCCGCCGCCGCTTTCCTGATCATCCGCGCCCGCGACGCGCGCCTCGCGAAGAAGCCGCTCGCCACCGCGCTTTCGGGCAAGGACCAGCCGCATTGGAGCGGGCTTCCCGCGATCCCCGCGCTGGCATTGCTCGGCGCAGTCAGCATCACCGTTTATTTCGTGACGTTCCTGCCCGCATTCTTCTACGCCAGCGAACCGCTCAGCCTCTCGAGTCTGTTCGCCAGGCAATGGGAGATGCTCGCGCTGCAAACCCAGGTGCTCAAGCCGCACACCTATCAATCCGACTGGTGGAGCTGGCCGCTGATGATTCGGCCGATCTGGTATTTCTACGAGTGGGACGATGGCGCCCAGCGCGGCGTGCTGCTGATCGGCAACCCCGTGGTGATGTGGGGCGGGCTGCTCGCGGTGCTGGCCTGCTATTGGGCGTGGTTCAAGGAACGCGCGATCCGCCCGCTGGCCGTGGCGCTGCTATGGACGGCGAGTCTTGCGATCTTCATCGTCATCCCCAAGTCGCTGGGCTTTTATTATTACTACCACCTCTCGGGCATCTTCATCTGCCTCACGCTGGCGGTCGCGTTCCACCATTTCGACCGCGGCAGAAATCGCGGCTGGGAGGAATGGTTCGCCGCAGCCTCGCTGGTCGCGTTCGTCTATTTCTACCCGATCATCGCCGCTTCGCCGCTCAGCAGCGATCAAAGCTTCCGCCACTGGATGTGGATCCCAAGCTGGGCGTGAGGCCTAATAGCGCCCCCAGGTAAACCGCGAAGACAATGCGAAATTCCACACTGCGGCAACCATGATCCCGGCCAGCGCCGACAAGCGCCAGTCGCCATGCTGCACATTATGCAGGAACGCCGCCACGCCGACATTGGCCGCCGCGCCCACCGAACAGACGATGCAGAAGCTCACCCAGCCCGCCCACATCTCCTTCGCACCCTTCAGCCGCTGGCCGCGATACGTCAGCGCGTTGTTGAGAAAGAAGTTGAACGTCATCGCCGCCACGGTCGCCACGATCGTCGCTGCCACAAACGGGAAGAGCATCCCGCGGTATAGCACGCCAAGAATCAGGAAATGGATTCCCGCACCGACTGCGCCAATCGCGGAAAACATCGCGAAGCGCACCGGCACGACCTTGCCAAACATTCGGTCGTACAGCGCAATCAGATATTCCATCGCCACCACGTGATCGAGCTTGCTCTCGCCCTCGGTGCGGCAACGGAACACATATCCGACTTCACGAAACTTCAGCGGATGCGGCGCCGCCGTCATGATATCGAGCAGGATCTTGAAGCCGATCCCCGATAGCGTGGGCACGAGATCGCGGACGATCTGCGCGCGGATCATGAAGAAGCCGCTCATCGGATCGGTCAGATCGGCCTTGAGAACCTTGCGCGAAAGCTTGGTCGCGAAGGCGGATTTGGCAACACGGTCGCTGTCCCACTCGCCGGTGCCGCCGCCGTCAACGAAGCGCGAACCGATCACGACCTCTAGGCTGTCATCGCCTTCCAGCGCGTCGAGCATCTGGACCAGCTTGGTCTCGTCATGCTGCATGTCGCCGTCGATCACCGCCGCAATCGGCGCGGCAGTCGCGCAGATGCCTTCGATGCACGCCGTCGATAGCCCGCGCCGGCCGATCCGCTGGATCACCCGCACACGGCTGTCGATCCGGCCCAGATCGCGAACCGCCTGCGCGGTGCCGTCCGGGCTGTCATCGTCGACGAAGATCGCTTCCCAATTGCGCCCCGCCAATGCCGCATCGAGCTTGGCGACAAGCGCGGCGACATTGCCGCGCTCGTTGAAGGTGGGGATGACGACCGCTAGTTCGAGAAGATCGGGCGTCACTTGAGTTCCCGAAGCACCGCGTCGCCCATTTCGCCGGTCGTCATGCTGCCGCCCAGGTCCGGGGTTCGCGCCCCCGCCTCCAGCGCCTTCGCCACTGCCGTCTCGATCCGCTGCGCGCATGCTTCATCCCCCAATGAATGCCGGAGCAGCATGGCGGCAGAAAGGATTGCAGCGCAAGGGTTTGCCTTGCCTTGACCGGCGATATCGGGCGCGCTGCCATGGATCGGCTCATACATGCCATTGGCCCCGCTCCAGTCGCTGAGCGATGCGGAGGGCAGCATGCCGATCGATCCGGCACACATGCTCGCTTGATCCGAAAGGATGTCGCCAAACAGATTGCCGGTGACGATCACGTCGAAATCGGTAGGGCGCCGCACCAGCTGCATCGCAGCGTTATCGACATACATATGGGTCAGCGCGACCTCGGGATATTTCGCCGAGACTTCGATCACCACGTCGCGCCACAGCTGCGAGGTTTCGAGCACATTGGCCTTGTCTACCGAGCACATCTTGCGCTTGCGGCGCTTGGCCATCTCGAAGCCCACAATCGCAATCCGCTCGACCTCATTCTCGGTATAGCTCATCACGTCATAGCCCTGACGCAGACCCTCGGGCGTCGTGCGATGCCCCTTCTCGCCGAAATAAACGTCGCCGGTCAGCTCGCGGACGATGACGATGTCGAGCCCTTCGACCACTTCGGGCTTGAGGGCGGATGCGCCCTCCAGCCCCGGAAACAACGTCGCCGGGCGGATATTGGCGAACAGCCCCAATTCCTTGCGGAGGCTGAGCAAAGCCGCCTCAGGGCGCAGATGCCGTTCCAGTTTTTCGAAGCGCGGATCGCCGATCGCACCAAACAGCACCGCATCGGCGCGCTTGGCGAGCGCCAAAGTCTCGGGCGGCAGAGGATGGCCCGCAGCAAGATACCCCGCCCCGCCAACCGGCGCTTCCTCGAACTGGAGATCAAGCCCCAATGCTTCCAGCACGCGCCGTGCTTGGCTGGTAACTTCAGGCCCGATCCCGTCGCCGGGCAGAACAGCAATTAGCGGCATGCCCGCTCCTTAAAAAGTTTGGGCCGCTTTGCCGACGCTGCGCCGCTTAAGCAACTGCGCGCTTCAGCCGATCGACCAGCCGTGAGCGTGCCGCGATTACATCGGCACTCCTTCCGATCAGCAGATCGCGCTCCAGGAAATGCCCGGTGAGCTTCAATCCATCAAGGATATCGTCCCATTCCGCTGGTCCGCCGAGCGTGAGGAACGGCGGCAAGCGCAGCAGCCGGCTCTCATAGCCCGTGGCCCCGATCCGGCTCACCGCCGTGCCGCTCTTCGGGCTCACAAACTGCAATTCCTGCGTGACGCCGGTGGCCGCGCACCGCTCCAGATCAAGCCCGAAGCCCAATTCGGCGAGCAGCAGCAGCTCATAGCGCACCAGCGCCACCGCCCAGCCTCGCGCTGCCGGCGCCGCCTCGATCGCGCCCAGCACGCCATCCAGCGCGTCATGCAAATGCGGATAAGGCTGCCCCTCGGGCAACACCGACGCCGTCAGCGCCGTCGCCCACTCGAACGCCGCGGCGGGGAGTGCCTCGCCAAACATCGGCGCGCGGCTGCGGATCAGCTCGACCGTCAGCCCCGGCAATTGTTCCTCGGTCCGCGCCCGCCATTCGCCCAGCACGAGGTTCGCCGGCTGCAACACCGGGCGCATCGCGCGCGACCGCCCGCCGCGCACATAGCCCGCCTGAAGCCCGTGTTCCTCGGTAAGCGCACGCACCACCGCATTATGCTCGCCATGCGCGCGAACGCTCAGGATGATGGCTTCGGCGCGCAAATGCATGGGCCGCATGTAGCGAAGCGCGCACCTCCCGAACAGCGCCCGGCGGGGAGGTTCGCCGTTGCTTGCGCACCGCCAGCAAGCCCCGCATAACAAAAGTCAAATTGGGGGAGCGGTAAAATGTCCACACGGCTTGTCATACTCGCCGCTTTTCTGCTCGCCGGCACCAGTGCCGCCAGCGCTGCCCCTAATCCGGCAAGGGACCGCACGATTTTCTCCTGCAAGCTCCCCGGCGGAAAGATCGCAACGGTGAAGGCCAATGGCGGACAATTCACCTATCGCTACGGCACTGCCCGAAAAGCCGAATTGACGATTGTCGGGTCGGCCACCAGCAAGAACCTCTTCAAGCTGGCCGCCGTGCATGGTGGCGATACCGACATTCAGTTGCGCTTCGTGAAGGGTGACGTCAGCTACATCGTGCACAGCTTCCCGCGAAACGATATTGTCGACAACCAGCCCGTATCGGGGCTGCGGGTATTTCGCGGGGGCAAGAGAATCCTCGACCGCGACTGCAGGCCGTGGGCAGCGCTGAATGTTGGCGATTTCGAGGAGATGTACGAACTGCCGGACAGCCCGGAAGGCGCGCCCTCCGCCTGGGAGTGAGCGGCTCCAACCGTCGCACCCTTCCCCCGCGCAATTTATCCAGTACAGGTCCGCCAGAATCAGGAGGGGCCAGTGCAATGATCGAGCGTTCTCTTCTGTACGTCAGCCGCAAGCGCATTGATGCGTCTGCGGATACATCGGCGATCGACGATATCGTGGCCGTGTCCCGCGCGCGAAATGCCGGGCTGAACGTCACCGGCGCGCTGGTCGCGACCACCGATCACTTCGCGCAGATCCTCGAAGGCGACTCGCAGGCGATCGAACAACTGATGGATTCAATCTATCGCGACATCCGCCATACTGACGTCACCGTCGTGCGCGAGATCGCGATCGCGCGGCGGAGCTTCGCGGATTGGTCGATGGCCTATTCGGGCAGCTCGACTTATGTCAGCCGCCAGATCGCGCCTCTGCTCGATGGCAACGCGGAAGCCATGCGCGGCCGCGCCGAACGGCTTGCCAGCCTGATGGCCGGGTTCGTCGCCTAAGTTCCGCGCCGGATCTTCTTCGCAAGCTTGGCCAGGCCAGCCTTCTCCACGCCGCGTTTCACCAGGGAAACGCTGCGGTTGAACCCGCCAAGCGCCGCCATCGTCACGCGGTTGGCCAGCGACGGTCGCAGCAGCAACAGATCGACGCACGGCACGCCATCGGTGGCGAACTGTCGCTTGTGCTGGCCCTCACCCTCAGTGAAATCGAAGCGCGCGAAGCGGTTTTCGTCGAACAGATCGCGCATCGCCTCCAGCTGGAGCACCGCGCCGGGCGACAGGTCATTGAACGCCGGATCATGGCCGACATGCGCATAGATCACATTGTCGCCGATGATCGGGCAATAGAGGTACGCGGCAGGTTCGCCCGCAATGTAGAGCAGCCAGGCGCGCACGCGGTCTGCGGCCGACATGACGACCATCTCGCGGAGGAATTCGGGGCTGTCCGGCAGCCCGAACCCCAACAGCCGCTCCTGATAGGTCCGCAGCGAAATCCTGCGCGCCACATCGTGGAATTCGTCCATTTCGCTCGGCCGCGAAAAGCTGCGCACATCCAGATCGCCGCCGCTTTCGCTCGCGATCTTCTTCGCCTTGCGCTTCAGCCCTTGCCGCGCGTTCGATGAAAGCCCGTTCCACCAGCCTTCGAAACCCACCGAGAAATCGATGAAATACCGCGTGTAGCGCTGCCGGACGAAGGGCAGCATGTCGCCCGATGCCGATACCATCATCGCCTGCAATTTCTCGGGCAGCGACGTGACCGCATAGCCATGCGCCTCGCGCTCGAGCGCCGGCAGTTCGGGCAGCATCCCCGCGCGGGCATCTTCCAGGCTCTGGGGCAGACGCACCAGCGAACGCTGGATCGCCATCAGCGTGCGGGCGCCAATCTCGAACTTGAGCTGGATCGGGCGTGCGTGCGTCGGCTCGCTATGGGGCAAGGCAATATCGCTCATGGCATTCACGCCCCGCGCTCCTCGATCAGGTTAGACCAGAGCTGTTCGGCCTGCCGCAGCCGGGTACGAAGCGTGTTCGGCCCCAGCGGCTTGTCCTCACGACCCAGCGCCATCTTGGGCCGGTCGCCAAAAAATTCGGTCACCAATACCCCCCGGCGATTGGTCAGCATGTTACACAGCGCCTCGAAACGGCGCACGTGCACGGCGTTAGGCCGCGTACCGGCGCGATTTGCAAGCTCGAAGCCATGGCTGACGATAGTTACGGCGGCATGATCGTTCACAACGGCATGATCTAGCGCCGCCTTCATCTCGCCCGCTGACAGCGCGCAGATCTGGAAATGGCGCAAATGGCCTTGTCTGTCCTCGATAAGCGTCACCGGCACTTCGATCAGCCCGCGATGCGCGATCGGCGCGATCTGCTCGCGCCCCAGCGAGATGGCGCTCGGCCAGGGATGCTCGGAGCCGTTATGGCTGCTGTCATATTCAAAACCGAGTTTCGCCAGCGCACCCAGCGTATCGTCGCTCGCCGAATAGCTGCCCGAACGGAATGCAATCGGCTCCGGCGCGCCCGCCGCGACCAGCATGTCGCTCGCCCCGCGCAGCAATTCCACTTGCTCGTCAAAGCTGTAGTCGATCAGTTCGAACGGGCCGTAGGTCGCGCCCTTGTCGTCCTTATGCGCCCCGGTCCAGTTCGGGTGGAGGTGTAACTGCACTTCCTGCCCCGCCTCCAGGATCGCGCCGACAACCCGCTTGATCGGATCGAGGCCGTACACCAGCGCCGGCATCGGATCGACGAAGAAGCACGCCTTCAGGCCATGCTTGTTGAGCTGCGCCAGCTGCCAGCCCACGCCCACGCCCGCTGGCTCCAGCGAACGCTGGACGACAATGTCCATATCCAGCCCCGCCACATGGTGCCGCCACATAAGCTCGGTATCGATCGTGATGAAGACGCGTGTCGCCATGATCGCTTGTCTAGCGCGAGCGGATGAAGAAAACGCAAACCGCGTTTAAGGCTTGATGCCGTACCGCGCATAATCCTCATCGACCCGGGTGGACATCATCCGTGCTGCCCGCAAATCCTCGGCGCTTCCCTTGGCGTCGCCAGTCCGTTTGCGCACCACGCCGCGCAGATACAGGCTGGCGCCCTGTGCCGGTGACAGGTCCAGCGCCGCATCGAGATCGGCCAATGCCTCCTCCATGCGGCCCATCCGGAAATAGACCATGGCGCGACTATCATAGATAGACGCGGGATTCTCGGCGAGTTCGATGCCCTTGGTGCAATCCTTCAGCGCGGATTCAAGATCCATGTTCAGCGTGCCCTTAGTCCAGCAGCGCTGGTTGAGCAGCACGGAGTTTCCCGGCGTGGACTTGATCGCAGCATCCAGCGCCGCAATCGCTTCGCCGCCCCGGCCCGCTTCGGCAAGCAGCTGCGACTGTTCCGACAGATAGCCGATCTTCTCCGAACCACCCTCGGCAATCCGCTCCGCCAGCATCGCCAGCGACTGTTCGCGCTCCCCGGCGCGGAAGCGCTGGGTGGCGAGCATGCCGATCCCCTGAGTGGACCCCGGCTCGATCGCCAGCCCCGCCTCGGTATCCGCCCGCGCACCGGCATCGTCGCGCAGCATCGTGCGGATGCGTGCCCGCCAGAAATAGAGATAGGCGGCTGGCTCCATGGCGATCGCCTTGTCCAGATCCTTGATCGCACCCTGCCAGTCCCAGATCCCGGCCAGGAAGCTCGCGCGATTGGTATAGCCAAGCACCTTGTCCGGCTCGTCCGCTATTGCCTTGGCATAGGCGGACATGATCGAGGCAAAACTAGACTTCTGCGCATCGGCGACAAGCTTCCACCGCGCCGGATAGGCGACGGGTGCCAGCACTTTCAGCGGGCGGCTCTGTGCCAGCGCCACCTGTGCGCGGGCTGCGGCAACATCTGCGGGCGCAATCTCGCTGCCATCGGTCGAAACCCGATCTTCCAGCGTGAGCCATTCGCCTTCGAGCGTCGTCTTGCGCACAATATTCATCCCGGCGAGCTTCGCGGGAAGCGTGCTCGCCCCTTCCAGTTCGAAGCCAGCGCCGCCGGCCGGCAGCTTAACGCGGATCCGCGAGACTGACGCCATCGCCGCCGGGGAAATCACCACCGGAATGTCCCTCCATGCCGGGCGCGCGCGATCGGGCGCGAAGGTGAGCGTGGCCAGCGTCTTATCCACCTCCGTGCGATAGCGGCCCTCGGTCACCTTCCACTGCGTTCCGACAATGCCTTTTGCGACCAGCGTCGCAATTGCGCGCTCGCCATCATAGGTGAACGACCGCTCGGCGATCAGAGCATCGCCCAATGCGCCGCTTACCATTCGCTCCGCGGCGTTCGAAAGCACCTCCTTGTCGCCCTGGTTCAATCCGGCATTAGACATTTCGGCCAGCGCGCCGTGCGCGATGAAGGTCACGGTGAACGGCGCCGGCAGGCTCAGCCCGGCCGACTGATCGAGTTCGATCATGATTTCCGCTGTGGGCCGCGCGGGCAAGCGCATCGGCAGCGGCAGCAATGCCGCGCCACCGGTGCGCAGTGGCAGCACGTTGTGGAATGCGGGTGTGTCATCAAGATCGGCCAGACGGCTGCCGCCGCCGGTCCCGTCGAGCCATAAGCTCTTTCCGCCAATCGTCGCGCGGACGATGACATGGTCGAACGCCCCGGCGCTCGGCAAGCGCTGGGCCACGTAATCGCCCAGATTGATGCTCGCCAGCACCGGCTCGCTCTCGATCCCCAATTCGTGGAGGATGGCGAGCAACAACAGCGTCTTCGCCTTGCAATCGCCATAGCGCAGCGACCAGGTGTCTACGGGCCGTTGCGGCGTGTAATTGCCGCCATCCATCCCCTTGAAGAGATAGCGGACCTCATCCTGCACCAGCCGCAGCGCCAGCGCCGCGCGCGTGCGCGGATCGCTTGATTTGGTGGCGATCTTGGCAACTTCGGCGGCGAGCGGGCTGCCCGGCGCGATCAGCCCCTTGGTCTGGTAAAGCGGCGCCATCACCTGCGAAACGGCGCCCCAATCGGCAAAGCTCGTCGCCTCCAGGAAATTGAGCTTGCGGTAGCGCAGCGGCGCATCCGCCGGCAGCTCTGCCGCCTTGGCCAGCGGCAATGCAACCTCAAGCTCGTTAAACCCGGCGCGCTGCGTGGCCTGCGGTGCCGGACCATCGGTATAGCTGCGCCATTTAAGGCTGGTCCCGACCGGCCAGGACAGATGCGCACGCGCGAATTTGACCCGTGCCGGCGTGGCGATCAGCGGGAGGCTGGTCTGCACATTGCCCTGCAGCGCCTTGTCGCGGCTGGTGATCGAATAGCTCATGCGCAGCACGTCGCCGACGCGCAGGCCTTCGACGGTCATGGTCGCCGTCAGCGTGCCATTTAGCTGCCATTGCTCAAGCTGCTCTTCGCGGCGCAGCACCTGAAAGCGCTGGCCCGCGGCAATCAGATCGATGCGTTCGGCCCCGCGGATGATCTCCGCGCGATGCACGATCAGATCACCCGCATCGGGCTGCCACGGCAGCGTGACCGTTCCCAGATCGCGCATCGTCTGCGTCGATGCCACCCGCGTCGCCTGGTCGGTATAGGCCCAGACCTGGCCATCGCCGATGCGCTGCTGCTGGTCCATGATTACCAGGGCCGGATCGGCATCGGTCAGCTTTGCTGCATCGATCGCCGGCGCCGCGAGCACCCATGCCGGCGCGGCCTGATAAATCGGCTTGTCGCCAGCATGCGCAACCGTAGCGCAGCTGCAAAGAGCTGCAAGTAAAACAACAGATTTCCGAAGCATCCGATCCCCCTGATGCAAGACAGCCTAACGGGCGGAAACCGCTTCACAAGTAGTTTCGCCGCGCCGACGTGCCCTTTCAGGACCGCGAACTAATTGGCGTGGAAGAAATCGTGGAGCTGCTGCGCCATCGCCTTGCTGACGCCCGGCGCCTTTTGCAGATCTTCCAGGCTCGCCCCGCGCACCGCGCGCGCCGTGCCGAAGTGCATCAGCAGCGCTTTCTTGCGCGCGGGGCCGATGCCGGGCACGTCGTCCAGCGGCGATGCGCCGATCGCCTTGCTGCGCTTCGCCCGGTGCGCCCCGATGGCAAAGCGATGCGCTTCGTCGCGCAGGCGCTGGATGTAGAAGAGCGTCGGCGAATTGACCGGCAGCATCAGTTCGCGGCCATCCATCATGTGGAATACTTCGCGCCCCTCGCGACCATGGTGCGGCCCCTTGGCAACGCCGACTAGGGCCACATCCTCGATGCCCAGATCTTCGAGCAC
>JAZKJE010000006.1:82222-89464 GCA_040384525.1 Pseudomonadota bacterium
ATCTCCATTCTCATTACAATTTCATCTGTGATTAGGTGACGTTCCTGATACTCGATCCGTTCACTGCGTACTTCACCCACCGGAAGAGGGCGAAACCGGCGGAATTGTAGGGCCACATCCTCGATGCCCAGATCTTCGAGCACACCCATCGCCGTGCTCAGCTGCCCGCGGCCGCCATCGATCAGCACGAGATCCGGCCAGTCGCCCTGGGTGCGGTCCGGGTCCTCGCTCTGCGCGCGGGCAAAACGCCGCGACAGCATTTCGCGCATCATTCCGTAATCATCGCCCGCAATCGTCTCGGGCCGCTTCATGTTGAACTTGCGATACTGGCCCGTCCGGAACCCCTCCGGCCCCGCAACGACCATTGCGCCCACCGCATTGGTGCCCTGGATATGGCTGTTGTCGTAAATCTCGATCCGGTCCGGGCTGTCGGGAAGTTCGAACACATCGGCGATCTCGGCGAGCAATTTCGTCTGCGTCGTGCTCTCCGCCAGCCGCCGGTCGAGCGCCTCCACGGCGTTGCGCGTCGCCTGCTCCATCAGCCGCCGCCGCGCACCGCGCTGGGGCACGCTCAACTCGACCTTGTGCCCTGCCCGCTCGGCCATCGCCTCGCCCAGCAACGCCGCTTCCTCCAGGTCGCGATCGACGAACACGTTTCGAGGCGGTGGCACCTCTTCGTAAAACTGCATCAGGAACGCGCTGAGCACTTCATCCTCGGGCACATCATTGGTGTGCGCCGGGAAGAAGCTGCGATGCCCCCAATTCTGGCCGCCGCGAATGAAGAAGGCTTGAATACCCATCACGCCATTCTTGTTCGCCATCGCGAAGATATCGGCATCCCCCACGCCCTCGGCGTTGATCGCCTGGCTGCCCTGAATGAAGGTCAGCGCCTTCAGCCGGTCTCGCAAGACGGCGGCCTGCTCGAAATCCATCGCTTCGGCCGCAGCCGTCATCGCCTCGCCCAGCTTGCTCTGAACTTTCGTGGACTTGCCCTGCAAAAAGTCCTTCGCGTCGGACATCAATTCGGCATAGCCCGCCTCATCGATCCGCCCCACGCACGGCGCCGAACAGCGCCGGATTTGATACAGCAAACATGGACGATCGCGCGTCGCAAAGAACCCATCGGTGCACGAGCGCAGCAGGAATAGTTTCTGCAACGCATTCAGCGTCTTGCGCACCTGCCCCGCCCCCGCGAACGGCCCGAAATAATCGCCCTTCGCCCGCCGCGCACCACGATGCAGCTGCACGCGCGGATAGGCATGATCCGCGCGCAACAAAATGAACGGGAAGCTCTTATCGTCGCGCAACAGCACGTTGTACGCCGGGCGATACCGCTTGATCAGCTGCGCCTCGAGCAACAGCGCTTCGGCTTCGTTGTTGGTCGTGACAATCGTCATCGATCGCGTCTGCGCCACCATCCGCTGGAGCCGCTTCGATAGCCGCGAAACCTGCGTGTAATTCGTAACCCGGTTCTTCAGCGCCCGCGCTTTGCCGACATACAAAACGTCGCCGCGCGCATCCTGCATCCGGTACACGCCAGGCCTGGCCGGCAGCGTTTTCACGACATTGCGGATCGCCGCCACGCCCGCATCCAGGTCCGGACTCTCCGAACCGCGCACGGCATAGGTCGCCTTTTCCTCATTGAAGCGATTAGGGGAATTGGGATCGGACATGTTCGCCAAACGATCTAGGGACGCGACCGACTCCCGGCAACGCATTCGCTAGCCCAAAGCGTGCAATCTCACGGATTGCACTTGATATTCGCCCCCATCGCCGCCCGCGCGCAATTGCCGCTATTGACGGCGGCCTCATGCTTCCTGAACGCATCCATCTGCCCGGCGAGGTCCGGCGCCACATAGCCCGATCCCGAAGAACTCTGGGCTTTCCGGCGAAACTCCAGCATCCTCACATTTTCGCAGGCCGAATATATCCCCGCAGTACACCAGCTTTCGTCCAGGTCGCCGGGGTCTTCCAGCGCGAATATGCGCCAATATTGCTGCGCGCGAACCCCGCCTTCGCGCAGCCCGACGCGCGCCATCCAGTAGCGATCCTCGGGCTTATGGTTGCGCGATGCGATCACAGCATCGAACCGCGCATTTTCTTCGGCAAATGCGGCGCGCCGCCGCGCATAGACTTCCTCCTGATCGGCGGGCCACGAATTATACAGCGCCAGCCGGGCGGGATCCGCGCGGATATAGGCCATCATCGGAGAATCCTTGTTGATCTGGTCCCGTTTTCGCGCCCCGCCCGTGAGAAATGCGTAGGCGGCTCGATGATATCGCTCGCTATATTCCGGATACGCCCAGGCCAGTTGCTGTGCCCAGGCATAATCCACATTGCGGATCGACTCGGTATCCGGCTGCCCGCCCGCAAGCATATGCGTTTCAAGGACTGCGAAACGCTGGCGGCGGAGGTCCGCCACCGGCAGCACGGAATGCTCGACCAGCACGATCCCGCGCTGCTTCGTCGGTATCTTGCTGATGATCTCGACGCGCTTAGCCCCGGACGTGATCGTGATATCGAACCCGCAATCCTGCGCTTTGTAGCGCGCGCTAACATTGATGCGGGCGCCCTTCGCGGCGACCGGAAGGAGCCATGGGGGCGGCAGGCAACGCGAGATCGCGGCCGATACCGCCCATTCGCCGGTCCCAGTGCTCCGCCAGACCGCCGCCGCCCATAAAGCCGAGAGCGGGCCATATACATGTTCTGGCAGCGCCAGCAGGTTTACCGGCTCGGGCGCGCCGCCCGCGCTCAGGATCGCCAACTCGGAGAAAGACAGCGTCTGCAAGTGGAAGGGCAGCCTCGCCGAGGTCGCTGCCTTGCTGCGCTCCTCCAGCGCCAGATACGCATCCAGGATCGCGCGCATCGACGCGATGTCGCCCGCTTCCGCGAACGGTCGCACGCGGGCGATGGCACCGGATGCAGGCGCAGCCTTCAGCCCGGCGACCGCCAGCGCCGCTTGCTTCCGCTCGTCGCCGGTCAGCGGACGCGGCGCCATGCGCGGGCGCAATGCCTCGATCAGCTGCGACTGATCGAATTCCTGCGCCTGGGCCGGCCATGCCAGCATCAGCGAAACTATAGCCAGAACCCAGCGCATCCCTCGCTCCCTATCCTATAGCGTTGCCGCCTTCATGCCTTTGCAGGTTCAGCCGTGCAAGCAGCGGTCCGGCTTGAACGCGCTTCCCGACGTGTCATAGTGCAATCAAACGCCTGGGAGAGACTCGCCATGAAGCTGTTCGTCACCAACGTATTGCTCGCGCTCGCCCTTCCCTTCACGGCGCATGCGCAGACCGTACCCGCACACATCACCGCCGCGCTCGCCGATCCGGCCCGCCCGGCCGATCAGCGCGCCCGCGATGGCGCGCGCCATTCGGGGGAGATCCTCGCGCTGGCGGGCATCAAGCCGGGCGACAAGGTCGCGGACTTTCTGATGGGCGGCGGTTTCTGGACGCGCATCCTCTCGCCCGCCGTGGGCCCCAAGGGCCAAGTCTATGCCTATCAGGCGGCCGAGTTCATCTCGTTCCGCAAGGAATATGGCACCGAGCAGGATGCCGCAGTGAAGGGCTATGCCAATGTCACGCCGCTACGGATGAGCCTGGGCGAAGTCGCGTTCGCCGAGCCCTTGGACGCGATCATCACCGTCCAGAATTATCACGATCTGCATCTGAAAATGGCGCCTCCGGGCGCTGCCGCCTACATTGCCGGGCGCCTGTTTGCAGCGCTGAAGCCGGGCGGCGTGCTGCTGGTGGTCGATCATGTCGCAAACACCGATCCAGGCTTCACGGCACCCGATGCGCTCCACCGCATCGATCCGGCAGCGGCGCGCGTCGAGCTTGAGGGCGTCGGCTTCAAGTTCGAGGCGGAAAGCCAGTTGCTGCGCAACGCCGAAGATCCGCACACGGCCAACGTCTTCACCCCGGCTCTCCGCGGCAAGACCGACCAGTTCATCCACGTCTACCGCAAGCCCAAATAAGCGGCTCTAGCGCGACGCGTTGCGCTCCATCTCGGCAGCGCGCGCTTCGATGCGGTCGATCTCCGCGGCGGTACGCGCGCGGATTTCCTCGGCCGTAAGCGGGCGGGGGTGCGCGCTGCGCCACGCCGCACCCGCGACGAACAGGATCAAGGCGGCGGTGATGATCGCGGCCAGGTTCAGCCAGCGGTGCGTTGTCATGCACGCTCCTTAGCTTGGGGCCGCACCGCGCGCCACATGCCTGCCGCCTATAGATTGTATGAAAGACTGATCTTCCAGCGGAAGCAGAGCCATGCCAGAATGGACGCAAATATCGGTAAGGGGATGGTCCATGCGTATCTTCATCACGGCAGCCGCCGCTATTCTCGCGCTGGCGCCCGCTTATGCAGCGGCACAAAGCAGTAGCTGGTACCGGGTTGGCGGCAATGCCAAGCAGATGAGCTATGTCGATCTCGGCAGCGTCCGTCCGCTGGGCGGCAAGATCATTGCGGTAACCAAGAGCGTCTATAAGGACCAGCTCAACGGCGATACCGGCATTTTCTCCACCGAAATCCGCTCCGAATATGATTGCCCGGGCAATTATTTCCGCACGCTCGAATATACCTATTTCGGCGTTGCCGGTAGCAAGATCAGCACAGAACCCTCGCAGTCCATCAACGAGCACAAGACACCCGCGGCGGGCAGCATCAACGAAGCCATGCTGGAATTCATCTGTTATCGTAAGGGTGGCACGCCTGTGACCAGTCCCTATTCGGATGCGGCGCAGCAGATCCCGTTGATGGCGGATTAGCCGGCAGGCGCGCGGCCCCGCCGCGCGCCGCCTTATGGAGTGTGTCGATGGGCGACATTGCCGACAGGCTGATCGCCGTTGCGGCGCGCGAGTGGGACTTTTTCCGCCGCACCACACGGCACCTCGACGATCATTGGGATCTCGGCGCCAATCTCGACGAACCGCTGCACACCGCGCGGATCGGCGAATATTGGGACGCAGTGGGCCGGTCCGACTGGGACGGGCTGACCCCGGAGCCCTGGTCCGCAGCCTTTATCAGCTGGTGCTTCGCCGAAGCGGGCGCAGGCAGCGATTTCTGGGGCGACGAGACCCACTCGGTGTACGTCGATCGCATCCGCCGCCACGATGGCATGAGCGAGAAACTGACGCTCCACGATCCCGCGCTGGCGGTCCCGCGCGTCGGCGACCTGATCTGGAACGCGCGCGGCGAACGCGATCCCCCGGCAAGCTATGCCGAGGCGCTCGAGCAGTTGGACGCCCAGCGCTTCTTCGACTCGCATGTCGATGTGGTGGTCGAGGTCGCGGAGAGCCGGTGCAGCAGCATCGGCGGCAATGTCTGGTTCCAGAAGGTCGGCGGTTCGGTCACCCGCTCGGACTGGCGGACGGATGCCGAAGGGCGGCTGGATGATGATCGCAAGGTGTGGATCGGGGTGATCCGGAACGAGCTTTAGCGGAGCAGACGGCTGTCGGCTTACGACCCAATTGCGGACGTTAGGCAGTCATTCCAATCCAGAGAACCAGTACGTAAAGCGCTGACAGAAGCGAAAGCGCTGCACCGGCTATGGGACCGATTATGGGCTGCCCAAATCTGGCTAAGCCGAACGCGACTAAAATGAGCGCTGCGGCGCCAGCAAACTCGCCGGTCGGATAATTGAAGTATGGTTCGGCTGCGTGGTGCATATCATCTTGGAAGTCGTACCACCCCTCAAGACGCTTAGTTTCAAGCATCTTCGAAAGGAGCCAAACAGCGGCCAGCGAGGGCGCGGCATAACGAAGGACATGGTTCAGTAAAGACTTGAAATCGGGATATTTCATGTGGTGGAGGCTATCATGCCAATGGCAGCTAACCACCCATTATCTGGCATTCGGCGGTCAGCAGCCCGCTTCAAAAGCGGCCGGCCCGGTGACGACCCAATTGCCGTCACCGCTCCTTTCGACCAGCATGGCAGCAAAGAAGCGCTCGAAGGCACGCCCAATGCTCATAATGTCATTCCTCGCGACCCTACTCACCTGCGCTAGCCCGAGCATTTGTCCTAGTGCCGCTGAACTCAAAGCAGCCCTAGTCCAACGCCGTGCCGAGGAGGTCGCTACGGCGCTCGCGGCCAAGGGCGTTAGTGATCCGGGTGGAATATTCAGCGAGCACCCGTACCCGATCACCGGTTGGTCCAACATGCTGTGCGGTGAACCGGGCAAGGAGGAGCCACACGCTCTTCGTTGCCGCGTGACAGTCCACTGCGGCACCAAGCGCCAACGAGTGACAGCCGACCTTGTGCGGGATGAAAAGGGTTGGGCAGTAATCGACGATAATGCGATCTTCACCGGCTAGCGGTCAGGTCAACGTCCGCTTCCCACCCAATGGCGGGCCTTCGACGGTGGTGGCGCGCCGCTAGAAGCGATCAGGCTGGTAACGACCCACTGGCGGACGTTCGACGTTCGGGCCATCATAGGGCCATGACCCTGATGCTTCCGCTACTTTTTGCCTTAACAGCCATGCCCCAGGAGCCTGCAATTTCCCCAAGGGGTCACATCTGGCAGGACGTTGAGGACACTATCCAGCCGGTCAAAATCTCGCATCTAGTTGACGAAATCCGCGATGGGGATCGGCTCGTCGAACGCTACAACTACATCGTCTATGAGTTTGAGGACAAAGGCGGCTATGTCTGGGCCCGCGCCTATCTGACCGAAGCCAATACGGTGTCCTTTTACGGCCCTTTTGCTGACCGCAGTCGCACTGTCGCAGTCGATGCGCCGCAATTGAAGGATCGCGTCATTTCCTATTTCAAACGGCGTTTCCACCGGATCGACCGTTTCAACGACGATCCGAAAGCGCCCGCTTATGAGACTATCTGGCGCTGGTCGCCGAACGGCAGCTAGCCACCCAACTGCTGACAATTCGGTGTGAACGACGGCCCCGAATCGAACGGAGGACCTCCGGAATAACCGACGCTCTACCCCTGCTGAGCTACGCGCCGCCCACGAAGCTGTGCTAACGTATTCAGTGGCAGCTATCCAGTTCCCCGCACGGAAGTGGCCGTTCCGCTGTCCACCCAAAATCAGTCTTCGCCATGACCCTTGCAATGTAGGATTTCGCCTGCTTGGCTGGGCCGGTCGGCAATGCTGGCCGCTCTTTGACATGGCGTTTCGGGCAAATGCGCAATGGCTCGCGATAGTGTGACCCGAGTGCCGCCTTTGGCGCCATGACCAAGGCTGAGATAAGCGCGACAGTGTCAAGCTAGTGTCAACTTTGGCGCGATGCCTGCCG
>JAZKJE010000006.1:89474-96644 GCA_040384525.1 Pseudomonadota bacterium
GCGATTCTAGCTGGTGAATGCCCATGCGGGCGCGCTTATTGTGAAAGGTTTGCGGCAAAACCTCCCCCGTGGAGAGGTTTGGCAGTCCCGTACGGATTCCGGGACTGAGAGCGAGGGGATCAGCCGCGAGCGAACTGCCCGTGACAATCCCCACCGCGTCGCGGTCGCCCTCCCGCAGTTGGGTCGGATTGCGCGCCACAAACGAAAAACCCCGGCACAATGGCCGGGGCTTCTCTAACGCAGCGATAAACCCGCAGCTCAGTTGAGCCGGCCCAGCCCCGCGATCGTGTTGTCGATCAGCGCCTTGTCGGCGCCTGCATCATGCTTCTGCGCGATGATCGCGGCGGCTGCCTTGGTGGCGGCTTCTGCGGTCTTGGCGCGGATTTCGGCAAGGGCGCTGCGCTCGGCGGCGGCGATCTTGTCTTCGGCCATCTTGGCGCGGCGCGCGGTCAGGTCCTTGGCATCCGCTTCGGCCTTGGCCAGCACGCCCTTTGCCTCTTCATCGGCATGCGCGATCATCGCGGCTGCTTCGGCTTCGGCGCCGGCAATCTTCTTGGCATATTCGTCGCGAAGCGCTTCGGCCTCGGCGCGAAGCTGCTTGGCTTCTTCAAGGCGGGTGCGGATCGCTGCGATCTGGTTGTCCAGCCCGCGCGTGATCAGCGACGGCACCTTCTTCCAGATCAGGATACCGATGAACACCGCCATCGAGATCGAAACCCAGACGGTCGCGTCGAGCACGCCGAACAGCGACGGATCGGGAGCATGTGCCCCGCCATGCGCTTCGGTGCCGGCCGTGTGACCCTCGGTGGCGTGGCCCTCTGCGGTCAGCGCATCCGCGCCGGCCTTGGGCACGCCCATGCCTTCGCCATGCTTGGCTTCGGCAAGGTTCTGCTCAACCGCAGCATCGCCCGAAACGGGAGCCTGAGGATTAGCCATTGAGCGCCGCCTTCACTGCCGTCGTGGCTTCTGCCGAAGTCACCTTCACGCCCGAGATGCGTGCGACGATATCGGCCGCTGCATCGGCCGCAACCGCTTCGATCTCGGCCATCGCTGCCTTGCTCGCCGCGCCGATGCGCGCCTCTGCTTCGGCCAGCTTGGTGTCGTTCTTTGCGTTGCCCGCAGCCAGGGTCTTTTCAGACTTGGCCGCACCCTGAGCGCGCGCCTCGGCGATGCGCTTCTGGGCGGCTTCGCGTGCCGCGTTCTCCTGAACCCGCCAATTTTCCTCGGCCTGGTCCGCTGCGGCGCGCGCAGCTTCTGCCGCCGCGAGATCGCCCGCGACCGACTGGTCCCGCGCGTCGACGGTCGACAGCACCTTGGGCAGCATCATCTTGCCGACCACGAAGAAGACGAAGCCGAACGTCAGCAGCAGCCAGAAAATCTGGGACGCGAACGTTTCAGCGAGCTGGGAGATCTGAGGCATTTTAGTCCTGTCCGGTTGCGGGCCGAGGCGAACCCCGGCCCGAAACGGAGAAAGTTAGGCGACGAAAATCAGGATCATCGCAACGACGAACGCGAGCAGGCCGAGAAGCTCGGCGGCCGCGAAGCCGATGAAGAGACGGCCCTGCTGGCCATCGGCTGCACCCGGATTGCGCAGCGCGCCTTCAAGGAACGAACCGAACACGTTGCCCACACCGATGGCGGCCATGCCGGCGCCGATGGCGGCCAGACCTGCACCGATCAGCTTTGCTGCTTCTGCGTCCATTTCAAAAACTCCTGCTTCGATATTTTAGGTTGGTTGGTACGGAAAAACTCAGTGCAGATGCTCTGCGTCGTGAATGTACAGCGACGTAAGCAGCGCAAAGACATAGGCCTGGATGCCGGCGACCAGCACTTCAAGCGCCGAGATGCCGATCATCAGCACGAAGCTGGGGATGCCCACGCCAAGGCCGGGGATCAGGCCGGCATTACCGGCATTGATCACGAAGCCCGCAAGCACCTTCAGCAGAATGTGCCCCGCGATCATCGCCACGAACAGTCGCAGACCCAGCGAGAACGGGCGAACCATGAACGAGACCAGCTCGATGATCGGGATCAGCCACATCAGCCACATCGGCGTGCCGTGCGGCACGAAGAGCGAGAAGAACTTCAGCCCATGCTTCCAGAAGCCGACGATCAGCACGATCGAGAAGCTCATGATCGCGAGCACGCCGGTGACCGTGAAGTGGCTGGTGAAGGTGAAGGGGTGCAAGCCCACCAGACCCAGCGGCGCCAGGCCGATCAGGTTGGCGAACAGGATGAACATGAAGAGCGAGAAGATGTAGGGCGTGTATTTGCGCCCGCCATGACCGATATTGTCGTCGACCAGCTTGGTGACGAAATTCGTGAAATTCTCAACGAGCATCTGGCCGCGGGTCGGGATCACCTGGCGCTTCATGCCCAGCAGCATGAATGCCCAGAGCAGCACAGCCGCCGCCAGCATCCACACCGCCGAATTGGTGAGGACAATCGGATGACCACCAATGCTGAAGCCAGGATCCCAGATCGTCTGGATCTGGAACTGGTGCATCGGGTCGATCTTGCCTGATTCAGCCGCCACGCTTGTTCGTCCGCCTCATTAGCCAAAGCGCCCGAAGAGTCACTTCGAGCGCTTATTCGAAATCCGAATGATGTTCCTGAACGCCGATATGATGCCCAAAAAGAGCAACGCGAGCAGGAGCCAGGGAGAAGTGCCCAGAAAACGATCGAGTACCCACCCGATCAGCGCACCTCCGGCCATACCGCCGATCAATTCGGCCAGCACGCGATTGCCCAGGTTGTAATCATCCTGGCCTTTATCGGCGCTGCCGTTTCTGATCGCCTCGTCCGCTTTTGCTCGCTCCAATCGCTCGTCGAGCGAGTTAAGGCGCGCATCCTCGGGCAAGGGGTCCAGTCCGGGCTTTTCTTCGGCCAAATCGCTTCTCCCACACGCCGTTTCCGGCAGGGCCAAGCGCTTGTGCCCAAAGGCGAGCCCGCCAAGGCACGGGCGCTTTAGCAGGGTGAAAGGGTGAGTCAACTCCAGTGCCGCACTGCAACCAAACGCTTCTGAGGGAAGTGGGAGATTGCGCGTCCGCAACACTCTCGATACCCCTTCGAAAATGTCCGAAGCTCCCGATAATAATGGCCACCGCAAGCGCCTGCGCCAGCGGATGTTCGAAGGCGGCGCGGATGCCCTGCTTGATCACGAACTGGTCGAATATATTCTGGCTTTGGCGATCCCCCGCCGCGACACCAAGCCGCTGGCAAAGGCGTTGCTCACCGAATTTGGCGGGATCGCGGGCGTGCTCACCGCCGATCCGGATGCGCTTGCCCGGGTAAAGGGCATGGGCGAAACCTCAGCCGCTGCGATCAAGATCGCCCATGCCGCAGCGCTCCGCCTGCTCCGCGCCCAGGTCGCGGAAAAGCCAGTGCTGGCGAACTGGCAGGCCTTGCTCGATTATCTGCGCGCCGACATGGCGCATCACGGCAATGAACGCTTCCGCGTCCTCCACCTCAATTCCAAGAATATGCTGATCCGCGACGAAGTAATGAGCGAAGGCTCGATTGACGAAGCCGCAGTCTATGTCCGTGAAGTCGTCCGCCGCGCGATGGAACTTAAATCTGCGGCGCTGATCCTCGTCCATAACCACCCCTCGGGCGATCCCTCCCCCAGCCGCGCCGATATCGAGATCACCCGCCAGATCGCCCAAGCGGGCAAGCCGCTGAATATCGCCGTTCATGACCACATCATCATGGGCGCGAGCGGCCATTCGAGCCTGCGCGCCCAAGGCCTGATCTAGGCCGCACAGCCAAACGCCCGCCGGAGGCAAGTCCGGCGGGCGTCGGGAGTAACGCCATGCGTACAGCGTTAGGGGTTACGAAGCTTTCGGCGTGAGGAACTTGGTCAGTTCCTGCTTATTCACGCTGGCGCTCTTATCGGCATCCGCCGAGGTAAAGGCCTGCGCCGCCCAAGTTTTGGCCTCAGGCGATTCCGCGACGAACGTCGGCTCGGCGGCCTTGCGCAGAGTGCCCATCCACGTGCCGAACTCGGCGGCATTCAGCGCGCCATCGGCATCCGTGTCATAGGTCCCGAAATCGCGACCAACAGCCATGGCAACCTGTTCCTGGCTCGACGCAGGCTGCTCTGTTGGGGCAGGCTGGGCTGCAGCGGTCTCAGCTGCGGGCTGAGCCGGGGTAGCAGGAGTCTGTTGCGTCGCCATTGCGGTCGGCTGCGCCGTCTCGGCAATGGGTGCCGGAGTGGCGGCCGCAGTCGCGGTCTGCTCGGTCGTGGCATCCGGCGCCGCATCATCGGTCACCGGCGTTTCAGCATTAGTCGCCGGCGCAACCTGGGATGGCTGCGACTCGCTCGTAGCGGGAGCATCCTGCGCAAAGACAGGTGCAGCAACAATCATAGACGATGCAAGTAGAATTGACTTCAACATTTTACGCTCTCCTTCGTTATGCTGCGCCACTATTTAGCGGCAGCGGCATTTCGCGGTTAAACTGCTTATCGTATCAACTTATAATCTGGGGGTGTTGTTCCGCTTTTCATCCCCTAATCCCTCAATCCATCCCTCTCAAATCCCGCCTCATCGCATTTCGTTTGCCGTGTGGCGTTCGGGCCACGGCTCGCGCATGATGCGGCAATGCTTGATCGCAGATCACTGATCCTTGGCCTCGCAACCGGACTCGCCGGATGCGGCATCGCATCCACGCCCACCGCCCGCGCCACGCCCGAGCCCGGCGATCCGCGCCTCAGGCTCAGCCCCCAGGCCGCCAAGCTGATTGCCGCCGCCCGCGCGCAGATCGGCGTGACGCTCCGCTATGACCCCGCCTACACGGCCCTCGCCTTTCCGAGCGGCGACGTCCCCCGCGAGAAAGGCGTGTGCACGGACGTGGTGATCCGCGCCTATCGCGATGCCTTCGGGATCGATCTGCAAGCCTTGGTCAACGCAGACATGCGCAAGGACTTCGCCGCATATCCAAACAATTGGGGCCTCAGCCGCACCGATCGCAGCATCGATCACCGCCGCGTGCCCAATCTCGCCAAATTCCTCACCCGCCACGGCGCGCGCGTGGCCGTGCCCCCAGACGGTAGCGGCTGGCAGCCGGGCGACATCTTCACGTCGATGGTCGCAGGCAAATACCCGCATATCGGGGTGGTTTCGGACAGGACTGGCGCAAAGGCGCCGCTGGTCGTCCACAATATCGGCGCAGGCACGCGCGAGGCCGATGTATTGCTCGATTGGCCGATCACCGGCCGCTTCCGCTGGCAAGTCTAGAGGCTGCTTGCTAGGGGGCCGCGGGACTCCTCACCGAAAGGCTCCCGATGGTCCCCCGCTATTCCCGCCCCGAAATGACTGCGATCTGGTCGCCCGAGACGCGCCTCGGCATCTGGTTCGAGATCGAGGCGCATGCGACGGAAAAGCTGGCTGACCTCGGCGTGGTGCCCAGGGCCGCCGCCGACGCGCTGTGGAAATGGTGGGCGACCAATCCGACCATCGACGTGGCGGCAATCGACGCCATCGAAGCCGTCACCAAGCATGACGTGATTGCGTTCCTCACCTGGGTTGCCGAACAGGTCGGCGACGAAGCGCGCTACATGCATCAGGGCATGACCAGCTCGGACGTGCTCGACACCTGCCTCGCCGTCCAGCTCGCGCGCGCATCGGACATCCTCCTCGCCGATCTCGACAAGCTGCTCGAGGTGCTTGAGCGCCGCGCCAAGGAACACAAGCTCACGCCGACAATCGGCCGCAGCCACGGCATCCATGCCGAGCCGGTCACTTTTGGCCTCAAGCTCGCCGAAGCGCATGCCGAATTCGCCCGCGCCAAAAAGCGCCTGATCGCGGCTCGCGAAGATATCGCCACCTGCGCGATCTCGGGCGCGGTTGGCACCTTCGCCAATATCGATCCGCGCGTCGAAGAGCATGTCGCCGCCAAGCTCGGGCTTTCGGTGGAACCCGTCTCCACCCAGGTCATCCCGCGCGATCGCCACGCAATGTTCTTCGCCACGCTGGGCGTAATCGCCAGCTCGATCGAGCGCCTCGCCACCGAAGTCCGCCACCTCCAGCGCACCGAGGTCCTCGAAGCCGAAGAGTATTTTTCGCCCGGCCAGAAGGGCTCGTCGGCGATGCCGCACAAGCGCAACCCGGTACTTACCGAAAACCTCACCGGCCTCGCTCGCGTCGTGCGCGGCGCCGTCGTGCCCGCGATGGAAAACGTGGCGCTGTGGCACGAGCGCGACATCAGCCACTCCTCGGTTGAGCGCTATATCGGCCCCGACGCGACGATCACCCTCGATTTCGCCCTCGCCCGCCTCACCGGCGTGATTGACAAGCTCCTCGTATATCCTGCGCGCATGCAGAAGAATCTGGATCGCATGGGCGGCCTCGTCCACTCGCAGCGAGTCCTGCTTGCTCTCACGCAGGCCGGCGTCAGCCGCGAGGACAGCTACCGCCTCGTCCAGCGCAACGCGATGAAGGTGTGGGAAAGCGACGGCGAACTCTCGCTGCTCGAACTGCTCAAGGCAGACCCCGAAGTCACCGCGGCGCTCTCGAACGAAGAGCTCGAGGACAAGTTCGACCTCGGCTACCACTTCAAGCAAGTCGACACGATCTTCGCCCGCGTCTTCGGCAACTAGCAATGTAGGAAATCGCCCGTTACGCCTCCCTGCATCACAGCGGGGAGGCGGGCATGGCGATCGGCGCATCGGTGGGCAAAAGCGGGGTCAACGATCTCGCGGACGTGATCGTCGTCCAGCACCTCCTCAACGACTGGCTGGATGCCACCGGCCAACCCGATCTGCCGACCGATGGCGATTGCGGCCCGCGCACCATCGCCGCGATCACCGCCTATCAGGCGCAAGTCGTCGGCCTCGCAAAGCCAGATGGCCTCGTCACCCCCGGCGGCAAGACCTGGACTGCGCTTTCCACCGGTCAGGGCTCCCAGGCATCGCTGAGCGGCGCGGCATGGTGGAATGCCAATCAGGCCAAATATCCGAATAGCGAGAAGCTCTCGGACCTCTTGCGTGCGCCTGTTTACTGCCCCTTTCGGCCTGCCCTTGGAAAGCTTGTTGCCCGGCGCGAATGCCATGCGTTATTTCCATGTTTTCTTAACGTGCGTCATAGGTCGAACTAAGTGCCCGCAATGAGGGCATAGAACGGGCGGCCATGGAGAGGAGATGCTCACGGTGGTTTTGCCGCAGTGGATGCA
>JAZKJE010000006.1:96654-114344 GCA_040384525.1 Pseudomonadota bacterium
CCTTCAAGGAGCGGACTGCCGCGTTCGTCGATGCGATGAAGGCCGGCGGCGCCAAGGTCACGGTCTCAGCCACCCGCCGAAACCGCACCCGCGCGCATCTGATGCATTATTCTTGGCGCGTCTCGCGCGGAGAAGTCGCCCCCAAGGATGTGCCAGCGATAGCCGGCCTCGCGATCCGCTGGGATCACGGCGACCTCGCCAAATCCAGAAAGGGCGCGAAGGAAATGTCCGATCTGTTCGGCATCGCCTTCCAGCCCTCGCTCACCTCGCTTCATATCGAGGGCCGCGCAGTCGATATGACGATCGGCTGGACCGGCACTATCGAGGTCAAGGACAAGACCGGCAAGAAGCGCCCCCTCACCACCCCGCGCTCCGGCGACGCCAACACCGAAATGCACAAGATCGGCGCGACCTATGGCGTCATCAAACTGCTCAGCGACCCGCCGCATTGGAGCGACAATGGCCATTGAGGCTGGCCCACCTTTCGGCGGAACCATCTCGCGCCCGATCACTTAAGCGAGCCAGGAGCCCCGGGTTTTCATGAGCCCCCGGGGCTCCGCCTTTGATCAGCTCGCTACGAATGCCATCAGCGCGGTGCGGAATGCTTCGGGCTGGTCGAGCATGATGAAATGGCCGCTGTCCTCCACGCCCGTCACGGTCAGCCTGGCTGTGCCGGCATATTCGCCGCGATACAGCTCCACCGCCTGCGATCCGCGCGCCGCAGTCCATGGCACCAGCACCGTCACCGGCGCAGTGATCGCGCTTAACTGCCCGCGCAGGTCGACCTGCAGATCCTCGTACATCGCCTGTCCGGAGACGCGCATATCGGCCTTTGCCATCCAGCCTTTGATCGTCTCGCGAGACGCGGGCTTGAGCGCGTTGTTATTCGCGATCGCGTTCAGCACCATCTCCGGCATCGGCTTGCCATACAGGCTCGCCATCTGCGCCCGCATCGCTTCGGCCTGCGGCTTCACGCTCTCCACGGTCGATCCGGGGAAAAATGCCGATCCGACAAAGGGCAAGGCATCGACGATCAGCGCCTTGCCGACGTCGCCCGGATGCGCCTTCGCCAGCATCAATGTGGCGAGCCCGCCCAGCGAATGGCCGATCACCGCCGGCTTCACCAGCTTGCGGTCCGCGATCAGCGTGTGCAGGTCGGCGATCATCCCGTCGATCACGCCGGGCTGCAGATTGGCGCGCGGATCGTCGCCGCCAAAGCCGTTCACCTGCACCAGATACACCGCGTGGTTCTTCGCCAGTTCGGGCGCTACGCCATCCCACACGGCGCGCGGGCTGGAGAGGCCGGGGATCAGGATTACCGGGCTGCCCTTGCCAATCACCTGCACCGAGATGTGTTCCATCTGGATCAGGTTCGCCGGGGCAGTCTGCGCCGCTGGCTGAGCGACCGGCGCACTGAAGCCGGGCGAGCCATTTGCCGCCCAGATCGCGACCATGATGGCGAATATGGGCAACCGGCCCTTGCGGCATGCAGCGTTACGAAAATGGCGGATCATTTCGAAGCTTCCCTGGATGGATTGGTGAAGATGTCCTCGATCGCCATTTCAAACAGATCGGCGATCTTGAAGGCGAGCGGCAGCGACGGATCGTAGCGGCCGGTCTCGATGGCGTTGACGCTTTGGCGCGAAACTTCGAGCCGCTCGGCCAGATCCTGCTGGCTCCACGCGCGTTCGGCGCGCAGCACGCGAAGGCGGTTATTCACTCGCCCCTCCGTTCATCCGCTCGCGCAAGCCCATTACGCATTGTCCCACGCCCCAACCGGCGCACCACAGAATGAAGGCGAAATACCCCGGCAGATGCGGCAGCACCCCGGCCTCTTCCATAAAGCCCCACGCCGTCATCACGCTCAGCGAAAAGCCGATCCCGACGAGCATGCCGGTGACAACTCGCTGGCGCAGATACTCGTCATTCTCTTCAACGATGTAGAGCCCCATCACGCCAATTGCGGCGATCACGGGAAGCGCAGGCAGGATAGAAAGCACGACCAAAGCCAAGCCGTGCGGGTCATAATGGCGGATCGCCCAGGTCGCGCTGAACAACGCAACGACATAGGCGATCATCGTCGGCCAGAACCGCTTGAGATAGCGGCGCCCAGCGGCGGTTGTGGTCTTCATGTCAAGCTCCCTTTCGAATCAGTAAAGGGAACTTTACGTTACGAGGCGCGATATGTCAACTTTGCTGGACATTATATACTTGACAAAGCAACGGTGACGGCCCCATAAGAGGGCATGACGAACATCACCGCCCCCCGCTTTACCGACACAGACGCCGCCCGCGAGCATCTGGAAGCCCTGCGTTGGCCGGAAGGTCCGGTGTGCCCGCACTGCGGTTGCCTCGACGCGAAGCGCCTTCCTGATCAGCGCGGCAAGCCCTCGAAGCGCAACCCTGAGGGTTCGATCCGCAAGGGCGTCATTCAGTGCAACGCATGCCGTCAGCAGTTCACCGTCACCGTTGGCACCGTGTTCGCAGACAGCAAGGTTCCGCTCAACAAGTGGCTGCTCGCAAATCACCTGATCGTGTCGAGCAAGAAGGGCATTTCGGCCCACCAGCTCCACCGCATGCTTGGCGTCACCTACAAGACGGCATGGTTCATGGCGCACCGCATCCGCGAAGCCATGATCTCGACCGACGATACCCCCATGGGCGGCGGCGGCACGATGGTGGAAGTCGATGAAACCTACATTGGCCGCGTCCCCGGTGTCAGCCGCATGGCGATCCACAACAAGAACAAGGTGCTGTCGCTTGTCGATCGCGCGACGGGCCGCTCCACCAGCATCGTTTTCACCGGCACCTTCACCGCCGCTGCAATCGCCCCGATCCTCGCCAAGCACGTTGCCCCGGAAGCCCGTCTTATGACGGACGGCGCCCAGATGTATAAGGCAGTCGGCAAGAGCTACGCCTCGCACGATTACGTTGACCACGCTCGCGGCGAATATGTGAAGCGCGCCGACGCCACGATCCACACGAACACGATTGAGGGCTTCTTCGGCATCTTCAAGCGCGGCATGCGCGGCATCTACCAGCATTGCGGTTCGCAGCATTTGCAGCGCTACCTTGCCGAGTTCGATTTCCGCTACACCAACCGCATCGCTTGCGGTGTGGACGATGACGCCCGCGCAAACATTGCCCTGCTCGGCATCGCGGGCAAGCGCCTGACCTATCGGCGGGTTGGTTCAGTCGCAGCCTAAGCACCGCGCTCTAGGCCGTAAGCGCACCTTCAAGGGCGGCGCTTACGGAACGCGCTGGATGCTCGCGCCGTGGATGATCCCTAAGGACTAGCGGGTCGCGATAATCTTTGGTCGGCGCTCAACTTTTACAGGGAAGCCTTTGAACTGAAGGGGGACGCGCGGCATCTCGCCGCTCCAATCGTCGTCCACCCATACTAACAGCTCGCTCCCCCGGACGAGCACCGACGCTGCCCACCGTGGTAGGCCAAGCCCGCCAAGCAGCAGGCTGGCTGCTTGCTCCGGTTTCATATCAAATGTTGTGACCACTCACCAACGTTACGTTGAAGCTGTTAAGGATTCTTTCGATTGGAATGATGAATGTCAAGGCTTTGTCGGCAGAAACGGCGTAGACTAACCCGACTGCCTGCAGATTCCCATTGGCGTCAGTGGTTGTAACTAAAGAGCCAGAATCGCCGCGGTCTGCAAATGGCTGTCCTAAATTCCCTTGAGCTACCAGAACTTCATGAAAGTAAACCACTCCACGGAACGCCGGAACTTCCATAGATACCGGTTCAAAGCCGACAGATTTACCTAAGATTGTTCCACTAGTAACGCCGGTAGTTCTTCCTGCCTTTCGAACCGCGATTCCCGTCGCGGGCGCGGCTAGCGCGGTAGGGGTATCGAAAGCTCCGCGCTGCATTGAACTGATCAACGTCGGATCATGTAGCTTGAACATGGCGGCGTCGATGTTGCCAGTAGCGTCGATGTTATCCGGAATACCTGTGATCCACGACGCAACGACGGCGTGATGACCGAGTGTGAACGGGTTATGGCTGCCGGGCCGAACGTCGAGCAACCCAGGAGCAACGATCGGCACGTCTACTTCGGAGTAGCCGCATCCCCCCGTAACGTGGTTGTTAGTCAATCCGTAGAGCTGTCCTGCTGCATCCTGAACGATGCACCCAAGAGTGCCCGCTGATACAGAGTTTCCGACCGAGATTGAGGAACCGCAAGTGTAAAGCCCGTTGTGGAGCGTAAATGTGCCTGTCGCGGTTCCGGAACTAGCGGGAATCCGGATCTGGGGCGGATGGGCTTTGATGTAGCGGAACGTGGCTCCACCCTCAGACTCCGTTGGGAGCGTTTCTATCTCTTTTTGAGTCAGCTTTTGATGAGTGCAAACGACTATCTCGTTGCGCTCTGGGCTTGCCAGAACAAGATTGATTTTACGATGGTTTAGAATGCCCGCGACGGCGGCAGGTTCATTAGTCTCGACTAAAGCCTGCAACTGCTCATCGTTCTGCCCAAGATCCTCATCGGGCGGGCGATAGGTAAGAATGCCCTGTTCAGCAGCCCATGATTTGAACCGAGCGGCTTCTTCCATAACTGTCATCGTTAGTCCTCCCCTATCGCTAACTAAGTTAGGCGATCACGAAAGGTCGAATCTTTTTTCTAACCGCGATTTTCTTTGCCGTTCGGGCTGATTGGCCGTCCCCGCCGCCGAGGCTCGCTTGACTCTTCCGGCTTAGGGTGCGGTGTTGGCGGGGTGCTGAGCATCCTGCGCAGCACATCATCTTCTCGGGCATCACGTTCCATGGATAAACCTCTCCTCGCTGACAGCCCCCCTGAGTTCCGGGAGTTCATACTTACGCTGGGGTGGGCGGTTTTCCAATGGAACTCGTTCGAACGCGCCGTGAAGCAGCTCCTCACTGAGCTGGTTCGCAGCGGAAACCCGTTCGATATGCGGGGCGAGATACTGACAGCGGAGTTGGGATCGAGGCAACTGGCTGATGCATTACGGGCGTTCGGAAATGACATATTCAGAGGTAAGGACGAAGGAGCCCTAGTGCATTGTGCAAAGCTGTTTGATGGCGTGCTCGCCTATCGGAACACCTATATTCACAATATACACATGGTTGTTCCCGAAAAACTAGCAGAGCCCAGCCCCGATAAGTATATCGCTTGCTTCACAACAACCAGCGCTCGATCGAACGTCAGAGACTGGCATGCTACGGTTGCGCTTGCCGATCTTGAAAATTTCGTCAAATGGTCTGACGGCGGTGCGATATACGCGACGGGCCTCAGGTTTTCGCACCTTTGCAATTTCCCGGGGCCGCAGCGTCCATTGCCCGATAAACCGCCTCTGCCGCCGCCGCTGACGAAGAATGCTCGTATGAGGCGAGAGCTTCTATACCCGCCGCCACCATCTCCTGAGTGATTTCAAACGCCGGCCTGTCCCCGGAGGGGGTAGGCGTATCAGGTTGCTTTGTCATGTATATAATGTCCACTTTGCTTTCCACAAAGGAAAGCTAGCCAACCTTTGTGTAAAGCGCGCTGCGCTTTAGCGGTCGGTCTTCGTTGAATTGTCCGTGTCGGCGTCGATCACCCAACCCTTTGCCGTACGGTGCATCGGCTTCCTGCAGCCTCGACAAATCGAGCGGAAGATCGTGCCGTCGTCCCGGGCTTGCCCGCGGCTGCGCTCGTGCTTGCCCAGCATGCACCAGAAGGATTGCATCAGCGTCACGCGGCCGACTCCCCGACTATCTGGCCTATGATGAGCGCCTAGCGGGGCACTGTCCATTACCTGCCGAGTAATGCAGGTTAACCTGGATCAGCGCGCGAGCGTCTGCGCCATTTCCGCCGCGAGCAGGCTCAGCGTGTCGTCGCGCGCGCCCATCAGTACGATGCGGTCGCCCGGTTTTGCGTTCGCCACCAGATGCGCCGCCGCCGCCGCGCGATCGGGGATGTGCAGCGCCTGCCGCCCCGTCGCTGCGATGTCCGCAATGATATGCGCGCTGGTCACTTCGCGCGTCGTCGTGCCGCCATGATAAACCGGGTCGGGCAGCACCAGCAGATCGTCTGCACCGAGTTTGCTGGCGAACATCGCAACCAGCTCACGCCGCATCACCTTGAGCGGGCCATATCCATGCGGCTGGAACAGCAACAGCAAGCGCCCCGGGAATGCACGCAAGGTATCGATGGTGGCGGCGATCTTGTCGGGATTGTGCCCGAAATCGTCGATCACGGCCACGCCATTGGCCTCGCCAACCAGTTCGAAGCGCCGCTTGAGCCCCGCAAACCCCTCGATCGCGCGCACTGCATCGCCGAGCGGCACGCCCGCCGCTGTCGCCGCGCCAATCGCGGCCAGCGCGTTCGCCACATTATGCCGCCCCGGCACGCCCAGCGAAACACGGTGCGTCTCCCCCGCCGTCTCCAGATCGAACTCGACCGCATAAGCCTGGGGGCTGAGATTGCGCGCAACCAGATCGGCCTCACCCTCCACCGCAAATGTCAGCTTGCGATCCAGCGCCATCGCCAGCGCAGCGCTTTCCGCATCGCCGACATTGACCACCGTCGTCACTGCCTTGGCCGCGAACGCGCCAAACAGGTCGCGCAATTCCTCCAGCGTCTTGTGATCCAGGCTCACATTGTTGAGCACCGCCACTTTCGGCCAATACAGCGCAATGGAGCCGTCGCTCTCATCGACTTCGCTGACGAAATCGTCCCCCTGCCCCACCAATGCGCTCGCAAACGGCGCATCGGGATTAGCAAAATTCTTCATCACCGCGCCGTTCATCACTGTCGGATCGCGGCCAATCGCATGGAGGATCCAGCCGATCATGCCGGTCACGGTCGATTTGCCGCTCGTCCCGGCCACGCCAATCGACATCGGCGCTGCGTTGAACAGGCTGGCGAGCAATTCCGCCCGCGTCATCCGCGCGCACCCGGCTGCTTCTGCCGCGACAATGTCCGCCACGGTGTCTTCGATCGCTGCCGAAGCAACCACGATCTGGTCGCCCTCGATCCCGCTGCCATCCTGCGGAAACAGCGTCACGCCGCGCTTCGCCAGATCGTCGAACTTCGCCGGCAGCCGCCCCGAATCCAGGCTGCGGTCAGACCCGGAGACGCGCGCGCCCTGCCCCGCCAGGATCATCGCCAGCGGCAACATTCCGGATCCGCCTATCCCGACAAAGAAGTAAGGTTTGCGATGTTCCATGGCCTCGCGCTATCGCCAGTTTGAAGGGAAGGGGCAAGCATATGCGCATCGGAGTCGTCGCACCGGCACGGACAGTCAGCCAGGAGAGCGCAGCGCGAATGGCTGCGTTCATGGCGCTCACCTATCCGCAACACGACATCGTCTTCCATCCGCAATGTTTCGTGACCGAGGGGCATTTCGCCGGACCCGACAAAGTCCGCGCCGCCGCCTTCCTCGAATATGCCAACGACCCCGCCATCGACGCGATCTGGTTCGCGCGCGGCGGCTATGGCTCGAACCGTATTCTCGAAATGGTGATGCCGCATCTGGGGCCCGCCGCGAAGACCAAGACCTATATGGGCTTCTCCGACATGGGTTTCCTGCTCGGCGCGCTTTACGCTCGCCGCATCGGCTTTCCGGTCCACGCATCGATGGCGAGCGGCATGGGCAAGAATGACAAGGGCGCGGATACCGGCTGGGCGCTCGGCTGGATGATCGACAAGGACAAGAAGGCGCTGGAGCCGACATTGCTCGACGGCCGCCCCGCCGCTGCCTTCAACCTCTCGATCCTCACCGCGCTGATCGGCACCCCGTGGATGCCCGATCTCACCGATCACGTGCTGATGATCGAGGAAGTCGGAGAGCCGACCTACCGCGTCGATCGCATGCTCTTCACCATGGCTCACGCCACCCAGCTACAGGGCATTGCCGGCGTCCGCCTCGGCGCGATCAGCGATACCGTGAAGAACGATGTGGATTTCGGCGAGAGCGACGAATTCATGATCAATCGCTGGTGCAAGGAAATGGGCGTGCCCTATCTCGGCCGCTGCGAGATCGGCCATGTCGCGCTAAACCGCGTGGTGCCGTTCGGGGTCAGCGTTCAGAGTTAAACCAATTTGCGCCGCGCGCGTTGGCGCACAATATCACCAGGTTGAGGAAATGAAATGCCGGGCGGACTCGTAGCGCTGCTGGATGATGTGGCCGCTTTGGCCAAGCTGGCCGCCGCTTCGATCGACGATGTCGCCGCCGCCGCCGGGCGCGCGGGCACCAAGGCGGCGGGCGTGGTGATCGACGATACTGCGGTCACCCCGCGCTACGTTGTCGGCCTCTCGCCCGATCGCGAATTGCCGATCATCTGGAAGATCGCAGTGGGATCGCTGCGCAATAAACTGCTCTTCATCCTTCCCGCCGCGCTCGCACTCAGCGCACTGGCCCCCTGGGCGCTCACGCCCTTGCTGATGATCGGCGGCAGCTATCTGTGTTTCGAAGCGGCGGAAAAGATCTTCGAAGCCCTCACCGGCGTCCACCACGCCGAAGAAGTCGCCGCGATAGACGACCCGGCTGAGCTGGAAGCGCGACAGGTCGGCGGCGCGATCCGCACCGATTTCATCCTCTCGGCAGAGATCATGGCAATCGCCCTCGCCGATCTGCCCGAATTGTCGCTCATCATGCGTGCCTTTGTGCTTGCCGCCGTCGCCGTCGCAATCACCGCAGGCGTCTATGGCGTGGTCGCGGTGATCGTGAAGATGGACGATATCGGGCTCCACCTCAGCAAGCGCGCCTCGGCAACTGCCCGCGCGATCGGCCACGGTCTGGTCAAGGCGATGCCGATCCTGCTCACCGCGCTCGCCAATATCGGCGTCGCCGCAATGGCCTGGGTCGGCGGCGGCATCATCCTCCACGGGCTGGAAGAATTCGGCCTCGGCGCGATCCCGCACTTCGTCCACCACCTCGCCAAGGTCGCCGCGCATGCCTCGCCTGTTGGCCAAGGCGTGATCGAATGGCTGATCGGCGCGATTGGGTCGGCAATTGCCGGGCTGTTCGTCGGCGGGGTGATCGTCGGCGTGATGCACATGATTCCCAAAAAGCCTGCCACAGCGGATAGTCCCGCGCATTGATACCGCGCGCCTAAAGCAAATTGCCCTGCGCACCTGGCTGATGCGAAGCCCGTGTCTCAACCCGGGAAGCCTTCTTCACCGGGCTGATCAGCGGTGGCAGCTTCGGCTTCAGGCCAGCGAACAAATCTGACAAGGTGACGAACTGCAGCGCCGGAAACCGCCCGAACTCGGTCTCGATCACCGGCTGTGAGGCGGCCTCATCGCGCATGCCTTTGGTCGGCGCACCTTTCATCACGAACAGCCCGAAGCGGTGCTTGTCGCGCTCCATCACGCGGCCCAGATCGCGCACCATATTCGGGTTCACATGGTCGCCGGCCTTCACGCTGATAACCCCGGTCTCGATCCGTCCCTTGGCGGCCAGATAATTGAACCAGCCATCGACTCCTTTGTCTCCACCCTTCTTCTCGCGCGGGAAGCCACCGACCTGCCACGATATCCACTGCTGGAACTGGTGCGGGTCCTCCACAGCCAATCGCTCGGCACTGGCAAGGTCCTTGGGCACGCCGATCGTCTCGAACTCGATCCCCGGATAGCCCTCATGCATCCGGCTTTCGATCATCCCGATGGCGATATGCGTTACGTCGATCCCGATCCATTTCCGGTCGAGCTTCTGCGCAGCATCGACGGCAGTGCCGCAGCCGCAAAAGGGATCGAGGATGACATCGCCAGGATTGGAGGACGTCCGGATGATACGCTCGAGCAATCCAACCGGCTTTTGCGTCGGATATTTCAGCCGCTCCGGCTCGTCCTCCAGATATTTGACGTCTTGATCGATATTTTCGTCGGTGCCGTACAGCGAGCCCCGCGTATTCGGTTGGTAGGCCCAAATATCCTGATAGGGCACGCCGTTCCCGACAAATTGCTTGTACATGGGCTGGCCGCCTGCCTTTTTGGGAAAGACGATCAACCCTTCCTTGAGCAACAGGTCGAGTTGCGCATGGCTCGATAGCCCCGCTCCCCGATCTGGGAGGAACTCGCGCAGGGAGTTTGGTATCGCCCAATGGCGGCCAGCCACTGTCGGATCGAAATTGCCCCAACTCTGGCCGCTTTCCCCTTTCCGGGTGCCTGGTCCGGTAAGATAATTGGTCTGGTAACGGCCGCGATGGTCCTGCTTGGTGAACCTGCCCTCGATATATCCTTTCGAATATGGCCGCGTACCCGGATGAAAGAACATGTCGTCTGATTTCGAATAGAACAGGATGACATCGTGGATCGGGCCGTATTGCGTCTTCAGCTTGTTGTGCGCATTGGTCCTCCGCCAGATGATTTCGCTGCGAAACATGGTCGGCCCGAACACCGCGTCCAGCACCAGCTTCAGATAATGCGAAGCCGTCGGATCGCAGTGCAGATATAGCGACCCCGTCGGCCTGAGCGTGCGGTGCAGTTCTACCAGCCGCACCGCCATCATCGCGAGGTAGGCCATCAGCGGATTCTCGCCGATTGCGCTGTGCATCGCCTGCATCATAACCTGCAGGGATCGATTGCTCCCGCCGGCAATGTCCATCAGCGCGTTCTGCGAAGACTCCCCCCACGTCCAAGTGTCGTCGAATGCCTCGATGCTCGCATCGGAGCCCACCCCGTCAGCCGCCTTGAACAGCACATTATAGCCGGCGTTCGAATTGAACGGCGGATCCAGATAGACGAGATCGATGCTCTCATCGCGAATGTGCTGACGAAGCACATCCAGATTGTCCCCATAATAAAGCTTGCTCATCGCCCGCCTCCCCCAAAGCAGACGGGCAGCCTAGCGCGCTATTCAAAGACGGCTTGTGGAGGCTGATCGAGTTTGGCGATCCATTTTGGAGGAACCCCAAGCAACTGGCGCGAGGCGCGTAGCGTTCCTATCTTCATCCTCTGGCATTCCCAAAAGAACGAAGATAGAACACCCAATATGGCTCTGACTCATATTACCGTCCGCGGCGCGCGCGAGCATAACCTCAAGAATGTCGATATAGACATCCCGCGCGACACCCTCACGGTGATCACCGGCCTCTCGGGCAGCGGCAAGTCCAGCCTGGCGTTCGACACCATCTATGCCGAGGGCCAGCGCCGCTATGTGGAATCGCTGAGCGCCTATGCCCGCCAGTTCCTGGAGCTGATGCAAAAGCCGGATGTCGATCATATCGAGGGCCTGAGCCCGGCGATCAGCATTGAGCAGAAGACCACGTCGCGCAATCCGCGCTCCACGGTCGCGACGGTCACCGAGATCTACGATTATATGCGGCTCCTATGGGCCCGCGTCGGCGTGCCCTATTCACCTGTCACCGGCCTGCCCATTGCGGCCCAGACCGTCAGCCAGATGGTCGATCGCGTCCTGACCCTGCCCGAAGGCACCCGCTTGCTCCTCCTCGCCCCCGTCGTGCGCGGCCGGAAGGGCGAGTATCGCAAGGAGCTGCAGGAGTGGCAGAAAGCCGGCTTCCAGCGCGTCCGCATCGACGGCGAGACGTACCTGATCGAGGAAGCCCCCGCGCTCGACAAGAAGTTCAAGCATGACGTGGAAGTCGTGGTCGATCGCTTGGTCGTCGGTGGCGACATCGCCACGCGCCTGGCGGAATCCTTCGAAACCGCGCTCAAGCTGGCGGAAGGTCTCGCTTACGTGGATCTGGTCGACGCCGTCGCCCCCGGCCGCGAAAACGAAGCAACCGATGCGGGCGCGATGAAGAACGCCGGCATCCCCGCCAATCGCATCGTCTTCTCCGAAAAGTTCGCCTGCCCCGTCAGCGGCTTCACCATCGCCGAAATCGAGCCGCGCCTGTTCAGCTTCAACGCCCCGCAAGGCGCCTGCCCCGCCTGTGACGGCCTCGGCGAAAAGCTCGTGTTCGACGAAGATCTGGTCGTCCCGAACCACGAACTCACCATCAAGAAGGGCGCAATCGTGCCCTGGGCCAAGTCCAATCCGCCCAGCCCCTATTACATGCAGGTGCTCGGCAGCCTCGCCCGCGAATTCGGCTTCAGCCTCGATATGGCGTGGAAGGATCTGGACCCCGAAGTCCATTACACGATCCTCCATGGCACCCGCGGCAAGCCCGTCACGCTCACCTTCGTCGATGGCCGCAAGTCGTACGACGTGAAGAAGCCCTTCGAAGGCGTCATCGGCAATCTCAACCGCCGCATGCTCTCCACCGAGTCCGCGTGGATGCGCGAAGAGCTCTCCAAATATCAGGCGAGCCATGCTTGCGAGACCTGCCACGGCGCCCGCCTCAAGCCCGAGGCCCTCGCGGTCAAGATCGCCGACCGGGACATCAGCTACGCCACGCGCCTCTCGGTGGTCGATGCGCTCGAATGGTTCAAATTGCTCCCCATCACCCTGACGGAACAGCAGCGCGAAATCGCCCGCGCCATCCTGAAAGAGATCGACGAGCGCCTCGGCTTCCTCAACAATGTCGGCTTGGATTACCTCAACTTGAACCGCACCAGCGGCACGCTCTCCGGCGGCGAGTCCCAGCGCATCCGCCTCGCCAGCCAGATCGGCTCCGGCCTCTCCGGCGTGCTCTACGTCCTCGACGAGCCCAGCATCGGCCTCCATCAGCGCGACAACGACATGCTGCTCAAGACGCTCCGGCGCCTGCGCGATCTCGGCAACACCGTGCTGGTCGTCGAGCATGACGAGGACGCGATCCGCACCGCCGATTACGTCATCGATATGGGGCCGGGTGCGGGCGTCCATGGCGGCGAAGTCGTCGCGCAAGGCACGTTCGAACAGGTCCTCGCCAACACCAACAGCATCACCGCCGATTATCTCGCCGGCCGCCGCATGGTCCCCCTCCCGGACAAGCGCCGCAAGGGCAATGGCAAGAAGCTGACCGTGCACAATGCCACCGCCAACAACCTCACCGGCGTCACCGCCAGCATCCCCCTCGGCACCTTCACCTGCATCACCGGTGTCTCCGGCTCGGGCAAGTCGAGCTTCACCATCGACACGCTCTATGCCGCCGCCGCGCGCAGCCTCAACGGCGCCCGCATCCTCGCCGGCAAGCACGACAAGGTCACCGGCCTCGAATATCTCGACAAGGTCATCGATATCGATCAGTCGCCGATCGGCCGCACCCCGCGCTCGAACCCCGCCACCTATACCGGCGCCTTCACCCAGATCCGCGACTGGTTCGCCGGCCTCCCCGAAAGCCAGGCGCGCGGCTACAAGCCCGGCCGCTTCAGCTTCAACGTCAAGGGCGGCCGCTGCGAGGCGTGCAAGGGCGACGGCCTGCTCAAGATCGAGATGCACTTCCTCCCCGACGTCTACGTCACCTGCGACGTCTGCCACGGCCAGCGCTACAATCGCGAGACGCTGGAAGTGAAGTTCAAGGGCCAGAGCATCGCCGACGTGCTCGACATGACCGTCGAGGACGCCTTCGAATTCTTCAAGGCCGTCCCCCCGATCCGCGACAAGATGGCGATGCTGGCCGAAGTCGGCCTGGGCTATGTCAAGGTCGGCCAGCAGGCGACCACCCTCTCCGGCGGCGAAGCTCAGCGCGTCAAGCTCGCCAAGGAACTCGCCCGCCGCGCCACCGGCCAGACCCTCTACATCCTCGACGAGCCCACCACCGGGCTGCATTTCGAGGACGTCCGCAAGCTCCTCGAAGTGCTCCACGCGCTGGTCGAGCAGGGCAACACCGTGGTGGTGATCGAGCACAATCTCGACGTCATCAAGACCGCGGACTGGGTGCTCGACCTGGGGCCGGAAGGCGGCGTCAAGGGCGGCGAGATCGTCGCGGAAGGCACGCCCGAGGTGGTGGCGAAAGAGCCGCGGAGCTTTACCGGGCGGTATCTGGCGCCGTTGCTGGAGCGGAAGGTGGCGCGGGAGACGGTCGCCGCGGAGTGACGATCGCGTTAGTTTCCCAAATCCTTCATTAGAACATCAAAGAAAGGCCCGTTCCGCTTCTTCGCATCTTCAAGAAGCTTGTTGTAACCGAATATCTCGGTGTATATTTTGTTCTTCTTGTGATAATGGAACATGCTTTTATTGTCCCAAGATGTTTGAAAATCGTAGTAATCACCGACTTGCCTGAGAGTGGGCTCGATGTCTGCTATAATGAAAGCGGTTATCAATGTGGACGGCGCGACCTCTATAGTTGCCCCATCTTTGGTTACAAATGAACCCCTTTGTCGAATCTGAAAGACAGTGTCCTGTACCTGCTTAACGGGGTCGGAGCCATCCTTTCCAGCGCGGTAGTCGTCCCGCCCAGGCCGCTTGAATTCTGCTACCATGACCGCTGAAGTACCCTCTCCACCGGCAACGAACACCTCATCATAGAAACTAATATCAATTACCTTATCTCCGGCTGAACGACGCCCACCGTGGAGCGTTCGATCGCTCGATACGTACGAGACAAACGAAAGTCTCTCATCGAGAAGCCATAGATTGTGTTGATAGTACTTTGTTGTTGTGGAGTCCGTGTTTCTCGGAAATATAAGTTCGTGCACCGCATCTTCGGGATGCATGCGATCTGTAGAATCTAGCTTCCGCAATCGATCAGCAATTTCGATTACAGCTCGTCTATGCACTACGTATTCACTTAGGGCATCGCGATACGTATCTGTGACCTGTGAAAGCAATTCGTCCTTTCTTTCCTGAAACTTAACATCATCTGAGAATGTCTCCTTCAAATAGGAGGTCCACCTTTTCTCAGCACGAAGTCTCTGAACCGAAAGATCAGATACAAAACGTTCTGCGTTCCAATTATTTGGCTTTTTATCGACATACTGCTCAACGGTTTTACCCGCGAGGCCAAATCTAAGCAACGGGTGCGATTGCAATATCTCTGTTACGTTATCTCGTTGCTCAATCTTGATTTGATCATTTTGATCCTTCTCGGTCTCCATGATAAATGAGCAAGCTTTATCGACGATCTCCGCGATATCTTTCTCTGTGGCCTCCAAAAATGTTCTATCGTTATTTGCGTTTTCATCGAGATAGTCGCCGCTAACTGAGGCGATAACTACGTACTCGCTTCCATCTGCACGCTGAAAGGCGGCACGACCGAGCTTTGCTTCGATGGGACGCCCCTTTCCCAAAATCCGACTATCCGCAAAGAAGAGGAGCGCATGTCTTTCGAATGGCGCATTTCGATCAGCCCGAGATACGTCTAGACGGAAATTATAATTGTGACCGTCCAATGTAAGGTCAAAATTATGGCTTTCCTCGTGGTGAAAAACTGTCACGAAGTGAGATCTAAGGTCTGTCTCTACTCCATTATAGATTACCTTCGTTTCGGGCATAAATCCGTTGACGAGATAAGTCAGAAAATTTTGCGTTAGGTTATCGAGGAATGATTTTTGTCCAAGCTCGCGCCATCGACTGACATACTCAGCGCGAACATCGGAATAGCGAACTGAGCAGCCCTCCTCGTACGGAAACTCCCGTCGGCCGCGAAGGCGTTGAACCTCTTCGTCTTGATAAACATCGAACAAAAATCGAAAGGTGACCTCCTCGTTCGCTAACAAGCTTTCGTATTCTACTCGTTCGAAAACTTTGAACGCGATGAATCGACCAAACCCTTTCCCGTTCTTCCGGAGCTTGTTCCCGGTGAACGGAGTTAGAAATGCATCGAAATTCTTTTTGTCCAATCCGGACCCGTTATCCGAAATGGTGATCGAAAATTTATCGATGTCACTGCCGTCTATGACCTTAATGACAATACGCCCCAACCGTTGGACGTCGGCAGCAGGATACTTCTCTGATATCGAATGAATTGAATTGGAGACAGCTTCGAAGACTGGAAGCAAAAAGCCACCAATGTGGCGAGCGAGGTTCGTCCGAGCCAGAACCGCAACCATGTCGGGCTTCTTTAACTCTGGCACTCGCAACCTCCCCCAAGTTCGTTCAAGTTAGCCGAACAAACTATGAAAGCAAATTTTGACCACTGCCAAAGCCTAATCGGATTTACGATCCCGCCGCGGCAAAGCAGCGCCGCCGGCCGGGCTCGCCTGTGCTGCGCACCGCGCTGGATTTAGCTTTCGCTAGATCCTAGCATCCGCTGCGCCATGCCCCATCTCCCCACCTCCCCCGCCCATCTCGGCCGCAACGCCACCGCCACCGTCGAGCCCGCCTTCACCGGCATGGAATGGTACGCCGCCTATGCCGAGCGCCACGCCGCCGACGGCATCGAAGGCCGCCTCGTCTCGCAATATGACTTCGCCGCGAGCTGGGCGATGTGGGAAGTCCATCCCCATGGCGCCGAGATGGTGATCTGCACCGCGGGCACGCTCACCCTCCACCAGGAACATGCCGACGGCACCACCGAGAGCGTGACGCTCGCCCCCGGCGATTACGCGATCAACCCGCCCGGCACGTGGCACACTGCGGACGTACCCCCCGGCACCACATGCACCGCAATCTTCATCACCCCCGGCGAAGGCACCGAACACCGCCCGCGCTGATCCGCGCCATATGCGCCGCGCCCATTCGCCGAACCACTGCCGCCCTCGCGCGTTACCCTCCCCACACGGCGCATCCCCGCGCCGCCATCCGGGAGGTATCGGCATGAGCATCATGAGCAGGATCAAGGACGCCATTATGGGCCGTGGCGGCGGGATTTTCGGCAAGGATAGCGCACCCGAACCCGCTCAGGCTCCCGCCAGCATCCCCACCGCCACTGCGCCCACCCCGCAGAACCAGCAGGCCGCACCGCCCGCCGCCTCCGCCGAGCCGGTCGATGTAGAGCGCGTCCTCACCGAAAAGCTGGCGGCCAAGGGCAATCCCGAACTCAACTGGCGCACGTCGATCGTCGATCTGATGAAGCTGCTCGATCTGGATTCCAGCCTGGAAAACCGCAAGGAACTCGCCACCGAGCTGGGCTATACCGGCGCGACGGACGGCAGCGCCGAGATGAACATCTGGCTGCACAAGGCCGTGATGGACGAGCTGGCCAACAACGGCGCCAAGGTGCCGGCAAAGCTGGCCGACTAGCCGCGCCCGCACCATCCCCCCGGCCTCGCGCCGGGGGACATGGCACCGAGTGCGATCACCCACGCGTCTCAAGCGCCAGCCTTGCAATGTAGGATTTCGCCTGCTTGGCTGGCGCCGCGAGCCGTTTCAGCCCGCCGCGCTTTGACAGGGCCGCCATGCCCGCAAAAACAGCGCTGATAGTGTAACCCTAGTGTCAACTTCCGCGCCGCAATATGCCCGCCGCTCTTGGCCTTTACCCGCGCAGGGTTGAATTTCTTAACCCTATCCGCTATATGCCCCTCAAGCAGCGCTCGCCAGCATTGGCGGCTTCCTTTCGGAACGCGCGCTGCTTTCAGCCCAACCCGCTGCTCAGCACCCGCCATCAGGCGCGTTTCTGCACATCCGGGAAACGGCTATTCAAACCTCAAAACAGGAAACCAAGTTGAACTTTTTCGATAATATCCACGAAACGCAGATTACTCGTAACTTTCGTCAGCCGACCCTCACGCCCCGCATCCCGCTTCACCGCCGCCTTTTCGCGATTGGTGAAACTCCGGGCGACATCGCCCGCGCGGCGGTCCGCGAGATCCTCGGCTAAAGCCTTTCCGGCGCTTCGGGCATCCGCCCGCAGCGCCAGATCGTGCTGGAGCGTTTCTTCGACGAGTCCGGCGGCATGCAGCTGGTGATCCACTCACCACATGGCAGCCGCCTGAACCGCGCCTGGGGCCTGGCGCTGCGCAAGCGGTTCT
>JAZKJE010000006.1:114354-115103 GCA_040384525.1 Pseudomonadota bacterium
TCCGCCCGCAGCGCCGCCAAGCGCCCCTTTTAGAATTGGCCCTTCACGGGCTTGGATTTAGACCGCAGCGCCGCGACCTCGCTGGCCACCGCGGCAATCCCCTTGCTGCTCGCATCATTCACCTTTGCGCAGCTGCTCGCCTCAATCCCCCGCGCCACATCGAATGCGTGTTCAGAAGCATAGCTGATGAACTGCGCCTCATAAGTCGCGATCGAGTCGACAAACGCCGCCCAGTCCGCGAGCAATTTGGCGTCCTGGCCTTCGGCGGGCACCAGCCGCGGCAGGCGCACCTCGGCCGAAAACTTCGCTTCGGCATCGACCACGCTGCATCCAGCCGCGCGCTGCTCGGTCGCCCAGCTCGTCTCGATCTTCCAGGTGCTGAGCACGTCGAAACGCTGGCCGGGATTGTCCGGAAGCGCAGGCCGCGCGGCCTTCTTGGATTTGCGGATCTGCTCGGGCGTCGTCCCCGTCACGTCATAATATTTGACGGTAACCCCCGTAATACCGGCCAATGCGGCGGGAGTTGACGGGGTCTGCGCGGTGGCGGGCAGAGCGATGGTCAGCATAGCTGCGGCAAGAAAAGTGCGGATCATGCTCCTTTTGTGCAGCAGCGCTTGACTGCGGGCAAGCAAAGGGGGTGAAATCATCGCCACCGTAACGATTGCCCGGAACAGGCACGCCGCGTAGTTGTTGTTCGGTCGAACCGAGACAGGGAAGTCACATGGCCACGCGCAAGACCACCAACAGCA
>JAZKJE010000006.1:115113-149893 GCA_040384525.1 Pseudomonadota bacterium
GGTGAACGCCAACAGTGGCCGCCACGTCATTGATCTCCCTCGCCCCCCGCGCCACCACGCGCCGCACCACCGCCAAGCGCGCCGCCGCGCCCAAGCCTGGGGCTGCAGCATCTGCTGACGATGAAGCGAAGCCGGCCGCGAAGGCCAAGCCCGCTGCGACCAAGCCCGCCGCGACCAAGGCACCCGCTGTGGCGAAGACGCCTGCTGCAAAGCCCGCCGCCGCCGCCAAGGCGCCAGCCGTGAAAAAGCCCGCCGCTGCTAAAGCCCCTGCCGCCCGCAAGCCTGCAGCCACGAAGCCCGCCGCCGCGAAGCCAGCCGCCGCGAAGCCCGCCGCCGAGAAGCCAGCAGCCCCCAAGGCACCCGCAGCAAAAAAGGCCGCGCCGAAAACCGCAGCCAAGCCTGCCGCAAAGACAGCCGCACCAAAGGCGCCCGCCAAGCCCAAGGTACCAGCCGCCGCAAAACCGGCAGCTGCGAAGCCCGCGGCAAAGCGCAAGCCCGCCGCAGCCAAAGCCGCCAAGCCTGCCCCGGCACCGGCTCCCACGCTCGCCGCTCGCGTTCAGGCAGCGCCTACCCCGGTAAAGGCCGCAGGTGCCGCCGGTATCCTCGCAGCGATCGGCGGGGCAGTGCTGGGCGCGCTCCGCATCTTCCGCAAGCCGGCCGAAGGCACCGTGCCGACCGATCTGATGGGCGATGCCCACCCCGATGGCAGCACCCGTGCGATCGCGGATTTCCGCCCTGATCCCACCGCTCCGGTCCCGGCCAGCGAACGCGAAGCACTTCGCCCCGCCGCGCCGACCAGCCCGTCAGAAGGTGGCCCCAAAGCCCGCAACTAAACCGGTCGCGCAACCTTTGTTGGCGCCCATGCATTCCCTCAGCATCCAAACAGGATGGGAGTAACGAAAAATGCGTGGAATCGTACTTGCAACGCTGGCTGCCGCCACCGCCCTTACCGGCTGTACGAGTGACGGATATGGGCCGTCGCGCAGCTATTCTTCGGCCTATGTCGATTATGACTATAACCGGCCCGATCCCGCATATGGCGGCTATTATGCCGACCGTTATTACCGCGACAACCGCCAGTATCAGGAGCGCCGCCTGGGTCGCGATGACCGGGTCTATCGCGGTGAGAATGGCCGCTATTATTGCCGCCGCTCCGATGGAACGACCGGGCTTATCGTCGGCGGTATCGCGGGCGGACTGCTAGGGAATTTGATTGCTCCAGGCGGCTCCGAAGTACTCGGCACTGTGCTCGGCGCAGCAGCTGGCGCTGCTGTCGGATCGTCGGTCGACAAGAACGAGGTTCGTTGTCGGTAATCTAACCCGTGGCGCGGTGGGATTGGCCCGCCGCGCCACGATTTCTGGGGGAGAATATATGTCTACTCGCACGGGCAGCGCCCGCTACGAAGGTTTCGGCAAGGAAGGCCGCGGCCATGTCAGCACCCAATCCGGCGTTCTTACCGATCAATTCTACGGCTTCGCCACGCGCTTCGAAAATGAGAAAGGCACCAACCCCGAAGAGCTCATCGCCGCCGCGCATGCCAGCTGCTTCACCATGGCGCTGAGCTTCGCTCTGGCGCGGGCGGGCTTCTCCGATGGCTCGATAGAGACCGAAGCCGCAGTCAAGCTCGAGCAGGATGGCGAAGGCGGCTTCACCATCACCCGCTCGGATCTTACCCTGATTGCCAAGGTCCCCGGCATTGCCGAAGAGCAATTCCAGGCACTGGCCGAGGGCGCGCACGCCAATTGCCCGGTGTCGAAACTGCTCAAGGCGGAAAGCGCGCTGAGTGCCACGTTAGCATAGACCGCTTATCCGCTCCCCGGCGAAGGCCGGGGAAACGGAACCCGGTCCAGCCGATAGCCTTACCGCCGCTCGATCAGCCGCCCCACGCCCTCATGCCGCCCCGGATCGGCCTGCGCCCATTCCTTCTCGATCTTGTCGCGGATCGCGATCAGTTCCTGCTCGCTCAGATGCTCGATTCCGATAAACTCGTTCCGCCCGTCATCCAGCGCGCGGATGACCTCGTCGAGCTTGCACTGGATCGCCGCAGCGTCGCGGTTCTGGGCATTCTGGATAAGGAACACCATCAGGAAGGTTACGATGGTGGTGCCGGTATTGATCACCAGCTGCCAGGTGTCGGAGACTTTGAAGAGCGGCCCGGTAATCCCCCAGACGATCACTACCGTGAAGGCGAGCACGAACGCCGGCGGTCGCCCCGCCCATCCCGCCACCAATTGCGCGAAACGTTCGAACAGCTTCCCCATGCGTCTCTCCTCCCGGCACGGCCTAGCGGCCCGCGAAGCCGCGGTCACGCATCCAGTTATGCAGGGGAAAAGCGACCCGGCGCTCGGGCCAAGGCGTCCAAACGCAAAAGGGGGCCAGCATTTCTGCCAGCCCCCATGTCACCGGACTTCGGCCAATTGACCCGGACGGATCGCACAGCCTGGTTTCGGCGGCATGCTCCGCTCGCGCCGGCAAGGGCATGCGAGCTTCGCGTCGGTCGCTGAGGCCGAATTCTCCGCGCATCACCCGAAGGCAATGCAGCTTCCTTTCCGGCCTCCAGCGGCCCGCTTCAGATCCGCCGCAAGCGACGATCTGGAGCCTCGCGGAATGCATTTCCCGATTGGTCCTTCAACCGTTCCACCGCTTGCGCAGCTTCCGAGCCGATGGTCCGCTCTTCGTGTCCGTACCCTTCCACCGCGTCATGCGCTTGCGCGCCGTCGCTATCTGGGGCCCGTCCAACCCGGCTTTCCCTTCATGCTTCCCCGTCGCTTGCGCGCCGCTTTGGCATCCGGTTCCACCGTGCTTCGGCTGTCTCTCGAGCCCTCCGCTGTGCTTGCGCACTGCCTTGGTCTCGCAACTGTCCGTCGCTGGCATCCCTCGTCCCTGTCCTGCTGGTTTCCCGAAGGCACCTGTGCTGGTCAAGTCCGGTAAGTCCTTGGTGCCGCTTTGGTTTCCCGCTGCCTCACCGCCTCCTTACAGTTATGAAACTGTCATCGAATCCGTTTCTTGCAAAGCGGGAAATGGGCATCAAAGCCTGTTGACAACGTGGATAACGTGCACAAGATTGCAGACGCTCAGGCGGGCGACCAGCCCGGCTCGGCCAGTTCGAATCCCGCGAATTCAAAGCCGGGCACAACCACGCAACTCACCAAAGTCCAGCCCCGTCCCGCATCCGCCGCCTGCCACCGCCCGGCCGGAACCCGCGCTTGTGGCGCCTCTCCCGTCAGCACATCCGCGCCCAGCCTGACAGTCGCGATCGCGCCATCCGCATCTTCGATATGCAGCATCAGCGGCGCGCCCGCATGCCAGAGCCACAATTCGTCGGCATCGACGCGGTGCCAGTGCGAGCGCTGCCCCGCTTCGAGCAAAAAGTGAATCGCCGTGCCGCCTGCCCGCACGCCCGGCTGGGCCGAGGCCCGCCACGTCTCGCGATACCAGCCGCCTTCGGGGTGCGGCGCCAGCTCCAGCGCCGCGATGATTTGCTCTGCTTCCTGCATGGCTGAGGCCATAGCAGCGCGATCCCGTCCCGTTAATCTCTCCGCTTCGCCCAACCCGGACCGTTCATGCAACGATCTCGCTTCAACGAACGTTACGCTACCGGTTCTCGCAGCCCCCTGCGAATCAGATGGAGTAATTACATGCGCAAATTGATGCTCGCGCTCGGCGCGACCGCAATGGCTATACCCGCCGCGATGGTTCTGCCGGTGACCGCTGCCAATGCCAGCGTAACCAGCGGCAAGGCGATGTTCGCCGCCGCCGATCAGCGCCGTGGCCGCAACTATAGCTACCGCGAATGGCGCGGTCGTGACGGCAAGCGCTATTGCCGCCGTTCGGACGGAACGACCGGCGCTGTCGTCGGTGCAGTCGGCGGCGCCTTGGTCGGTCGCACGGTCGATACGCGTGGCGATCGCACGGCCGGAACCGTCATTGGCGCAATCGCTGGCGGTCTCGCCGGTCGCGAAATTGATCGCAGCAGCAGCCGCAAGCGCTGCCGCTAAAACATGTGAGGGCCCGCCCGCGTGGCGGGCCTTTTCTCGCAAGCACGCAATTAACCAACGGGCGCTATAGCGGAGCCTATGCTTCGCGTGCTCGTCCTCTCAACTCTGTTCCCTGACGTCTCGCGTCCCCGCTTCGGCAGCTTTGTCGAACGCCAGTCGCTGTCGCTCGCCGAGCGCGACGATACCGAGATCTTCGTCATCGCCCCGCGCGGCATTCCGCCGTGGCCACTCAGCATGCTCCCGAAATACCGCGCGCTGGCCGCGTTGCCCGCGCGTGAGAATTGGAAAGGGCTGGAGGTTCTGCGCCCCACCTTCCTCAACATTCCCGCCACCGGCGGCCGCTTCCACGCCACCGCATTGATCGAGGCGCTGACTCCGATGATCGAGGAGGTCCGTGAGGATTTCCCCTTCGACGTGATCGCCGCCGAATTCTTCTTCCCCGATGGTGTCGCCGCCGTCGAACTCGGCCGCCGCCTAGGCGTGCCCGTCTCGATCAAGGCACGCGGGTCCGACGTCCATCATTGGGGCCGTCTCCCCGTCACCGGCAATCAGGTGCAAGCCGCCGGACGCGCTGCAGACGGCATGCTCGCGGTCAGCGAAGCGATGCGCGACGATATGATCGCTATGGGTATGCCCGGCGATCGCATCGAAGCGATCATCACCGGTGTCGATCTCGAGCGCTTCGCTCCCTGCGACCGCGCAGACGTCAAGGCCGCGCTTGGCATACAGGGTCCGCTGATCCTCTCGGTCGGCGGATTGATCCCGCTCAAGGGACACGACATCGTCCTGCAGGCACTCGCGACGATGCCCGGCGCCACGCTTTGCATCGCCGGCGATGGACCCGAGCGCCAGCACCTCACCGATCTGATCGCCAAACTCGGCCTGCAGGACCGCGCCCGCTTGCTCGGCAACATCCCGCACGCCGAACTCTCACAGTATCTCGCCGCTGCGGATGCAATGGCACTGGCCTCCGAGCGCGAGGGCCTCGCCAATGCCTGGCTCGAATCGCTCGCGAGCGGCACGCCGGTAGTGATCCCCGATGTCGGCGGCGCGCGGCAGGTGGTGCGTGACACGGTCGCCGGTCGCATCGTCGCCCGCACGCCCGAAGCATTCGCCGCAGGCATCGCCGATATCCTCGCCGATCCGCCCGCCGCCGCTGTCGTTCGCGCCACTGTCGAGCCCTTCACCTGGCCGGCAAATGCCCAGCGCCTGCACGACTATTTCGCGCGTCTGGTCAGCGGACACCGAATCGGGCAATCTCAGCCCAACTGAATCACGCGCTGGAGACACATCATGGCGAAAGAACCAAAGGCCGGTAAGGCCGCATCGCTGCTGCCGAAGAGCATCGCAGGGGCAAAGCTGCCCAAGGGTATCCGCAAAAAGCTGACCGATCTCGCCAAGCATCCGGTGGTCGCCGATCTGCTTGCCGCCGGACTCGTCGCGCTCGCTGCCAAGCTGAAGAACGAACCCAAGGTTCAGGCCGCAGCCGCCAAAGCGCGCACCAAGGCTGCCGACGTCGCCGCCGATGTGGCGCAGGCCGCAGCAGGCGTAGCCGCCGCAGTCGCCAAGCCCGCGAGCGCCGCGCCCGCCGTCAAGCGCGTCCGCAAGCCGGCTGCCAAGCCTGCCACGGCTAAAGCACCGGCCAAGACCGCAGCAAAGCCTGCGGCCAAGCCAAAGGCACCCGCCGAGCCGAAAGCCGCGGCCAAACCCAAGACCGCAACAAAGCCCAAGGCTGCGGCAAAGCCCCGCGCCGCCGCCAAGGCCAAACCGGCCTGATCCAGCGCTGACTGGTGCCAGTACCCGTGCTGGCGCTAATCCACGCGCATGCGAGGCCTCAGTGCTTCGCGGCCCATGCCTTGGCTTGCCTGTCGGCCAGCGCGATCAAATCGCCCTGCGCGATATTCATGTCGATCAAATGCAGCCCCCAGGATTTGAGCACCGCCGGCCCAATCCTGATGTCTCCACCCACATCATCGATGCGTGGATCGGCAGGGACCGCGTTGGTCGTCACCGCGAGGAAGTGAAAGCCGCCCGCGCGCACGCATTCGGTCGATAGCAAACTCGGCACGCTGACGAACGGCGTTGTCACCGCCTTGCCATCGACGGTCCAGCGTGGCGCTTCCGATGCGCCGAGCAGACTGCCCGACGCCACCAGATAGCTGTGCGCCACTCCCTTGCCGCCGAGCGCCGCCGGATTTGTGCAGATCGCCTCGGTCCCCGGCCGGTCGCCCTTGCCGAAGCGGCTATCGGCCGGCGGTGGCGATTCAGCGCGGAAGCTGGCAAAACTAACCACGCAGCCAGTCTGGTCGGCAGCACGGCACATCGGCACGGTTTTGAAAACGCCGATATCCTTGCCCTCCAGCACCGGCACGTTGCTGCCGATCAGCATCGCCGAGATCAGCCGCTTCTGCACCGGCTTGCCCTCGATCGCCCGCCCGATCAGCTGCGTCAGCACGCCCGAACCCTGGCTATGCCCGATCAGCACGACACCGCGGCCCTTATTGTCGTTCGCCAGATAGTCGTTCCACGCCGCCTCGACGTCGCGATACGCCATCTCGCGATCGACCGCAGGCGTGCCGCCGGCCATCAAGGTGCGCAGAGCGGTCAGCGTCACCTGGCGATACATCGGCGCAAACACCCGGCACTTCGCGCCAAAGCGTGCCGCCTGAAACTGGATCACCCGCAACTCTTCGGGCCCGGGCGTCAGATCGCTGTTCGGCGTCGTGTCGTTCGAAACGGTTGGATAGACGTAGAAGCAATCGAACTTCGCATCCTTTGCCGCCACGAACTTCTCGATCGTCCGCGTGCCGTCCGCCGCGATCACCGTTGTGGTCAGATCCTGCGCGCATGCATCCTGCCGGCCCGGCCGGCACAGCCAGTTGGCATCCTGCCGGTAATCGGGATCAGACGAAGTCGCGGCAAGCGCGAGTGCGAGCATCAGCATATTGGGCCTCTCCTGTTGGCAGGATGCTATGCCGGAAGCGGGGAGCGATCCATCCCCAATACGGCTCCCCGGCGAAGCTCGCGGCCCAGTTGGGAATATAGCATGGGCTGGCGGTGCGATTCGTTACAGCGACCGTCCGGGCCCCGGCCTTCGCCGGGGAGCCGTATTGGCCGGCCAAAAGCCCTAATCCAGCGGGTAAAGCGCCGCCCCGATCCAGCGCAGCTCCGCGCGCAGCACACCCCAGGCACGCGCCGCTGCGCGGCTGTCCATGGCCTCCAGCCCGATGCCCCGAGCCTCCAGCATTTTGACAAGAGCGAGCGGCGGGCGCCGCATCATGGAGCCCGTGCCGAGCAACAGGAATTCGGGCTTGGGGTCGAGCGCCAGCAGAGCGGCCAAATCGCCCTCGCTCAGCGCATCCAACGCCGGTGGAGCCCAGCCATCGGCGCGCTCGGGGCTGATCAGCAGCCCTTCATAAACGCCGCCGTCCACCTTGAACCCGCGCCCCGAAAAGCCGGAAATCACCGGCCCTTCGGCGCCACGACGGTTCATTTCCATCTTATTTAGCCCGCGGCCCCACGCGCTCGGCGCCCGCATTGTTGCCCTTGTCCGCCTTGTCCTCGCGGAAGCCGGGCTTCAACCCCAGCGTGATCAGCAGCGACGACGAGACATAGACCGACGAATAGGTACCGACGATGATGCCCAGCATCATGGCGGCGGTGAAGCCGCGCAGCACGTGCCCGCCAAAGATCAGCAGCGCAGCAAGCGCGAGCATGATCGTAACCGAGGTCATCACGGTTCTCGGCAGCGTTTCGTTGACCGAAAGATCGATCAGTTCGCTCATCCCCATCTTGCGATATTTGCGCATATTCTCGCGGATACGATCGTCGATCACCATCTTGTCGTTGATCGAATAGCCGATGATCGTCAGCACCGCGGCGACGATATTCAGGTCGAACACAAATTGGGTGAGCGCGAAGAATCCCAGCGTCATCAGCACGTCGTGGATGATCGCGACCGCAGTCGAGATGCCGAACTGCCATTCGTACCGCAGCCAGGAGAAGATCGCGATGCCGATGATCGCGAGCAACACCGCGAGCACGCCGTTGAATACCAGCCCGTCCGAAACCTTGCCCGAGACCGTCGAATAGCTGTTGAACGTCGCGCCGGGGAATTTGGCCGCGAGCGCCGTTTTCACCGTCTCGACCATCTTGTCGACCGCGTCCTTCTCGGTCGACTTCGGCAGCGGCAGGCGGATGGTCACCGTATTGTTGGTGCCCAGCTGCTGCAGCGTCGCTTCGCCCAGGCCCAGCCCGTTGACGGTCGCGCGCACCTCGTCGATCGGCGGTGCCGAAGCGAACTTCTCCTCAATCGAAACGCCACCGGCAAAATCCACGCCCATGTTGAGCCCGCGGGTAAACACCAACGCTACCGCTGCAATCGTCAGCAAAATGGTGACCGCGAAAGCGATGTGACGAACGCGGACAAAGCCGATGTTCGTATGGTCGGGAACGATCTTTAGAAGCCGCATGGGTCGCGTGCCTTAAATGTTGATGTCGGTCGGGCGATGCTTCCGCGCCCAGATCGAAACGAGCAGGCGCGTAAGCACAACTGCAGTGAAAACCGAGGTCGCAATGCCGATCAACAGCACCACTGCGAAGCCGCGGATCGGGCCGGAGCCCAGGATCAGCATGATGAAGCCCGCGATGGCGTGCGTCACGTTGGCCTCGAAGATCGTCCGGCTCGCTTCCTTATAACCCAGCTCGATCGCCTGCGTCACGTTGCGCCCGCGCCGCCGCTCTTCGCGGATACGCTCGTTGATCAAGACGTTGGCGTCCACTGCAGTGCCGATGGTCAGCACGAAGCCTGCGATACCCGGCAGGGTCAGCGTGGCCGTGAGCATGCCCATCACTGCAAGGATGACCAGCACGTTCACCGTCACGGCGATCGTCGAATAGATGCCGAAGCGCCCATAGGTCAGGATCATGAAGATGATGACTGCTACGATCGCGATGATCGATGCGGTGACGCCCGCCTTGATCGAATCGGCGCCAAGCTCGGGGCTCACCGTGTTTTCCGAAACGACCTTCAGCTCGATCGAAAGCTTGCCCGAACGCAGCGCAATGGCGAGTTCGTTGGCGCCCTCGACGGTGAAACCGCCAGAGATCGTCGCGCTGCCACCCAGAATCGGTTCGTTGATGTTGGGAGCCGAGATCACCCTATTGTCGACGATGATCGCAAACGGCTTGCCCGAATTCTCCTGCGTCACCTTGGCGAAGCGCTTGGAGCCCGGACCGTTCATGCTGATCGCCACGTCGGGGCGGCCTTGCTGGTCGAACGACTGGCGCGCATCGACAAGCATGTCGCCAGTGATGATGGCGCTGCGGAACACCGCAATCTGCCCGCCGCCTTCCTGGTACGGCAGCACTTCGCTGCCCGGCGGAATCTGGCCCGATGCGATCATCTCGGGCGTGACCGAACCATCGACCAGCTTGAATTCGAGCTTGGCAGTCGTGCCCAGCAGCTTCTTCAGCTGTGCCGGGTCCTGAAGCCCTGGCACCTGGACGACAATGCGGTTGGATCCTTCGCGGATAACGGTCGGCTCAAGCGTACCAAGCGCGTTGATGCGCTTGTCCACGACTTCGCGCGCGTCGTTCATCGCTTCCTCAACCTTTTGGTTGAGGCCTGCCGAAGTTGGCGTGAGGACGAACTGCGTCGAATTCTCGACTGCGATTTCCCATTCGCGCTGGCCGGTCGTGCCCACGCCGCTGCCGGTGATCGCCAGCAATTTCTCGCGGGCCGCGTCCACCTTGGCGGGATCGCGGACCATGAAGGTCACCTTGCCGCCCTGAACCGAAACGTCGCCAATCTCGATGCGCGGATCACGGCGCATTTCGTTGCGCACCTGCTCCTTCATCGTCTCGAGACGCGCCTGCGCTACGCCGCTGGTATCGCCTTCGAGCAGCAAATAGCTGCCGCCCGCGAGATCGAGGCCCAGATTGATCGCCGGCTTGGGGATCCAGCTAGGCCATTTGTCTCGCGCGGACTGCGGAAAAAAGCTCGGGATCGCCATCGCGATCATGATCGCGAGGCCGATGAAGATCGTCAGCCGCTTCCAGCGGGGAAAGTCCAGCATCAATCGTTCGCGGGTTTGCCGCCGAGCGGCTGCACGCTCTGCAGAGTCGACTTGACGGCGCGCACACCCTTTACGGTGGAGCTAAGGTCGAGTTCGACTTCATCGTCGGTCACCTTCGTGACCTTGCCGATCAATCCGCCAGCGGTAACGACAGTGTCGCCCTTCTTGACCGAATTTACCGAAGTCTGAAGATCCTTCATCCGCTTTTGCTGCGGACGGATCATCAGGAAGTAAAAGACGACGAAGATCAGGACGAGCGGCAACAACGAAACGATCGCGCCCGCGGCGCCGCCGCCCTGGCCGGCCGCGCCTGCGGCTTGTGCATATGCTGGCGAGATGAACATGGCTTCCCGAATGGCTGGAGACTGGAGCGAAAACCGCTCCCTCTAAGCGGCGCGCGCTAACATGCGTGAAGAGCAGGCGCAACTGCCTTGCATCCTGCGCGCAAGCGGCATAGAGGGCCCTCCCCTGAGCTCGCTTCGTTGCGAGACAGGTCTCTGGTCGGGGCGTAGCGCAGCCTGGTAGCGCATCACACTGGGGGTGTGGGGGTCGCAGGTTCGAATCCTGTCGCCCCGACCATTTGAGACATTGGGCAAGTTCCCGCGAAATCACGAGCACCCATGCCGCTCGCCGCAGCACGCGCGGACCTGCGCCCATCTTCCATCCAAAATGGATGCATTCGCGGACATCGCGAGGCCGGGCGGGGGATGCCGCCCGGCCTCTCGCGTCACCCCGCGAGCAGCGATTCGAGCGACGCCGCGCCCTTGTCCGTTAGATACACCACCGTGCTCCGGCGATCGGCCGGGTGCGAGCGGCGCGCGACATAGCCGCGGTCTTCCAGCGTGCCGAGGTGGCGCTTGGCGGTGGTGCTCGGCGCACCGCTGCCGATACAGGCAGAGGTAACGCTCACCGCATGCCCTTCGGCCTTGCGCACATAGAGGTCGAGCAGCATTTCCCAGGTCGGGTCGCCGCAATCCAGCCCCGGCATCACGTCGCGACGGCGGCGTAATACGGCCAGCAATTGCGAAGCCTTGGCGACCGCCCTGTCCTGTCCGCCACGCCCGTTACCCTCGAAGAAACCCGAGGATTCGCGCGGGACGGTGTGCGTCTGGATCAGCTCAGCGCGGTCCGCTTGTGAAATGTGCCCACCGCAAGTGCAATGAGAATGGGGAATGCCCAAAAGGGTTGCACCGAGGCGTAGGCTTCCGCCAACGTCGATGGCTGCAGGATCCGAACCACGTGCGTGAACGTCCCTACCAAGTGCGCTGCTGCTGCCCATAACGGCCAAAATCTCCGGCTGCGCCGTACAATCAGCAAGAGGAAGACGAGATAGAGGGCGTCGACGGCCATCACCGCATATTGCGGTTCGCGCCAACGGGCATTCTGAATGGCTGCAACAGCCCAGGATGCCGCCGCCGCAACGATAAATCCGGTCGCGACGGCTCGCTCATCTCGCCCACCCCAGATCAGCGCAGCAACGCAGACCCCGAGTACGACGAACAAATATAATATGAAGGCTGCGGCGAGCATGGTCATATGATCAGCCCACCACGGCGAACCTTCCCGGTCAATGTCCCAGGCTCAGGCGGCGACAACCGCGAGGGCGGGCTTGTCCTTCTTGGCGGCACGGAACTTGTCCGGGGTGCAGCCGAGCATATCGCCACGCAGGCCATTCGCATCGCGAAGGAGCGCGAGCGCCTGATGGCAGGCGACGAAATTGTCGCGCGCATCGTTAAGCGCAGTCAGTCCTTGAACTGCCTGGCCAACGGCTGCCGAAATATTCTCGGCGGCGGTGCCGGTGCGCAGGCGGCCGTCGCAGATCGCGATCAGCAGATTGGCGCCCGCGATCAGCGATTGATCGATCGACGATTCCGAGGTTCCGAGGTTGGTCGCGATGGCGCGGCCGGCTTTCACCTTTTCGTTAAGCATGACTTCTCCTGTGCCGCGGCGCAGGGCCGGGCTCTGATCCGAGTTGCGGGGTCAGGAGTGGTTCAAGGCTGAACTGAACATTCCGAAGGCGATGAAATAGAGCGCAGCGACGGCCATCATAGAAATGGCCAAACCGAATACGGCGATCAATTTCCCCCCGAAGCTCAGATCATTCTCTGGCCTACCTGGCGTTGGGAACGGCCATGGCAGCCCCGACGCACCCGAATGAGAGGAGGAAATTTGGTCCGGTACGACCCCGAATTGTTCGTATGCGAAGGATTCAGGGTCAGCGACGCGCTCGAATTCCACGAGCTGCCGGGCCGCCGCCATGTAGCTCGGCACGCCAAGCTTATCCTTCGCGGAGCCCAGCCGCTGATAGACCGTATGGTGCGAAACGTTGAGTTTCTGCGCCACTGCCTTCGCGGAATTGAGGTCGTTATAGAGCCGCAGCGCATCGCGTTCGCGCTCGGTAAGCCGCTCGATCATCGCGGCCGCGCAATCGTGACGGGCAAAGTCAGGTGCAGCCGCAGCGTCCAGGACATTGATGTCGGTTCGGACGAATCTTGCGCCATTCCGGTACGTATATGCCGGACGGCCCTCAAGAACAACGCGGCGTTGTGTGCATGTGAGACAGAATGCGCCGATTTGCACCATCCGCATCTCCACCCCATATCGCTGCCCATGAGCGGACAAAGCAACGCGTGGCACGGCACGACCATTCTCTCCGTGCGCAAATCGGGCAAGGTAGTGATCGCGGGGGACGGCCAGGTTTCGGCCGGAAACACCGTGATGAAGCCGAATGCCCGCAAGGTTCGGCCTCTTGGGGATGGCAAGGTAATTGCCGGATTCGCAGGCGCGACCGCCGATGCCTTCACCTTATTCGAACGGCTGGAAAGCAAGCTTGAGCGCCATCAGGGCCAATTGCTGCGCGCTGCGGTCGAGCTCGCCAAGGATTGGCGCACCGACAAATATCTCCGCAACCTGGAAGCGATGCTGATCGTCGCCGACAAGGATGTGACACTCGTGGTCACCGGCAATGGCGACGTGCTCGAGCCGGAGGGCGGCGTTGCCGCGATCGGATCGGGCGGCAATTTCGCCCTCGCCGCTGCCCGCGCCCTGGTCGATTACGAATCGGATGCAGAGACGCTGGCGCGCAAGGCGATGGGCATCGCCGCCGAACTCTGCGTCTACACCAACGACCGGCTGACCGTTGAGATCATGGATTCGGCAAACTGAGCGTTTCCATCATGGCCGTTGCCGGAGCGAAATACAGGTCATAGGGGACCGGAATGTTCCGCTTTCATTATGACGCCGTCGCCAACCGGATCACTGTCCATGTTGGCGGCTTCTGGACCGTGACCACGGTTCGTGAATTCGCAGCCGCAGCGGGCAATTTTGCGCAGGAGACGCGTGCGATCCGCGACGATTATGATGTGCTGATCGATTCGCGCGATTTCCCGGTTCAGTCCAATGAAGTCGCCGATCTGCTACCGCACATATCCGAGGCCGGGCTGTCGCTAACCTCCGGGCGCGTCGCATCGGTAGCCGCCAGCCATCTCAACAAGATGCAGGCCGAGCGGACTCACGCCCATCCGCGCTTCGCAGTGTTCCTGACCGTGACCGAGGCCGAAGCATGGCTTGCTGACAAAGGCTAAGCGGCTAGAATGCCGCGATGCACCGCCGCCAGCTTCTCGCCGCCGCACCGGCGTTCGCCCTTCCCGCCTGCCAGCCGCCGCGCCCGCGTCCCGCAGCCAGCACCGCCGCCTGCCTCCCGCCGGTCCGGGTTTCGGCCGACCGCGTGATCCGCACCATCGCCGGCTTGCGCCCGTTCCGTCCGGCCGGCTTCCGCGTTGAGCGCGAAACGCTGGGCGACAAGGCTCTCGTCCATAATTACGGCCATGGCGGCGCAGGCATCACGCTTAGCTGGGGCACGTCGCGGCTCGCTGTCGACCTCGGCCTTGGGGGGCATCAGGGGCCGGTTGCAGTGCTCGGCGCAGGGGTTATGGGGCTGACTACCGCGCGGCTGGTGCAGGAAGCGGGCTTTCCCGTCACGCTTTACACCGCCGCTTTGCCGCCAGACACCACCTCCAATATCGCCGGCGGACAGATCCACGCCTTCGGCCATTTCGATAGAGACGCGGTCACGCCCGCCTGGCGCGAGCAGTCGAAGCGCGCCGAGGAGTATAGCTGGCGGCGCTGGCAGATCATGGTCGGCGACGATTATGGCGTGCATTGGGTGCCGACCTATGTTGAAAGCCGGGGCTCCGGCCCGGGCCCGCATATGCCGGCATGGGAGCGGCTCGATGCGAAGGCGTGGCCGTTCGGCACCGAGCAGTTGATCCGCTACGACACCATGTATGTCGAGGTCGGCCGGATGCTGCGCGAACTCACCAAGGACATACAGATCGCCGGCGGGCGCATCCAGGTCCGCAGCTTCGCCACCCCGGCGGATGTCGCTGCATTGCCCGAGAGACTGGTGTTCAACTGCACCGGGCTCGGCGCGGGCGCGCTGTTTGGCGATACCGGGATCTATCCCGTCCGCGGCCAGCTCGCGATCCTGATCCCGCAGCCCGAGATACACTACGCCTATAATGGCAGCGCCGGTTACATGTTTCCCCGCGCCGACGGCATCCTGCTGGGCGGCACGCAGGAGCGGGATGTTTCCGATGCAACCCCTCAGCCCGAGGATATAGCTCGCATTCTCGCCTCGCATCAAAAGCTGTTCGCCGGTTTCCGCTGCACCGCTTGAAGCCGCGCGCCCGCGCCCCACATCAAGGCACATATGAACGAAGCTCTCACTCCCAAGGCGATCGTCGCCGCTCTCGACGCTCACATCATCGGACAGAAGGACGCCAAAAAGGCCGTAGCCGTCGCGCTGCGCAACCGTTGGCGCCGCCAGCAGCTCTCCGCCGATCTGCGCGACGAAGTGACGCCCAAGAACATCCTGATGATTGGGCCGACGGGCTGCGGCAAAACCGAGATCAGCCGCCGTCTGGCCAAGCTGGCGGATGCGCCGTTCGTGAAGGTTGAAGCGACCAAATTCACCGAAGTCGGCTATGTCGGCCGCGACGTCGAACAGATTGCCCGCGATCTCGTCGAGGAAGCGATCCGGCTCGAAAAAGAGCGCCGCCGCGTCGCAGTGAAGGACAAGGCCGAAGAGGCCGCAATGGCCCGCTTGCTCGATGCGCTGACCGGCAAGGATAGCAGCACCGCCACGCGCGAAGCCTTCAAACAGCGCTTCCATGACGGCGTACTCGACAACACCGAGATCGAAATTGAGATCGAGCAGGCCGCGGCGATGCCTTTCGACATTCCCGGCGGCGCGCCACAGATGATCAATCTCGGCGAGATGATGAAGGGCCTCACCGGGGGAAGCCCGCTCAAGAAGCGCAAACTCAACGTGCGCAGCGCGTGGGACAAGCTCGTCGAAGAGGAAGCAGACAAGCGCCTCGATCAGGACGAAGTCAGCCGTCAGGCACTCGCCGACGCCGAAGCCAACGGCATCGTCTTCCTTGATGAGATCGACAAGATCGCCGTCAGCGATGTCCGCGGCGGTTCGGTCAGTCGCGAAGGCGTCCAGCGCGACCTGCTCCCGCTGATTGAGGGCACGACGGTCGCCACCAAATACGGTCCGATGAAGACCGATCACATCCTCTTCATCGCCTCCGGCGCGTTCCACGTCGCCAAGCCGAGCGACCTGCTCCCCGAGCTTCAGGGACGCCTGCCCATCCGCGTCGAGCTAACCGCGCTGACCGAGGAAGATTTCGTCGCGATCCTCTCGGACACCAAGGCGAGCCTTGTCCAGCAATATGCCGCGTTGCTCGGCACCGAAGGCGTAACCATCGATTTCACCGAAGCCGGCATCCGCGCCGTCGCCAAGGTGGCGGCCGAAGTGAATGCCGAGATCGAGAATATCGGCGCGCGCCGCTTGCAGACCGTGATGGAAAAGCTGCTCGAAGAAGTCAGCTTCGAAGCCGAAGATCGCGCCGGCACCACTGTCATCATCGATGCCGAATATGTCGACGGCCAGCTCTCCGCCATCGCCCGCAACAACGATCTCAGCCGCTACGTGCTTTAGGCTAAACTGGAAACCGGCCCGCGCATGGGGTATGCTGCGGCCTGTTCCTTTGAGTCGATGGTGTATTATGCGGCTTCTTATCATGCCTCTGGCGCTTCTGTTTTCGGGTCAGGCTCTCGCCCAGGATCGCGATGCTCCGCGCGGGATGAGCGCCGAGCAGGTTGGCGACGCGCTTTCCAATCCCATGGTTCAGTCCGGGATCGCCGGGCTGGTCGCAGCCTTCACCGATAATATTCTCGACACCCGCATCGGTCCCATTGCGCGATATAGCGACGATGTTCGCCCCGAAGACACGCTGGGCGGCCTGGTGCGCCGCGAAGATCCGCGCTTCGACGAAAATCTCCAGCGCCGCACCCGTGGGGCAGTCGCGCTGGCGGGTCAGGCGACCAGGGATGGCGTGGCCATGTCGAACGAACTCGGCAAAACCGCCGACAGGCTGCAACTGCTGATCGAAGGCACCGCCGCTCTGGTCCGCGCGTATTCCGGAAACGATCGCCCCGCGCGGCGCTGACGGCTCAACGCGCCTTCACGTACGGCGTGAACTTGCCAAACCGGCACGAAGGCCCGGGGATCATTGATGTGCGCGAATTCGCCCGGAAATGGTCGTTGCGGCAGATTTGCGAACCCCATAGCTCGATGACCAGCAGATCGTCATCGTCCAGACCCGGGCAGCTGGTTGGCAGATCGTTGCGCCAGACTTTGCTGCCCTGACGGTACAGCATGGTCCGCCCGTCGATGATCTGCGGGCCGCTGGTGCCCATCGCGCTGATGCAGTCGCGCGGTTCGCCCGCCACGCGCCCCTCAAGCGCCTTGGCAAGTTCGCGCCCGGCGCGCTCCTGCACCTTGCTTTGCGGCTGGGCGGTCGCCGCGCATCCGGCCAATGCCAGTGCACCCATAACAACAGCCATCCGCATCTGCGTGCTCCTCATTTGGTGTAGGGTACGAACTCGCCGAGCGAGCAGGTTCCGGTGACAAACCCGCCGGTCCGCGCCCGCGTCTCGACGAAATCGCCGGCACAATAATCGCCCCCAAAGGTGCGCGTGACGATGATGTCGCCCCGCGCGAGCCCACCGCACGATCCGACTGTCCGGTTGCGATAGACCTTGCTGCGGCCGCCAACGAACAGGATCTCGTCCTTGAACCCGCGCATCTCGCCCGCGCGGTCACGGCGCAGGCAGCGTTGCGGCGCACCCGGCTGCAGGCCGCTCAACGCACGCTGCAGCCTGGCTTCCTGCGAGCTAGGCGCGCGCCGTTCGGTGGCAGCGCCGGTGCCTGCGGTGGCGAGGAGGAGAAGAGGCAAGGCAATACGGATCATGATACACTCCTGATGCCCCAATCCCTTATAACCGCATCAGCCGCGAAATGCATCCTTCGCCGCGCGTCGTTCGGCCAATATCTCGGCAGTGCCCGCGCGCATGAAGGGATTGGTCGCCAATTCCTCGCTTATCGTGGTCGGCACCGTCGCTTCGCCTGCCGCCCGCGCGGCATTTACGGCCACCATCCGTTTGGCAATCGCGTCATTCTCCGGCTCGGCCACCAGCGCATAGCGCCCGTTCGACTGGGTATATTCGTGCGCGCAATATACGCGCGTCTCGGGCGGCAATTCCGCCAGCCGCTGCATGTTGGCAAACATCTGCGCCGCGGTCCCTTCGAACAGCCGCCCGCATCCCATCGCGAACAACGTGTCCCCAACAAACGCCGCTTCGTCGTCGGCAAAATGATACGCGATATGCCCGGCGGTATGCGCCGGCACTTCCATCACCTTTGCGGCATGATTCCCGAGCAACACCACATCGCCCTCGCCGACAAGCTTGTCCGCAGTCGGGATCCGCTCGGCCTCGCCCGCGGGCGCAATCACTTCCGCGCCGGTCGCAGCCTTGATCCCGGCATTGCCGCCGGTGTGATCGGGATGCCAATGCGTGTTCCAGATCGCCGTGATCGCCCAGCCGCGTTTGTCCGCCTCGGCCAGCACAGGCTCTGCCTGCGCGGGATCGACCACCATCGTCTCGGCACTGTCCGGATCGTGGACCAGCCAGATATAATTGTCGCTGAGCGCCGGGATGCGGACGATTTCTAGAGCCATAAGAAGCGATTCACCCCAAAAACGAGCTATTCATGCGTCAAAAACGGCCATTTAGCCGTGTTTTCGCACTAATATATACACAGGATATACAAGCGCGCGGATCACCATTCGCCCGTGTTCGGCATCGACGCCCAGGGCTCGGCCACCGCCAGGTTCGGGCCCTTCTGGAGCAGCTCGATCGAGATATTGTCGGGCGTCCGCACAAACGCCATCCGCCCCTCGCGCGGCGGGCGATTGATCGTGACCCCGCCTTCCATCAGCCGCTGGCACGTCGCGTAGACGTCATCGACTTCATAAGCGAGGTGCCCGAAATTGCGCCCGCCATCATAGGGCTCCGGGTCCCAATTATGCGTCAGCTCGACCTGCGCATCCTCATCGCCCGGCGCGGCGAGAAAGATCAGCGTGAAACGGCCCTTCTCGCTGTCCATCCGGCGAACCTCCTTGAGGCCCAGCAATTCGAAGAACGCGACCGTCGCTTGCGGATCGGTCACGCGGATCATCGTGTGAAGATATTTCATGTGGGCGAAGATAAGCCCGAGCCGCGCCCGGTGCTAGTGCCCGGAATTACTTCTCCGTCGCGCCAAACTGCTCCAGCGCCTTGCGCGCGCTCGCCGCAACCGGGCTGCCCGGCGACAATTCGATCACCCGGCCCCATGCGGTGCGTGCATTGGCTTCGTCGCCCGCGCTCGCCGCGATATTGCCGGCCTCGAACTGTACTGAAACATCGTCCGGCGAGCGCCGCAGCGCCTCTTTAATGTCCGCCGACGCGCGCTTCAGATCGCCTTCGCGCCGCGCCAGCGTGGCGGACAGCAGCCATGCGAGTGGATCGGTTGCCGCATCCACCAGTGCCTTGTCGATATCGTTGCGCGCACCTTCCATATCGCCCGCCGCGACCAATGCCCGCGATCGATCGAGATGCGCCTCCCCCAGCGCCAGCCCGGTCAGGCTCGCCGTCGCCAGCGCTGCGTCAAACGCCGCCCGGGCACGCGCCGGATTGCCCGCCGCCAGCCAGGCGTTGCCCGATTGCACCCAATAGTCCGCAACCTTGGGGCTTTTCGCGAGCTCGGCTTCATGCGCCGCATCTTCGAATGCAGTCGCCGCCGAATCCCAGCGGTTCTGGTTGGCATAGGCCACGCCCAAACATTGCCGCGCCAGTGCCCCGCCACTTTCGCCGCGCCACTTCACGGCATTGGCCTGCCCTGCCGCCGGATCGCCGGTCGCCAGATCCATGCATTCGGCGAAACGCGGCGGCTCGGCCGCAACGTCCTGGGAAATCAGGAGGAGGAAGGGGAGGAACATAGGTCAATCACATCCTCGAGCGCGCGGACCAGCAGCGCCAAATCCTGATCGCGCGACAGCCGGTGGTCGCCGTCCTTGACCAGCACAGTCTGCACCGCGTCTGAACGAAACAATTCGGCGAGCACGCCCGCGCGCTGCCACGGCACTTCCTTGTCCTTCTGCCCTTGCAGCAGCCGCACCGGCCCGTCGAACTCGATGGGGCGCACCATCATCCGGTTCGCCTCGCCCGAAGCCCAGAAAGCGCGCGTCGTCACCGTCGGCTGATCCGAATAATCCGAAGGCTGCTCCAGGCGTCCATGCTGGAGCAGAGTCATCTTCTGCTCCATGTTGAAACCCCAATCGGTGAAGTCCGGCGCCGCCGCGATCCCCACCATGCCGATAACGCGCTCGGGCCGCGCCTTGGCGGCAAGCAGCATCACCCAGCCGCCCATGGAAGAGCCAACCAGCACCACCGGCCCTTCCACGCTATCGATCATCCGCACCGCATCATCACGCCACGTCGCGAGCGTCTCGTCCTCGAAAACGCCCTCGCTCGCTCCGCACCCGGCATAATCGAAGCGCAGAAACGCGCGGCCTTCCGCCTTGGCCCAGGCTTCCAGATGCAGCGCCTTGCTGCCCTCCATGTCGGAGCCGTAGCCGCACAGGAATAATATCGTCGGGCCAGCGCCCTCGACGTGGTTGAAAGCGAGCTTCGGGCATTCGGGTGCTTCGGTCATCCCCCGCGTCTAGAGCGCCGCGCTCAGAACCGAAAGCCCCGCTCCTTCGGCGCTTCGCGCTCGCTGCAAATCCCCTGCAGCGCCGACCACTCCGCCGGATCGAGCGTAACCGTCGTCCCCGCCCGCCCACCTTGCTGGAACATCCGCTCGCGATCGGAGGACAGCGGATGGCTCGAAAGATAGCCCAACAAGGCTCCCGCCTCGCCCATTCCCACTTCCACCTTGGCCAGCCGCTTGAAAAACGACGCGGTCGCCGCCGTCGCAATCGTAGCTTCGTGCAGCCGGTTCAGCGCGAAAGTGTCCGCCCGGCTCTCCACGCTGCGCGAATAGCCCGCCGAAAGCAGCGCATTGGTATAGCCGCCGATATTGCCGTCCGCGCCCGACAGCACCATGCTCAGCCCCAACTGGCGCACCAGCGATTCGAGCACGTCGCGATTGCGCACATGCCCCATCTCATGCGCGAGCACGCCGGCCACTTCATCGGCGGATTCGGCTTCAGTCAGCAGCCCCTTGAACAGCAGGATATGCCCGCCCGGCAATGTCACGGCGTTGACGATCGGGATATCGACCACGCGGATATCCATGTCCTTCGCGCCAAGCCGCGCAGAGAGCTTGGCGAGCGCCGCATTTCCCGACGCAGCGGTACAGGTCCGCCCGCCGAAATCGCCGATCATCGCGGCGCCCCATTGCTTCTCCACGCTTTCGGGGATCATCCGCACCAGCATTGGCGGCGTCGTCACCAGCAACCACAAAAACACTGCCGAAATCGCGATGAACACGCCCACGGCGGGCCACAGCCCGACCCTGTCGATCAGCCTGCCATAGCCCTTCTTGCCAGGCAGCAATGTGCTGAGTTCTTCGGGCGGCGTCTCTTCGAACCCGATCCGCCAGCCGGGGTTCTTTCGCAGCCCATATTGCTGCTGGCCCCCGATGGCGCCGTGCGGCACCAGATCCTTGAACGCGAACGGGCCGCTCTCGCCACCCGCCCCTTCCAGGAAAAAGCCCGAAGCCGCGGGCACCAGCGTGCGCGCCTGCCGCACGCCGCTGACCCCGTCATAATGCCATACCGGAACCCGCATCTCAGATCGCGCCCACATCGAATGCGTCGAGCAAGCCCTCGCCTTGCCCCGGTGCACGCGTGGTCGATTGCGAGAAATTGTCGAGATCGACTGTGCCGTATCCATTCATATGCCGAATGAAGAACGCCCAGTTGCGATACCCGACAAAGATGATCCCGATCCCCAGCGTGAACACCACCAGGAAGAACGAACCGAGCATCAGCTTGAACCAGTCCCAGCTTCGCGCCTCGAACTTGAAATCCAGATCGCCGAGCGAAAGATTGTCCACCACTTCGCGGAAATAGGCCGCGTAATAGAAGATCGCGATCAGCCCCAGCAGGATGAAGAACACGAAATAGCCGATGGCCGCAGCGATGATGGCGGCCTGCATCGCCTCCTCGCGCGTCATGGCACCCGCTTGTTGCGGCCCAAAAAACATTGCCGCCGCAACGCCGCCCAGCACCACCAGGATCGGCGCAAGATAATAAAGCAGATAGCGCCCGATGATCGGATGCCAATCGGCGTTGGACGTGAATTCCAGCGGACCAAAGCTCATCGCGTTCCAGCGCCGGTTCCACAATCCGGTCATTGCCCATGGCACCATCAGGCCAAAGGTCAGGCTGGCGAGGAAATTCTTGAGCAGATGCGAGCCGCCATATTCAAAGCCCTGCTCGTTACTGCCGCCGCGAATGCCATGCCAATAGGTGCGGCTCAGCCGGTAGCGCAGCGCCCGAAACACCGCGACACCGACCAGATAGAAAACCGCGATATAGATGACCATCAGCAGCAAAGCTGCGGCGCCTTCATGCCCCTGCATCGCCATCGCCTGCATGAGGAAGTTCATCACGCCCAGCGGCAAAACGATGACCAGAAAGGCGATGATATAGCCGATGAACAGCTCGAGGCCCGTGCCCGTCCATTCCAGCCGATCGTCGATAAAGCGCGTATTGGCCCACAGATATTGCCGCTCGCGGGTCTTCGCCCAGAAGCTGTAGACCCCCAGCGTGACGATGGTCAGCAGCAAATTGGTGAAGGCAATCGGCGCGAACTCGCGCCAGCTACCGTGAAACTCAAAGGCGCGCGCGCCTGCATCCTCGTCCATGAACGATCCCCCTTGCGCCCATCAGACCAAGCGCGCGGGGGCCCGTCAACAAACTAAAACGTCCACAATGAGCGACTTGCGTCCCGGTTTAGCGCCTGCGGAGCACGTTGGGGTCTGTCCCGTTCGAGCGATCCGTTTCGTTCTCCTGCGAAAGCAGGAGCCCAGAGCCGAAATCGGTGCCGCTTGTTACCGCGGACCCCTGCGTTCGCAGGGGAACGAGAAGGACCGGCGAGCACCCTTGGTCGAAAGGAACAATCACCGCGCAGGTTCGGTACCTCTCACCCCTCGCCCGAAGTATTGCACACCGTCGGATCGCCACTCTCCAGCCCCTTGCGCAGCCACGCCATGCGTTGCGCAGAGGTGCCATGGGTGAAGGTCTCGGGCCGCACGCCGCCTTGCGCGCCTTGCTGCAGCGTATCGTCGCCGATGGCATTCGCAGCCGTCATGCCTTCCTCGATATCGCCGCCCTCCAGCCGCGCCGTGTTGCGACCGAAGAACACGCCGGCATAGCAATCCGCCTGCAATTCCAGCTGCACCGAAAGTCGGTTCGATCCGCGCTCATCCGAGCGCGCCTGTTGCCGTGAGACTTCTTCAGACGTGCCGAGCAGATCCTGGATGTGGTGCCCCACTTCGTGCGCGATCACATAGATGCGCGCGAGATCGCCCTTCGCCCCGAATTGCTGGCTAAGCTCGTCGAAGAATTTCGTGTCGAGATATACGCCGTCATCCGCCGGGCAGTAGAACGGCCCCACAGCCGACGAAGCCGAGCCACAGCCCGATTGCACATTGCCGGTGAAGAAGTTGATCGTCGCGGGCGAATAGCTCTGGCCGGCCTGCTGGAAAATCTGGCCCCATGTCTGGTCGGCCAGCGTCATCACCCGGCACGATTCCAGCCGCTCGGGCGTGTTGCATGCCGCAGCACCGCCGCTCGCGCCGCCCTGCGCCACCTGGTTCGGCGATACGGTCCCGGTGCCTGTATCGGTCCCGCCGCTGCCCAGAAAACCGAAAACCATCATCGCCCCGATGACCACCACGATCATCGCGCATCCGATTTTCCGCCCGAATATCATCGGCAGGAAGAAGAGCATTCCAAACAGGCCGCCGCCACCGCCTCCCCCGCCGCCAAAGCCGCCACGGTCGCGTGCATTGCTGGTCGGGTCTAGATCGTCGAGGCGCATGGCCATCCTCTCTATTCGTTCGCTACGCGCAACAATGCCCCAAAGCCCGAAGCGTTGCACACGCAATTTCCGGCGTTGCTCCCGGCGCGGCGATGCGCCAGAGCGCTGTGCATGGCCGACGCCGATCCTCGCCGCAGCGCACCGGGCTTGCCGCTCCCCGATACGGTGGCGTTGGTGCTTCAGGGCGGCGGTGCGCTGGGCAGCTATCAGGCGGGCGTGATCGAGGCATTGGGCGAAGCCAAAATCCAGGTCGATTGGGTCGCCGGCATCTCGATCGGCGCAGTCAACGCCGCGCTCTTCGCGGGCAACCCGCCCGAGCGCCGCGTGCCGGCGATCCGCGCTTTTTGGGACACATTGTCCAGCGCACTCCCCAGCTTCCCGATCCTGCCGCTCGATGCTGCGCGTGAGATGGTCCATGAATGGTCGGCCGCGATGGTCATGGCCGTCGGCGTCCCCGGCTTTTTCAGCCCGCGCATGCTGCCACCCACCATGGCATTCCCCGGCACGCCAGAGGCGCTGAGCTTCTACGACAGCGCGCCCTTGCGCGACACGCTCAACAAGCTGATAGACTGGGATTTGCTCAACAAGGGCCCCGTCCGGCTTTCGGTGGGCGCGGTAGACATAGCCAGCGGCAATTTCCGCTATTTCGACACACTCGATGAGCCCCTCGACGCGCGCCACATCATGGCTTCCGGCGCGCTCCCGCCCGGCCTGCCGCCAATCGAGATCGACGGGCGTTTCTATTGGGACGGCGGCTTGGTCTCGAACACGCCGCTCACCCATATACTCGACCGCCAGCAGGCCGACACGCTGATCTTCCAGGTCGACCTTTTCTCCGCCACCGCGGATCTGCCCCGCACGATCACCGATGTCGCCGCGCGCGAAAAGGAAATCCGCTTCTCCAGCCGCACGCGCACCGTTTCCGACGAGCGCCTGAAATTGCGGCAGGAACGCCAGATGGTCTGCAAATTGCTGGATCGCCTGCCGCCCGATCTGGCCGAAGACCCCGAAGTGCTGGCGCTCAAGGCGCAGGTCTCCGAATTCCCGGTCAGCCTCGTCCAACTGATCTACCGCGCCAATGCCTGGGAAGGCGGCAGCCGTGATTTCGAATTCTCGCAGCGCTCAATGAACGAGCATTGGCAGGCCGGCCGCACCGCGATCATCGAGACCATGGCCAACGCGCAAATCGTCGCCGAAAACATCCTCGACGGCAAAACCGCCGCCTTCGACCTCACCCATCGCTAGTCAGGAGTATCCCATGTTCCTCAAGGGCAAGTCCGCCATCATCACCGGTTCCACCTCGGGCATCGGCCTGGCCTATGCCAAGGCGCTCGCCGCCGAAGGCTGCGCGGTGATGATCAACGGCTTCGGCGATGCGGACGCGATCGAGAAGGAGCGCGCCGGGCTGGAAGCGATCAGCGGCAAGGCGCTCTATGACGGCGCCGACATGTCAAAGCCTGACCAGATCGTCGCTATGGTCGAGCGCGCCAACAAGGAAATGGGCGGGGCAGACATCATCATCTCGAACGCCGGCATCCAGCATGTCGCGCCGGTCGATGAATTCCCGCCCGAGAAATGGGATGCGATCATCGCGATCAACCTCACTTCCACCTTCCATCTGATGCGCAGCGCCATCCCCTCGATGAAGGCCAAGAAATGGGGCCGCATCATCACCACTGCCTCGGCCCACAGCCTCGTCGCCAGTCCCAACAAATCGGCGTATGTCGCCGCCAAGCACGGCATTGCGGGCCTCACCAAGACCGTCGCGCTCGAGACCGCGATCCACGGCATCACCGTCAATTGCATCTCGCCCGGCTATGTCTGGACCCCGCTTGTCGAGGGCCAGATTCCCGACACCATGAAAGCACGCGGCCTCACCCGCGAACAGGTCATCAACGACGTGCTTCTCGACGCGCAGCCGACGAAGCAGTTCGTCCTGCCGGAACAAGTTGCCGCGCTGGCGTTATTCCTTTGCCGCGACGAAGCTGCGTCGATCACCGGCTCGAATTACTCGATGGATGGCGGCTGGACCGCCGCGTGATAGGAACACAAGCATGAAGGTTCTCGTCACCGCCACTGCGCTCCTGCTCAGCCTCTCGGGCTGCAACGTCTATCGTGAGGCAACGTCCGCGCGTCCTGATCTTACCCAGCCCTGGCGCGGCATCGCGACCGACGCGGATCGCGACCGCTATCGGGACTGGCGCAAGGCGTGGACCGAGGCTTTGCCCGAAGCACAGGCAGAAAACGGCGCCGCGCTCGCCGCCGATGCAACCCTGTTCGATCCCGATCGCGCGCTTTCCGGCGCGGCGATCCCGGCCGGCAAATATCGCTGCCGCACCTTCAAGCTCGGCGCCTCGGGCACGGCAATGCGCGCCTTCACGACCTATCCGACCTTCGACTGCGAAATCTCCGAAAACGGCGAGATTGACAGCTTGCACAAGTTGAACGGCGTGCAGCGGCCGGTCGGGCTGCTCTTCCCCGAAACCGACGCGCGCATGATTTTCCTCGGCACGCTCATCCTCGGCGACGAGACTTCGCCCTTGCGCTACGGGCTCGACGCCCGGCGCGACATGGTCGGCTATGTCGAGCGCATCGGCGAGGCCCGCTGGCGCCTCGTCCTCCCTCGCCCGCATTTCGAATCCAAGCTCGACATCATCGAGCTTGTCCCCGCTTAATTCCCCTTCGTGACAGGGGCCAGGGGTGGGCCTCGGCTGCGCGGGCAAGATGCTCCGCCGCGTCGATCCACGGCTGGTGCCCGCCGCGCCCCGTTTGACATGCCCACCTCGCCACGCGACACCTTGGCGCATATTCACGCCGGGGGAATCCTAATGCTGCGCAGCCTGTTACTCGCAACCGCGATCCTCGCCACCCCGGCGCTCGCCGCCGATCCCGCGCACGATCTCACCCAAAAGGGCCTGCCCGCCCTGATGGTGCATTACCGCGATTTCCACGCCAATCCGGAGCTAAGCCTCCACGAAACCGCCACCGCCGCCAAACTGGCCAAGGTCGCGCGCGAAGCTGGCTATGAAGTCACCGAAAAGGTCGGCGGCACCGGAATTGTCGCAGTGCTCCGCAACGGTCCCGGACCCGTCCTTCTGATCCGCGCCGATATGGATGGCCTGCCGGTGATCGAGCAGACCGGCCTCGACTTCGCCTCCAAAGCCCGCGCCACCACGGCCGAGGGGATCGAGACCGGCGTGATGCACGCCTGCGGCCATGACACGCACATGGCCGCCTGGATCGGCACCTTGTGGAACATGGCCGCCACCAAGTCGCAGTGGAAGGGCACGCTGATCATGATCGCCCAGCCCGCCGAAGAACGCGGCATGGGCGCCAAGATGATGCTCGACGACGGGCTGTTCACGCGCTTCCCCAAGCCGCAATACGCGCTCGCTTTCCACGATAGCGCCAGCCAGCCCGCTGGCCAGATCGGCGTCACCCCCGGCTATGCCTTGGCCAATGTCGATAGCGTCGATCTCGTGGTCCGCGGCGTCGGCGGCCACGGCGCCTATCCGCAGAGCACCAGGGACCCCATCGTCCTCGCCGCCCGCATCGTCAGCACGCTGCAAACTTTGGTCAGCCGCGAGATCGACCCACAGGCATCCGCCGTCGTCACCGTCGGCGCAATCAACGGCGGGTCGAAGCACAATATCATCGGCAGCGAAGTCACCATGCTGCTCACGGTGCGCAGCTTCTCCCCCGAAATGCGCAAATTCCTTCTCGACGGAATCGCCCGCATCGCCAAGGGCGAAGCCATCGCCGCAGGCATGCCCGAAGACCGCATGCCGGTGATGACCGTCAAAGACGAGTTCACCCCCAGCACCTACAACACGCCACCCCTCGCCGCCCGCATGCAAGCGCTCTGGACCCCACGCTTCGGCAAGGACCGCGTCGTCACCACCCCCGCCGTGATGGGCGGCGAGGATTTCAGTCGCTATTATCTAGCGGACAACAGCATCCAGAGCCTGATCTTCTGGGTAGGCGGCGTGCCCCAGGCCAAATGGGACGCCGCGCAAGCCAGCGGCGCCACGCTCCCTTCGCTCCACAGTCCGTTCTGGGCGCCTGACGCGGAAAAGGTGATCGCGACCGCGACCGAGGCGATGACTGCGGGCGCGCTGGACATTCTGAAGAAGTGAGGCCCTCTTCTTCTTAGCCCCCTCCCGCCTTCGGGGGAGAGGGTTGGGTGAGCGCCTTCTTTCTTCTACCATCCCCGAATGAAAGCCCTTGCCGACCCCAACAACGCCCTCACCCGCGGCCTCGCGGCAATCCGCCTCAATTTCCAGGTTCCCCAAGACTTCCCTCCGCAAGTCCTCGCCGCCGCCGAAAAAGCCGCCACCCGCGCACCCACCGAACACGCAGACCGCACCGCGCTGCCCTTTGTAACGCTCGATCCCGCCACCTCCACCGATCTCGATCAGGCGTTCCACATCGAGCGCGCCGGCAGCGACATCCTGCTCTATTACGCCATCGCCGACGTCGCATGGTTCGTCGAAGACGGCGACGTGATCGACGCGGAGGCATGGACGCGCGGCACCACGCTCTACCTCCCCGACGGCAAGGCCGGGCTCTACCCCAAATCGCTCAGCGAGAACGCCGCCAGCCTGTTGCCCGCTGGCCCCCGGCCCGCGATCATCTTCACCATCCGCGTCGCGCCAGACGGCGAAGTCCGCCTCGACGGCGCCGAACGCGCGATCATCCGGAGCCGGGCGAAGCTTGCCTACGATCTCGTCCAGCCCAAGGATCTCCCCGAAGGTTTCACTGATCTCGCCAAGCGCATCCACATGGCCGAAGCCCGTCGGGGCGCGGTCCGCGTCGATCCGCCCGAGCAGCAGGTCGAGCGCGTCGATGGCGGCTATGCCCTCACTTTCCGCCCGCGCCTCCCGTCCGAAGACAACAACGCCGCGCTCTCCTTGGCCTGCAACCTCGCCGTCGCCGATGCTTTGTTCGCGCACCAGACCGGCCTGTTCCGCGTCATGGCCGCGCCGAACGACCAGGCCGTCCAGCGCCTCCGCCACACCGCCCGCGCTTTCCGCCTCGATTGGCCGCACTCCATGCCGCTCAAGGAATATGAGCGCAGCCTGGACGCCAAAGACCCCGCAGAAGCCGCCTTCATGCTGGCAATCCGCCGCGCGGGCCAAGGCGCATCCTATACGCCCTTCGTCCCTGGCGAGACGCCCTGGCACGCCGCCATGGCCGCAACTTACGCGCACGCCACCGCTCCCTTGCGCCGCCTGGCCGATCGCTATGTCGTCCGCGCCGCGCTCGCCATCGCCAACGGCCAACCGGTGCCGGAAGTGGTGACAGACGCTTTCGCCAGGCTGCCCCCCGTCATGGCCCGCGCCGACAGCCAAGCCGGGCGCATCGATCGCGCTGTAATCGATCTCGCCGAAGCCGTGATGCTCCATGGCCGCGAGGGCGAAGTGTTCGCCGCCATCGTCACCGACGCCACCGAACACGGCACCCGCGTCCAGCTCCGCGACTTGCCCGTGGTCGCCAACCTCAAAACCACCGGCGCATCCCCCGGCGACAAGCTCCAGCTAACCCTGAGCAAAGCCGACACGCAGACGGGAACCATCGCCTTCGCCTGAGCCCTTGGCAAAATCGCGCAGTCTCCCCAACTCAGCAATATCAGGGGGGTCACCTGGCATTAATCGTCACGTTTATCGGTCTTCTGGCTGCGGTGGTCTTCGCTCCCGAGACCCCGGCAGGCCGTTTCCTTCACCGCGCGCTGGTTGAACTCCCCGGCAAAGCGCTCGCGCATATCTCACGCGGCGATGTCGTCGTCTCCGTCGCGCTCGTCGCTGCGCTTGCCGGCGTTTTCTGGCTGATTGACGAAGAGCTGGCGCTGGTCCTGAGCATGATGGCGCCCGAAGCTTTGGTCTATCTCACGATGTTCGAGATCGGCACGTTGGTCGACGCGATTGCCGGCATCGCGCTTGTCACCACCACGGTCCGCTTCCAGCAGCTTGGCGCGATCCTGCGCAGCATGCGCCCCCGTGCGCGCGCCACCCGCGCCCGCCGCGCGCAGCGCCTCACACCCGCCAACGATGACGAGGAAGGGGCGGCCTACTTGCTTCGCGCTGCCTGATTGCGATGAATCAAAAGATCGCCGCCGCGATACGCTCGCGACGGCGATCCAGAACTAGACAGAATGTAGAGGCTCCAGGCGCTAGCCAAGGCCGATCTTGTTCAGCACACGCTCGACCAGGCCGGGCTCTTCGGTCTTGCCCGCGGCAAGCCGTTCTTCCTTGGCCGGGTTAAAGCCGCTGCTCTCGGGCAAATCATTGCCCGAATGGCTGTGCACCGGCTGGGTCGATGCCGGCGGATCGGATGCATCCATCGATTCATCGAGCCCGCGGTCAAGCCGCGCTTCCTTGCTCTCCGGATTGCGCTCCAGCCTTTTGGCAATCGATTCATCGGTACCCGCATCGGCGGAGTTCACCGGCGAACGGGTTTGGGATTCGGGGCCCGGTGCCACCGACAGGGAATCCATCGCTTCATCAATGGGGGCCGGGTTGATCGGGTTCATATCCATGACTTCACTCTCCTGAGCGTTGCCCTGCTGTAACGACCTCGTCCCGATTCGCGTTCCCGCACCCGGCTGAAAAGAAAAACGGCCCGGCGAATTTCTCCGCCGGGCCGTTAATTTTATTGGTTTTACCGAGACCTAGTTCCGCGAGCTGCCGAACAGACGCAGCAGGAACAGGAACATGTTGATGAAGTCGAGATAGAGGTTCAGCGCCCCCATGATCACGGCCTTGCCCGCCATGTCCGATCCGGCGACCTCGAAATAGATGCTCTTGATCTTCTGCGTGTCATAGGCCGTCAGGCCCGCGAAGATTAGCACGCCACCGGCGCTGATCACGAACGACAATGCGTCCGAGCGCAGGAACAGGTTGATCAGCATCGCTGCGATCAGCCCGAACAGGCCCATCGTCAGGAAGGTGCCAAAGCCCGACAGGTCCTTCTTGGTGGTGTAGCCCCACAGGCTAAGTCCCGCAAAGCCCGCTGCCGTCGCGAAGAAAACCTGCGCGATCGACGTATCGGTATAGGCCAGGAAGATCGTCGACAGCGACACGCCCATCAGCAGGGCATAAGCCCAGAACAACAGGTTCAGCGTCGCGGTGGAGAAGCGGTTGACGCCCAGGCTCATCGCGAAAACGATCGCCAGCGGTGCCAGCATCGCGATCCAGCCAAGTGGGCCGAAGCCCGTCCCGGTATCGTTGAACAGCACCGAAATCATGCCGCTCTTGGCAAAGCCCAGCGAGACGATGCCGGTGAGCAGCACGCCCGATGCCATGTAATTATAAACCGAAAGCATATGCGCGCGGAGCCCGGCGTCGCGGATATCCGCCTGCGCGCCTGCCAGCGACGCAGCGCCCGTGCGGGGGTCAAACGAATTAGCCATTCCAAACTCCTTTGCCCGGCATCCATACCGATTACCCGCAATATCGCCATCAAACCGGGGTTTTTCAAGCAAAACCGGGGTTAACTCTACTCACGTCCCCCTCCCTAAGAAAGCGGGGAGCAGGTAAGGGAGGCAAATGCACCGCCTCTTCGTCGCATTCCCGCTCCCGCCAGCAATTCGCGAGCAACTCCTCGCCACTGCCGGCGGCATCCCCGGCGCCCGCTGGCAGCGCGACGACCAACTCCATATCACGCTGCGCTTCATCGGCGAGATAGACCGCCACGCCGCCGAAGACGCCGCTCTCGCGCTCTCCGGCGTCCGCTATCCGAAAATCGAGATCGCCTTATCCGGCGCAGGCGAATTCGAAAGCCGCGGCCGTCCCAACGCGGTGTGGGCGGGCGTAACTCCGCACGACGCGCTCGCCGCGCTCCACAAAAAGGTCGATCAGGCTTTGGTCCGCGCCGGCCAGCCGCCCGAGGCCCGCGCCTATCTCCCCCACATCACTTTGGCCCGAATGAACGCACAAAGCGGCGCGGCGGACAAATTACTCGCCGAACATGCCGCCCTCGCCAGCGCACCCTTCACCCTCACCCACTTCCACTTCTACGAAAGCCATCTCGGCCGCGAAGGCGCGAGCTATGAGGCGGTGGAGCGCTATGCGCTGGGCTAGCGTCCCCCGGCCATAAACGCCTCAATCTCGGCAATCGTCCGCGGAATCCCCACAGACATCCGCTCGGAGCCGCCAGCCGTGATCAGATATTGATCCTCGATCCGCACGCCATAATTCTGCGCCTGCACATAAATCCCGGGCTCAACGGTGATCACCGCGCCCGCCGGCAGCGGCTTCGACGTATCGCCCGCATCATGCACTTCGGTGCCGACCAGATGCCCGGTGCCGTGATAGAAATCATCGGCATGCCCGGCCTTGCGGATCACGTTGCGCGCAGCCGCATCGACATCCTCATAATAAGCCCCGGCGCGCAAAGCCGCGACCCCGGCCGCCTGCGCTGCCAGCACCGTCTCATACGTCGCCCGCTGCGCCGCGGTGAATCGGCCATCGGCGGGGAAAGTCCGCGTCACGTCGCAGGCATAGCCGCCCACCGAAGCCGCCGCGTCGATCAGGATCAGGCTGCCTGCTTCGATCACGCCATTGCCGCCGCGATAGTGCAGCGACGCCGCATTGCGCCCCGATGCGACGATGCTGTGATAGGAGAGCCCCTTGCCGCCCGCCGCGCGGAACGCGGCCTCCATGATCGCCTTCAATTCGCCCTCGGTCATCCCCGGCCGCACGGCGCGCATCGCCGCCAGATGCCCCGCCCGCGTCGCGTCCACAGCCTTGCGCATCATCGCCAGTTCGCGCGGCTCCTTCACGATCCGCATCGAGGGGAGCAAAGCCGTATCGTCCACCGTCCGCGCGCCCAGCACCCGCTGCGAGACCTTGCCGTACAGTTCCAGCACGGGCGGAACTGCCGCGGTCGGGCCGACGACCGGCCCCAGAAACCGCAATTCCTTGTTCCGCTGCGCCAGCCCTGTGACCAGCCCGCCCAGCGCGGACGTGCGCTGCACCTTCTGGAAACCCGTGCGCCGCTCGATCTCCTCGCCCAGCGCCAGCCGCTCGATATCCCAGCGCTCGGCCTCCGGATTGCGTGAGGGCAGAAGCAGCCATTCGCGGGTGGTCCGCTCGGCGGGCGCGAGCACCAGAATTGCGCCGGGCTCATCCACGATTCCCGTCAGCCAAGCAAAGTTCGCCACCTGCTGCGAGGCTTCTTCCTCGCTTTGGCCATGCTCGATATTGTCCGCGCCATAGAGCACCGCGATCCCGGTCTTCATCGCATCCATCACGCGCTGGCGACGCTCACGGAAAACCTCGGGCGGAAACGGCACCGTGCCCGTGGGCGTGCCGGCCAGGCGCAGATCCTGCGCCATCAGCCGGGCCGGAGCCGCCACCGTCGCCAGCGCAGCCCCCAAAAGCGTCCGTCTTTTCATGCTCTATCTCCCTATGCGGGAGTTGTTTCACAGCCGGCGCGGACCAGCAAGTGGCGCCCGCTTGCTCAGCCCGCGCGCTCGCCCATCGCTTCGCCCATCCGCACAGCACCCTCCGGTGCCCAGTCCGAATTGAACGCGATCACATCCGGCCCAAACAGCATGACGATCGTCGAGCCGAGCATGAAACGCCCCATCTCCGCACCCTTTTTCAGCACGATATCCTGATCGGAATAGTCCCAATCGGCCATTTTTCCCGTGCGCTTCGCATTGACTACCCCGTGCCACACAGTCGCGATGCTCCCCACGATGGTGGCCCCCACCAGCACCAGCACGAACAGCCCATGTTCGGCGGAATCGAACACGCACACCACCCGCTCGTTGCGCGCAAACAGATTGGGAACGCCGCGCGCAGTGACGGGATTTACCGAAAATAGCGCGCCCGGCACATAGACCATCCGCACCAGCCTGCCGTCACACGGCATGTGCATGCGGTGATAATCCTTCGGCGACAGATACAGATTGGCGAAACTGCCCTGACGAAACTGCGCCGCCAGCGCGGCATCGCCTCCCACCAGATCCGTGGTGGTGAAGAAATGCCCCTTCGCCTGCACGATCTGGTGATCGTCAATCGCGCCAAGCTGGCTGATTGCGCCATCGACCGGGCAGACGAAATCAGCGTTCGCCAGGGGCCGCGCCCCGGCCTTTAGCGGTCGCGTGAAAAACGCGTTGAAGCTTTTGTAACTGACAATATCCGGGTTCGCCGCTTCGCCCATATCGACCTTATATTTGCCCACGAACCAGCGGATCACCGCGGTCGTGGTCGCGCCCGCCTGCGCACCGGCAGCCCGCCCCGCCAGCCGGGTCAGCAGCTGCTTGGGCAACACATATTGCAGCATCACCTTCAGGCGATCGGACATAGCAAACCTCGAAACAAGACTGCCGGCCCGGTAGCAACCGCAACACCGCCACCGCTAGCCACAATCGCGCGAACTCACTTCTTCGGCCCGCCCCAATTCTGCTGTCCGCGGTTCCACTTTTCCACATTCTGGTAATAGGTCTTCTGCAATCGCGATCATCATGCTCCGGATCATGCGCTTCCCCTCACGAGCCTGTGCCCGCGCCGAATAGACCCCCGATCACCTGCAAAGAAAAGAGGATATATCCGGGATTAAAGCGGCAAAAGCGCACCTGCGCCCGGCAGCACAACCCGAACGCGCAGCCCGCCCATCGCGCTCTCGTCCAGCACCAGCGCGCCGCCCATCGCGCGCGCTGCCTTATCGGCAATCGCCAGCCCCAGCCCCGCGCCCCCCTCGGTCCTTGCGCCATCATGCTCGAGCCGGCGAAACGGCAGCAAAGCCTCCGCGCGCAGCGCCACCGGGATGCCTGGCCCGTCATCCTCCACGCTGATCGCAAAGCCATCGGCCACCACCTCCAGCATCACCGTCACTTGCTCGCCATGCCGGATCGCGTTGTCGATCAGGTTGCCGAGCAGGCGCTTGAACGCGATCGGCCGCGTGGAGACCACCAGTTCGTCGCATCCCGAAAGCGCGATGTCCGCCCCCGCATCGGCGGCATCGTCCACTGCGCTGCTCGCGATCGCCGCGACATCGACCAGCCGTGCGGCCTCTTCCTTATCCTCGCGCACATAAGCGAGCGTGGCCGCGATAAAGTGCTCCATCTCGATCAGATCCTGGGTGATGGCGGCCTGCATCTCGCGATCGTCAATCAGCGCCGCGCGCAGCCGCAGCCGCTGGATCGGCGTGCGCAGATCGTGCGAGACGGCGACGAGCGACTGGGTATGATCCTCCATCGTCCGCAACAGCCGCGCCTGCATCGCTGCGAACGCCGCGGCCACCCGGCGCACTTC
>JAZKJE010000006.1:149903-150937 GCA_040384525.1 Pseudomonadota bacterium
GCGCACTTCGCTCGGGCCCGCAATGCGCACGGCCGGTGCCTGGCCCAGCTGCGTCGCATCGGCGGCATCCGCCAGCTCGCGCAACGGACCGACCAGCGCGCGGATCATCAGCAACGCGATCAGCATCACCATTCCGACCAGCAACAGATGCACCGCAGTGGTCAGCCAGGCGCTGGGCGGCGCGGCGAGATAGGGGCTCACCCGAAAGGTGACGAACGATCCATCGCTCAGCGCCATCGCGCCAAACAGATCGCGCCGCCGCGCGTCTTGCGCGGGCAGGATGCTCAGGCGAAGCCCGCGCCCGCCAAGCTCGGGTGCCGCCGCGATCAGCTGCGCCTTGGTCGCCGCCAGCCCGTCGAGCGACGCCGAATAATCGGTCATCACGGTGCGCGGCACCCAATTGAGCGCAAGCCCCTCGCCGCCCAGTTCGGCCACCCGCCGGGTGCGCTCTTTTGGCGGCGTCGCCATGACGAGGCGATCCGCCGCCACCAGCTGCGCCGCGATCCGCTTTGTGTCGGCCTCAGTTACATATCCGCGATTTTCCCAGCGGTGCAGCGCGACATTGCCGAGCAATTCCAGGACGAGCGCCGCGAACAGCACCAGCCCGATCCGGCCGACCATGCCGAGCGGGCGGCCCCCGCCTTTCATGCGCAGACCACGTCGGGCGAGAACATATAGCCCACGCCGCGCACCGTGCGGATCAGCGGTTGCGCGCGCCGCCCGTCGCCGATCTTGCGACGCAGGCGGCTGACCAGCACGTCGATGCTGCGATCGGTCGAATGGCTGACTCTGCTGCGCGACAATTCCAACAGTCGCTCGCGCCCGATCATCCGCTGCGGATGGCGCACCAGCGTCAGCAGCAGCTCATGCTCGGCAGCGGTCAGTTCCACTTCGGCGCCGGTCGGTGATATCAGTTCGCGGCGGCGCGCATGATAGCACCAGCCGGCAAAGTCGAAACGCTCGGGCACGGGAATGTCGAACGGCACATGCACGTCGCGGGTCCGGCGCAGCACCGATCGCACCCGCGCCAGCAA
>JAZKJE010000007.1:0-8135 GCA_040384525.1 Pseudomonadota bacterium
ACCCGCGACCTCCGGCGTGACAGGCCGGCGCTCTAACCAACTGAGCTACACCCGCAGTATCCTTGCGAGGAGGCGGGCACTAGCCGCGACGTTTTGGGGTGTCAACCGGATTGATCGCGACTTTGCCGTCGTTGCGATTTTACATCCGCGCCATCGCCCACCAGCGTGCCGTGTTCGAACAGGAAGCCGGCAATGTCGGGCTTGCCAGCGGCGGCCAGCACGGTCTGGATGATGATCAGCAGCGGCACGGCCAGCAAAGCACCCGGCGTGCCCCAAACCCATCCCCAGAAGCTGAGCGAGATAAGAATCAGCAGCGGGCTGATCGTCAGGCGGTGTCCCACGATCAGCGGGGTCACCACATTCGCCTCGATCATGTGCGATCCGATCATGATTCCGGCGGGCGCCAGCGCCCAGAATAAATCGGGGAAGGTCATCAGCCCGCCCATCGCCAGCAGCAACGCCGCCAGCACCGGCCCGAAATAGGGGATATAGTTCAGCAGGGTGACGATGCCGCCCCACATCAATGGCGTGGGCATCCCCATCAGCCACAGCGCACCCGAGACGATCAGACCCAGCGTAAGGTTGATCAGCGTGATCGTGCCCAGATAGGCGGAGGTATCGTCCACCACGTCCTGGATCACCCGCGCCGTAGCCATCGCGCCACCAAAGCTCGACCGCGAAGTGATCGCGTTGCGGCGCAGGCGGGTCCAGCCGGAGAGGAAGAAATAGATTACGAGGATCGCGAAGAACATCTCGATCAGCGCAGACGGCGCCGATGTCGCGAACAGATCGAGCAGCGAGCGCGGCGGCGTGGTCGCCATCACCTCGGGCTGCTGGCGCATCGGCTCGTTGGCGAAGTTCAACAGCGTCTTGTTCACGAACTGATCGAGATTCGCGTAGAAATCAAACAACGGCTTCAGATTGCTCTGGATCTGCGGAATCTTGGTCGGCAGATCGCGCACCCATTGCCAGGCAGGCACGATGATCGAAGCCAAAGCGGCGTTGGCGGCGATGAGGAACAGCAAAACACAGGTGAACGCCGCGACGGGCGCAGGCACGCGGTGCCGCTCCAGCCACTCGAGCAAGGGCACCAGCGCAATCGCGATGACGATCGCCATGGTCAGCGGCAGGAAGAATATCGATCCGGCCTGGAGCGCAAAGGGCAAAGCAAGCAGCAATCCGATGCCCGCGATCAACGCCAGCGAAGCCATCAGCCGATCGCGCTTCTGCCCGTCGCCCAGATTGCCCTCATGCTCGTCCAGGACAGGCACAGTCGGCGTCATCGCAGGCACGCCCTGCTCCTGAGGGGGGCCGCCGCTGCCGATGGTATCGTTCTTGTCGCTCACGTGTGGCTCCTACCCGTAACGACACTAGCGGCATTTGCAGCGCATGTAATCCCGGCTAGCCTGTATAAATGGGCGAAATACTGCTGGTCATCGACGAAGGCACAACCTCCACCCGCGCGATGTTGTTCGCGCCCTCGGGCAAATGCCTCGGCAGTCATTCCGCTGAGCTGACCCAGCATTATCCCCGCCCCGGCTGGGTGGAGCATGACGCCAACGAGATCTGGCGCCGGACGCTGGAGTGCGGCACCGCGATGGTCCACGAAGCGGGCGGGCCGGACAAGATCGCAGCGATCGGCATCACCAATCAGCGCGAAACCATCGTCTTCTGGGACCGAAACAGCGGCGAGCCCCTCGCGCCCGCCATCGTCTGGCAAGACCGCCGCAGCGCACCGCTTTGCCGCAAGCTCAAGGAAGCAGGCGAGGAACCCGGCGTACAGGCGCGGACCGGCCTCCTCCTCGATCCCTATTTTTCGGGCACCAAGATTGCCTGGGCCATGGAGCATTGGCCGCAACTGAAGGGCGCAGGCGAGCGCCTCGCCATCGGCACCATCGAAAGCTGGCTGGTGTGGAAGCTTACCGGCGGCCTCCACATCACCGACGCCACCAACGCTTCGCGCACGCTGATGATGGGCCTTGGCAGCGGTGGCTGGAGCGACGGGCTGGTCGATATGTTCAATTGCCCCCGCGATGCGCTTCCCGAAATCGTCGATTGCGCCGGGGATTTCGGCACCACTCCGGTCTTCGGCGGGTCGATCCCGATCTGCGGCATGGCCGGCGATCAGCAGGCCGCGACCATCGGCCAGGCCTGTTTCGCGAAGGGCGATACCAAGGCGACCTTCGGCACCGGTGCCTTCGTGCTCACCAATGCGGGCACCACCCCGCCCTCTTCCAAGAACCGCTTGCTCGCCACCGTTCTATGGCAACTCGGCGGTCGGCGGACTTACGCCATCGAAGGATCGGTGTTCGTCGCGGGCAGCCTGATCCAGTGGCTCCGCGATTCGGTGAATCTGATCGAGACCGCGCCGGAGACCGAAGCCATCGCGCGTTCGGTGCCCGATAACGGCGGCGTCTACCTCGTCCCTGCTTTATCCGGCCTCGGCGCTCCCTGGTGGGAGCCCGATGCCCGCGCGGCTATATCCGGCCTCAGCTTCTCCAGCACCCGCGCCCACATCGTCCGCGCCGCGCTGGAAGCCATGGCGCACCAGAGCCACGATCTGAAGACCGCCTTCGCCGCCGACGGTGCGGATTGGTCGCGCCTGCGCGTGGATGGCGGCATGGTCACCAACGACTGGCTGGCACAGGATCTGGCGGACGTGCTCGACGTGCCCGTAGACCGCCCCGATTTCGCCGAAACCACCGCTCTGGGCGCAGCGATGCTCGCAGGCGTCGGCAGCGGCATGTTCGCAAACCTCGAGGAAGCAGCGAAGATGCGGGGGCCAGAAGTCACATTCGCGGCAAAGCTCGACGCAGAAGCCCGCGAACAACGGCTTTCGGGATGGAAAGCCGCCGTCGAACGCGTCGTCGCCTGATGCGCTTGCATCGCGGTTATGCGCTGCTCGCGCTGGGCCTGTTTCTTATCGAAGTCGTGATCGCATTGTTCGTCCGCGACCGGTTCGTGCGGCCCTATCTGGGCGACACGATCGCGGTGATCCTGGTCTATGCCGGGCTTCGGGCAACGCTACGCATCGATGTGACGCTCGCAGCGGCAATCGCGTTCCTGATCGCGTGCATAATCGAGTTCGGCCAATATTTCCGCGTGCTCGATCACCTCGGGCTCGCCGGTAACAATCTGGCGCGCACCGTCCTCGGCACGGGCTTCTCGCTCGAAGATTTCCTGGCCTACGCCGCCGGAGCGCTGATCGTCCTCGTCGTGGAGCGATTACGCGCTAAGCCGTAGCCTCCGCCGCAAACAATTGCCGCAGATCGGTCTTCAGGATCTTGCCGTTCGCATTCCTCGGCAGCGTGTCCTTCGAGAAGCGCACATAGACCGGCACCTTGAACCCGGCGAGCCGCTCGCGGACCCAGGCTTGTAGCTCTTCCTCAGTCGCAGAAGTCCCCGGCGCCAGATGGACCACCGCCGCCGGCACTTCGCCCAATTGACGATGCGGCACACCCACCAGCGCCGCGTCGGTCACGGCGGGATGCGCGTAGAGAACGTCCTCCACCTCGGACGAATAGATATTCTCGCCGCCGCGGATGATCATGTCCTTCGCGCGATCGACGATATAGAGGAAACCCTCTTCATCGAGCCTGGCCAGATCCCCCGTACGCACCCAGCCATTAATGAAGGTCGCGGCGGTCGCTTCGGGCTTGTTCCAATAGCCCTTCACCACCATCGGCCCGCGCGCCCAAAGTTCGCCGACTTCGCCCACGGGCAGATCGCGCTCGCCCTCGGGGTCCATGATTTTCAGGTCAGCCGCCGCCACCGCCGGCCCGGCACTGGTTGGGCGGTTCAGATAATCCTCCGCCGCGTGCTGCGAAACCGTCGCGGTAGTCTCGGTCATGCCCCAGCCATTGCCGGGCAGCGCACCGAATTCCTCGAAGATGCGCTTGACCAGTTCGGGCGCGGAGGGCGCGCCGCCATAAGAGATGCTCTCCAGGCTGGAGAGATCGTATTTGTGGCGCTCGGGATGCTCGATCAGCTGCCACGCGATCGTCGGCACACCGCCGGTCGCGTTGACCTTCTCGCGCTGGATCAGCTCCATCGCCAGCACGGGCTCCCATTTACGCATGAAGATCATCGTCGATCCCGTCGCGACAATCGTCATCATCGCCGCGCTGCACGCCGTGACGTGGAACAGCGGGATGACCAGCAGCATCACCTTCTGCTCGGGCGCAGCGGGCGGGGTCTCGCCCCGCCGCAGCATCGCCCGCCCGGCGACATAGCCGCTCGACATGATGTTCGTGCTGAAATTGCGGTGCGTGCCCAGCGCCCCCTTCGGATTGCCGGTGGTGCCGCTGGTGTAAAAGATCGTCGCGTCGTCGTCGGGCAGTACCTCGACTTCGGGGAAGCCGATATCGTCGAGCGTCGCCCATTCGCTGCGCAGCCCGATCAATACTTCCAGGCGGCTGGCATTGCCATCGAGCTCGCCCTTGGCGCGGCTCACCACCACGCGTTCAAGCGCAGGCAATTTATCGTAGCATTCTTTCAGCCGTTCATGCCGCTCACCATCGACGAAAAGCACCTTCGCGCCCGAATCGTTGAGTGCGTATTCCAGTTCGCCGCCGGTCCACCACGCATTGAGCGGCACCATGATCGCGCCGATACTCACCGCCGCGAAGAAGATCGCCGGCCATTCGGGCAGGTTGCGCATCGCCAGCGCAACGCGGTCGCCCTTGCCCACGCCCATCGCGACAAGCTTGTGCGCAATGTGCGAAGTCGCGCGGTAATTCGCCTCATACGAAACGCGCTCGTCTTCATAGACGGTGAAGTCGCGCGGCCCATATGCGCGCACCATTTGCGCCAGAATCCGTAGCGTCGACGGTGCATTCTTCCACACGCGCGTCGGCACGCCGCGGATATCCACTGTGTCCATTTCGAACTTCGCGCCGGGCGCAGTCAGCAGCTTGTTCGCCTCATCGAGCGACATTGCGGGCCAGTTCGGGTCCAGCGGTACGATCGGTTCGGAGGCCAAGCGCATTCTCTCCATCTCTGTGTTTCTGAATGTTGGGTTTGGACCGGAAAGCCCCACCGAACGCCACGTTAGTGTTGATTCATGCTGCGCTCAAGGCAATAGGAGTCGGGAACCGCGTATAGGAAGCGGCGAGAGAGATTCGAACGAGAGGTATGGCGTTTCAATGACAAGCTATGCGGCCGAGGCGCTGGGTTTCGATGCATCGAGACTGGCCCGGATCGAGCCCTATCTGCAGGAACGCTATATCGATTCCGGGTTGCTGCCCCATTGCCAGCTGCTGATCGCGCGCGATGGCGAGATCGCCCATTTCTCGCATCAGGGCACGGCGCGCGAAGGCGGCGCTCCCGTCGACGAGACTTCGCTGTTCCGCATCGCTTCGATGACCAAGCCGATCACATCGATCGCGTTCATGATGCTGGTCGAGCAGGGCAAGGTTGCGCTGGACACGCCCGTCCATCGTGTACTGCCCGAGCTGCGCAACATCGCAGTGTTCGAAGGCGGTAAGCTGGGCAATTACCAGACCCGGCCCACCAGCGAGCCGATGCGGATGGTCGATCTGCTCCGCCACACCAGCGGCCTCACTTATGGCTTTCAGGAGCGCACTCCGGTCGACGCCGCCTATCGCGAGCTCAAGCTCGAGCGCTGGCATGGCGGCCTTACGCTCGACGAATTCATCGGCGAGCTGGGCAAACTCCCGCTGGAATTCTCGCCCGGCGACGAATGGAATTATTCGGTCTCCACCGATGTGCTGGGCGCCGTCGTTCAGCGCGTATCGGGCCAGAGCCTCGACGAGTTCTTCCGCGAGCATATCTTCGCGCCGCTGGGCATGGACGACACCTTCTTCTCCGTCCCCGCCGATAAACTCAATCGCCTCACCGATTGCTACACGATGACGCCAAAGGGCGAGCGCGTGATGTACGATACCGGCGCGGAATCGGCATGGGCCAAGCCGCCCACCCAGATCTCTGGCGGCGGCGGGCTCGTTTCGTCGAGCATGGATTATCACCGCTTCTGCCAGATGTGCCTGAACGGTGGCACGCTGGACGGCGCGCGCATCATCGGCCGCAAGACGCTCGATCTGATGACCCGCAATCATCTGCCGAACGATTCGGATCTCGCGGCGATGTCGCAATCCCTGTTCAGCGAGACGACCAACGCCGGCACAGGCTTCGGCCTGGGCTTCGCGATCACCAAGGATGTGGCCAAGACGCTCGTCCCGGGCAGCGCCGGCGAATATTATTGGGGCGGGATGTTCTCGACCGCTTTCTTTATCGATCCCGTGGAGCGGCTGCACATGGTCTTCATGACCCAGGTCAGCCCCTCCTCCGCTTTCACCATCCGCCGCGAACTCAAGACGCTGATTTATTCGGCGCTCGTATAGAAACTTGGAGAGTAGAATGTCCGTCATCACCACCAGCCGCCAGGGCGACGTCCTGATCCTCACCTCCGATAACCCGCCCGTGAACGCGCTCGGCGCAGCGGTCCGTCAGGGGCTGGCCGCGGGCATCGAAGAAGCGAAGAACGACGACAGCATCAAGGCGGTGGTCATCACCTGCGCGGGCAAGACGTTCTTCGCGGGCGCGGACATCACTGAGTTCGGTAAGCCGATGCAGGAGCCGTCGCTTCCGGTTTTGGTCGATCAGATCGAAGCGCTCGACAAGCCAGTGATCTCGGCGGTGCATGGCACGGCGCTGGGCGGCGGCTGCGAAGTCGCGCTCGCATCGCATTATCGCATCGCCGTTCCCTCGGCCAAGTTCGGTCTGCCCGAAGTGAAGCTCGGCATCCTGCCCGGCGCAGGCGGCACCCAGCGCATGCCGCGCGTCGCGGGCGTTGAGTTCGCGCTCGAGCTGGCCGCCAAGGGCGATCCGGTTTCGGCATCGCAGGCGCAACAGGCGGGTCTGGTCGATCGTCTCGCGGGTGAAGACAGTTTGCTCGCCGATGCGGTGGCCTTCGCCAACGAAGTCGTCGGCAAGCCCATCCCGCGCTCCAGCGAGCGCCCGGTCACTGTCGATCCCGCCGTGTTCGACGCTTTCCGCAAGACCAACGCCAAGCGCTTCCGCGGCTATGAGGCACCGGAAACGATCATCGCCCTGATCGAGCAGACCGCCGGCAAGCCCTATGCCGAGGGTGTCCAGGCAGAGCGCATGGGCTTCATGAAGCTGATCATGGGCACGCAATCCGCTGCGCTGCGCCACATCTTCTTTGCCGAGCGCAAGGCCAGCAAGATCGACGGCGTCGCCGACGATATCAAGCTGCGTGACATCAAGCGCGTCGGCGTGATCGGCGCCGGCACGATGGGCGGCGGCATCAGCATGAACTTCCTCAGCGCTGGCATCCCCGTGACGATCGTCGAGATGCAGCAGGAAGCGCTCGATCGCGGCGCCGGCACGATCCGCAAGAATTACGAAGCCACCGCTGCCAAGGGGCGGATGAAGCCCGAGCAGGTCGAGCAGGCAATGGGGCTGCTGAAGCCTACGCTCGAATTCAACGACCTCGCCGAGTGCGATCTGATCATCGAAGCGGTCTATGAGGAAATGTCAGTCAAGAAGGACATTTTCGGCAAGCTCGACAAGATCGCCAAGCCGGGCGCGATCCTCGCTTCGAACACCTCCTATCTCGACGTCAACGAGATCGCGGCAGCGACCAGCCGTCCTCAGGACGTGCTGGGCCTGCACTTCTTCTCCCCCGCCAACATCATGAAGCTGCTTGAGGTCGTGCGCGGCGACAAGACTGCCGACGATGTTCTCGCGACGGCGATGGCGATCGCCAAGAAGATCAAGAAAGTCGCGGTCGTCGCCGGGGTTTGCTATGGCTTTATCGGCAATCGCATGCTGATCCCGCGCCAGATGGAAGCGATGAAGATGCTCCACGAGGGCGCCACGCCGGAGCAGATCGACAAGGTCCATGTCGGGTTCGGCATGCCGATGGGTCCGTTCCAGATGAGCGATCTCGCCGGCGTCGATATCGGCTGGCACCGCGATCCCACCCGCATCGAGAATATCCGCGACGCGCTCGCCGCCGAAGGCCGCTGGGGCCAGAAGAAGAATGCCGGCTTCTACGATTATGACGACAAGCGCCGCCCGAGCCCTTCCGCTCGCGTCCAGGAGATCATCGACCACTTCCGCGCGAAAGAGGGCGTCGAGAAACGCGACAT
>JAZKJE010000007.1:8145-25727 GCA_040384525.1 Pseudomonadota bacterium
GCGCCAGCCTTCGAACAGCCCGCGCGTCGCCGAGATCATCGAGGATTTCCGCAAGAAGACCGGCACGCCGCAGCACGAAGTGACCGAGGACGAGATCATCGTCCGCACGCTCTACACGATGGTCAACGAAGGCGCGCTGATCCTTGCCGAGGGCAAGGCGCAGCGGGCCAGCGACATCGATGTCGTGTGGATCTACGGCTATGGCTGGCCGGTCTATCGCGGCGGCCCGATGTTCTGGGCGGACACGATCGGCCTGAAGAAGGTTGTCGAGGGCCTGGAAAAATACGGCTTCGAAGTCGCGCCCCTGCTCCGCGAGAAAGCGGAAAAGGGCGAGCGGTTTAACTGATGCAGGTGCGCGCCGCTTCCTCCCTCGTCATCCCGGCGAATGCCGGGACCCAGGGTCACAAGCGGCGCACTCTGTAACCCTGGGTCCCGGCATTCGTCGGGATGACGGAGAGCATATGGAAGACCTCGACCAGTTCCGCGCCGAAACCCGAGCCTGGCTCGAGGAAAATTGCCCCCCCGAAATGCGCCAGCCCATGCGCGGTGAGAAGGACGCGACCTGGGGCGGCCGTAATCCGGAATACGCGCATCCCGGCCAGAAGCTCTGGATGGATCGCATGGGCGCGCGCGGCTGGACGGTGCCGGATTGGCCGGCAGCCTATGGCGGCGGGGGCCTCTCGCCTGCCGAGACCAAGATCCTGCGCGAAGAATTAACCCGCATTCACGCGCGCAATCCGCTCAACAGCTTCGGCATTTCGATGCTCGGGCCGGCGCTGCTGAAATATGGCACCGAGGAGCAGAAGCTCGAACACCTCCCCAAGATCGCGCGCGGCGAAATCCGTTGGTGCCAGGGCTATTCCGAGCCGAACGCTGGTTCCGATCTCGCGGGTCTTGCCACCTCCGCCGATGACGCGGGCGACCATTATATCGTCAACGGCCAGAAGGTCTGGACGTCGTACGCCGACAAAGCCGACTGGATTTTCTGCCTCGTCCGCACCGACAAGACGACCAAGCAGGGCGGCATCAGCTTCGTATTGTTCGACATGGCCAGCGAAGGCGTCTCCACCAAGCCGATCCTGCTGATCAGCGGCAATTCGCCCTTCTGTGAGACCTTCTTCGACAATGTGAAAGTGCCCAAGGCCAATCGTGTTCACGAGGAGAATAAGGGCTGGGACGTCGCCAAATACCTGCTCGGCCATGAGCGTGAGATGATCTCGGGCATGGGCCTTGGCGCCGCTGCCGGCGATCCGCTGATCGATGCGGCGCGCAAGGGCGTGGATCCGATCCTGCGCGCTCAGATCGCGATTTTCGAGGTCCGCTCGAAAGCGTTCTCGGCAATGTCCGAGCGCTTCATCGACGAACTCAAGGCGGGCAAGGCGCACCCTGCCCAGCCCTCGATGATGAAATATTACGGCACCGAGCTGAACATCAAACGCCACGAATTGCTGATGGCCGCTGGCGGCAGCGATGCGCTCGAATGGGAGAGCGAAGCATCTGCTGGCGGTGCGGCGCCGCGGGCATGGTTGCGGACCAAGGCCAATTCGATCGAAGGCGGCACGAGCGAAATCCAGCTCAACATCATCGCCAAGCGGATCCTGGATTTGCCAGGCTGATCCATCGTCACCTCGGCCTGGAGCCGGGCCCCGCTTGTTCTTCGGAAGCAGCGGGAAGAAGCGGGATCCCCGCCTGCGCGGAGAAGACGGAATAAGGACGTAAGATGCCCCTCTACCTCAACGACGACCAGCAGATGCTCCGCGATACGGCGAAGGACTTCGTCGCCGAGCACGCCCCGGTCAGCCACATGCGGCGCTTGCGCGACGCAAACGACGCGACCGGTTTCAGCCGCGATCTGTGGAAGCAGTTCGCCGAAATGGGCTTCACCGGCATCCTGATCCCCGAGAGCGACGGCGGCCTTGGCCTCGGCCATGTGGAAGCGGGCGTCGTGCTGGAGGAGATCGGTCGCAACCTAAGCCCCTCGCCATTCCTCAGCACCGCCGTCGCCGCCGTCGAGGCGATGAAAGGCACTGCGCATGCCGCTCGCTGGTTCCCCGGCATCCTCGCGGGCGAGAGCGTCGCCGCGCTCGCAATCGATGAGCGCAGCAAGCATGACGGCAAAACCGAGATGCGCGCCGAGCGCTCTGGCAACGGCTTTAAGCTCACCGGCGCCAAAACCTTTGTCAGCCACGGCCATATCGCCGATCTGATCATCGTCTCCGCCAAAACCGACGGCGGCACGACGCTGTTCGCGATGCACAAGGATGTCGGCGGCCTGACCGCCACGCCCGAACGCCTCGCCGATGCGTCGCTCGCCGCGCACCTCAAGTTCGACGGCGTCCACGTCGATGCCGATGCCGTGATCGGCGAAGTCGACGCCGGTGACGCCCCCCTCGCCCGCTTGCTCGCAGCAGGCCGCACCGGCGCCTCTGCCGAACTCCTCGGCGTCGGCGGCGGCGCTGCGCATATGACGATGAACTACCTCAAGGAACGCAAGCAGTTCGGCATGCTGATCGGCAGCTTCCAGGCACTTCAGCACCGCGCCGCGCACCTATATGCGGAAATGGAGGTCGCCCGCGCCGCGGTCCTCAAGGCCGCGCAATTGCTCGATTCCGGCCAAGATGCGACCGAAGCCGTGTCCGTCGCCAAAGCCATGACCGGCCTCTCCACAACGCTCGCAGTGCAGGAAGGCGTGCAGATGCATGGCGGCATCGGGATGACCGACGAATATGATATCGGCTTCTACATGAAGCGCGCCCGCGTCCTCACCGAGATGTTCGGCGACGCCAATTTCCATGCCAACGCGCTTGCCGAAGCTGCGGGATATTGAGCTTGCCATCATCCGTCACCCCGGCGAAAGCCGGGGCCCAGGGTTTCTCTGCCGTCTCGCTCGGAACCCTGGATCCCGGCTTTCGCCGGGATGACGGCGGGAGTAGTTGATGCCCGAAGAAAAATCCCCGGAAGAACTGGTCGCCGCGCTGACCACGTTGCTCGATGTCGAGGAGATCGACACCGATCTCTATCGCGGGCCCCGGCAGCCTGGCGGTGTCGGTCGCGTGTTCGGCGGACAGGTGGTGGCGCAGGCGCTTCAGGCCGCGCAGCGCTCGATCGGCGATGACAAGTCCGCGCACTCCCTCCACGCCTATTTCATGCGGCCGGGCGATGAGGATCATCCGATCATCTACCGCGTCGTTCGGGATTTCGAAGGGCGCAGCTTCGCAAATCGTCGCATTATCGCGATGCAAAAGGGCCAGCCGATCCTCAACATGACGGCGAGCTTCCATTTGCCTGCCGAGGGTCTGCACCACCAGGAAAAGATGCCCGACGTCCCCATGCCGGAGACGCTGCGCTCGGAACGCGAACTGCGCGACGAGGTACAGGATCAGATCCCCGAGAAATTCCGCCGCTTTTTTCTGCGCACCCGCCCGATCGAGATCCGCCCGGTCGCTCCGCGCAACTGGTTCCGTCCGGAAAAGATAGATCCCGCTATCCAGCACAGCTGGTTCCGCGTCGCCGGCCCCCTGCCCGACGATCCCGCGCTGCACCGTGCAATGCTGACCTACGCCACCGATATGACCCTGCTCGGCACCTGCATGCTTCCCCACGGAATACCCTGGATGGATGGCAACGTGCAGACCGCCAGCCTCGATCACGCCGTGTGGATGCATGAGCCATTCCGTTTCGACGAATGGCTGCTTTACTCAGCCGACAGCCCGTGGAGCGGTCATTCGCGCGGTTTTAACCGCGGACGGATCTACTCGCAGGACGGACGGCTGGTGGCGAGTGTCGCGCAGGAAGGACTGATCCGGGTGAAGGGTTAGTCTTTCGGCACGATCACATAGCTGATGGGCAGATAGAGGTAGACTTCGCTCAGGCTCGCCCGCCCCCATTGGATGCGGCGATCGAGCCCCTGCACCTGCACGCGATAATTCTCCCCGAACTTGCCTGCACTGCCAGTCGCGTCGGCTGCCACCAGTGCGATGATCTGGTTGCGATACTGTTCCGGATTGACCACTGACAGCGTCATCTCGCCCTGGGTCTTTATCTCTGCGCGGCCCACGGACGGCACATCGCGAACGAAGCGCGCGATGCGCTCAAGGGCCGCCTTGGGGTCACCGCCCTGGCTCAGCGCAGATTTAACCAGGAAGCCGGCCGCCTGCGTATCGTCGCGGTCGTCATCGCTCAGGATCAGGCTCTGGTAATTGGCGAGCGTCAGCGGCTCGACGATGGTCTCGCCTGTAGCGAGTTCAACACCCGATTTCTGCGCAAGCGTGATCGCGCCGCGGATCATCGCATAGATTTCCTCGCGCCGCTTCGCCGGATCACGGGTGTCGCCGGTTACCTTGACCTGAAGCACCGCGAAATCTGCGGTACGGCGCAGCGCCAGCGCGGGCGAAGGTGCCGACGTGTCCACATAGCCGCCGCCTCGCGCACGGCTGCCAGTTACGACGATCTCCTGCGCACCGACGGGCATCGCAAGGGCGCAAAGCGCGATGGCGCTGAGAGCAGTACAAAACAGGCGCATGGAATACCTCTCCGATTGCGGAAAGCGCCCCTGCTAGAATGAGGTCTTTCCGAACAACTGACGGGTCACAGGATGGCTGGTCGAAAGCCCCCCGTCCACTACCCAGGACTGGCCATTGACGTAGCTCGCTTCGTCGCTCGCGAGAAACAACGCGACTTGCGCAATCTCATGCGGGCCGCCCGCGCGGCGCAGCGGATTGAGCTGGCCCAGCTTATCCTCCTTCCCCGCATCCCGCGCGTAATCGAACGCGCGCTGGGTCATGCCGGTCTCGATCAGGCCGGGGCAGATCGCGTTCACCCGCACACCGGAAGTGGCAAGCTGTTGCGCGGCGGTCTGAACGAGGTTGATCACGCCCGCCTTGCTCGCCGAATAGGCCGGGCCGCCCGCGCCCGAGCGAAGCCCCGCAACACTTGCGGTGCAGATGATCGCCCCGCCCTTCCCGGTTTCCCTGGCACGCTCGACGATCTTCGGTCCCGCATGCTTGATCGCCAGCGCCGGGCCGATCAGGTTCACGCGAAGCACTTCGGTCCAGAGCTCGACCGAGGAATCGAAAATGCCCTCGCCACCGCCCGAAATACCGGCATTGGCGTAAAAGATATCGAGCCCGCCGAACGTATCGCATGCCAGCGCGACGACGCGCTCGACATCGGCTTCACTACCGGCGTCCATCCGCACCGCGATCATCCCGTCGATCCCCGCGACAGTTTCCTCGACCCCGTCGCTCAGATCCGCCGCGAAGACCTTGGCGCCTTGGGCCGCGAACAGCCGTGCGGTGGCGCGCCCGATCCCCGAGCCCGCCCCGGTGACGATCGCTACTTTGCCCGCCAGTCTTTGCACGCCGTCTCTCCAATTCTGTTGGGCTACGCGCCTGCCTCGCGCGCAAAGCCCCAAGCCGACGCCGCCAGCAACGGCAGTTTCTCCACCGTCGCCGCAGCGTTCTCCGACGAAGCATTGCCGTCGATGATCCGCTTCTTGATGCCCTGAACAATGCCCGTCAGGCGGAACAAATTATACGCGAAATACCAGTTGAGATCGGGCACCCCATCACGGCCCGTCGCAGCGCAATACCGCTCTACGACCTGCGCAATGGTCGGGATGCCGCTATCGCCGGTCATACCCTTCACGCCCGAACGCCCCTCGGGTTCGGTAACCCAGCTCATCAGATAATATGAGAAATCGGCCAGCGGATCCCCGAGCGTCGAAAGCTCCCAATCGAGCACCGCGATCACTTTGGGCTGCGCTGCGTCAAAGATCATATTGTCGATGCGGAAGTCGCCATGAACAATCGAAGTCCGCGTCTGCTCGGGCACTGTGCGGGGCAACCATTCGATCAGCTTCTCAATCTCGGGCACATCGTCGGTCTGGCTGGCGCGATATTGCTTCGACCAGCGCGCAACCTGGCGCTCGAAATAATTGCCGGGCTTTCCATATTCGCCCAGCCCTACTGCGGCGTAATCCACCGAATGCAAAGCCGCGAGCGTATCGGTGATCGCTTCGTAATGCGCGGTCCGCTCCGCCGGAGTCATATCAGGCAGCGATCCGTCCCACAGTGTCCGACCCTCCACCATTTCCATTATGTAGAAAGGCGATCCGATGACGTCGCTATCCTCGCAAAGCCCATAAGGCCGCGCGACGGGGAAGCCGGTGGGATGCAGCGCCGCGATCAGCTTATGCTCGCGCTCCACGGCGTGCGCCGAAGGCAGGATCGGGCCGAAGGGCTTGCGGCGCAGCACGTACGATCCGCTCGCCGCGTCGATGCGATAGGTCGGATTACTTTGCCCGCCCGCGAATTTCTCGATGGTATACGGGCCTGCGAACCCGGCGACATTGCCCGCCAGCCATGCGCCCAACTTCGCTTCGTCCAGATCGCTCATGGGAACAGGATCACCGAACGCGCGGTGTCTCCCTTGCGGAGCTTCTCCAGCGCGTCGTTGACGTCTTCCAGCTTGATCCGCTCGGCGACCATCGTGTCGAGATCGAGCACGCCATCGAGGTACATCTTCACCAGCCGCGGCATATCGATCGGAAAGCGCGTACTGCCCAGCGACGAGCCCTGAAGCTTCTTGCCGCTCAAGAAGGTGTGCCCCGGAATGCTGACATTATTGCCCGGTGCGATCATGCCCAGGATCGTCGCGGTGCCGCCCCGGCGCAGGATATTCCACGCCAGTTCGGCAGTGTTCGAGCGCCCCACCGCCTCGATCGCATAATGCGCGCCGCCATTGGTGAGCTTCATCACCTGCTTGGCAACATCCGCATCGTTCGCGTCGATAACATCGGTCGCGCCCATCTTGGTGGCGAGTTCGCGCTTCTCCGGCACCGGATCGATCGCGATGATCATCCCCGCGCCCGCGATCTTCGCTGCATTGATCGCCGAAAGCCCGATCCCGCCCGCACCGATTACCGCGACGCTCTCGCCCGGCTGCACCTTCGAGTCATGGAAGATCGCACCCGCCCCGGTGATCACTGCGCAGCCCAGCAAAGCCGCCCGATCCAGCGGCATGGCCTTGTCGATCGCGACACAGGCATTCTCGTGAATCAGCATATATTCGGCGAAGGACGAGAGATTGATGAACTGGTTTACCGGCGTGCCATCGGGCAGGCTGAGCCGGGGCTCGGCATCCTTGCCGCGCTTGGTCGACGGATCGACGCACAGCGAAGGCCGCCCGCTCACGCAGAATTCGCAGGTGCCGCAGAATACGGTGAAGAAAGTGATGACGTGATCGCCGGGTTTGACGTGCATCACGTCGCTGCCCACGGCCTCGACCACCCCCGCCGCTTCATGCCCCAGCACCGTCGGCATCGGATGCGGCCATGCTCCGTCCGCAAAGTGCAGATCGGATCGGCACACCCCCGCCGCCGCCGTGCGGATCAGCACTTCGCGGGGGCCGGGATCGGAGAGTTCGACCTCAACGATCTCGAGTGGCTTTCCGGCTTCGCGGAGGAGTGCGGCCTTCATCTATCGTGCTCCGAGCTCGGCCTTCCAGTCGCCCCATTTCCCAAACTCGTTCCGCGCAATCGCCCGGTTGTGAACCTCATCCGGGCCATCGGCGAAGCGCAAGGTGCGAATTGCGGCCCAATCATGCGCCAAATGGAAGTCACCCGAAACGCCGCCACCCCCATGCGCCTGAATCGCATCGTCGATGATCTGCAACGCCATCAACGGCGCCTGCACCTTGATCATCGCGATCTCCAGCTGGGCGGCCTTGTTGCCCGCCCGGTCCATCATGTCTGCGGCCTTCAGGCACAGCAGGCGGGTCATTTCGATATCGATGCGGGCACGGGAGATCCGCTCTTCCCACACCGAATGGTCGGCGATCCGCTTGCCGAATGCGACACGGCTGAGCAGGCGCTTGGCCATCGCTTCGATCGCTTCTTCGGCCACGCCAATCGTGCGCATGCAGTGATGGATGCGCCCCGGCCCAAGCCGCCCCTGCGCAATCTCGAAGCCCCGGCCCTCGCCCAGCAGCATATTCTCAACCGGCACGCGCACATTTTCGAGCACGACTTCGCCATGCCCGTGCGGCGCATGATCATACCCGTAAACCGAAAGCATCCTCTCGATCTTCACGCCGGGCGCGTCCATCGGCACCAGGATCATGCTCTGCTGCGCATGCTTGGCGGCATCCGGATTGGTCTTGCCCATCACGATCGCGACCTTGCAGCGCGGATCGCCCACGCCCGAGGACCACCATTTCCGCCCGTTGATCACATAGTGATCGCCGTCACGCACCATCGCGGTCTGGATATTGGTCGCATCGGACGAAGCCACGGCCGGCTCGGTCATCAGGAAGGCCGAGCGGATCTCGCCTTCCATCAGCGGCTGGAGATATTGCTCCTTCTGCGCGCGGGTGCCGTAGCGGTGGAACACCTCCATATTGCCGGTGTCGGGCGCCGAGCAGTTGAACACCTCGGATGCCCAGCCAATGCGGCCCATTTCCTCAGCGCACAAAGCATATTCGAGGTTACTAAGCTGTGTGCCCTTGAACTCGAAACTGTCATCGACATGGCTCTGCCCCGAATGCGGCGGCATGAAGAAATTCCACAGCCCCTGCGCCTTGGCATCGGCCTTCACTTCCTCGATCACCTTGTTAACCTTCCAGCGGTCGCCGGTGTGGGCCTCGGTGGCATAATCCTTGTCACGCGGGCGGATGCGGCCATCGATGAACGTCTTCACGCGGTCGCGGAAATAGGTTTCGCGCTCAGATAGCGTGAAGTCCATGGCAAAGTCTCCAAATCAGTCGTCACAACCGGCTTAGAGCGTACCCGATATTCGGTAAAGGCGGCTGGCAGAGAAAATTCGGCACATCGCGCATTCAAAAAAGCGCTTTGGCGTGGCGGCAAAAAGTTTAAGCTAAGCCAATGAACGCGCCGGAAAACATAGCTGACTCAAAGATCGAAGGCACCAAGCGCTTCCAGGCGAAGCGTGACGCTATTCTGGCGGCTGCGGCAGACGCGATCAATGAGCAGAGCGCGAAGGGCATGACCTTCGCCGATGTCGCGCGGCGCGTGGGGCTTAATACCACTTCGGTCACTTATTATTTCAAGCGCAAGGAAGATCTTGCCGCTGCCGCGTTCGAACAGACGCTCGATCGGCTGGAGGCGATGCTGGATGAGGCAGCCGCCTATCCCGATCCGGAATCGCGCGTCCGCCGCTACCTTACGGTCAATATGGAGCGCCTCGCGCGCATTCGCCGCGGGGAGGAGCGCGACTTCGCGATCCTGTCCGATCTTCGCGCAATGGAGGATCCGGTAAAGCGTGAGTTGCTGGAGCGCTGGCGCGGCATTTTCCGCAAGACCCGCGGCCTGTGGGGCACGCCCGCTAACCGCGCCGAGACCGATCTATATGGCGCCCGCGCACACGTACTGCTGGAAAACACCTTCTGGCTGCCCGCATGGCTGACCCGATACGAAGTGGACGAATATCCCCGCGTCGAGGCACGGCTGATGGACGTGTTCCGCCATGGCATCGCTGCGCCGGGTGAGAAATGGTCGCCCAAAATGTTCGATCTCGATCATGACGAGCCCGAACCCGGTCGCGAAGCCTTCCTGCTCGCCGCCACCCGCCTGATCAACGAACTCGGCTATCGCGGCGCTTCGGTGCAGAAGATCGCGAGCGAGCTGAACGTCACCAAGGGCAGTTTCTACCACCATCTCGATGCCAAGGATGAGCTGGTCATCGCCTGCTACAAACGCAGCTTCGATATCATCGCCGACGCGCAGCGACTGGCGGAGAGCCATGACGGAAGCCACTGGCAGCGCCTTGAAAGCACCGTCGCCACATTGCTCGACGTGCAATTCTCCGAGCGCGGGCCGTTGCTGCGCACGACGGCGCTGTCGGGCCTGCCCCCGCGCGTGCGCTCCACGATGATAGATCGGTCTAACCGTATCGCTCGCCGCTTTGCGGGTATGCTCTCGGATGGCATCGCGGAAGGGTCGATCCGCGCGATCGATCCGCTGGTCGCCTCACAAGCGCTGATGGCGCTCCAGAACGCCGCGTTCGATATGCGCAAATGGGCCAGCACCATGCCGCGCGAGCAAGCCATCGCCTTTTACGCTTCCTCGCTGGCGTTCGGCCTGTTCGACGACGGCGTGCTGGCGACTTAATTCCCCTCCCTTTCGGAGAGAGGAACAGGTCTATCGAGGCGCTCTGCCCGCGGTGAACGTGCGGCTACCCGCCTCAACCGTCACCGGCCCACGCGGATTGCGCGGGAGCATCGCCCGAACCCGGTGGAAAAGCGGCGCGATATCGGCGCGGCGGCGCGCTTTGGCACAGATGGTCACTTCGCCTTCGCGGCCCCAGCGCTGCTGGTCGGTCTTCGCCACGCGACGATCGCGTGAGAGCAAGCGCTCGACTCGCTCGAAGGTCGGCCGATCGATGCCCATCGCATAGCTGCCAAAGCTCACTGTCACATCGCATTTGCCCGGCGCAAATTCGGACTGCGCATTGGCACCGCCGGTGGTGAGGATCAGGGCAAGGCTGGCGGCAATCAAGTATTTCACGGGTTTGGCTCCTTCGCTCGCTCTTTTCCGCCTGCTCACATGAACGCCCACTGAAACGGAAACGGGCCCGCGGTTTCCCGCGAGCCCATCCCCTGTTGAGCCTGTGGAGCCCGGTCTTAGAACTTGGTACGCAACGTCGCGCCATAGGTGCGCGGCTCGGCGAGGAACTGCGAGAAGATCTGGCGACCGCCCGGATATTGCGGATCAGCAAAAGCCGTAGTGGTGGAAGTCGCCCCCTCCTGGAACGGCGAGTTAAACGCGACCTGCGCATAATCCTTGTTCAGGATATTCTGTCCCCAGAACTCGAGCGCCCAACGCTCGTCCGGACCGCGGATACCGACGCGCGCATTGACCAGGACAAAGCTGTCCTGCTCCTTCTGCGGGAACAGATCGGAACCAGTATTATAATCGTCCGACAAGCGCGTATCGACATAGAAAAGCGCGGAGAGACCCGAGCCACCCAGTTCCGGCGTCCAGGCCGCAGAGCCAGTCACTACGATTTCGGGCGCGTTAGAAAGATTGTCGCCCGGCAATTTGCGCAAAGCCTGATTGAGCGGCGCACCGGCGCCGGTACCAACCAGATTATCGCGATACTTGGTCTGCGCGTAGGTCATGCCCGCAGAGAAACGAAGGTTTCGTGCGGGCACCATCGATGTTTCCAGCTCGACGCCAGTCGATGAGACGCCCCAGCCGACATTGCTTGCCGCACAGGCTCCGGTTGTCGCTGCTGCGGCACTGTAGTTAGGTGCACCGACGAACTTGCTCTGGTCGCGGTCGGCACCGCCCAGCGACTTAGTGCAGCCATTAACGTTCTGGACGATGAACACGGTGCCGTCGAAGGTGTTGAGCTGGAAGTTCTTGAACTCCTGGCGGAACGCGGCGACCGACACGCTGAACGGACCCGTCGCGTATTTGGCGCCGATTTCGAAGGCGTTGACCTTTTCCGGCTCGAACTGGAGGTTGCGGACCAATGCCTGCGCACCGCCAACCGAGGCGAACGAAGCGATCGGCGCCTTCAGTGCCGAGCGATCGAAGTTAAAGCCGCCGGCTTTATAGCCGCGCGAATAGCTGCCGTAGACCAGCAGGTCGTCAGTCACCTTCCACGACAGGATCGCCGTGCCGGTGAACTGGCTTTCGCTGCGCTGGTCCCGAATGTTGACGCCGTTCAGCTCGGACGTCGAATTGCCCTGGCAGGTCAGGCTGATGAGAGCGCCGGCCGTTGCACCCAGCGCCGTGGGCAGGAAGCCGGACAGCGCTGCCTGTTGCGCCGGGCATGCGATGTTGTCGTTGCCAAAGGTTGCGTTGAATTTCTTCGTCTCGTCGGTGTAGCGCAGGCCCAGCGTGAGATCGATCGCGTTGGTCATGTGGATGATATTGTGCGTGAATACCGCGAAGCTCTGATTGTCCTGACGGTAGCGGTCGATCGTGCTGCCGCGATCGCTGATGCCATCAAGCCGGTCAAAGGCGCCGAGCAGGACCGCACCACTCGCGGCTGATCCCGTCACTGCGCCGCCCGCCACGGCCCCGCGGCCGGTGGCGGAAAGGCAACCTGCATTGGTCGGTGCGTAAAACGCAGCCAGGCCCCCGCCTGAGACTGCGCGGCATGCGGCAAATCGGCCATATTGGCTGCCAAAGCGCAGATTGCTCCTGCCCGAGAATTGCTCGTTCAGGTAGAACCCGCCGACCAGCCAATCGAGCTTGTCGTTGAACAAGCTGCCCTGGAGCCGGAGTTCCTGCGTGAAGGTCTTGAAGGCGCGGCTGTTGTTGCCGTCAGCCGCATTGTACAGAATATCGACCGTCGAGTAATCGAGGTCGCCGGCCTGATCGCTGTAATAATCGCGATACGCCGTAATCGAAGTCAGCTTGGCGCCTCCGAAATCCCAGTCGATCTGGCCGGAAATACCCCAATCCTTGGTGTTGCTGTCATAGCTCCGGCCACGCGTCACCGACAGGTTACGCGAATAGCCTCTATTGAACGCCGCGGGATTCTGGCCGAGGTCAGTCAGCACATTGATAATGTTGTTGCCGTTTGGAAGCCCGGTGGTGAGCGGTGTCGCGGGGTTATTGAGGTTGCCGATAAACGGGTTGACCGAACTATCGATATAGACCGCGCCGCAGCACGCCTCCTCACGCTTGCTATAGTCGCCGATCAACCGGACGCTGATGTCGGACGACGGCTCGAACAACAGCTGCCCGCGCACGAAATAGCGGTCGCGATCGTTGACGGTGCGGTTGTTGGTCGGATCGTTATAAAAGCCATCGCGCTTGACATAAACGCCGTCCAGCCGCGCCGCGACGCTTTCTGAAATCGGGCCCGTAACGCCGCCCGACAGGCGCAGGAAATCATAGTTTCCGTAAGTTGCCTCAGCCGTCGCTCCGAACGTGAAGGAGGGCCGCTTGCTGATGATGCTGATCAGGCCGGCCGAGGAATTGCGGCCACCCAAGGTACCTTGCGGCCCACGCAACACTTCGATGCGATCGATCTCGCCGAGTTCGTTCAGGCCGATGCCCGAGCGCGAGCGGTAAACACCATCGATGAAGACCACGACCGAGCTTTCCAACCCTGGATTGTCACCGACGGTGCCGATGCCACGGATACGCGGCGAACCGTTTGCTTCCGATCCGGTGGAGGAAACGAGCAGCGACGGTGCCAGCTGGTTAAGCTGGCGAATGTCGTTGGCACCGGAATTCTTCAGCGAATCCGAAGTGACCGCCGAAATCGCAACCGGCACATCCGCAAGCGCCTGCGAGCGGCCCTGCGCGGTCACGACGATCTCGTCCTTCTGCTGGATATCTTCAGCCGCCGCTGGCGCATCCTGCGCGTAAGCGGGCGCTGCAACCCCCATGATCAAAGAAGGAATCGCACATGCCGTCAAATGGCGTAACCGCATCATCATTTCTCTCCCACCACTGGCCGGAGCACTTTTTGACTCCATACCCGAAACTCGAATACAGCGATTTCCCTAGCGTACGTCAAGCATAACAAAAGTTGCAAAGTGGGACTGTGTCTGAACTGTTGCGAAAATGTCATAGATGCGAAAAGGGGCCGCCGCAGTGCGACGACCCCTCATTCCGTAATTCTACGTATCTGGATCAATAGCCGTTGAGGCGAGCGAACCGATCGCGGTGCCAGGCGGCGTTGCCCCACATCTGCTCCAGCACGCGGGCGCGCTTCAGATAGAAGCCGGCATCGTGTTCGTCGGTCATGCCGATGCCGCCATGGAGCTGCACCATCTCGCGGCTCACCAGATGCAATGTGTCGTTCGCCACCGCTTTCGCCAGGCTGGTTTCCTGGCTGATGTTTGCACGCCCCGAATCCGCAGCCTCCAGCGCACCTTCAACCGCGGAGCGCATCAGCTCGAGCTCGGTGAACATCTTCGCCATGCGATGCTGCAGCGCTTGGAACGTCGACAGCGCCTGGCCGAACTGGACGCGGGTCTTGAGATAATCGTTGGTCTGCGCAAACGCGGCTTCGGCCATGCCCAGCATTTCCGCAGCCACCCCGATTGCGGCGCGATCGGTCACCTGGGTCAGCAAATTCTCGCCGCCCTCCAGCTTTTCCGCCGGTGCATTATCGAATGTAACCTGAGCATGGCTGCGCGAATCCGCCAGCTGACGGGGCGAGCGCTTCACGCCTTCATCGCCTGAAACCAGATACAATCCGTCAGCCGCCGAGACGACAAACAGCTGCGCGCTGTCGCCTTCCGCGACGAACTCCTTGGTGCCGCTGAGCTTGCCATTGCTGACGGTTGAGCTCGCGGCGGCACCGGTGAAACGCGGACCTTCATCCACGGCGAGTGCCGCGACGACTTCGCCACTGGCGATCTTCGGCAGCCACGCCGTCTTTTGCGCATCCGATCCGCCAATCACGATCGCACTCGTCGCGGCCGATGTCGCAGCCAGCGGCGTCGCGGCAAGGGTCCGGCCCAGTTGCTCGAGCACCAGCCCGAGCGACATATAGCCCATCCCGACGCCACCATTGCTCTCGGGCACCAGAATGCCCGCCCAGCCCATTTCGGCCTGCGCGGCCCATGCTTGCGGGTCATAGAAGCCCGCCGGCGCGGCATCGCGCATCTTGCGGAAAGCAGTAACGGGCGATTCATTATCCGCCCATTCGCGCGCCATATCGCGCAGCATCGTCTGTTCTTCGGTAAGTACGGCCATGTCAGAATTCCCCGCGCGCGCTTATTGGTGATCCAGCATCCCAAGGATGCGCTTGGCGATCACGTTGTTCTGAACCTCGGTGGAGCCGCCATAGATCGACACCGCTTTGCCAAAGAGCCAGTGGCGCACGTCTTTCAGCGCATCCTCCTCAAAGCCCTCGCCTTCCCAGCCGAGCCCCGCCATCCCGCGGATCTCGATCAGCAGTTCGGAGCGCTCCTGCATGATCCGCGCGCCGACATTCTTCATGATCGAAGTGGCTGCGGAGGGCCCTTGATTGGACTTCGCATCCTGCTGCACGCGCTTGAGCGTCAGTGCGAAGGCTCGCAAATCCATCTCGTGGCGCACGATTTTGTTGCGGAGTTCGCTATCCGCCACGCGCCCCTCGGCATCCTCGCCGACAAACTTCTTCGCGAGCACCGAAAGCGGCGTCCCGGCAAAGAAGCGCGCCGCGCTCGATCCGCCCCCGCCCAGGCTGTTGCGCTCGTGCTGGAGCAGGCGCTTGCCGATGGTCCAGCCCTGCCCCTCCGGCCCAACACGATTGGCCTTGGGCACCTTCACATCAGTGAAAAACGTCTCGCAGAACGGCGAAGACCCCGAGATCATCTGGATCGGCTTCACTTCGACGCCCGGCGACTTCATGTCGATCATCAGGAAGGTGATTCCCTCATGCTTCTTCGACTTGTCCGTCCGCACCAATGCGAAGCATTTGTCCGCCCATTGCCCGCCGCTGGTCCAGGTCTTCTGGCCGTTCACCACATAATGATCGCCATGATCCTCGGCGAACATCTGCAGGCTGGCGAGATCCGATCCCGCGCCCGGCTCCGAATAGCCCTGGCACCAGCGCAGCTCACCGCGAACGATCGGCGGGATATGCTCCGCTTTCTGTTCGGAGCTGCCATATTCGAGCAAGGTCGGCCCGAACATCATCACACCCATCGATCCGCCCATGGGGTTCCATGCACCAACCTTGGCCATTTCCTCCTGCAGCACGCGCGCTTCGGCGCGGCTCAGCCCGCCGCCGCCATATTCCTTTGGCCAGGTGGCCACGCTCCAGCCTTTCTCACCAATCGCTTTCTTCCAGGCGAGCTGCTCCGGCGTGTCGCTGTTCGGCCCTTCGACAGCGGACATTGAATTGTCCTTGCCGCGCAAGCCGGGGTCAAAATTAGCCGCCAGCCATTCGCGGACTTGCGTGCGGAATTCGTCCAGCGCATTCACAGGCGCATCGATTTCGGGTGCGGTAGCCATCTCTCTCCCCGGACTTCAGTTTTCTTACGTGTTTCGAATTTGCGGTATGGCGCGGTGCGCGTCAAGCCATACAGGGGCTCCGGGCATGAAGTTTCACCATCGGGCGGTTCCGATTGCGCTCAGCGCGGTGCTGATCGACGCTATCGGCTTCGGCATCGTCATGCCGGTTTTGCCCCGGCTGATTGTCGAGCTTTCGGATGCGACGCTCCCCAATGCTGCGCGGATCGGCGGCTATATGCTCGTCGCCTACGCCGTGACGCAGTTCTTCGCGGGGCCAGTGCTTGGCACGCTGGGGGACAGCATCGGCCGCCGCCGTGTGATGCTCTTCTCGATGCTGGCGTTCTCGATCGATTACGGTCTGATGGCCATGGCACCCACAATCGGCTGGCTGTTCGTCGGACGAATGGTCGCAGGGGTAGCCGGAGCCTCCTTCGGTCCCGCCAATGCGATCCTTGCCGACGTGACTCCGCCGGAGAAGCGCGGCGCAGTCTTCGGGCTGATGGGCGCGGCGTTTGGCGTCGGCTTCATCATCGGCCCGGCCATCGGCGGGCTCCTCGCGGAATTCGGCCCGCGCGCGCCCTTCGTTGCCGCAGCGGTGCTGGCCGGGCTCAACGCGATCTGGATCCTAGTCGCTCTGCCCGAGACGCTGGCACCCGAAAACCGCCGCCCCTTCGCGTGGCGCAACGCCCATGTCTTCGCGGCGTTCAAGCCGATCTTCCACGCCGGCAACGCCAAATGGCTGCTGCTCGCCGCCTTCCTCTGGCAGTTCGCGCACATGGTCTACCCCTCGACCTGGGCGTTCTTCGGCGAGATCGCATTAGGCTGGGACGAGCGAGCCATCGGCCTCTCGCTCGCCGCATCGGGCGTGACGATGGCGCTGGTGCAAACATTGGTGATGGGCCGCGCGATCAAGCGCTTCGGCGAAGCGAAAACCGTCGTGTTCGGCATGCTTGCGGGCGGCTCTGTGTTCGCCGGCTACGTCTTCGCCCGCGAGCTGTGGATGATCGGCGGGCTGATCATCATTGGCGCGTTTCAGGCACTCGTCTGGCCCTCGATCAACGCCTTGCTCTCGCGCATGACAGACCCTTCGCATCAGGGCGCGTTGCAGGGCGGCATGGCCAGCCTTAACAGCCTGGCGCTGATCCTCGCGCCGTTGCTGCTCACCCAGGCGCTGGCTTATGGTTCGGAACGAGGCTTCACCGGCGGCAACTTCCTAGCGGCCACGATACTTGCGTTCGCGGCGCTGGCAATCGTGGTGATCAAGGTCGTACCGAAAGTTTCGACTGCGGAACCGGTTGCACCGTAAGCTGCCAGCCGCACGAAGGTCTAATCGCACACCGTCATCCCGGCCTTGATCAACCCTTGCCCGGCCGCCGCGACAACCCGACGTCCAGATGCGCGCCCGCATCCACGCGCAACACTTCGCCGGTAATCGCCCGCGATACGGGATCGAGCAAATGCACCACGTGCCCGGATATGTCCTCCGCCATCGCCGCCAGCCCCATTGGCACGCTCCCGGCGATATGCGCGTCGAGCCCCGCCTTCGCCTCCGCGCCCATGCGCTTCTCGAACCAGCCGGTGCCGACATAGCCCGGCGCCACGGCATTCACCCGGATCGCGGGCGCCAGCACCCGCGCCATGCTCTGCGTCA
>JAZKJE010000008.1:0-6081 GCA_040384525.1 Pseudomonadota bacterium
CGATGGTCCCGCCTGGCGCCACCTTTGCCGAGGTGCTGTTCAGCCTGTACCGCATGGCAAGTTTCCCCTGATTTTGCCCAAGTTCAACATACAGCGCACTTGCCAAATCGGCCAGCGCAAGAATCGGGGCAGTCGGAACCGGGGGATTCTCTTGCGATTCAAGTCAAAGTCGGTGCTTTAGCCATCCTCGACTTCGATAGGGGCCGCAATTTGGGACACTATTGAATCGGCCCGATTCGCCATAAAAAATTGATTCTGCGGGCGAGTCGCGGTCGGTCCTGCGGACTTGTCCTGGACCGGTAATGGCGAGACGGCTCGACCATCCCGGTCATAGCCCCGCCCGCCCGGCCGAATGGTGCTGCTGGGGAGGATTGAACTCCCGACCTCAGCCTTACCAAGGATGCGCTCTACCACTGAGCTACAGCAGCACACCATTTCCAAGACGGCCCGGGCCGCGCTCGAAAGGGCGGGCTGGGCAGGGGCGGGCTAATGGCTGTGGGGGGATGCTTTGTCAAGCAGGCGTTGCCGCAAGGACTTGCGGTAAAGGCGGCGGGGCTGCAGTTATGCGGTGAAATGACTGACAGCAAACCGAACACCAGCCGCGAAGAGCGCCTTGCAGCGCGACTGCGCGAGAACCTCAAGCGTCGAAAGGCGCAGGCCAGGGCGCTGGATGCGGATGGCAATTCCACGGTCCCACCGGAAAGCGGCCTTTCCAATTCCGGCACGTGACGCTAGGGGCCGCGTGATATTTCAACAGTACAGGATGCCCCGATGCCCCGCCTGATCCTGATCCGTCACGGCCAGTCGCAGTGGAACCTTGAAAACCGCTTCACCGGCTGGTGGGATGTGGACGTGACCGAAAAGGGCGCGGCCGAGGCTTTTGCAGCGGGCAAGCTGCTCAAGGACAAGGGCGTGCTGCCAACGCTGGCGTTCACCTCGCTGCAGACCCGCGCGATCAAGACGCTGCATCTGGCGCTCGAAGCGATGGGGCGTCTGTGGGTGCAGGAAGACAAGGACTGGCGCCTGAACGAGCGGCACTACGGCGGTCTGACCGGGCTCGACAAGGCCGAGACGGCTGCCAGGCACGGTGACGATCAGGTCAAAGTGTGGCGGCGCAGCTTCGACATTCCGCCGCCGGTGCTGGAAGCAGGCAGCGAATTCGATCTGTCGGCCGACCCGCGCTATGCCGGGATCGCGGTGCCCGCGACCGAGAGCCTCAAGGATACCATCGCGCGCGTGCTCCCGTGCTGGAACGAGAAGATCGCCCCTGCGCTCAAGGCTGGAGAGACGGTGATCGTATCGGCACACGGCAATTCGCTGCGCGCGCTGGTCAAGCACTTGTCGGGCATTTCCGACGCGGACATTACCGGCTTGGAGATTCCGACCGGACAGCCCATCATCTACGAGCTTGACGACAATCTCGCCGAGATCGAGCGTTACTATCTGTCGGAGCGCTGAGCGCACTGCAGCGTGAAAGGGGCGGGGGGATGAATACCGAACCGCTGGTCGCCATCGTCATGGGCAGCCAGTCAGACTGGGAAACGATGCAGAATGCTGCGTCTGTGCTGGAAAAGCTCGGCGTGGCGCATGAATGCCGCATCGTCTCGGCGCACCGTACGCCCGACCGGCTGGTCGAATTCGCCAAGACCGCGCACACCCAGGGGTTCAAGGTGGTAATCGCAGGCGCAGGTGGCGCGGCGCATCTGCCTGGCATGGTCGCCTCGATGACGCACCTGCCGGTGTTGGGCGTGCCGGTGGAATCCAAGGCCCTGAAGGGCATGGATTCTCTGCTGTCGATCGTGCAGATGCCGGGCGGTATTCCGGTCGGCACATTGGCCATCGGCGTTCCGGGCGCGACCAATGCGGGGATTCTGGCGGCCTCGATCCTGGCAACGTCGGACGAGGCGCTGGCGCAGCGGCTGGTTGCGTTCCGCACTGCACAGACCGATTCGGTGGCGGAGAAGCCGGTCTGATGATCGCTCCGGGTGAGACGATCGGCATACTGGGGGGCGGGCAGCTTGGCCGGATGATCGCGCTGGCGGCGGCAAACCTCGGGTATCGCTGTCATGTCTATGCGCCCGAGCCCGATCCGATCGCGGCCGATGTTTGCGCGGCGTTCACCCAAGGCGAGTTCGACGATGCGGCGGCGCTGGCGGCATTCGCCGAGCAGTGCGCGGTGGTGACTTACGAGTTCGAGAACGTTTCTGCGGGACCGCTCGGCGCGATTGTGCCGCACGCGCGGCTGCACCCCCCGGCCCGCGCGCTCGAAGTGGCGCAGGACCGGGTCAATGAGAAGACCTTCGTCGAGGCTTTGGGCGGGATGCCTGCGCCCTGGGCCAGGGTCGATTCGCGCGCCGATCTTCGCGCTGCGGTCGCGCGGATCGGGCCGCCGGGCATTCTGAAGACCCGGCGTGACGGCTATGACGGCAAGGGCCAGTGGCGCATTATGCAGGCGTCCGATGTCGATGCGCTCGACTTTGCCGACGTGCCGCTGATCTACGAGGGTTTCGTGACTTTCGCGGCGGAATTCTCAGTGATTCTGGTGCGCACTTCGGGCGGCGAGGTGCGGTTCTGGGACAGCGCGGAGAACGTGCACAAGAACGGGATTCTGGATCGTTCGACCGTGCCCGCAGCGCAAGTGATCCTCGATCAGGTGGAAGCGGCGCGCGCGTTGGCGGGCAAGGTTGCCGATGCGCTCGACTATGTCGGCGTACTGACGCTGGAGTTCTTCGCGACCGAGGCAGGGCCGGTGTTCAACGAGATGGCGCCGCGCGTGCACAATTCGGGGCACTGGAGCATCGAAGGCGCGCTCACCAGCCAGTTCGAGAACCACGTGCGCGCAATCTGCGGGTTGCCGCTGGGATCGACCGCGCTCGCGGCCAAGGCCGTCGTCATGGACAACCTGATCGGCGATGACGCGCACGATTGGCCCGCGATCCTGTCAGACCCGGCGAACCACCTGCATCTCTATGGCAAGGCGGCGGTGCGTCCGGGCCGCAAGATGGGGCACGTGACCCGGCTGGTGCTGTGACGATCCATAAAGGCCTGTTCCTGATCTATGCGCGCGCCGACAACGGCGTGATCGGGCGCGACAATGCGCTGCCGTGGCGGCTTCCCGCGGACCTCAAGCGGTTCAAGGCGCTGACCATGGGCCCTGATGGTCGGGGTAGGCCTATGATCATGGGCCGCAAGACCTTTGACAGCTTTCCCGCAGCCCTGCCCGGCCGCCGCCATATCGTGCTGACGCGCGATGCGGCGTGGCAGGGTGAGGGTGCCGAAGTGGCGCACGACGTGGCGGGCGCGCTGGCGCTGGCGGGTGCAGGCGATGTTGCGGTGATCGGCGGGGCTGAGATCTACCAGCAGTTCCTGCCGCTTGCCCAACGTGTTGAATTGACCGAAGTTCATGGCGCGTTTGACGGCGACACGTTCGTGCCGCCGCTCGGGGACGAATGGATTGAAGTGACGCGCGAGACGCATCCCGCCGACGCGGGGCGACCTGCATTCGACTGGGTGACGCTGGAGCGGCGGGCATGATCCGCCTCGACAGCCGCGAGCCTGTGCCTGACGCCTTGCGCGGCGGGATCGTGGCGCTGGGGAACTTCGACGGGTTCCATCTGGGGCATCAGGCGGTCGTCGGCGAAGCTATCCGCTGGGCGAAGGCGGAAGGGCGTCCGGCGATCGTCGCAACCTTCGATCCCCACCCCAAGCGCTATTTCGCACCCGATTCTGCGCCATTCCGGCTGACGACGCTGGATCAGCGGGAGGACCTGTTTGCCGCCGCCGGGGCCGATGCGATGCTGGTGATCCACTTCGGGGCCGACGTTGCGGGGATGACCGCTGCGGAATGGATCGAGCAGGGTCTGGTCGGGCACCTTGGCGCGGTGGGCGTGGTGACCGGCGAGGATTTCACCTTTGGCAAGGGGCGCAGCGGCAATCCGCAAGTTCTGGCCGAGCATGGTGCGAAGCTGGGCTTGCGCGCAAAGGCAGTGGGCGCGGTTGCGCTGGCGGGCGAGACGGTATCTTCCAGCCGTATCCGCCACGCCTTGCAGACCGGCGATTGCGAGACGGCGACGCGGCTGCTGACGCGGCCGTTCGCGATGCGCGGGATCGTCCAGCATGGCGACAAGGTGGGGCGGACGATCAATTTCCCGACCGCCAACCTCGACATCGGCAACTACTTGCGCCCGCGCTATGGCATCTACGCAGTGACGGGGCGTCTACCCGATGGGCGTGTGCTGAAGGGCGCGGCGAACATCGGCATCCGCCCGACTTTCGATCCGCCCAAGGAACTGTTGGAGCCGCATTTCTTCGACTTTGCGGGCGATCTGTACGGGCAGGAGATCGAGGTGGCGTTCCACCACTTCCTCCGGCCTGAGGCGAAGTTCGACGGTCTGGACGCGTTGATGGCGCAGATGGCGCTGGATTGCGATCGGGCGCGGGAATTGCTGGGATAGGGCGGATGCCCACCCCCGACCCCTCCCGCAAGCGGGAGGGGGGAAGCAGGACGCCGCTTTTCCTCCCCTCCCGCCTGCGGGAGGGGCTGGGGGTGGGCCTATGCCGACACTTCCCCAACGCGGCCATTTGTTCTAACGCCCGCCGGTCATGACCGAACCACGCGATTTCCGCCCGACCGTCTTCCTGCCGAAGACCGATTTCCCGATGAAAGCCGGGCTCCCCCAGAAGGAGCCGGGCATTCTGGCGCGTTGGCAGGCCGAGGATATTTACCGGAAGGTCCGCGAGAGCCGGAAGGGTCGTGAGAAGTTCATTCTCCATGACGGCCCGCCCTATGCCAATGGCGACATGCACATCGGCCATGCGCTGAACCATATCCTGAAAGACATGGTCTGCCGCACGCAGAACCTGCTCGGCAAGGACGCGCCCTATGTGCCCGGCTGGGACTGCCACGGCCTGCCGATCGAATGGAAGATCGAGGAAGCGTATCGCGCCAAGAAGTTGAACAAGGACGAGGTCCCGGCGCAAGAGTTCCGCGCCGAATGCCGCGCCTATGCGGCGAAATGGGTCGATGTGCAGCGCGAGCAACTGAAGCGCCTCGGCATCAATGGCGATTGGGACAACCCCTACCTGACGATGGATTCGCAGGCGGAAGGCACCATCGTGCGCGAACTGTTGAAGTTTGCGGAAAGCGGCCAGCTCTATCGCGGGGCCAAGCCGGTGATGTGGTCGCCGGTTGAAAAGACCGCGCTGGCCGAGGCCGAGGTCGAGTACGAGGACATCGTCTCGACGCAGATCGACGTGGCGTTCGAGATTGTTGAGTCGCCGATTGCCGAATTGATCGGCGCTTATGCGGTGATCTGGACGACGACGCCTTGGACAATCCCGGTGAACCAAGCTTTGGCTTATGGGCCGGAGGTTGAGTACCAACTCTACGAAATCATCGCTGGTGGTCATCCAGATCATTTTGACGAATTGGCTGCAGCTTATCCGTTGCATGGCCGGAAAGTGCTAATCGCATCCAGTTTGAAGGATGCTTTCCGTCAGCGGCTTGAAAGCTTGGCACCCGTCATCAATGTGAATGGTGACGAGCATCGCGTCATCCCGCAGTTGACCCGCGAAATTGGGGTGGCACCTGACACCTACTACGTCGATGCCTTCAAAGGCTCCGACCTTGCCGGCACCATCGCGCGCCACCCGATGCACGCGCTCGGCGGGTTTTTCGCCAAGCCGCGTCCGATGCTCCCGGGCGATTTCGTCACGACCGACAGCGGCACGGGCCTTGTCCACATGGCGCCCGATCACGGCGAGGACGACTTTGCGTTGTGCAAGGCGGCGGGAATCGAGCCGGTGTTCGCGGTCGAGGCCGACGGCAAGTACCGTGAGGACTGGGGCTGGCTCGGCGGGCAAGGCTCGGTCATCAATCCCAAGTTCAATGCGCCCGATGGACCGATCTGTTCGGACTTGGGCGAGGCTGGCGGGCTGCTGGCGGCGTCTGCGGATTACAAGCATTCCTACCCGCATTCGTGGCGTTCGAAGGCCAAGGTGATCTATCGCTGCACCCCGCAGTGGTTCGTGCCGATGGATCGTGCCATTGCTAAAGGTGTCTCGACTTCGCTCGACACGAAC
>JAZKJE010000008.1:6219-6902 GCA_040384525.1 Pseudomonadota bacterium
CAAGGCCATCGCAGATACGCGTTGGGTACCCGAAAAGGGCCGCAACCGCATCGGGGCGATGGTCGAGGGACGGCCCGACTGGGTGCTGTCACGCCAGCGGGCGTGGGGTGTGCCGATCACGTTGTTCGTCGATCGCAAGTCGGGGCAGTACCTCACCGATCCTGAGGTGAACGCGCGGATCATCGCGGCTGTCATGGCGGGCGGTGTCGATGCGTGGGACGAGGAACATGCGCAGGAGTACCTGGGCGACACGTACAAGCTCGCGGACTACGAGCGCGTTACCGACATTCTCGACGTGTGGTTCGATTCCGGCTCCACCCATGCCTTCGTGCTGGAATCGGGGCGCTGGCCGGACCTGTCCTGGCCTGCCAACCTCTACCTCGAAGGGTCAGACCAGCATCGCGGCTGGTTCCAGTCCTCGTTGCTCGAATCCTGCGCCACGCGGGGGCGCGCGCCTTATGACGCGGTGCTGACGCACGGGTTCACGATGGACCAGAAGGGCATGAAAATGTCCAAGTCCTTGGGCAACACGATCAGCCCGATCGACCTGATGCGCGACTACGGCGCGGATATTCTGCGGCTCTGGGCGCTCTCGGTCGATTTCACCGAGGACCACCGCATCGGCAAGGAGATCCTGCAGGGGGTCGCCGACCAGTACCGCAAGCTGCGCAACACCTATCGCT
>JAZKJE010000008.1:6912-8062 GCA_040384525.1 Pseudomonadota bacterium
CTGCTCGGCGCGCTGGAAGGTTTCAGCGAGGCCGAGCGCGTTAGCGAGGACGAGATGCCCGAGCTTGAGCAATACATGCTCGGCCTGCTGGGCAAGCTGGACGCAACCTTGCGGCAGGCGACCGCCGATTTCGACTTCAACACCTACGTCCGCGCGCTGACCGAGTTCTGCAACGAGGACCTCTCGGCATTCTTCTTCGATATCCGCAAGGACAGCCTGTACTGCGACGCCGCGACGGACCCCAAGCGCCGGGCCTATCGCACAGTGCTCGACACGCTGTTCCACGCGCTGGTCCGCTATGGCGCGCCGGTGCTGGTGTTCACTTCGGAAGAGGTGTGGGCTTCGCGCTATCCCGATGGCGACAGCGTGCACTTGCTCGAATGGCCGCAAGTGCCGACCGTTGCCGTGGACGAGGCGCGCTGGAGCGAGCTTCGCGCACTTCGCCAGACGGTCAACGAGGCGATCGAGCCACTGCGCCGCGAAAAGGTGCTGGGATCTTCGTTGGAAGCAGAAGTCGTCGGAGTCAGCTACAATTCAGATACGGCCGCTATCCTCGCATCGGTGGACTTTGCCGAACTCACCATCGTGTCTCGCTTCAAAGTTGTCGATGGGCAGCCAGATGCAATGAGCTTGGAAACTGTCGCTGAGACACGTGGGCTACACCCCGTAAAATTTGAGATTGGCCGATCCACCGACCACAAGTGCGGCCGCTGCTGGCGCCTGCTTCCGGAAGTTTCGGAAGATGGTGACCTGTGTGCACGCTGCGATGATGTCGTGGCGCAGATCGACGCGGGAGCCGTCGCCTGATGCTGACACGCGCGCGCATCGAGGGCCTTGGCCTTGCCGCCGTGGTCTTCGCGATCGATCGCGCGATCAAGGCGGCGATGACAGGGCCACTGGCGCTGCCTTCGCGCGGGGTTATCGACCTGCTGCCGTTCTTCGACTTTCGCTATGCCGAGAATTACGGCGTTTCGTTCGGGATGTTTTCGGCGACATCGATCGAGATGCGGCTGGGACTGATCGTGGTGACCGCGCTGATCGCCACCGGCGTGCTGATCTGGATGCTTCGCGAGACCTTGCGCGGGGATATTATTGGCCTGGCTCTGATCCTTGGCGGTGCGGTCGGCAATATTTTCGATAGGCTCGCCTA
>JAZKJE010000009.1:0-11817 GCA_040384525.1 Pseudomonadota bacterium
CCGCGATCAGGTGGGCGATGGCCGCGTCATTTGCGGGCTTTCGGGCGGCGTAGACTCAGCGGTGGCCGCCGTGCTGATCCACGAAGCCATCGGCAGCCAGCTGACCTGCGTGTTCGTCGATCACGGTCTGATGCGCTCGGCGGAGGCCGATCAGGTCGTCAGCCTGTTCCGCGGCCATTACAACATCCCGCTCGTCCATGTGAACGCGGAGACCTTGTTCCTGAACGGGCTTGCCGGGCTCACCGACCCCGAGGCCAAGCGCAAGTTCATCGGAAAGACCTTCATCGAAATCTTTGAAGAAGAAGCGAAAAAGATCGGCGGCGCGGATTTCCTGGCGCAGGGCACGCTGTACCCGGACGTGATCGAAAGCGTCAGCTTCACCGGCGGGCCTTCGGTGACGATCAAGAGCCACCACAATGTGGGTGGCCTGCCCGAGCGGATGAACATGAAGCTCGTCGAGCCGCTGCGGGAGTTGTTCAAGGACGAAGTCCGCGCATTGGGCCGCGAGCTCGGCCTCCCCGAGATTTTCGTCGGTCGCCACCCGTTCCCCGGCCCGGGCCTCGCGATCCGTATTCCCGGCGAAGTGACCAAGGAGCGTTGCGATATCCTGCGCAAGGCGGATGCGATCTATCTGGAAGAGATCCGCAACGCCGGGCTGTATGACGCGATCTGGCAGGCTTTCGCGGTGCTGCTGCCAGTGCGCACCGTCGGCGTGATGGGCGATCACCGCACCTATGATTATGTGCTGGCACTGCGGGCCGTCACCTCGACCGACGGCATGACCGCGGTGGCGTTCGAATATCCCGGCGGGTTTCTGCCGCGCGTCGCGACGCGGATCGTCAACGAAGTGCGCGGGATCAATCGGGTGACCTACGATTATACGTCGAAGCCGCCCGGCACGATTGAGTGGGAATGAATCGAATATAATCTGCAGCGGCCTGTCGATTCCCGCCAAGCTCGTTCGTCATGTCCATGAGACGCCAAATAGGGCAGGCTCGGATCAGGAGACAGACGATGCGCGTAATGGTGTTCACGACAATGAATGAGGGTACCGCTCCGGCGATGGAGCCGACGCCCGAGATGCTCGAAGCGTTTGCCGCGATGGACCGCTTCACCGAAGAACTCTCCGCCGCCGGTGTGCTCATCGCCGCCGCCGGCCTGAAGCCCAGCGCAGAGGGCAAGCGCATCGTCTTCAACGGCGCCAGCCGCACGGTCATCGACGGGCCGTTCGCGGAGGCGCGCGAAGTCGTTGCCGGTTTCTCCATCTGGGAGGTCAAGGATATGGATGAAGCCGTGGCGTGGGCGAAGCGCTGCCCCAATCCCATGCCCGGTGAGAGCATTGCCGAAATCCGGCCGTTCTACGAAGCCTCCGATCTCGCGGATTTCATATCGCCAGAAGAACTCGCGGCGCCGCGTGATGGCGAGCGTGGCAAGCTCGGGGTCGCGTAGTCCATGATGCGCTGGGGAAGCATGGTGTGCGCGTTGGCGCTCGCGGCGTGTGGCGGAGGGGGTACCCAGCCCTCCGCCACCCCGGCGTCCGTCGCGAAGTTCACCACGATCGACTTCGCCAACGTCGCCAATTATTCCGCGCCCCGGCTCCCCGCATATTTCGATGCGACGGTGAACACGCTCGACAACAGCCCGCCCACAAATGCCGTAAATGATCGCGTGGCGACGCTCGGCCGGGTGCTGTTCTACGATCTGCGGCTGAGCACGAACAATCACGCATCCTGCGCTGCATGCCATCAGCAGGCGTTCGGCTTCACCGATCCGATGCGGTTCAGCAACGGGATCAGCACCGCCGCCATCACGGATTTTCACGCGATGCGGCTTGGCAATCTGCGATACTGGGAGCCGGGCTCCACCTTCTGGGATCGGCGCGCGGCCAGTGTAGAGGTGCAGGCGAGCCATCCGCTCCACAGCCTCATCGAAATGGGGTGGGGCGGCCCTGCGGGCGGCATCGATGCGCTGATGCTGAAAATGGCGAAGACGCCATATTATCCGGAGCTGTTTAGCTGGGCGTTCGGCAATTCCGAAGTGACCGAACCGCGCGTCCAGCAGGCACTCGCCCAATTCCTGCGCGCGATGATCTCGAGCAGCAGCAAATGGGATGAGGGCTATGCGAAAGTCTTCTCCGCAACGGCCCCGGATCGCGCGCTGGACGTGGATTTGCCGAACTTCACCCCACAGGAGAATCGCGGGCGGCATCTATTCATGGCGAGTGCCGCCAAGGGCGGTGCGGCCTGCGCCTCCTGCCATTTGCCGCCGACGTTCGCGTTGGACGCGAACTCGCAGAGCAACGGTATGGATGCGGGTGAGAAGCGCTTGTTCAAGGCGCCGTCACTGCGCAGCGTCGGGCTCACGGGTCCGTATATGCACGATGGCCGCTTCGAGACGCTGATGCAGGTCGTGGACTTTTACGACCACGGCATTCAGGACGGCCCCGCGCTCGACAATCGCCTGCGCCAGAACGGCAAGCCGCAGCGCCTGAACCTCAGCGCCGCAGATCGAGCCGCGCTAGTCGCCTTCCTGATGACGCTAACCGACGAAGCCCTGACGAAAGACCCGCGCTTCAGCGATCCGTTTCGCCGCTAAGCCCGGATCGAATACAAAATCCCGTTGCTGATCGCGTACACGGCGCCATCCGCCCCGACGAGCGTAGGCGTGTATGCCTGACCAAGCCCCGAATTGAGCCGCACGCTTTGCGACAGCGTGTTCGTCACCAGATCCCAGCGGTACAACACGCCATCCTCGTTATTCGCGAGGATCGATCGGCGCGTCGGATCGGCGGCCATCGTGTTGATGCACCATTCGCGCCGCGAATTGGCGGTGATGCCATCCAGCGTGGGGCCGACGATGGTCAGCACTTCGCGCATCACCTGCACGGCGGGCACGATCGGATCGGCCTGGCTTGCCTTGGGATCGAGCACCGCGAGCCGGTTGAGCCCGTCGCCGGTGCCTACGCCTGCGTAATTGTTATATTTCTGCGCGAGCAGATAGGTCGATGTGCCCGTATAAGACGGCACCATCGCCGCGGGGATTACGCTCGGCGAAACATCCCAGCCGAAGCTGCCCGGAACGCCCACGGGAGCGAGCAACGCATCGAACTGCAACAGCCAGCCGCGCGCATTGTGCGACGGGAAGGTCGTCTCCAGCACGCCATAAAACACACGGCCATCGGGCGCGACCACCGGCGAGGCCGTGCCATCGTCGCTGAGCCGCGCGCGGGTGCCCGTATTCGGATCGTTCAGCGCGACCGCCGTGCGGGTCGCGAGCGTGGTGCTGTTGAGCGCGAGCAGGAAGCCGTTCTGCGTAGCGGTCGTCGAGCCTCGGTTCACTGCGATGTAAACCGTGGTGCCGTCCAGCGAGAGCGCCGGCGCACAGTTCATCACCGGCTTTACGACGGTGGCATCGCCCGCCGCTGCTGCGGCGCCGACCCAGATACCCGTGCCATCGGGTGCCACGCGCGCGATGCCGCTGACCAGCCCCGCCGGGTTCGCGCCCGTAACGACGAAGCCGAAGAAGATGTTGCCGTTCGCATCGGAGGTAAGCGGTGTATTGATAAACACGGTCGCGTCGAACGCTGCGGCATTGGCGTTATACGCTGCCGCTCCGTAAAATACGTGCGCCACGAACGTGCCCGCCGCCGCATCGGCATCCGCGCGCATCAGCAGCTTTCCGCCGCTGCCGGGCGCATAGAGCCGCGCTTGGGGTGTCAGCAGCACGTTATAGGGCGGCAGCCAGTTGCGCGGCGGCATCACATAATCGGTGTTGGTCTGCCACACGACCGCACCGGTTGCGCCATTGCGGCCCTCGATCCGGTACGCACCACCCGCCGCGGTCTTCACCGGGATCACGATGGTGTTGTTGATGGTCACGATCGGCGAGCCGTAGTGCGTCAGCAGGGCGCCGCCCGGCGTATATTGTGGCGCCAGATCGACAGCAGACTGCCAGCTGATCCGCCCCAGATCCTGCGTCGCGATCGCGCTCAGGCCGGTATGCTGGGCATCGCGGCCGTAGCCGAACCATGCCGGGCCCGTGGTGGGCGTGGGCGTAGGGGTTGGCGTGGGGACGGGCGTGGGTGTCGGGGTGGGCGTGGGTGCCGGCCCACCGCCACCTCCGCCACCACCGCTGCACGCGGCGAGCGCGGTGGAGGAAAGCATCGCCAGCGTGGTGCGGCGTGAAACGCCCTTGGGCGGGAGCGGAGCGGGGGGGATCCGACGATTGGTCATGGCGCCAGCATAGTCTTTCATTCGATGAATCCCAGCATTCTCTTGCAACCAGAACGGCTTGCAAGCCGGATGCGGCGGCAGGCACGCTATGCGGCATGAATGGCCCGCATGCTTGCCTCGTGCGCGACGCTGGCCGAAAAGGCAGTGTGAGCGCAGGCGAGACCCATCAGGCAATCGAAGCGATTTTTCGCATAGAACGCGCCCGGCTCATCGCGGGGCTGGCCCGAATGACGCGCAATATCGATCGCGCGGAGGAACTGGCGCAGGATGCGCTGGTGATCGCGCTTTCCGAATGGCCCCGCTCCGGTGTCCCCGCCAATCCCGGCGCCTGGCTGATGACCGCCGCTAAACGCCGCGGCATCGACGCGATCCGGCGCGATCAGATGCAGACCCGCAAGCATGAAGAAATCGCGCGTGAGCTGGACGAGGCAGTCGAGCCCGCGACGGATCAGGCTCTCGGCGACGAACTGCTCGGCCTGATCTTCACTGCGTGCCACCCGATGCTCTCGCCCGATGCCCGCGCGGCGCTCACGCTGCGAGTGGTCGGCGGCCTCACGACCGACGAGATTGCCCGCGCGTTCCTGTCGAACGAGCCAGCCATCGCCCAGCGCATCGTCCGCGCGAAAAAGGCCATCGCGAAGGCCGGATTGGCTTTCGAAGTGCCGCACGGACCCGAGCTTGAGGTGCGGCTGCCTTCGGTGCTGGAGGTGATCTATCTCATCTTCAACGAAGGCTATGCGGCTACGGCGGGCGACGATCTGATAAGGCCGGGGCTCGCGCTGGAGGCCCAGCGACTGGGCCGCATATTGGCCGGGCTGATGCCGGGGGAAGCCGAAGTTCTCGGCCTGCTCGCCCTGATGGAGATACAGGCATCGCGCCTCGCCGCGCGCTCCGGGCCGAACGGCGCGTTAGTGCCGCTGGCCGAGCAGAATCGCGCGCACTGGGATCAGTTTCTGATCCGCCGCGGCCTCGATGCGCTGACCCGTGCCGAAAAGCAGGGCGGGGAGGGGCCGTATGTATTGCAAGCTGCCCTTGCTGCTTGCCACGCACGTGCGCATCGCGCCGAGGACACCGATTGGCCGCGCATCGCCGCGCTCTACGATCGATTGCGTATCGTGATGCCCTCGCCGGTGGTCGATCTCAATCGCGCCATCGCGCACAGCATGGCCTTTGGGCCTGATACCGGGCTCATATTATTGGGTGAACTCGACGATGAAGATGCGCTGCGCCACTACGCGCCCTTGCCGGCTGCGCGCGGTGATTTCCTCTTCCGTGCGGGGCGACTGGCCGAGGCGCGCGGGGAGTTTCAGGCGGCTGCGGCGCTCACCCGCAATCAGGCCGAACGAGCCTTTCTGCTCGCCCGCGCGAACGCCTGTGAAGCGTGATCCCGTATTAACGCAACATAACGAAGCGCTTATTCGCGCATTCATGCAGTTAACCCCATTTCTTCGCCGTAACGATTCGGCTACCAACAGGCCGGGGAAACGGGAGGACTATCATGAAATTCAAGCTGCTGGGCGGCATCGCTGCCGCTATATTCGCACTCGCCACGCCGGGCATGGCATCTGCGCAGACCGTGTATCTCGCCAGCGATGGGCTGCAGATCAAGGGCGATGACGGCAACGTCGATACGGTCGGCTGGGGCACCAGTCAGGATGACACCGTCCAGTTCCTCTCGTCCGGGCTCGGCAATCCGATCGGTTCGGACGTGAACGAAGAATGCGGCGCCGGTCCGCTCGGCGTCGTCGATTTTCCCGGCGACACGCGCCTTTATTTCCAGGCGGGTTCGTTCATCGGCTGGGAGATTGGCGAGGGCAGCCAGATGACCAGCCAGAATGGCGTTGGTATTGGCATAACCCAGAGCCAGTTGCAGGCGGCCAGCACCGAAATGGAAGGCGAGGAGACATCGATCGGCTATGAATGGAGCGCCGACGATTTCCACGGCCTGCTCACCAGCGGCGATCCTGACGGCAAGGTCACGACGATCTGGTCCGGCACCACCTGCATCATGCGCTAAAGGACTTTACCGATGAACAAGTCGATCCTGCTGGGCGCGGTTGCCGCGCTCGCTTTGCTCTCCGCTTGCAAGAGCGAGACGACGACCACCACCAACACCGTGGTTACCAACGAAACCGTCGCTAATGTCGCGGCGCCCGCGCCAGCGGCAAATGTAACCGCCGAAGTCAGCGAGACCGCAGCCCCCGCGCTCAATCTCGCGCCCGACGAGCTTACCCTCGTGCTGGACAGCGGCAGTGCGCGGCACGTGACCTTCGGCATGGGCAAGAAGGAAGCGACCGATATGATCGCGGCCGCCCTCGGCAGCCCGATCGAGCAGGGCACCAACCAGGAATGCGGCGCCGGCGCGCTCGAATTCGCCAATTTCCGCCAGGGGATGACGCTCTATTTCCAGGAGGGCAAATTCCAGGGCTGGGATCTGGACGGGCGTGAGAATGGCAAGTTCCAGACCGCGAACGGCATCGGCATCGGCACCACGCGCAAGCAGGTGGCGGACATGGGCAGCGAGCTGGAAATGCAGCCAGACTCGACGATCGGCGCCGAGTTCATGATCGGCGATATGTCCGGGATCCTGAGCTCGCCCGCGCCCACCGGCAAGATCACCAATTTGTGGGCCGGCGTCAGTTGCATCATGCGCTGATCGCGTGATCGAACACGCAAAGCCTGAAGATCGGGAGGCCGTAGTCGCGCTTTGGCGGGACTGCGGCCTTACCCGTCCGTGGAACGATCCGGACGCGGATTTCGCGCTGGCGCTGGCGAATGACGCGAGTGTGGTTCTCGTCGCCCGCGAAGGCGGCGGCATTGCGGGCAGCGTGATGGCGGGTTTCGACGGGCATCGTGGCTGGGTCTATTATCTCGCGGTTTCGCCCAGCGCCCGGCGCGGCGGGCTGGGCAGGGCGCTGATGACCGCTGCCGAGGCGTGGTTGCGGACACGCGGCGCTCCAAAGATCCAGCTGATGGTGCGCGGCACCAATACCGACGCGCTCGGCTTCTACGAAGCGCTTGGCCTTGAGCAGCAGGACGTCGTAACGCTCGGGCGGTTTCTGAGAGACTGAGCAGGAGCGTCACGATTTCCGGCATCAGGAACTGCGAGCAATCCCGTTAGCTGGTAGACGACTGCTATTGGGTGGTTTGCCGCCGGGCAGCTTTCAGACGCAAAGTACCCGATGCCGACACTTCGGCCAATCCTCTTGCCCTTCATACTAATGCCTCCACACCTACCGCGTCGGGATGTAGTGGCCGGCAATGATGTCGATCATGTTAGCTGGCTTTCCGACGGAGCGTGCTTGATCATCCAGAGATGGAAGATTTGGGCGCCAACAAAGACGAAGCCGATCGCGACCATGGCTGGTATCAGCAGGCCCTCCTGACCGGGCCGGGGTCGCGTATAGATTGATAGGACGATGAGACCGGCAAAACTCAAAAACGCTAGTCCGGGCACTAAAGCGAGCGCGGCAGGTCGCGAAGCGGACAGAACGACTTCATCGGGAAGTAACCACTGCATCGGCAAACGCCCTTTGCCTTGCAGTCGCTTATTCGCCCGGAGGGCCACACAGACCATCACTAAAATGAAAAGCGTTCCAATCAGAGCAGGCGCCATAGGATACCTCCAGACGAACCGTGATAGCACAGTCGGCGACGCCCGCTAATGGGTTGCTAGCGGCCTAACCCCTTCTGGCGATGCTCCGTCGTCGCCGAGCGGCCGAAACGGATGGAAAGCGGTCACTCACTACAGCAGACGCAGCCGCTCCCTATTCCTCGCAATCCATGTGCCAAGGCAGGTCTCAGCTTGAGGTTCGGGTGTGTGTGAGAAAGAGCCGCGCCTCACCAGAGAACCCGTGAGAATAAAGCGAAATACGCAATTCACTCAAATGGCAAGTCTTGGCATAGGTAACGTTGAGGGTGCCGAGGCTGAGAGCGGCACGAACGCCTAGTTTTGGCGCGGAATGGGCGCCGCCGATGGCGATCTGGAGGCCGGGCAGGGGCGTGGCCTCCGCGGGCAGCGCGTCGAGGAGCATCGCCAGGTGGGCAGGTGCGGCGAGCATGCCCGTCGGCTGGAGGACGGTCAGCGAGCGTGCGAGAATGGCGGGATCGGACGGGCCGAACAGCCGTGCCGCCCCTCGCCCAGCACCACAGGAATAGCGGCAGCGAACCGCTTTCCGGACCGACCAGCGACAGCAGGCGTTCGTAACCGAAATTGCGCGTCCAGGTATGCTCGATGCGCCGATCCATCAGCGCCCAGCTCCTGCCGACCGCCTTGGGCTCGCCGGTCGATCCCGAGGACAGCTGGACGCAGCCCAGCGCTTGCGGGTCGATCGTAACTGGCGCGAGTTCCGTCGCTTCGGCCGCCAGAGCGGCGGCGAACCACGGCGCATCGACGAGCAGATCGAGAGCCCGGGCCGCATCGTCGCCGAGCAGCCGGACAGCGCCGGTGAGTGAGGCCATCGGCTTCGCCATCTCAGGGATCAGCGACACTGTCGGCACGCCGCGCCGGGCGCAGGCCAGGATCAGCAGCAAGTGGCGATAGGTGTCGCGCGTGCTTATCGCGACGAGCTCGGTGCTCGCCATGCCGGCCCGGTCGAGCGCCGTCGCCGCCGGGTCTATCGCGCGGTCGAAGTCGCGATAGCGGACATGCTCTGCCCCGTTCGACACTGCGATAGCAGCGGAGTCATGCGGGCGGAGACGCGAACGAGGCGGTCGAACATGTCAGGTCATGCGGAAGGCGGCGTCAGAAGCGCCAGCTGAGCTGGGCACGGGCGCCATGGTCGGTCGAGCGGTCGCCATAGGTGCCGGTGTACGACACGCCAAGCCGGATATGCTGGCTGAGATCAAGCGCGACGCCGAGATCGACCGCGGCGCTGGTTCGGTCGAGCGGAATGCCGCGTGACTGGAACGCATTGCCGCCGGCAAAGGCGAGGTCGATCACCGGCACCCGATCGCCGAACACGCGGCGGGCCGCGGCCGAGCCATCGATGCTCAGCCTGGTGCCGCCGAGATCCCAGCTGATGCCGGTCTTGAGACCCAGGCTGCCATAGGTCGCGTCGAAGCCGTTAGCGCCACCATGGAGCGCGGCGCTGCCGCCACGCTCGTCGACCTGGCCATCGAACAGCGCAACATGGGCGAGGCCGACGAACGGCTGCAGTTCGAGGCCGCCGATGTTGCCCTTCACCCCCAGCTGGCCAAAGGCCTGGAAGGTGCGGGCGTCATATTTGTCGCCGGGCCCTTGGCTGAAGGTGCCGAACGACACGACGCGCTGTGCGTTGATTGCGTGCCAGCCATAGGCGCCGCCCAACTGGAACGAGACCGGGCCATAGGCGCCGAGCAGGCTGGCGCCGGCCTGATAATTGGCGGCCTTGTGCGTGGCGCGCGACGTGCGGAACTCGCTGGTGCCATAGCCCAGCGCGACGCCCATCCGCCAATGACTGTCGAACGAACCGTCGAAGCCGGTGACGAAGCCCTGGGTCGAGCGCGTATAGCCCTGCGCATTGGCGTTGCCATCGGCATCGCGCCACGAACCGGTCACGCGGCCCCAGACCGCAAGACCCTCGGCACCCGCCACCTCGCCACGCGAGAGCATCGCGTCGCGCATCAGGCGGCTGTCCTCTACCAGCGAGCCGCGCATGCTGGCATAGTCCGAGCCGGCGAGCTGATCGAATGCCGCGCGGGCTTCGGCGGCGGTGAGCGGCACGACGGCTTCGTAGACAGTATTGCCAGCGCCAAGCGCCTGCACGGCCGGGGCGATAGCGCCCTGGTTGCGGGTCTGCGTCACGGCGACAAAGTCGATCGTGTTGCGCTTGAGGCCCAGCGTCACGGCATTGGCGCCATAGGCCAATGTCGGCGTCAGGAAGGCCAGGTTCGACGTGACGTTCGCGAAGGTGCCGGTGAGGCCACCGGTCGCGGTGAGGATCGTATAGTTGGTGTTGGCGGCATAATTGCCATCTGCCGCGAGCACGCTGACCGTAGCGCCGCTGGCGATCGAGGCTGTGCCGTTGACGACGATCTTGTCGCTCTGGCCGGCGGCATTCGCTTCGACTTCGAAAACGCTGCCCGCGGCGAAAGCGAGGTTGCCGGTGAAGGTGAGCGTGCCGATCGAATTGCCCGGCGCGATCGTTCCGGCGACGTTCGCCGAACCGGCGGTGCCGCTGCCCTGCAGGCGGCCGCCTGCGGCAACATTGATCGTGCCGCCCAGCGTGCCATTGACCGAGAAGGTGCTCCCGGCGCCAACGCTGGTCGCGCCGGCAAAGCCCGACGAATTGCCGGTTAGTTTCACCATGCCACCACCGCGGAACAACAGGCTGCCGGTGCCGGTGAGCGTGGCGGCATAGGTGCCATTGGCCGACTGATCGAAGATCAGGCTGGTGCCCGAGGCGAGATCGGTATTACCGGTGTAGAGCATTGAGGTCGAGATCAGGCTGCCGGCGGTGATCTGCCAGTTGCTGCTGCTCGCACCGCTAAGCGTGAGTTCGCCTTCGCCCGACTTCACATAGCTGCCACTGCCGCTGGTCGTGCCGCCGAAGGTGGCGTTGTTCGCCTGATTGAACTCGACTGTGCCGGCGTTCTGGATTCCCCCCTGGATCGAGCTGGCATTGCCGATCAGCTTGCCGGTCTCGACGATCGTGCCGCCGGTGTAGTTGTTGACGCCGGTGAGGACGAGGGTGCCGAGGTCGGTCTTGACCAGAGCCGAGTCTCCGCTGAGCGCCGAGGCGATGGTGGCGGTGAAGTTCGCGCCACCCGTAGTGCCGTCACCTACGCGGACGGTCGCCTGCGCGCCCGAAAGCACCAGTGCGCCGCCGGAAAGCGTATAGCCGTTCGACGCGAACTGCATGCCGGTCGCCGAGATCTGACCTGCGCCATTGTCGATCGTTGCCGCGCCGCCAGTGCCCTGGAACACCGCGAAGCTCGGCACCGGCTGCATCGCGCCGTTGATCGCGCCATTGGCATCGGTCCAGTTGCGGGTGCCGAGGCTCCAGATGCCGGCGCCGCCATCGACCTGGCCATTGTCTTGGTTGGCGGTCGCGCCGCCATCCCAGAAGGCAAGCGTCGCGCCGTTGCTGTTGAGCAGATTGACCTGACCCGGCGCGGCGGTCTGGATTGTCAGGCCGCCGGCGGGCGTGCCGGTGACCGTGCCGAGCGACAGGCCATTATCCGTCAGCGCGCCGCCATAGGAGATGACGCGATAGATGCCAGCGCCGAAATTCGGCTGCGCGGTGATGTTGAGCGTGCCGTCCAGCGTCAGATCGCCGGCGACGGCGAACAGCGCTGCGTTGGCGGGCTGGGCCAGCGTCACATCGAGTGCCGAGCCGGAGGAGAGCAGGAGCGAGCCCATCGAGAGCGTGCTGCCAGCGGCACCGATGAGGCGCGCTCCGTCAGCGAGGGCGACCGCGCCGCCGATGCTGCCATTGCCCGAAAGTGTGCCGGCCGAGACCGTGACGTTGCCACCGAGCTGGCCAGTTACCGCGAGGCCCCCGGCCGAAACCGTGGTCGTGCCCGCGAAGCCCGTGCTATCGCCGCCGAGCGTCAGCACGCCGCCGCCGGTCAAGGCGAAGTTGCCGGTGCCGGTGAGCGCGCC
>JAZKJE010000009.1:11827-44775 GCA_040384525.1 Pseudomonadota bacterium
TGCTTCCTCGCGAGCTTCCTCGCTCTCGAAGGAGGCGCGATCGAGCGCCAGTGTGCCGCCATTCAGCTGCATCGCGTTGCCCGCGAAGCCGCCGTGCAGTGTGGACGTGCCGCTGTTCTGGACCAGTGTGCCGGTGCCGAGATTGGCGGCAATCGTCGCGCCGTCCAGCGTATAGGTTGCCGCGGTAAGCGTGCCGGTCCCCGAAAGCGTGCCGGCGAGGGCGAGGGCGCCGACCATGTCGCTATAACCCTGCAGGTCGAGGGTCGTGCCGTTTGCCACGGTCACAGTCGCGGTATCCGCAAGGCGGTTCGCGGCGCCGAGGGCCAGCGTGCCGGCATCGATGTTGACAGTCGTTGCCGCCGCCGTGCCGTTAAGGGTGGAGGTGCCCGAACGCTGGACGAGTGCGCCCGTGCCGAGATTGGCGTTCACCAGCGCGCTGTCGAGCGTGTAGGTCGCGGCCGTCAGGGTGCCGGTGCCCGAAAGCGTGCCGGCCAGCGCGAGGCTGCCGATGCTGTCGTTGAAGCCCTGGAGGTCGAGGGTCGTGCCGGTTGCGACGGCCACAGTAGCGTTACCGGCGAGGCGGTTGGCCGCGCCGAGACGCAGCGTGCCGGCATCGACGTTCACGGTAGCGGCCGCTGCCGTGCCGTTGAGGATCGAGATGCCCGAATGCTGGATCAGCGTGCCGCTGCCGAGATTTGCGTCCACCAGTGCATTGTCGAGCGTGTAGGTCGCTGCGGTCAGCGTGCCGGTGCCCGAAAGCGTGCCGGCCAATGCCAGCGAACCGATGGTGTCGTTGAAGCCCTGGAGATCAAGGGTCATGCCGGTTGCGACCGTGATGGTCGAGGTGTCCGCGAGGCGATCGGAGGCGCCGAGGCGCAGTGTGCCGGCATCGACATTCACGACAGCGGTCGCCGCAGTGCCATTCAGGGTCGAAATGCCCGAGCGCTGGATCAGCGTGCCGGTGCCGAGATTGGCGTTCACCAGCGCATTGTCGAGCGTGTAGGTCGCTGCGGTCAGCGTGCCGGTGCCCGAAAGCGTGCCGGCCAGCGCCAGCGTGCCAACGGTGTCGTCATAGCCCTGGAGATCCAGCACGGCCCCGGTAGCGACCGTCACTGCTGCCGCGTCGGCCAGGCGATCAGAAGCGCCGAGCCGGAGCGTGCCGCCGTCGACACGGACGGTCTCGGTCGCGGCCGTGCCATTGAGAAGCGAAGTGCCCGAGTTTTGGACCAGCGTACCGGTGCCGAGATTGGCATTCACCGTCGCCGCGTCGAGCGTGTGCGTGGAAGCGGTTAGCGTACCGGTGCCGTCCAACGTGCCGGCGAGCGCGAGGCTGCCGACGGTCTCGTCATAGGTCTGGAGATCGAGGGTCGCACCGGCGAGCACCGTGATCACGGCGTTGTCCGCGAGCCGCTCGTTGGCACCGAGCACCAGGGTGCCGCCTTCGACACGTACCGCCGAGCCGGCGGAGCTGCCTTTCAGCAAGCTGGTGCCGTTCAGCTGATAGATCGCGCCGCCGCCCAGATCGTGATCGATCGTGCCGCCAAGGAAAAGATACTCCGCCGCCGTCAGCATGCCGCTGCCGATCAGATTGCCTTCGATCGTAAAGCTCGCGACGGTCTCGTCGAAACCGTTCATGTCGAGAGTGCCGCCGTTCAGCACTTCGAGGCGCGAATCATCGGCGAGCACGCCCGATGCGCCAAGGCGCAGCGTGCCGCCCGCGACCGTGGTGAAGCCCGAATAGGTGTTGGCGCCCGAGAGCGTCAGCACGCCGGAGCCGGTCTTGGCGATCCCGCCGGTGCCCGACGCGATGCCGCGGAAAAGGCTGTCCTGGTTGTCCGAGCCAAGCGTCAGCGTGTGGGCGCCGAGCGCCACCGTGCCGGTGCCCGAAAGATTGGCGATGCTCAGGTCCGTCGCGGCGCCCGAGATGTCGAACCCGCCGTTCGCGACCACCGCGCCCGTGCCTGTCGTACCGGTGCCGGCGATCGCCAGCGTCGCGCCGGTGGCGATCGTCGTGGTGCCGGCATAATTGTTGGCGCCGCTGAGTGAGCTTGCGCCGGCGGCGAAGATCAGTCCGCCCGAACCATGGACACCGCCCGAGAAGGTGCCGCCGCCGTTCAGCGTAAGGGTGTTGATGCCGAGCTCGACCGAACCGGTGCCGCTCAGGCCGCCGATCTGCGTGTCGCCGGCATGGAGATCGACATCGAGCGTGCCGTTGACCAGCGCGCTGCCGGTAAGCGCTCCGCCAAAGCCGACGAGATAAAGCGTGGTGCCGGCGTCGATCGTGGTGGTGCCGATGTAGAGCTGCGTCCGATTGAAGGTTCCAACACCTCCGGTGACGCGGACGCCGCCGGCGCCGCTCATCACGCCGGTATAGGTCGAGCTGCCATTGGTCAGGGTGAGGGTGTTGTCGCCGAGAGTGACCGAACCCGAGCCGCTCAGATCGACAATGCTGGTGCCGCCATCGGTGAGGCCGGAGATGTCGAGATCGCCGAGCAGGTCGACCACGGCGTTGGCGCCCAGGCTACCGGTACCGGCGAGGGCGACGGTGCCGCCGAATACTTCGAGGCTGGCGAGATCGTTGGCGCCCGAAAGCGTCCAGGTGCCGGTGCCGTCCTTCCACACATGGCCCGCACCGCCCGAAAGCGTGCCGGAGAAGCTGGTGCTCTGGTTGTCGCTGCCGAGGAAGAGCGTTCCGTCACTCAGCGACACGCTGCCGCTGCCCGAAAGATTGGCGATGGTGACGTTCGGAACTTCATCGATGCCGTCGCCGTCGCTATCGGGAAGCCACACGTTGGTGAGATCGAACATGCCGTTGGCGGTGACCGCCGAATTGGCGATCGAACCCTCGCTGCTCAGCACCAGCGTGCCACCGGCCTCGATCACGGTGTTGCCGCTATAGGTGTTGATACCGTTCAACTGCTGCCAGCCGGCGACGGCCAGCCCGCCTGTGCCCTCGATGACGCCGTAATATTCGCCGCCATAGCCGTCGCCATTGAGGCGCAGCGTGGTGTCGCCGAGCGAGACGGTGGTACCGGAATCGCCATTGAGCGAGCCGATCGCCGTCGTGCCCGTTGTGAGGCCCGACAGGTCGAGCGTGCCGCCGTCCATCCGGACATAGGCCTCGTCGCCGAGTTCCGCAGTGCCGAAGAGCGCAAGCGTACCGTCGCTGACGATCGCGGTGACCAGCATGTTCTGGCCGGTGAGCGTCAGCGTAGCCGAGCCCGACTTGACCATGCCCTGAGTGTAGAAGGGGCTTGGATCGATGAAGCTGTGTAGCACGCCCGCAAAAGTCGTGTCCTGGGTGCTGTTCACCTCGAGGATGTCGCGGCGGATATTGATCGTGCTGCCCGCCACGCCGGACAGGTTGTTGATCTTCACGATCTCCAGGTTCTGGCCAGTGTTGAGCACGGCGTTCGAGCCGGTGAGCGACACCGAGCTGGCGCTTTCCAGCGCAGTCCAGTCGTCGAGCGTCAGCCCCCCGTCGGCGACGATCACATTGCCGGTAAAGGCCGGCGCGAGCGCGGTGGAGGCGCCGAGCGTGGTCGTGCCGGTGCCGGTCTGCGTGAAGGTGCCGGTGCCGAAGAGACCGTTGATGGTCATCGCGTCCGAGCGGTTCGCAGCAAGCGTGCCACCGTTCAGCATGACCGCGCCGGCCAGCGAGCCGTTGGTCCCGCCATCACCGATGGTCAGGGCGGCACTGCCGTTCAGCGTGGTGACGCCGGAATAGGTCCAGCCCTTGCTAACGGTCTGGTGGCCCGAATTGATCGTGACGTTGCCGGTGGTGCCGGCCAGTTCGTCGATGATGCCGGTGAAGAGGCTCTCGCCGCCATTGCCGTCGATGATCAGCGTGTTGTTGCGCAGCACCACGGTGCCGTCGCCGGCCAGCTCGCTGACCGAGGACAGGCCGGTGGTGAACATGTCGAAGCCACCATTTACGACGATCTTCGAATTGACGATCGAACCCGCTCCGGTGAGCTGGATCGAGGTGCCTTCGTCGATCACCGTATCGCCGCTGTAGCTGTTGAGGCTGCTGAGGACGATCGCGCCACCGGTGAGGTGCAGCCCGCCGGTGCCCTGGATGCCGCCGGCGAAAGTGTTCGACTGGCCGTTGGTGATCTCCAGCGTCTTGGCGCCGAGTGCGATCGTGCCGCCGGTGCCGGAGAGGTCGCTGAGCGCATAGCTGGCGCCGGTGATCGCCGAGAGATTGAGGCTGCCGCTGGTCAGGTTGAGCGCCGTAGCCGCGCCGAGCGAACCGGTGCCGGAAAGCGCCACCGTCGGGCCGTCGATGCCCACCGCGCGCATGTTGCTCACGCCGGTTAGCGTCAGCGTGCCGGTGCCGCGGAGCTGCATCTCGGGTGCGGTGATCGCGGTCGAGTCATCATCGAAATTGCCGGCAAAGGTCGTGTTGACAGCAAGCGTGGCCCGCATGCCGGGATCGCCATAGCGAACGGTGGTTCCAGCCACGCCCGAGAACTGGCCGATATGGGCCTGAGTCGTGGCGGTGCTGAGATCGAGCGTTGCGCCCGAAGCGGTGAGGCCGAGGCTGCTGGCCTGCTCGATCGCCTGGCCACCGACCAGCGCCAGCGTGCCGTTGCTGATGGTCACGTTGCCGAAGAAGCCGTTGTTTCCGGCCAGGCTGGTGGTGCCGCCGCCGGCCTGGACGAAGGTGCCGCCGCCGAACAGGCCGTTGATCGTCGCGCTGTTCGAGCGGTTGACGGTGAGCGTCGCGTTCGGGCTGACGCGGATCAGGTCGGTGGCCAGCGAGCCGCTGGTGCCGCCATTGCCAAGCACCAGCGCGCCGTTGTTTCGCACCTCAGTGGTGCCGGCATAAGTGTTGTCGCCGGTAAGCGTCAGCGTACCGCCCTCGACGATCAGACCGACGATGCCGAGCCCCCCGGTGCCGCTCATCACGCCGCTATAGGTGCCGCCATCGGTCACGGAGAGCGTGTACTGGCCGAGGCTGACATCGCCTGCGCCGTTCAGGCTGCCGATCGTCTCGCTGCCATAAGCGAGCTCAAGCGTGCCGGGCGCCTGGACGGTCACCGCGGTGGTGTCGGCCAGCGCCGAGCCCTGTGTGAGCGACAGCGTGCCGCTTTCGACCGTGGTCGTGCCGGTATAGCTGCTGTTCGAAAGCGTGGTGGTGCCGGTGATCACCAGATTGCCTGCGCCGGTGATGTTGGACAGCGTCTGATTGTCGCGATCAACGGTCAGCGTGCCATTCGTCAGCACGATATTGGTGGCGCCGAAATAGTTCGAGTTGCCGCTGGGACCGATCTTCGCGTTGCCGCCGTCGAGCGTGAGCGTGTCCAGCGAGGCATAGCCATCAAGTGCGAGCGTACCGCCGGTCAGGCGCAGCGCGCCGCCATAGACGCCGCCCGTGAAGCTCCCGCCATTGGTGATCTGGAGACTGTTGCCGCCGTTGAGATAAAGCGCGCCGCCACCCGAGAGGCTGCGGATGGCGCTGCCGATCCCGATTACCGCGAGCGCGCCGTCCACGGAAACATCGGACTGGAGCAAGGTAACGCTGTTGCCGAGCGTGAGCTGAGCGCCGCTGCTCACCGTGGTGGCGCCGGAATAGCCCATCGCGCTGGCGAAGTTGAGCGTTCCACCGGCGAGCCGGAACCCGCCAGTGCCGGTCATCGTGCCGCCGAACGTGCTGCCGAAGCCGCCTGCTGTGACCGACAGCGTCTTGGTGCCGAGCGTGATCGCGCCGGAGCCAGAGAGGTCGCGCACGCTGCTAGTCGTGCCGGTGATGCCCGAGACGTCGAACGTGGCGCCGCTGTTCACCTCCAAGACCTGGGCATTGGAGAGCGACGCGCCGCCGCCGAGCGCCAGCGTGCCGCCATTGACTGCGACACCGACGAGCAGGCTGGAAAGATCCCCGGACAGGGTCAGCGTGCCAGCCCCGGTCTTGGAGATGCGCTTGCTGGTGTCACTCGGAGTAGCCGCGGAGATATTGCCGGCGAACAGGGTGTTGGCAGTGTTGGCCAGCCTGTACGACTTGCCCGCGAGCGTCACGCTGCTGCCGATGACGCCCGACAGGTTGTTGATCGCCGCGTTTTCGACGCTGGCACCCAGGTTGAGCACCGCTGTGTTGCCGGTCAGCGACACGGCCGAACTGCTGGCGATCGTCGCGAGCGAGGCGATGGTGAGCGTGCCCGCTTCGATCGTCGTCGTGCCGGTATAGCTGTTGCTGCCGCCGATGGTGAGCGAATCGGCGCCGCGCTTGACCAGATTGCCGGTGCCGCCGATCGCGGGATTGATAGAAACGCCGGCGTTGTTGTCGAACACCAGGGTACCGTTATTGTTGATCGCGCCGCCGCCCACGGTGAGGGGCCTTGTGACCAGCGTCGCGCCGCTATCGATCGTCGTGCCGCCGGTCCAGCTGCCCGTGCCGGTGAGAGCAATCGTGCCGAGGCCGCCGATCACGAGCGACTGACCGGGGCCGCTCTGCTGGGTGATGTTGCCGGTCAGCGTGGCGATGACGCCCGTATCGGCCTCGAGCCGCACCGCGGCCCCCGAGTTCAGCATCAGCTGAATGGCGTTGGAGTAGGTGCCGGTCGCGCCATATTGGAGCGTGCCAGTGGTCGCCTGGATCTGGCCGGTGCCGAACGCGCCGACGGTATCCGCGCGCAACGTGCCGCCGTTCAGGGTGATGGCGCTGGTCAGCGCGCTAGGGCTGTTCAGGCGCAGCGTGCCACCGGCCACCCCGAAGCTCGAGATGCCGCTGAAATTGCCGGTCAGCGTGGTGGAGCCGCCCTGCTGGCTGATCGCTTCGAACGCGCCGATCGAGATGGAGCCGGTGCCGCCGGTAAGGTTGAGCGTGTCATAGCCCGTGCCGCCGTCCAGCGTGCCGCTCACCGTGCCGCCCTGATAGTTCACCACGTCCATCGCCTGGCCGAGACGGACATTGTTGACCGTGCCGGTGGCGGCGATGGTGATATTGTTGATGCCGATGCCGTCGGTGCCGAGATAGTTGCCGTTCAGCAGGCCCGCGATCGTCGCATTGGTCACACCGCTGCCGCCGATCGAGACATCGCCATTGGTGGTCGAGCCGGCGAGCAGGTTCAGCGTGTTGCCGCCCTCGCCGGGATAGGTGCCGTTGCCGTTAAGCGTGACCGCGACCGATCCGCCGCCGTTGATCGTGCCGGCATTGGTGAGCGTGAAGGCAGCGGTGCCGCCGCGGAACACCGCATTGCCGGTGGCGGCGGTGATGACGCCGCTGGCCTGGTTGGTGAGCGTACCGCCATTATAGTAGTTGATGGCGAAATCACTGTCGCTCTGGACCAGGCCGGAATTGACGAGCGTGCCACCCACCAGGTCGACGACGCCGGTATTGCCGCGGATCGTGCCGCTATTGGTGGTCGTTCCCGCACTGTCCCGGTAGATGCCGGCGCTGTCGCCCCGGACGGTTGCGCCCACGCCGACATAGATGTCGGTCGAAGTGGAAGCGCCGGTATTGACGCCATAGCTGCTCGCATGGATGTCCGCATTGGCGCGGACGATATTGCCGACGAGCCCCGACAGATTCTCGACATAGATGCCGGTATCCATGTTGCTGATCGCGCCATTGGACGTGATCTCGATGCGCGAATTCGGGCCCTGCACATAGCCGGCGATGCCAATCCCAGACGCACCGTTGCCGGTGATCGTGCTGCCCGAGACGACGCTTGCCAGCCCGTTGTCGGAATAAACGGCGATGCCGTTCGCCGCCGAGATACTGCCGCCGCTGGTCGTGACGTTCGAGCCGGTATAGCCGTAGCCGTAGATGCCGGTGCCCGATGCCGCGGTGATGTTCACCGTTCCCAGGTTCAGGGTCGATGCCGTGTTGTTGGCCCGGCTGTACACGCCGTATTGACCAGTCGCGGAGACGATCAGCGGCCCGCCATTATTGGCCACGCTAACCGCGTCGCCCCCGCGTAGGTGCAGGCCGAGCTCGCCCGAGAAGCTCTGCGACCCCCCGTTTATGGTCAGGTTCAAATCGGAGTTCAGGCTCTGCGCCCGGAACGCCGTTCCGCCCGCCCGCGTCGTCGAGAAGCTGTTCGATCCGTTCAACAGGATCGACTGGGGCGAAGGAGAGAAGTTGACCAGACCGACCGCGTTCGCGGCCTGACCCACCGTCGGCCCCGCGCCGGTGGTGTTGGCGATCGTCACCCCGGTGAAGGTGATCGGGGCCGCGACGGTCTGTAGATAGATGCCGCCGCCTGCGGGCGTGTTGTCATCGACCGACTCGGTTCCCGCGCCGGTGATCGTCCCGCCACCCTGCGGTGCCGCGATCTGGGTCTGCGCATAGGCCGGCAGCGCCGCCATGGCGGCGACCAGAGCGGTGGTGGCGAGCAGGGCGCGGCGGGCGCGATGGGGCTTGGACAGGGCGGTCATTTGGCATTCCCTCGTTCGTTCCGCGCGCGCGGACATGCCCGCCTTCGCGCGAACCAGGGGCTCGCGCGTGGCGTTAGGATAGCCGGTTCGAATCAAATCGGCCGGCAGATGCCGGCAACCGACTCAGGCTGTGCTGGGTATCGTCCCCGCTTTGCCCCCTGATCGCCCTCGACCTTCAGGGCTGCCCATAAGTGCCGGGAAAGGCAGGCTCAACGGAACAAACTGGTAATATCTCGCAGCTACGAAGATGTCTTATTCCCCTCCAACCTTCCCCGAGACGTATTTTCCAGTAAATACAATGAGACCTCTCCAGCTTTTGAGGAGCTCCTGCTTTCGTGGAGACGCCGCCTGTCCGCTGATGCTCCGTTTCCGCAGTACCTCTCCGCCGAGAGCCTGATGGGCCATCCGCGGTTCGGGGAGGCGGTGTCCGCGCTCACCGATGGCCTCGCCGCGCTCTATGGCGATAACCGCCGGCTGATCCGCGAATTGTTCGAATATGATCGCGCGGTGACCTTCATGCTCGCCGTCTGCATCGGCGCGGGCGAGCACGAGGATGATCCGGAGAGCTGGCTGACGATTGCGACCCTCACCGAACTGGCGGCGGTGATGGGGATCGGCCCCGACCGCCGAGTCCGCCGCTTCGTCGAGGAGATGCGCAGCGACGGCCATCTGATCGAGGTGCCGATGGCCGGCGACAGGCGGCGCTACCGGCTGCAGCCGAGCGAGCGGATGCTGGCGATCGATCGCGAATGGTGCGCTGCGTTCCACGCGCCGCTCGCGCTGCTGATGCCCGGCGTGCCGCGCTACGAGGCGGCGATGGCGCATGACCCGGCCTATCACCGCCGCTATCGCACCGCCGGACTGACCACGCTGCGTCTCGCGCGCGATGCGATGTGGGACCATCAGCCGGTCGATTCCTTCCTCCACCAGGCCGGTGGCGCTCGCGTGCTGGCTGTGCTCATGCAATCCGGACGCGGCGATGACGACGGCTGGTCGGCGCCGGGCTTCTATACCCACGGCGCCGAACGCAGCGCCACGACCCGCGCGCATGTTCGCGGCATGCTGCGCAATGCCGCGAGCGCCGGCTATGTCGAGATCGCCGAAACACCGACGGTACGGGTGCGCGCCACCCGCTTGCTGCTCGACGACTATGAAGCCTGGGTGGCGGATTCGCTGTCGGCGACCGATCTGGTGTCTACGCTCACGCTTTCGCTATGATCCCGAAAGGGTGGCATTCAAGTCCCTCGTTTGGCGCGCGGGGTCCCGGCCACATCATGCACTGTTCTCCGTACGAATCGATGCTTCCGGTATCGAACGGCGCCTCGCCGATCTGAAAATATACAATGTCAGGGCGCCCCGATCGCTACTTCGGCATGCGGGCGTCGCCGAGTTCCTGACGCACCACGTTGGGTTCGTGGGTGTCGGGAAGGCGGATCTGCAAGGATACGTCGACGAGCTTAGGGAACTTGCTCGACGTTTCCACGTGCTGGCGATCATGAGATACATCGCGGCCGAGTTCCATCACGGTGGCACCAGCTGCAAGCAGGTCGATCGGCTGCTGGCAGGTTCCAGACGACCGATGGCGTGCTCGGCATACTCTTTCACATGAAGGCGGAGCTCATCGGCGAGGGTATCGCGTGGCCCACATTTCCTGAACAGGGTGCTGTCCCTGATGCGGCGGGCTCGCGCTGGCGAGTTCTGAGAGACGCTACTAGCCGCGACGGGTTAAACGAATGTCCGCCTTAGCCGTATCGCAGTTTGAGAGCCGCCTGTCCGCTTCCGGCCCAATAGCGGCCGTGCCGGCTAGGAATGAACGCCGCGGATCACGACCTTTTCCGAGAAGCACAGCGAGCAGATATCTCGACGACGTTGGAAGCCGCGGCACCGGCCAATTCGCGCGTCTTGTGATTAGCTTGCTGGGAAACCGACAGTCCCAGCCTCTCTGCAATGCAGGCGTCGCACATGGGGGCCGGAGACAACCGCGTGACCAGCGCGCTGACATTTTCAAGCACGGTCATGTCGGATAGATGATCCCGTTGCCCCGAGCCGGTCAAATCGCCGCTAGTCTGCCCCGGAGGATAACCGGTTTTATGTTCCTGCGTGTCGCGGGTAAGCGGCGGCATACGGGCCGCAAGCGGACTCACCGCTTCCAACAGCGTCCTAGTGCCCGCCCAACGTACGATTGTAGCGACAGCACGTTTCGAACATTACATGACCCGGTACATCGCGCCTCCTAGCGAGGGCAATGCTCCAGCTTTAGCTCAGTGTCTGGGCGGCTCCGTTTAGTCGACGAGCGTCGCGGGGAGCTGGGGTGTCATGAAATTGTCGGGTATGCGCAGGTTGATTGCGCGCTGGATTGCGTGTGTTGCGCTTGCGCTTTCCGCGAGCCTCATATTGCCCAGCGTCGCGCACGCTGTTGGCCAACCATCGACCTATGCGGGCTGCGCGACGCGCAATGTGACCGTTGCGAATGGCGGATCGGTGACCGTGAACCTGACCGCCTGCCACGCCTTCGGGCTCGGCCCGGTATCGACCGCGCCGCAGCATGGCACTGCAACGCATCTCGAACCTGCTGGAACGCCTAAATCCAACGTCGTCTATTCGCATAACGGCAACAGCGCGACGACGGACCGCTTCGTAGTCAACGACGACTATAACGACTTCATCGTCGTCAACGTCACTATCCTGCCGCCCGCGTCGAGCATTGTCGTTTCGCCTTCCTCCTTGCCTGCGCTCGTCGTCGGCAACGTATTCAGCCAGACGCTGAGCGCGACCGGCGGCACCGCGCCCTACACCTATTCGCTGTCCAGCGGCACGCTGCCGCCCGGCGTGTCGGTTGCGCCCGGTGGCGTGATTTCCGGTACGCCCACCGAGCGCGGCGGCTATTCGTTTGCGGTCCAGGCGCAGGATGCCATCGGCGCGGTGGCGGTGCGAAGCTATGCCGGAACGGTGGGCGCTCCTTCGTTGTCGATCAGCCCTGCAAGCGCGACAGCGGGGCGCGGCGTTGCCTTCTCGGAGACCTTGACGGCGAGTGGCGGCGTTTCGCCGCACAGCTATCTGCTTTCGTCCGGATCGTTTCCAGCCGGAATTTCGATTTCGTCGTCGGGCGTGATCAGCGGAACCACCAATGCCGCGGCGGGAAGCTATCCGGTCACGCTACGCGTCACCGATGCTAGCACGCCCACGGTCGCTGCCTATTTCGAGCTCGAAACCTTCACCTTGACCGTAGCCGATCTGCCGACCGTCTCAATCGCTGTAGCGCCCGCTTCGGTATCCGAAGATGGCGCAACCAACCTAGTCTACACCGTCATCCGCAGCATATCGAGCGCGAGTCCCCTGGCAGTCGGCATTACGACATCGGGCACCGCGACGTCGGGATCAGATTACACCGGCGGCGTTACCACGGTGACCATCCCGGCAAGTGCAACCACGGCGACGATCGTCATCAATCCAACCGCCGATGCTGCGGTGGAAGCCAACGAGACCGTCATCCTCACCGTCGCGGCGGGTGCCGGCTATCTCGTCGGCGCTCCGTCATCCGCTACTGGCACGATCCTCAACGCCGATGTGCCGACCGCGACGATCACGGTCGCGCCGGCGAGCACACCCGAGGACGGCGCGGGCAACCTGATCTATACGATCGCGCTCAATGCAGCGTCGGCTTCGCCCCTGACGCTAAACTACACGCTTGGCGGAACGGCGACCAACGGCAACGATTACGGCTCGACGGGAACGTCGGTGGTCATCGCGGCCGGGGCAACCAGCCAGACGATCGTGATAGACCCTAGTGCCAATGGCACGATCGAGCCGGACGAGACCGTCATCATCACCCTCGCTGCTGGTGCGGGCTATACGGTCGGCGCGCCGGCCAGCGCGACCGGCACGATCCTCAACGACGATTTCCCGAGCATCTCGATCGACAATGTCACGGTGAACGAAGGCAATAGTGGCACGGCCAATGCGGTCTTCACCGTCAGCCTGTCGGCACCCGCACCCGCCGCCGGCGTGACCTTCGACATTGCGACGTTCAACCGTTTTGCACTGGCGGGTCAGGACTATGTCGCCAACAGCCAGACCGGCGTGGTGATTCCGGCGGGTGCAACGTCCGCGACCTTCACGGTCGTCGTGAACGGCGATGCGTTGCACGAACCCGACGAGGACTTCTTTGTCCGGATCGCCAATGTGACCGGCGCCTTCGTCAACGGGTCACAGGGCCTTGGCGTGATCACCAATGACGATCCGTTGCCGAACCTGTCGATCAACAGCCTTTCCGTCGTCGAACGCAATGGCGGCACGCGGACGCTCAATTTTGCGATAACACTCGACGCACCGAGCGGGCAGACCGTGTCGGTCAACGTTGCAACCGCAAACGGCACGGCGATTTCGGGCAGCGACTATGCCGCGGCGACCGGTTCGTTCGCTTTCCAGCCGGGCGAGACCAGCAAGACCTTTGCGGTGACGGTCAATGGCGACACGACGCCCGAGTCCGACGAAGCCTTCACGGTGGTGCTGTCGGGCGCGATCAACGCCACCATCGGCGCGGGGACCGGGACGGCGACGATCGTCAACGACGACGTGCCGCTGGAAATATTGCCCGAGAATCTCCCGAACGGCACCGTGGGCGTTTTCTACAGCGCCATCCTGACGACCAGTGGCGGCACCGCGCCCTATGCCTACACAGTGAGCGCGGGAACGCTTCCCAACGGATTGAGCCTGGCCCCGGATGGTACCCTTTCGGGAACGCCGGTTGCCGCGGGCAACGCCAGCTTCACGATCACCGCGCAGGACAGCAGCGGCGCGCCCGGACCCTATTCGACCAGCCGTGCCTATACGGTAACGATCGCACCCCCGTTCATCGAGCTGACCCCGGTATCGCTGCCGAACGCAACCTTCGGCGTCGCCTATAGCCAGGTCATCACCGCTGACGGCTCGGTCGGTCCGTACAGCTTTACGGTCACCTCGGGCACGCTGCCTGCCGGGATCACGCTGGCGCCGGGCGGCACGCTGTCGGGTACGCCGACGCGTGGCGGCTCGACGACCTTCACCATCACCGCAACCGATGCGACCGCCGCACCCGGACCCTATTTGGGTGCCCGTGCTTATACGGTCACTGTCGATGTCCCGGCGCTTGTCCTGCCGGCCACGACGCTGCCCGGTGGCGCGACCGGTACCGTCTATTCGGCGCAGATCAGCCCCGCGACCGGCGGTGTCGCGCCCTACAGCTATGCCGTGACGTCGGGCGAACTGCCTTATGGCCTGACGATGTCGTCGAGCGGCGCCATCACGGGCACCCCGAGCACCGCCAATCTCTTCAGCTTCGTGGTGACCGCGACCGACAGCAATACCGGCACCGGCCCCTCGGTCGTCCAGCAAAGCTATACGATCAACATCGTGAACACCCCGCCGGTCGTGAGCCCGGTGTCGGCGAACATCGCCTATAATGCGGGCCAGACCCCCGTTCCGCTCAGCATTGCTGGCACCGCCAATGCGGTGGCGGTCGTCACTGCGCCGACCCATGGCCGCGCGATCGTCAGTGGCATGAGCATCAGCTACATCCCCGACACCGGCTATGCCGGGCCGGACAGCTTTACCTATACCGCAAGCAACAACGGCGCAGCCTCGGCGCCGGCGCTGGTCACGATCACTGTCGGCGGCCCGGCGATCACGATCGCGGCGGGCGGGCCGCTCACCGCAACGGTCGGTACGGCGTACAGCGAGACGTTCACCTTCACCGGTGGGACGCAACCTTTCACCAATTACCAGGTCACCGGACTACCGGCCGGTGTGCAAGCGACCAATAGCGGTGGGAACACCATCGAGATCGCGGGAACCCCGACCAGCGCGGGCAACTTCACGCTCACCGTGTCGGCAACCGACGCGTCGAGCGGCACTGGGCCGTTCGGCGCCAGCCAGAATTTCACGCTCGTCGTCGCGGGGCCAGCGTTCACGATGACGCCGGGTGCGGGAACGCTGACCGCGCCGTACGCCACATCCTATACGCAGGCCTTCACCGCGAGTGGAGGTGTCGGGCCGTTCACCTACGCGCTGTCGGGCGCCTTGCCCGCCGGCCTGACTTTCAGTGGCAACACGCTTAGCGGCACCGCGACCGCACCGGGCAGCTATCCGGTCACCGTCACGGCAACCGACACCGGTTCGACGGGTGCGGGCGCGCCGTTCACGATCGTCCAGAATTACACGATCGACGTGCCGGCGCCGACGATCACGATCGCTCCGGCAACGCTTCCGGGCGGCACCGTCGGTAGCAGCTACAGCCAGGCTGCAACTGCCTCGGGCGGTGCCGCATCTTATGGCTATGCGGTGACCGCAGGCGCGGTGCCGCCGGGCCTGACGCTTTCGGCCGGCGGCGTGCTTGCGGGGACGCCGACCGCGGGCGGTACCTTCAACTTCACCCTGACGGCAACCGACGCCTATGGCCAGGCCGGCAGCCGGGCGTATAGCCTGGCGATAGGCGCCGCGACGGTGACTCTGCCCTCGACGACGCTGGCGGGCGGGCAGGTGGGCGGTGCCTATAATGCGCCGTTGAACCCGGCGAGCGGCGGCACTGCGCCGTATAGCTACGCCGTGAGCGCAGGCGCGCTGTCCGGCGGGATGACGCTATCGGCTTCGGGAGTGCTGTCGGGTACACCGACTGCCTCTGGAACCTTCACCTTCTCCGTCACCGTCACCGACAGCAGCACGGGCGCCGGCCCCTATTCGGCAACCCAGAGCTATTCGGTGCAGATCGAGCAGGAGGTGCCGGTGGCCAATGCGGTATCGGCGACGGCCGCTTACGGCAGCACCGCCAACGCGATCACGCTCAACATCACCGGCGGCGTGGCGGCGAGCGTTGCGATCGCGGCGGGTCCGGCGAACGGCACAGCCGTCGCCAGCGGCACCGGCATCACCTACACGCCGCGCGCGGGCTATGCCGGCACCGACAGCTTCAGCTACACCGCGACCAACGCGGGTGGGACCTCGGCGCCAGCAACGGTGACGATCAGCGTTGCCAGCCCGACGATCACGATCGCAGCGAACGGCCCGCTGACCGCGACGGCAGGGGCGGCGTACAGCCGGACCTTCACCTTCAGCGGTGGCGCGCAGCCCTTCTCGGGCTATCAGGTCCGCAACCTGCCAGCGGGCCTCGCGATCAGCGGCAGCAGCGCGAACAGCGTGACGGTGTCGGGCACGCCGACGAATGCGGGCAGCTTTGCGCTCGCAGTCTCGGGCACGGATGCGTCGACCGGGAACGGACCGTTCACCACCGAACAGGGCTTTACCCTCGTGATCAACGCCCCGGCGCTGGCGCTTACGCCCGCCACGGGCAGCTTCACCGCGCCCTATGCGGCGGCATTCAGCCAGGCGATCACCGCGACCGGCGGGACCGGCCCCCATAGCTACGCGCTGACCGGGAATTTGCCGGCGGGTATCACCCTCAACGCGTCGACCGGCCTGCTTTCCGGATCGCCGACAGCATCGGGCACCTTCAGCTTCTCGGTCACCGCGACGGATACCGGATCGACTGGTGCGGGCGCGCCGTTCACGGTGGAGGGCAATTACAGCCTCAATGTCGTGGCGCCGGTGGTCACCGTGACGCCGGGGGCTCTGCCCACCGCGACTGCCGGGTCTGCCTATACGGCGACGCTGACGGCGACCGGAGGAGTCGCGCCATACCGCTTCGTGCTGGGTGGTGGTGCGCTGCCCGCGGGCCTTTCGCTCTCGGCCGCCGGCAACGTGTCCGGAACGCCGACGGCGACGGGCAATTTTGCCTTCGCCGTCAACGTCGCCGACGCCAATGGTCAGGCGGGCGTCGCCAACCTGACGCTGATCGTCGCCAACCCGGCGATCACGATCACCCCGGCGACCTTGCCCAATGGTACGCAGGGCACCGTTTACAGTCAGCGGCTCACGGCGACGGGAGGGCTCGCGCCCTACCGCTTCGCCGTCAGCTCGGGCACCTTGCCCGCAGGATTGACGATCAACGCGGCAAGCGGAGAAATCGCCGGAACGCCGACCGGGTCGGGCGACACAAGCTTTGCGATCACCGTCACCGACAGCACCAGCGGCACGCCGTCGACCGCGACAATCAGCTATACGCTGCAGATCCTGGCGCGCCCCAACCCCGCGAACGATCCCGAAGTCCGCGGGCTGGTCCAGGCGCAGGCCAATTCTGCCCGCCGTTTCGTCGATACGCAGGTCGGCAATTTCAATCGCCGGCTGGAAGGGTTGCGCCGTGGGGGCGGTGGTGGCGGCTTCAGCAATTCGCTGCGGGTCAGCGGATCGAGCCTTTGTGTCGATACCCTGATGGCATGGACGAACCCAGCCTGTGCCAGTGAGGGCGACAAGAACGGCCGGCCTGGCGGCCTAGGCTCCGGCACGCCGCTTGGCTTCGCGGGCGCAATGGTTGGGGACGGCCCGATCAGAGCGGCGACGGATGCCGAGGGTGCCAGCGCTGTGGCTGCGAATGCCGGTGGCTCGGGCGGCGCCCGGACGCCGCTGACGATCTGGGCCGGTGGCACGATCCGCTGGGGCGATCGCGACGAAAAAACCGGGCGTCCGTCGGAACGATTTGAATCCGAAGGCATCACCTTTGGGGCCGATTATCGCTTCAGCCGATCGTTCGTCGCCGGCATCGGCGTCGGCCTCGGCCGCGACACCACCAATATCGGCAGTAACGGAACGCAGAGCGAAGGGGATGCCAGGACGCTGGCAATCTATGGCAGCCACTTGTTGGGCGGCGGCCTGTATATCGACTGGATGGCGGGGTATCAGCGGCTCGAATTCGACCTCCGCCGCTATGTCACCGTGTCAGGCGTGTTGATCAATTCGTCGCGCAGCGGCCGGCAATGGTTCAGCTCGGTCTCGGCGGGCGCCGATATCGAGAGAGGCAACTGGCGCTTCACCCCTTATGCGCGCGTCGATGCCCAGCGCGGCAAGCTCAACGGCTATACCGAAAGCAGTGGCTCGATATACGACCTGACCTTCCTCGACCAAGACGTGGCGTTCACGTCAATCGGGGCTGGCGCGAAGATCGATCATCGCATTGCGGTCGAAAACGGCTTTTTCCTCCCGCGCCTGCGGCTGGAGTATCAGCGCGACATCGAACGCGAGAGCGAAGCTCTGGTCGGTTATTTTGACCAGATATCAGGACCGTACAACGGCGTGCCGCTGATTGGCTATGCGCGCAGCCGTTTGTTGATGGGGATCGGCGTAGAGATGGCGATCGGCGAACGGACGGCTGTTGATATCGAATATTCGAAGCGCCGGAACACCGGTGCCGGAGCCGATCAGGGCGTGCTGATCAATATCAAGCAGGCTTTTTGAAACTGCGGAAACAGCGGGGAATGGGGCCGCATCATCCTCATCCGAGTCTGCTCGCAGGTCCGACATGCACTGAAGGACGCCATTCTATGGGGCTGCCATCCTATGAAGACCCTCGAGCCGAGCTATCGGAGCTGTGCTCCCGCATTCAATCTAGCTCTCGTAGTTGGACTGGTGCTCTCCCACATCTGTGTCACCGTGTCCCATCATCTTGAGGCAAGATTGGCACGCCGTAGCGCCCAAAGTGCTCATACCCAATCGGCGCGAGTTCGTGCCGGAAGATGATGACGGTCAGGCGCGCATGATGCTCTTCTAGATGGAGCTTCAACCACTTTTGGTAGTCGAATGTCGATTACAGGATGGCGGCTGTTGTTAGTTCCGCGACAATAGCCGCCAGTCTGCAACCGGCCCAGAAGAGGCTGGTCCACTCCGGGCACAACCTGCCAGGCGGAAAAAATGCGCCCCATTGCCGCCGTTACCGTGCCTATTGCGTAGCCCCAGAGGCGGACGGTCCGCTTCTGGCTCGGCGGATCGTGGTCGAACGGCCGAGATTGGGTGGAAAGCGGACGTTCGCCTGAACCTAAAGATTTGGCGTATCCGTATAACACAAACCGACTAGGCTGGCTTAGCGCCGTCGCTCGGTATGATCGATATCCCCTGACCTATCTGGACGGCCTCGATCTGATCGAGTTGCGCAAGCAGATCGCCGAAAATGTCATCGGCGGGAACCGGGATGTGATTTGTGAAGGCTGTCCCCAAGCGGACTAGGTCGCGCTCGGTGAGAAAGCCTATCGAAACGATCCGCTCTTCGGCCATCCTCAGTCCCCTTGAGCACGCCTAACGATGCCTAGGGGCAATGGTTCATCCGGCTTGAGAGCGGATTTTCCCATAAACGGACTGGTCTGGGCTATCCCTAACTGCAGCCATTCTAGCTGCCCGCGGCTTTTTCCATAGCGGCCACGATTTGCGGGCTGAAGGTTCAGGCTTTGATCATCACGGCGTCGAAAGGAACGTCCATCGTATATGTAAATCCGCGAGGCTCGTATCGTAGGTCCACCTGACCCTCCAATTGCTGACCCAACGATACCATCATCCGCGTTCCGAAACTCTTGCGGGTCGGCTCGACGACGGGCGGGCCGCCGCTCTCGATCCATTCAAAGTGAAGCCTTTCCGCATCCACGCGCCAGGCGATGCGGACCTGCCCCTCGGGGACCGACAAGGCGCCGAACTTGGTGGTGTTGGTGCAAAGCTCGTTGAGTGTCATCGCGAAGGCGATCACTGAGCTTGAGCTGATCCGGATATCCTCGCCATCGATAATGAAGCGGTCACTGCCCTGATCGAACGGTTCGATTGCGCTGCGGACCGTGTTGTCGAGGGTCGCATTCTCCCAGCTAACCAGCGTGAGGAGATCGTGCGCGCGCGCAAGGGCGGCGAACCGGCCATCGATCGCGGCCCCGGCATGGGTCATGCTGGTTGCGGTGCGCAGGCTTTGGTGGGTAATCGCGCCTACAGTTGCGAGCAAATTCTTGATCCGGTGGTGCAGCTCGGCATGGATCAGGTGCTGAAGCTTGTCCGCGGCCTCGCGCTTGTCGGCGTCGATCCCCGCCTGGACGAGCAGCGCACGAGCATCGATCCCGGCTTGCTCCAGTGCCAGCTTGAGGCTGTCATTCTCAGTGGTTAGCGCATCCTTGAACGGCTGGCTCTCGTCGATGATGAGCTGCTGCTTCTCGGTGTCCAGCACCGTCTTCAGCAACAGCGCCTTGGCATCCATTCCCGCTTGCTGCAGTTGATCGCGAAGTTCCTTGTTTTCCGCGGTGAGCGGGTCGTCCATGGCGACCAGCGCGGGCATCACCTTAAGAACGCCGTTTCCGACCATTTTCTGGAGTTCAAGCGCCATCTTGTGAATTTCGAGCGGCTTGGGAAAGAAGCGGCTATCCTGCGGTTTGTCGGCCTCGGTCACTGCGATCTGGCCCGAAACCAGCACGATCTTGATGTGCGGCCAGCGCGAATGCACCGCATGGGCTAGCATCAGTCCGTCCATGCTCCCCGGCATTTGAATGTCGGTGAACAACAGCGAGATGTCGTCGCGCGATTCGAGAACCTGCATGGCCTGATCGGCGCCCACCGCCTCCACTGGCACGAACCCGGCATCCTCGACGATATCAACAGCGCGCATCCGCAGGACCATCTCGTCCTCTACGATCAGGACGATTGGCGTTGGGCCGGGCCGGGTCATGATGATTACCTTCGGGGATGCCTTGCTGTCCCTGCGGAGAGGGGAGGCCCGGCACCGGCGTGGAGCGCGGCACCTAGACTGTCAAGCGGGGCTCCGCCGCAGCTTCTCTGCTTTGGTGGGTGTGACGTCCTTTAGCCGTTCCGCATCCAGGCTATAACCGGCTACAGTATTCGTGAGTATTGAATGTCCGCTAGTGGGTCGTTAGCGGCCTGACAGCTCCTAGCCGTGTGCCGTCACCGCTGAATGTCGGAAACTGGGTGGGAAGCGCTCCATCCGCTTTCGGGCATGGTCCCGGCGAACGCGGACATTCGCAAAAATATCAGGAACTGGGCCGAAAGCAGAACAGTGCCTTCCGGTTGGTGAGACCAGAAAGCTGCCTTTCGTTGCGTGCGAGGGAAGCGATTTACTAGCTACAGCATTCGCCCACCCACGCCGCTTAGAACCGGAACGCAGCCGTCGCCCGCACCGAATGGAAGTCGAAGCGAGGGTCGCTGCGCCGGAACTCGGTGCCCGGCGCGCCGAACAGGATGAAGGGATTGATCGCGTTGGCAATGCCCTGGGTCACGCGGACGCGGTAATCGTCTTCATTGTAGCGGGTGTAGAGATATTCGACGCCGAAGGAGAGGTTGTCCGAGATCTTGTGCTCGATGCCGCCGCCGCCGGAGACACCCCAGCTATAGGAATCGCCATTATCGGCAAACGCGTTCTGGGTATTACTGGTCGCGAAGCTGTTGTCGATCTTGGCATAGGACGGCCCCGCCGTCAGATAGCCGAGCGTCTTGGAGCCGAAGACATAGCCCGCGCGGGCGCGGAAGCTGCCTTCCCATTTGATCTGTCGGGTCATCGTGTACGAGGCCGGGGTGGTGCTGAACGCGCTGACGCTGTCGCGAGCCTCGCTCTTGCCGAACTCACCGACGACACCGATCACGAAACTGCCCAATTGCGCGTCCCAGCCGGCACGGACGTGATACTCGGCGTCGGTCCGGTCGCTGATGCAGCCGGTATTTGCAGTGACGGTCGCGCGGCCGCCGCAGAAGCCGGGGGAAAAGGCATTGGTGTTGGCCGTCGTCGTGATCGTGTCGAGGCTGCCGTTGAAGCCACGGTCGAACAGGATCGTCTCGCCGTTGTCTTTGGGTGACTGGGTCAGCCCGATCGAGCCGCCGACATAGGGGCCGTCAAACTCGGCAGCGTCCTGCGCGAAGGCGGCGGGTGCGCACAGCAGCGAAATGCCTGATGCCGCAGCGAGAAGATAGTTACGCATAATGGGTCTCCCTGATATTCTGTTTGTCACGAGATGAAAGGCGCGGCGCTTGCCACCAGGCAGGCCAGGCCGAGAAGATTGATCGAGGCGCCGAGCGCGAGCCGCGCGCGCCGCATGCCCTGGCGGCGTTCGGTCGATCGAAGAGTGGAAACCGGCATCGGACGCTCCTTGCTAAGGGTCAGAACATGTAGGAAAGCAGCAGGCAGTTCAGGCAGATGATGGTCGCGGCGACACCCCATGCGGCGAAGCGGATCCAGCCGCGATTGGCGAACTGGCCCATCTTCTTGGCGTCGCTGGTGAAGCGAACGAGCGGCACGACGGCGAAGGGCAATTGCAGGCTGAGGATCACCTGGCTGAACACCAGCAACTTGGTCGCGCCGGTGTCACCATACAGCGCGACGACGATCACCGCCGGGACGATCGCCAGCGAGCGCGTGATTGTCCGCCGCAGCCATGCGGGGAGCCGCAGATTGAGGAAGCCCTCCATCACGATCTGACCGGCGAGCGTGCCGGTGATTGTCGAGTTCTGGCCCGAGGCGAGAAGCGCGATGCCGAACAACATGCTGGCAAAGCCCGCACCCAGCGCCGGGCTCAGCAGGTGATAGGCATCCTGGATTTCGGCGACATCAGTGCGCCCGTTGGTGTGAAAGGCGGCCGCCGCGAGGATCAGGATCGCGGCATTGATGAAGAAGGCCAATGCCAGCGCGACGGTGCTGTCGATCGTCGCCAGCGTGATCGCTTCCTTCTTGCCCGCGTCGCTGCGCTCGAAGCTGCGCGTCTGGACAATCGAGGAGTGGAGATAGAGATTATGCGGCATGACGGTCGCGCCGAGGATGCCGATGGCGATGTAGAGCATCGCCGGGTTGGTGACGATCTGCGCCTGCGGGATCAGCCCCGCGCCGATCGCGGCAATGCTCGGCTGGGCCAGCGCCAGTTCGACGCCGAAGCAGAGCGCGATGACGATCAATAGTGCGATGATGAAGGCTTCGAGCTTGCGGAAGCCGTAGCGCTGGAGCGCCAAGATTAGCAGCACATCGAGCGCGGTGATCGTCACGCCCCATACCAACGGGATGCCGAACAGCAATTTGAGCGCAATCGCCGTGCCGAGCACTTCGGCGAGATCGCAAGCGATGATCGCCAGCTCGCACAGGCCCCACAGCGCGTAGCGGACCTTGGGGCCATATGCGTCGCGGCAGGCTTGGGCGAGATCGAGGCCGGTAACGATGCCGAGCTTCGCCGACAGCGCTTGCAGCAGCATCGCCATCAGGTTCGAGAACAGGATGACCGACAGCAACGTATAGCCGAACGCCGAGCCGCCAGCGATATCGGTCGCCCAGTTGCCCGGGTCCATATAGCCGACGGCGACCATATAGCCGGGGCCGGCGAACGCCGCGAGCTTGCGCCAGAACTGGCCAGGCCCGCTCGGCACCGGAACGGTGCGGAACGAGCCTGACAAGCTTGGGCGCGAAACCTCCTCCGCGACCGGCTCGGCGAAAGTCGCGTCGGCTGCGGGGGGCGGCATTTAGTTGGCGGCGCTCAGGCGGATCGAACCATTTACGCCATTGGGGAAGAACCCGCCGCGATCGGTCGCCATCTTGTTGAGGAACGCGATGTTGAGCACCTGGCCGGCAGAGCGGCTATAGGCCACGCCGCTGCTGTCGGTCGGCACGATATTGCTCGCTGTACCGATGGCGCGAACGCCCTGATCGAGATCCGACGCACCATCGAGGCTGTCGCGCGCGGTCGAGACTTTCTCGGTGGCTTCGATGATCGTCGAATTGCCGATCATCACCGTTGGGGTGTTGATGCCCTTGCGGTACAGCACCGTGCGGACCAATCCGGCGTGATAGGCTTCGGCGGCGAGGATGCCCGCAGCAGCCTCAAGAAAAGTCTTGTTGGTGATCAGCGGCGACGCGCCCTTGTACGCGGTGACGCCGACATCCTCGAAGATATAGGCGCCGAGCAGGAAGGCTTCGTCCGAGGCATAAGGATCGAACGACTGGCCCGCGGCGATCAGCCCGGCCGCCTGGGCAGCGCTGGAGAATGCGCCGGTGGCCGCCGTGCCGATGTCGATCGCCGGTTGCGCTACTGCGGTGGTGCCGATTGCGCCGCGCAGGAAGCGGACATGCGCCTGTTCGTCGGCGGCAATCTCGCGGGCATATTGCGCCACCAGCGGATCGACAAAGGCAACCTGGCGGCCGCCGGTAACGGTGCCCTGCGTGCCCGCTCCTCCAAGGATAGTGCTCGGAAGCCCGACGCCGTACGCCGCATAGGAATAAAATTGGGCCTCGAGATATTCGAGGTTCAACGCGAAGTTCAACACATCCGCATCGGTGATCGCGGGGGCCGGCGTCGGCGTCGGCGTGATGATCGGCGTGAAGGTGCCGCCGCCGTCATTGTTGTTGCCACTGCATGCGCTAAGGAAGGCACCTCCGGCAACCGCGGCGGTGGCGCCGCCTGCCACCTTGATGAAGCGGCGGCGATCTTCGCGGCGCTTGTCGCAAGCCTCGAGAACCTCGAGGACCAAGTCGTTATGTTCCATGACGATTAGCTCCCTTTGAGGCTCAGTTTGCCGCGCTCATGCGCAGTGTGCCGTTGACGCCGGCGGGGAAGAATCCGCCACCAGTGACCGCGGTGTTGTTGAGATAGACGATGTTCAGGACCTGACCGGCGGTGCGGCTGTAGGCGAGCCCATTGGTGTCGAGCGGAACAATATTACTGATCGTGTTCGCGCCGGTGCCGCTCGGGCGGACGCCCTGATCGAGGTCGGCGGTGCCGTCGAGGCTGTCGCGCGCGTCGGAAACGCCCTCGGTCGCCTCGATGATCGTCTTGAGCCCGATCATCGCTGTCGGTGTCTGCATGCCCTTGGCATAGAGCGTCGTGCGGACGATGCTCGAATGATAGGCTTCGACGGCAAGGATGCCGGCCGCGGCCTCGAGAAACGCCTTGCTGGTGAGCAACGGCGATGCGCCCTTATACGCGGTGACGCCGACATCCTCGAAGATGAAAGCGGCGAGCAGAAACGCTTCGTCGCTCGCGTAAGGATCGAACGATTGGCCAGGCCCGATCAGGCCAGCGGCGCGCGCCGCGGTCGAGAAGGCGCCGGTGGGCGACGCACCAATGTCTATCGCCGGCTGGGCGACGACAGTGGAGCCGATCGCGGTGCGCAGGAACTCGACATGCGCGCGCTCGTCGGCGGCGATCTCGCGAGCATATTGCGCAACCACCGGATCGGTGAAGGTGACCGCGCGGCCACCGGTTGCGGCGCCTGGGGTACCCGATCCGGTTAACAGATTGGCGGGGAGGCCCGCGCCGGTTGCTGCATACAGGTAGAATTGCGCCTCGAGATATTCGAGGTTGAGCGCGAAGTTGAGGATGTCTCCATCCGTCGGCGCTGCCTGCGCACCCGCCGGATTTACCTTGTTGGCTAAAACAAAACCACCTGCAATTGCTGAGGCGGTTCCGAAAGCCTTGAAGAAATTCCTGCGCTCTTCACGGCGCACTGTGCGCGCGTCTAAGGCGTCGATTAGCTCGATATCGGTCGTCATGAAGACAGCCTCCCTGGATTGCAGTTGAGGCTTTGAACCGAGGGTCCTTGTTCAAGTTCCGTTAATCTCCTGGATCGGTACGCTGGCGTACTCATTGCATCTTTTTTGCGATTTCAGACGAACCTTGTCCCGGGTTATGGACGAGGTAGAGAATGTCAGGTGATCGGTCGGGGCCTTCCCAGCCGACGGAGTCGCATATCAATTTGCTGGTGCGCTTTCTGAAGCCCAGTGACTTGCGGTTGCTCGCGCGACACTTAACACTTGTTAGGTTCGGCATGGGGGAAGTCGTCGTCTCTCCTGACGCGCCACTCACCCGGGTGATCTTCCCAGGCACGGCGATCATCGCCATGCGCGAGAGCCGCGCGGGCGAGCGCGCGCATGTCGGGATGGTCGGGCGGGAGGGGGTGGTCGGCTGGCCGCTGCTGCTCGGGAGCGACTATTCGCCCCTGCTCGGCGTTGCGCAGGTCCAGGGCGGCACCGGCTTCGCGATCGATGCACCTACGCTGCTCGCGGCGTGCCATATCAGCGCTTCGCTGCAGCAATCACTGCTCCGCTTCGTCCATAATTTCATGACGCAGATGGCGTGCACGATCGTCTCGAACGGAACAGACACGATCGAGCGGCGGGTCGCGCGCTGGCTGCTGATGCTGCATGACCGCTCGCATGAGGACACGATGGCGCTGACTCACGACCTCGTCAGCAACGCGCTCAACGTTCGCCGAGCATCGGTCACCGATTGTCTCCACATCCTCGAGGGCGAGGGGCTGCTGCGCTGTACGCGCGGCAAGATCATCATTCGTGACCGGGCACGGCTCAAGGAGCTCGCCGGCAGTTCGTACGGCACAGTCGAGGCGCACTACGCGCACGAAATCGGCCCCTTCGTCCGGGCCGGCTGACCTATAGGGTCGTGAGCGGTGCCGCACCGAGGATCTCCCCGGTCGGTGCGGAATGCGGCGCGCCCGTCACGGGTTCGAGCGTGACTGCGAGCACGGATCCCGGGATGAGCAAAGCCCTGCGCGCGGGATCGGCGGCGATGTCGCTATTGCCGGTCACGCTGATCAGGCCGAGCGAATGCGGCACGCCGCCTTTCGGAATCACCCACAGTTCGGGCGCCCTCGCGTCGCTCGGCAGCTGGGCCGCGCGAACGCGCAGCATTCCCGCGGCACCGTCATATTGCGCCACAAGCAAAGGCGTACCGCTCTTGCTGACGAGCTGGGCGATCTCGATCCGGGGCGGTGCGGGAACCGGCGCGCGCAATGGCTGCAATATCAGGACGAACGCCAGCACCGCCGCCACCGCGGCCGCTGCCAGCGCACCGGCCCGCCAGACCTGCACTTGCCGTTTCAGGCGCACGGGCGCTCGATCGTCCAGCCTCGCTTCGAGCCCTTGCCATGTTCCAACCCGGACCGGCGCCTCCGGTATCTCGGCAAGCAGGGGCGAAAGGCGCTCCTGCCACGCCAGCACAGCGACACGGAAGTCGCGGTCGGCAAGCTGCAGCCGCAACGCGCGCACGAGTTCCTCTCCGTCCAGCACGCCCAGCGCCAGTTCTCCGGCGAGGGTATCCAGTTCTTCGGGCGAGGGCGCTGCGTCAGGCATCTTCGATGCACTTCCTGATTTGAGCGAGGCCGCGGCGAATCCAGCTTTTCACCGTACCCAGCGGCGTACCGGTCCGCTCGGCCAGTTCGATATAGGTATAGCCGTCGAGGAACGCGGCCCGGATCGAAGTGCGCTGATCTTCGACAAGGTCGTCGATGCACCGATGCACTAGCCGGTCGCGCTCGGCGGCGTCTCCATGCACATCGGGGATCGACTGCAGATCCTCTGTAAGCTGGGTCGCCATGCGCACCGCTTCTTCATGTCGCCCCATCGCCCGCCGCCAATCGAGCGCGCGGTTGCGCGCGATCAGACACAACCAGGTGATCGGGCTCGACCGCTCCGGATCGAACGCCGCAGCGCTCTGCCAGACCTTGAGGTACACTTCCTGCAACACGTCTTCGGCAAGCGCGGGATCGCGCAGCAGATGCAGGCAAATACCATGCAGCTTGGCCGAGGTAAGGTCATACACCGAACGCAGCGCCGCACGGTCGCCCCGTGCAACGCGTTCAAGGTCGGAAACAAGGCGCGCCCTTGCGACGCGGGCGATCGCCATTCGTGAACCCATTCACATTCAATCGTGCGCTGGCCCAACGCGGCTTGGATGATAAGGCTCCAAATGAATATCAGCTACGTCCGCAGGCACCGTTCAATAGGATGCCGAATGTCCGGGCGCGGGGCGCAAAGCTGACGAAAGCCCACGGCTTTGAGAGTCCGCTTTCAGGATCGGACAGAGGTCCGGCGAATGACCGGAATTGGGTCGTTACCGGCCCGACCGCTTCTAGCAGAGCGCCGTCACCGAACGGCTCGAACTGAGCAAAAGCGGACTTTCGATCTGGCCCTAGTCCTGGTCTACCCAGCGTTTCAAGCAACCACGCGGGCTGCGGAGTTACTTTTCTGGTGCATTTGGGACGACAGGGATCGCCTTTAATGAACGTCTTTGGGCGCGCACATAGTCAATACTGCTATCTCTCACTTTTGCCACGGACCGAGCTTTTTCCTGTGCATAGTCGATGTTCGTGATCACGATATTGGAGGTGAGTTTTCTAACATACGCATCCAGCCAGAAACCACATTTCGCTTGGCTTCGGTCGAATACCTCTTCGGGCGTAATAGGATCGGTCAATAAGCGGTCAAGTTCGCGGCGAAGGCATTGATCGTATCCAGTTAAGAGCAGCCACGGCGGCGCGTCTTCTACAACGGGCACAGGAGCACTCGATGCGGTCTGTATCAACGTCAGAGATATCGCTGCCAGCATTCCACAATACCTCGAATTGGTGTCATTTGGTTCTCGTCGAGCGCGAATTCGCCGTTTCTATCGCATAAGTCCTATGCGTCCGCTATTGGGTCGTTAGTTGACAGGCTGCTTTCCAGTGCAACAGGCGCTATCGGTGATGCAACAATCTCAAACGAGGATCGAGTGACGATAACCATATTCGGGATTCGCAATTGCGACACGATGAAGAAGGCCCGCACATGGCTGGCTGACAACAACGTCGCAGCGGACGTCCACGATTACAAAGCCTCGGGCATCGACGGCGTGCATCTTGCAAGCTGGATCGAGCAAGCGGGCTGGGAGAAAATCCTCAACCGTGCCGGCACCACCTTCCGCAAATTGCCCGATGACGCGAAGGCAGACCTCGACGCTGCGAAGGCGACCGCGCTGATGCTGGAACAGCCATCGATGATCAAGCGCCCGGTGGTGGAATATCCCGGCGGGCTGCTGGTCGGCTTCAAGCCTGAGGAATATGCCCGCGCTCTTCTCTAAACGCCGCGTTTACGGTACGTCATTGCCACAAATCGCATATTTCGGGGGAAAAGCGGTGACACTTGCGAAGCGGCCGGGCTGGTTCATCATTCTTGTGGGCGTGTTGATCCTGTGGGGGCTCGCCGGATGCGCTGCCTTCTACGTCCATGTGAAATATGGCCCCGCGATCGATCCGGCGGCAACCGATTGGGATCGCGCCTATTTCGCCGCGCTGCCCGCCTGGTTCAATCTGGACTATGCGGTAGCAGTGGGGGCGGGATTGCTCGGCTCGATTGCCTTGCTGACGCGCTCAAAGGCTGCGGGGCTGCTTTATATCGCCTCACTGATCGCCGTGCTGATCCAGTTCGGCTACGTCTTCTTCGCGACCGATTTGCTGGCGCATAAGGGCGCTGCGATGACGGTGCCGTTCCCGGCCTTCATCATCGCGATGGCAGTGCTTCAGCCCTGGCTGGCCGGCTACGCCCGCGATCGCAACTGGACTGCTTGAGCTACTTCGCGAAATAAGCGCGAACGTGCGCTTCGGGGTTGGCGATGGTGCCAGCTTGCATCGCTCTCACGCCACACGCCGTCTGCAGCACGCCGTACATAACCGTGCCTTCCCGATGCGCGATGATGTTTGCGCTAGGCGTGCTGTCGGTGTTGCTGAACACGCCGCGGGCATAATAACTATTCTGCATGATCCGGCTCGCCAGGTTCGAGCATGTGCCCTGCCGCTTGGTGACAGAACGATCGAAATCCCGGGTCTCGCTCAAGCTCTCGAACACCGTTTGGGACATGAACGTGACGGTATCGCCATTCCGCACGATCGACGCCGCATCGATCAGATACACGGATCGCGCAGGCTTCGCTCCTGCAGTCGCAGCGATACGCCAATCCTGCGCAAAGGCCGGAGCCGCCGCCGTAAGGGCCAATAGCAAAGCGGCGTGGCGCCCAAAACGGATCATCGCGAATTTCCCCCCTTTTCCCGCGCCGAAGCTAGAGCCCCCGGCTCCAAACGCAAGCGCGTCACTCCTCCCACTGGAACACTTCCTCCAGCGGCTTGCCAAACACCCGCGCGATCCGGAATGCAGCCTCGAGCGTGGGGGAATATTTCCCCGCCTCGATCGCCGCGATGGTCTGACGCGTCATGCCGATCCTCTCGCCGAGCTCGGCCTGGGTCATCTCCCCGGCCAGAAAGCGCAGAGTGCGGACCTGATTGGCGATATGCGATTTAGCCATGCCAGCCTCGGCGATAGCTAACGATGGCCACGACCTGGCGAACCATCTCGGTGATCACGATGGCGGCCAGCGCCGAATTGGCGACGGCCCAGCCGCTCTCGCTGAGTGGCAGTACCACCCCGACCCAAAGCATCAGCGACAACAGCACATAATACGCCACCGCCGCGCCCCGGCGGGCGATGGCACGGTCGCGTTCGTCCGGCTTGACGCGAGCATCGGCTCCGGAACTGGTACGCAGGACTAGCCAGCCAACGCCCAGGATAAGCAGCCTCGCGGCGGTGGCGGCAGCGAACAGGCCAACATAAGTCAGAGTCGCGTCCCGGCCGGGGGCAAGCGGCCCACTAATCCCGGCGGCGATAAAATAAGCGCCATAGGCGATCGCAATGCCGATCAGCTCAAGCCAGGCGAGTTTCTCGCGATAGGCCATGTCAGCTTCCTTTCCGGAAACGGATGATCTGGGTCACTGCATTGGCGATCTCGGCGATTACCAGCGCCGCGAGCAGGGCGTTGCCCATGAAGACCGGCGCCATGCTCGGGGGCGGGGCAGGGGTCCAGTCATAAGCGATGCGCAGCAGGATCGGTGTCGTGATCATCAGCATCACTACGATCAGCATCAGCGCGAAATAGGCCGAGCGATAGCCGTGCAACGCAATCACCTTCTCGCGATCGTCGGCTGGCGCATTGGCCTCGCGGCCTGAACTGAGCGCCAGCGTTGTTGCCAATACGATCTGCACCAGCACGATCAGGATGATCGCGAGGATGAAATTCCCCGTCTCCGCCGCCTGATCGAAACGTCCCGCACGTACCGCGCCGGCAAAGCCCCAAAAATACCATCCCCATATCGCCAGCGTGCCGGCAAGCGACGCCCAGAGCGTCTTTTCGCGGAAAGCCATTGCTCCCTCCCATGTTTGCGATTCGCAACATCATGTAAATAATATCGAACATGATGTAAAGATGAGCTGTCATGTAGCAGTGTAGGCGCTGGCGTGCGGCGTGGCGGCTCGCTAGAGCGGCTCCATGTCTCACTTCACGCTCGACACCGCGACCAGCCGCGCGACTCCCACCCCTGCGCCGATGAAGCGCCTGACCATCCCCGCGATCCGGAACCGCAAGGGCAAGGAACCGATCGTGATGCTCACGGCATACACGACGCGGATGGCGCAGTTGCTCGATCCGCATTGCGACGTGCTGCTGGTCGGCGACAGTCTGGGCCAGGTGATTTACGGGCTGCCCTCGACGCTGCCGGTGACGCTCGACATGATGATCGCGCATGGCGCGGCAGTGGTGCGTGGCAGCTATCATTCGGTGGTGATCGTCGACATGCCGTTCGGCAGCTACGAAGCCAGCCCGCAACAGGCATTCGAATCCGCATCGCGTGTGCTGGCCGAAACCGGTGCCGCAGGCGTGAAGATGGAAGGGGGCGAGACCATGGCGCCCACCGTCGAGTTCCTCACCCGGCGCGGCATCCCCGTGATGGGCCATGTCGGCCTCACGCCTCAGGCGGTGAACGCGCTCGGCGGCTATGGGGCGCGCGGCCGCAGCAACGCCGAGCATGCCCAGATTCTGGACGATGCCCGCGCAATCGCCAATGCTGGCGCGTTTGGCGTTGTGGCCGAAGGCGTGGTCGAAACGCTCGCCAACGAGATCACCGCCGCAGTCTCCGTGCCCGTTATCGGCATCGGCGCATCGGCCCAGTGCGACGGCCAGGTTCTGGTCACCGAAGACATGCTTGGCATGTTCGAGCGCACGCCGCGTTTCGTGAAGCGGTTCGACGATCTGGCTGGCCGCATTTCCGCCGCGGTTGAGACCTATGCCGCCGACGTTCGCTCGCGGGCCTTTCCGGGTGCGGAACAGGTCTATGCGGCGCGGGATTGATTGGCTAGGCAGACAAACTTTCCCAAGGCTGCGGGGTGACCGCGCCTTACCGAGACCGATGGAGTAGATTTTGGCGCTTCCCCCCACCGATACGACCAACGAAGCCTTCATGCGTGAAGTCGACGAGGAGTATCGTCGCGATCGGATGCTGAACATCTGGCAGAGCTATGGCCGCTGGATCATCGCCGGTGTCGTGCTCGCGCTCGTCGCGTTCGCCGCTTTTCTCTATATGGGCCACCGCTCCACAAATGCTGCGGGCGTGCAGGGCGAGCAATATGACGCCGCACTCCGCCTGATGGAGGAAAACCAGCCCGATAAGGCGATGCCGGAGCTGGACAAGGTCGTGAAGGAAGGCGGCAAGGGCTATGCCGGTCTCGCTTTGATCACGCAGGGTAATACGCTGCTGATGAAGGGCGATGCCAAGGGCGCGACTGCGAAGTTTGTTCAGGTGGCAAGCGATGCCAGCTATCCGCAGCCTTATCGCGATCTGGCGCTGCTCCGTCAGACGTCCACCGAATATGATACGCTCAAGCCCGAGCAGGTGATCGAGCGGCTGAAGGGCCTCGCCGTTTCCACCTCGCCCTGGTTCGGCACCGCCGGCGAAATGGTCGCCGCATCCTATCTGAAGCAAGGCAAGCGCGGCGACGCCGGCAAGCTTTACGGCCAGATCGCCCAGGGTGGCGAGAATGTGCCGGAAACCATCCGCCAGCGTGCAGTCACGCTGGCCGGCGTCCTCGGCGTTGACGCCATCGATCAATCCACGGGAAACAGCACGCAATGAATAACAAGGTGAGGGTGGCCGCGGCGCTTGGTGCGCTTGCGCTGGTCAGCGGCTGCGGGATGCTCAAGGGCGGCGGCAAGAAGACTCCGGTTCTCGGCGAACGCGTGCCGATCCTGTTGTCCGAAAACGACATTTCGGCGGACCGTACGCTTGCGGGCGTGGACGTGCTGCTTCCCGAAGCGGCTGCGAATGAAAGCTGGAACCAGCCCGGCGGAAATGCGGCCAAATCGATGGGCCATCTGGCGCTCGGCCAGAATCTGACGCGAATCTGGTCCAAATCGATCGCCAAGACCTCGAAGCGTGAGCCGCTTGCGGCAGCGCCGGTCGTCGCTGGCAACAAGCTGTTCGTGATCGACACGGCCGGCGTGGTGCATGCCCTGGCCGCCGATACCGGCGCCGAGCTGTGGACCGCAAGCACGGCGAAGGAAGATGGCAACAAGCCCGCCCGCTTCGGCGGCGGCGCCAGCGTGGATGGCGAGCGTGTTTTTGCTTCGAACGGACTGGGTGACGTGGTCGCGCTGAACGCGGCAGACGGCACCGAGATCTGGCGCAAGCGCCCCGGCGGCCCGCTTCGCGGTTCGCCGACGGTTGCCAATGGCAATGTCTATGTCATCACGCAGGACAACCAGCTGTTCGCGCTGACTCAGGATGCAGGCGATGTCTCCTGGACCGCAACGGCGAGCCTGGAATCGCAGGGCGTGTTCGGCGTCGCCGCACCGGCTTCAGCCAGCGGCACCGTCATCGCCGGCTTCTCGTCGGGTGAGCTCAACGCGTATCGCTATGAGAATGGCCGTTCGCTCTGGGCCGAAGTCCTGTCGCGCAGCTCGATCTCCACCTCGGTTTCGTCACTCTCGGATATCGATGCCGAGCCGGTGATCGATCAGGGCCGCGTCTATGCCGTCGGGCAGGGTGGCCGGATGGTCGCGATCGACGTCGCCAGCGGTCAGCGCATGTGGGAACAGAATATCGCC
>JAZKJE010000009.1:44785-48740 GCA_040384525.1 Pseudomonadota bacterium
TTCGTCGTGACCGACGATGCGCGCTTGCTCGCCATTGCGCGCGGCAGCGGCAAGATCCGCTGGATGGTGCAGCTCACCCATTACCGGAACGAGAAGAAGGCCAAGGGCGAGTATAACTGGGTCGGCCCGTTGCTCGCCGGTGGCCGGCTCCTGCTGGCCAATTCGCAAGGCGAACTGGTCTCCGTCTCGCCTGCCGATGGCAGCGTGACATCGACGATCGATATCAAGGCGCCCGTGACGCTTGCGCCTGTCATTGCGAACAACATGCTCTTCATTCTCGATGATAAGGGGAATCTCTCGGCCTATCGCTGAGCCTTCCTCCTTATGCACCTCATGTAACGGGCGGGGCCGGTGGCTCCGCCCGTTGCCTTTTCGCCCGCCCGGCGTGCCCCTAGCCTCATAGTCTGATAAGAACCCAATATGCCCCAGCCCGTCGTAGCCATTATCGGTCGCCCAAATGTCGGCAAATCGACGCTGTTTAACCGGCTGGTCGGCAAGCGCCTGGCGCTGGTCGACGATCAGCCCGGCGTAACGCGCGATCGCCGCGAGGGCGACGCGTCGCTGCTCGGCCTGGATTTCCGCGTTATCGATACCGCCGGATATGAGGATGACGATGTTGCCACGCTGCCGGGCCGCATGCGCGCGCAGACCGAGGCCGCAGTGCGCGATTCGGATGTCTCGCTGTTCCTGATCGATGCGCGCGTCGGCATCACGCCACTCGACGAAGAGATCGCGCGCTGGCTGCGCAGCACCAATCGTCCCGTCATCGTGATGGGTAACAAGGCAGAGGGCAAAGCGGGCGAAACCGGCATCATCGAAGCAATGGCGCTGGGCCTTGGTGATCCGATTCCCTTTTCCGCCGAGCATGGCGAAGGCGTAGTCGATCTGTTCGAGGCATTGCGCCCGCATATCGAGCGCGACGAAGACGAGATTGCCGAGGACGAAGATGAGGATTCGCCCGATGCGATCCTGAAGCTCGCCATTGTCGGGCGCCCGAATGCGGGCAAATCGACTCTGGTCAATCGCCTGCTCGGCGAAGACCGCCTGATCACCGGGCCGGAGGCCGGGATTACCCGCGATTCGATCTCGGTCGATTGGGAGTGGGTTGATTTCGAAGAAAAAAAGCGCGCGGTCCGCCTGATCGATACTGCGGGCCTGCGTAAGAAAGCGCGCGTCGAAGAGAAGCTCGAAAAGCTCTCGGTGATGGATACGCTGCGTTCGATCGACTTCGCCGAAGTCGTCGTCCTTCTGCTCGATGCCACGCGCGGGCTGGAAGTTCAGGATCTCAAGATCGCCGATCGCGTGCTCCAGGAAGGCCGCGCGCTGATCATCGCCCTCAACAAATGGGATGTGGCGGAGGATGCCTCCAGCCTGTTCAACGGGGTGAAGGGCGCGCTGGAAGAGGGCCTGTCGCAGGCCAAGGGTATTCCGGTGCTGACCGTTTCGGGTCTGACTGGCAAGGGCCTCGACATGATGATCAAGGTCGCATTCGAGACCCGCGAGGCATGGTCGCGCCGCGTATCGACGGGCCAGCTCAATCGCTGGTTTGAGCGTGCGATCGAAGCCAATCCGCCCCCCGCGCCTGGCGGCAAGCGGATCAAGCCGCGCTACGTTACGCAAAACAAGTCGCGCCCGCCCAGCTTCGTGCTGTTCGGCACCCGCGTCGATCTGTTGCCGGTCAGTTATCAGCGCTATTTGATCAACAGCATGCGCAAGGAATTCGATTTCGGCGCAGTTCCCGTCCGCCTCAGCCTGCGTGCATCGAAAAACCCGTTCGATCACAGCAAGGATTGAAACGACCTAAGGGCAACTACTCATATCGGTAAAAAATCAACCTGCTGTTTACTTCCGCCCCATAATACAGGTGCCAGTACCTCCTGGTGTGCGGAGTTGGGGTAAATGCAATGATCGGCAGCGATCAACTGGTGAACTGGACTAGTTTCGGACAGGCTCGTAGCGAGCTTGGCGCGAATTTTGTCCGTATTCTCGGCTATTTCCGCGAAGACGGCGTGAAGTCGGTTTCACAGATCGAGGACGCGATGCGTGCCGGCAACGCCGCCGCGATGGTCATCCCCGCGCATACGCTCAAGGGCGAATCGCTCCAGTTCGGCGCCGATGTGCTCGGCGATCTGGCCGAGGAGATCGAAGCGATCGCACGGCTCTGCGTCGAGCGGCACGATACGCCGACCCACGCGCTCGAGCAGGTCGTCAAGCTGCGCCCCTTGTTCGAATCGACGCTGCAACTCCTGGAACGCGAGGCGAACCCGCTGGTAGAGCGCCGCCCTGCCGCTTTCGGACGCCGCAGCCTCGCGGGCTGAAGGGGGCCCTCCGGCCGAACCGCTCACCGATAGAACCCTACGACAGGCTCCGGGTGAGCGGGATCACGCTTATTCCCCGTCGCTTTCCGGCTTGGAATTGAGCTGGATGTAATTCTCCAGCCCCATGCGCTGGATCATCTCGAACTGACGCTCGAGCGTGTCGACATGCTCTTCCTCGCTATCGAGGATGCGGCGGAACAGATCGCGGCTGACATAGTCGCGCACCTTCTCGCTATGTTCGATGGCGTCCTTGAGCACGCCCACCGCTTCGATTTCCAGCGCCAGATCCGAACGCAGCGCCTCTTCGACGGTCTCGCCAATGCGCAGGCGTCCGAGCAGCTGGAAGTTGGGCAGGCCATCGAGGAACAGTATGCGCTCCGCGACCATATCGGCGTGCTTCATCTCGTCGATCGATTCGTGACGCTCGAACTCGGCGAGCTTCTTTACGCCCCAATGATCGAACATCCGGTAATGCAGCCAATATTGGTTGATCGCCGTCAGTTCGTTCTTGAGCACCTCATTGAGGTATTCGATGACTTTTGCGTCGCCCTTCATGTGCCAATCCAATCGCTGAAATCCGGACACAGCAATACGCCCGCTTATGCGGTTTGGACAGCTAGCAAATGGCGGATTTCTGCGGTTTTTCGCTGTTGCGAGTGTTACGCAGCAGCACGCTCTTCAGCGATAATGGCTCGCGCAAACGGAACGCATTGGCCGCATTTTGGCGAAAGGCCGAGGGCGCGATAGGCCTGGCAGGCACTGACTGCACCTTCGCGGGCAGCAGTGCGGACTTCACGTTCCCGAATTGCATTGCAAACGCAGACGACCATTTGACCCTCACACTCAATATGCCGACGATAAGGCTATTGAGATTGATTCGCAAGGGTATTGCGACGCGTTCGCAACTCAGTCTGCCGCTGCTCCGCGGATCGGCTGGAAGCTTCCACGCGACAAACTGCGCCATATCCACTCGAACGGGCCGAATCGGAAATGCGCCAGCCAGAATTTCGACCAGAGCAGCATCAGCGCCCAGATCGCGAACACCACCGGGTATAGCTGCCAGCGCGAAAGATGCCCGTACCAGCCAAGCCCATAGCCATAGAACAGCGCCGTGCAGATCAGGCTGGTCATCAGGTAATTGGTGAATGCCATCCGACCGGTGGCTGCGATCCGCTGGCTCAGCGCACCGCCCGTGCGCGCCAGCAACAGGATCAGGCAGGCCCAGCCGATGAACATCAATGGCCGCACCGGCGCCGCCAGCACCATCGCTGCAAGTATCACCGCAAACAGGCTGAACTGCTCACGCACCATATAGGTCGCGAGCGCGACGTAGACGGGCAGGGCGATCCCCCAGCAGACGATCAGCCACTTCAGATAGCGGCCCGGCGACCATTCTCCGCGCAACATGCCGCTCTTCAGCGCAGCCATGCCAAACAGCATATAAGCGAGCGTCTCGGCCCCGAAGAGCATGATGGAGGCGGGGAGCATCGCACCGCCCGTTGCGGCGCGGTGCGTGAAGATCGGCCAGTAATCGCCGCGATACAGCGCCAGCTGTTTCGCGATCTCTGCCGGTGCCGGCGTGCCGAAGCCGGTGGCGAATTCCTGCAGCTGTTTTGCCTTCTTCGCTTTTTCCAGAA
>JAZKJE010000009.1:48750-49376 GCA_040384525.1 Pseudomonadota bacterium
CAGGCGGGTGCATCCGCTCGTCCGGCGGCACGACTGCTTCGGCCGGATCGGCGGAAGGCAAGGAAAGCTGGTGGACCATGAGGGGCAGGGCCGAAAACAGCAAAATACCCACGCAAACGAGCATTACGCCCAGGATGATCAGCCGGCTGACGGGCAATCTGCGCGTCGAAAAGGCGATCATGCCGATCACTGCATAGAGCGTGAGGATGTCACCGTGCCAGACGAAGAATAAGTGGCAGAGGCCGAAAATCAGCAGCCAGATCATCCGCAGATAATGGACTCGTGCCGCGCTGCGCTCGCTCGCCTCGGCGCGCTCGATCACCAGCAGCATGGAAGCGCCGAACAGGAACGAGAAAAGCCCGCGCATCTTGCCGTCGAACAGCACGAAATTGATCAGATAGGCCCACAGATCGGCGCCCTGCGATCCGCCATAAGCGCGCGGATTGAAATAGGCGGCCTCCGGCATGCCGAACGAGACGATGTTGAGCAGCAAAATGCCCATCACCGCGACGCCGCGGACGACATCGAGCGATGACAGCCGCTCGCCGGTGGTTGGCCCCCCATCCATCGCGTCTAGCCTTCGGCCGGTGAAGATTGCAGCTGGATATAGTTGTGGATGCCCATGC
>JAZKJE010000009.1:49386-83371 GCA_040384525.1 Pseudomonadota bacterium
AAAATGCCCATCACCGCGACGCCGCGGACGATGTCGAGCGACTGGAGCCGGGCCGGGCCGGTCATGCCCGCCGCGCCACCAGCGCTATCGGCAAGCCGACCAGCACGATATGGCAGAAGAGCTGGATCGCGATCGCTCCGGGCTCGTGCGGCAGCGCCGCGCCGAAGCGCATCGGCAGCACCAGGAAATACATCACCATCCAGAGCCCCACGCCGTACAGCGCGCCCCACAGCAGCGGCTGGCGCCTGAGCGAAACGATGCGGTCGGCGGCCAGCACGAACGCCGTCGCCATGACGGCCATCAGCACGAAATGCGTCGCAAGGCCGAGCGCCGCGCCGGCGGCGCCCCATTCCCTGGCGCTCGGGAACGGCCCCGAAGCGACGCTGCGCAGCATGCCCGCCACGGTGCCGCCATTGGCGACCGAAAGTATCATCGCCGCGCCGATGTCGAGCGCGCCGGCGATTGCGGTTGCGATGAGGATGCGGCGTATCGCGCCCCGGTTCGGCATGTGGTTTCCCCCTGCGGCGAAATTAGCGCTTTCCACCGGGCATTGCCAGCCGGGCCTGACCGCATATGTCAGGAGATCGCCGGCCCGATCTGATATAGAATTCCGCGCGGACGAACGGGAGAGCAAGATGATCTTGAGCTTGGTGATCGGCATGGCGATAGCGGGCACCCCCGCGCTGCAGGAGATGTGCGCGGCGCTGCCCAAGGGGGCGACCGCGGCGGCGGCGCAGGCCGCGGACAAGCCATGGTACATCAGCGGCGACCCCATCATCGTGACGAAGAAGAGCTATTCGAAATACGGGCTGCCGCGCGTGCTGGGAAAGGGCGATGTCGCTTTCTTCGAGAGCTACAAGGGCGTCGCGGTCTATGCCGAGGCGGGCAATCCGCAGCGCGAAGTGGTCTATGTGCTGACCAACCTCGCACACTGCGAATTCCAGCCCTACCAGATCGCGCCTTGAGGGCGGCGTGCCGGTCTTCATGATGGCGGTTGACGGCGAGCGCGACGGTTCGGTCGTCTATGCGATGGTCAGCTCGGCAGAGTGCAGTTTCCAGCGCTTCGGCAAGCCATAGCCGTAGCGCGGGCAGGCGCTACGCCAGCGCGCCGTCTTCCCCCATCAATGCAGGGAAGAAGCCCTCATGCGCGGCGCGCAGATCGGCGATGCTCACGCAGTGATCGCCTTCTTCGAGCTCGAAGATCAGCCGGTCCTTGATCGTGCGGCCGATCGGATCGGCGGCGAGGCCGGCATTGTCTGCGGCGACGAGGAAGTCCGCCAATAGCTCATCGGCGACGGTGATGACGTAGAGCCCCTGATCCTCGCCGAAGAACGAACCCGCGATGCCAAAGGGCTGCGGCTGATCGATGATCGCGCCGATGTTCGAAGCCAGCGCCATTTCGGCCACCGTGACAGCAAGGCCACCGTCGGACACGTCATGGCACGCCGTGATCGCGCCCTTGCAGATCGCCGAGCGGACGAATGCGCCAACGCGGCGCTCCATCATCAGATCGACCGGCGGGGGAGGGCCTTCCTCGCGGCCATGAATTTCGCGCAGCCAGATCGACTGGCCCAGATGCCCGCCGCGCTCGCCCAATGCGATGATGATGTCGCCGGTGCCCTTGAAGCCGATGGTGCAGCTCTTCGACCAATCCTTGAGCAGCCCGACGCCGCCAATCGCAGGGGTGGGCAGGATCGCCGAACCGCCGCCAGTCGCCTTGCTCTCATTGTAGAGCGAGACGTTGCCCGAGACGATCGGGAAATCGAGCGCGCGGCAGGCTTCGGACATGCCCTCAAGGCAGCCGACGATTTGCCCCATGATTTCGGGGCGCTGCGGGTTGGCGAAGTTCAGGCAGTTGGTCACCGCCAACGGCGTCGCACCGACTGCGCAGAGGTTGCGCCACGCTTCGGCAATCGCCTGCTTTCCGCCCTCTACGGGATCGGCAAAACAATAACGCGGCGTGCAATCGGTGGTCATCGCCAGGCCCTTTTGCGTGCCGTGGACGCGCACCACCGCAGCATCGCCGCCGGGGCGCTGGACGGTGTCGCCACCGACCTGGCAATCATATTGCTCCCAGATCCAGCGCCGCGAGGCGATATCGGGCGATGCCATCAGCTTGAGCAGATCGGCCACCACATCGGTGCTTTCGGGCACATCGGTCAGCTCAGCGGGCTTGGGCGTCGGCACGTGCGGGCGGTCGTAGAGCGGCGCTTCGTCGGCCAGCGGCGCGAGCGGAATATCGGCGACAGTCTCGCCCTTCCACTTCAGCACCATATGGCCGGTATCGGTCACCGTGCCGATCACCGCAAAATCCAGTTCCCACTTCTTGAAGATCGCCTCCGCGAAAGCCTCGCGGCCGGGCTTCAGCACCATGAGCATCCGCTCCTGGCTCTCGCTCAGCATCATTTCATACGGCGTCATGCCGGTTTCGCGCTGGGGCACATCGTCCATGATCAGCTCGATGCCAACGCCGCCCTTGCTCGCCATCTCGACCGACGACGACGTAAGCCCCGCCGCGCCCATGTCCTGAATCGCGACGATAGCGTCGGATGCCATCAGCTCAAGGCAGGCCTCGATCAGCAACTTCTCGGTGAAGGGATCGCCCACCTGCACGGTCGGGCGCTTCTCGTCGCTATCCTCGCCGAAATCCGCCGAAGCCATGGTCGCGCCATGGATGCCATCGCGGCCCGTCTTGGAGCCGACATAGACGATCGGATTGCCCACGCCGCTGGCAGCCGAGTAAAAGATCTTGTCCTGATCGGCGACGCCCACCGTCATTGCGTTGACAAGGATGTTGCCGTCATAGGCCGGGTGGAAATTCACCTCGCCGCCTACGGTGGGCACGCCGACGCAATTACCATAGCCGCCAATGCCATGCACCACACCCGCGATCAGGTGGCGCATCTTGGGGTGATCGGGCCGGCCAAAGCGCAGCGCGTTCATGTTGGCGATCGGCCGCGCGCCCATGGTGAATACGTCGCGAAGGATGCCGCCCACGCCCGTCGCCGCGCCCTGATAGGGCTCGATGTACGAAGGGTGGTTGTGGCTCTCCATCTTGAAGATCGCCGCCTGCCCATCGCCAATGTCGATCACGCCGGCATTCTCGCCGGGGCCGCAGATCACGTGCGGGGCTTCGGTGGGCAATTTCTTCAAATGCAGTCGCGAGCTTTTGTAGCTGCAATGCTCTGACCACATCACCGAGAAGATGCCGAGCTCGGTCAGGTTCGGCTCGCGCCCCATCGCGTGCAACACGCGCTCATATTCTTGCGGGGAGAGGCCGTGCTCGGCGACGATCTGGGGGGTGATTCCGCTCATGAACGGGAGCCATAGCGAGGGGGGCGGGGCACGTCACCCCGAAGCTGAGGCCCGGACCACGCCTTTATGCATTTCGGGTGCGTAATCTTTGCGTAAGCGGTGGGCTGTAGGTTGGCATCATGCGATCTCTCATCCAGCAATTCGAAGCGCAAGACCCCGCCTGGCGGATGACCACGGTCTCTGCGGGTCCGGTGCATGTTAAGGGGTGCGAGGGGCGCTGGGAGTGCGATCTGTCGGATAGCCGTCTGCGCTGGTCGCCACCGGTTTTCGCTTTGTTCGGGCTCGACCCGCTTGGCCCGATCGACCGCCATAGGGCGCTGGAGATGTACGAACCCGAATCGCGCAGATTGATGGAGCGGCTGCGTGCCAAGGCTATCGACGAGCGCGGCAGCTTCACGATGGAGGCGCAGATTCGCCGCGCGGATGGCGCGATGCGCTGGATGCGGCTCACCGCAGACGTCGTGTGCCGGGGTGGCCGCGCAACGCATCTCTATGGCGTGAAGCAGGACATCACACCGGAGATGACCGCCTAAATCGTGACGCCCTGCGGTGCGGTGAATTGGGAATCGGCAACGTTGCCGGTGTTGATCACTTCCGACGGCTCGAAGATCAGCACCTCGGCTTCCTCATCGGCTGCCGTGCGATGCTCCACCCCGCGCGGCACGACAATGAACTCGCCTGGCTGAAGCTCCACCACGGAATCGCGAAACTCGACGCGAAAGCGTCCGCGCCAGACGAGGAACATCTCCTCCGCATCCGCATGGCTATGCCATGGAAACACGCCCTGCACCTTCACCAGCCGAACATCCTGCCCGTTGAGCTGCGCGGCAACCTTGGGCCGCCAATGCTCGCTAAACTGCGCGAATTTATCGGTGAGATTGATGGCGTGCATGTGCGCAGAATGGCGCGCGCGGCAAAGCAGGGCAAGCGGCGTGGGGGCTGCCGATCAGAGAATCTCGCGCACCGCTTCCGGAGGACGCCCCAGTCGCACGCCTTTTTCTGTTTCCACCAAAGGCCGCTCGATCAGGATCGGATCGGCCGCCATCGCGGCAAGGATCGTCTCGTCATTGGCGTCGGTCAGGTCTTTCGCGCCCGGCTCGGCCTTGCGCAGCAGTTGAGCGGGAGTGAGGCCGGCGCGGTCCAGCAAACGGGCGAGTTCGCCGCTGGTCGGCGGCGTCTTGAGATACTCGACGATCTCGATCTCCGCCCCGGCATCCTGCAGGATCGCCAGCGTCTCGCGCGATTTGGAGCAGCGCGGGTTGTGGTAGATCGTGGCTTTCATCACTCGGTCTTGCCCGATTTCCAGTCGTCGATCGCGCCTTGATATTCCTCCGAGCCTTTCAGCTTCGCCATGTAGCTGATCTTCCGCTTCGAGGAGAGCGGGATGAAGCGATAATTGCTGAACGTGCCTCGTGCCCCGCAATAGCTGCGGCAGGTGCCTTCGCCGTCATCGAGCAGCAGATATTTGCCGCTCGCCGATATGGTCAGCTTGCATGCCGCTCCGCCTTCATACGGCACTTCTTTCTCGGTGTAGACGAGCTTGTTGCCCACCGCCTTGGCGATGCCGGACAAGCCGCATTGGTGCCCGTTGAAGAATTGCAGATCGGCGCGGAAATAGGCGTGGGTGGCGTCTACCGGCACGATTTCCACGACATTGTCGGACTCATATTTGGAGCCATCGACAAGGCCGTTCTGGAAATGCTTGGAATAGCGCCCGGCCAGCGTATTCACCGGAGAGGCGGGCGCCGCAGCGACCCCCGCGAGCGCCAGCACGGCTAGCAACTTGATCATGCGGCGCGTCCCCTATTTTTCAGGCCATATTTCAGGCGGCAGGTTCGTCCTGCTTCGCCAACCATTCTTCCAGCCACTTGATCGTATAATCGCCGCGCTGGAAATCTTCGTTCTCGATCAGCGCCTGATGCAGCGGGATCGTGGTTTTCATCCCGTCGATCACGAATTCCTCAAGCGCGCGGCGCAGGCGCCGGATCGCGCCGGCGCGGGTGGTGCCGTAGACGATCAGCTTTGCGATCATGCTGTCGTAATAAGGCGGCACCTTATAGCCCGCATAGAGACCGCTATCGACGCGGACGTTCATGCCGCCCGGCGCGTGATAACCCTTCACCAAACCGGGGGAGGGCGCGAAGGTGCGCGGATCTTCGGCATTGATGCGGCATTCGATAGCGTGCCCGCGGAACTGCACGTCCTGCTGGCGCAACGTCAGGCCATGGCCTTCGGCAACGCGGATCTGTTCGCGGACCAGGTCGAGGCCGGTAATCGCCTCGGTCACCGGATGCTCCACCTGCAGGCGGGTATTCATCTCGATGAAGTAGAACTCGCCATTCTCCCACAGGAACTCGATCGTCCCCGCGCCGCGATAGCCCATATCGGCCATCGCCTTGGCGCAGATGCCGCCGATCCGCGCGCGATCTTCGGCGCCAAGCACGGGGGAGGGGGCTTCCTCGAGCACTTTCTGGTGTCGGCGCTGGAGCGAGCAATCGCGCTCGCCCAGATGGATCGCATTGCCTGCGCCATCGCCGAATACCTGAATTTCGATATGGCGCGGATTGCCGAGATATTTTTCGAGATAGACCGTGGCGTCGCCGAACGCGGCCTTCGCTTCGCTGCCCGCCTGCAGCATCTGCGACTCGAGATCCTCAGGGTTGGTCACGACCTTCATGCCGCGCCCGCCGCCGCCGCTGGCGGCCTTGATGATCACCGGATAGCCGGCTTTCTCCGCAATCGCCTTGGCTTCCGCAACGTCGCTGATTGCGCCGTCCGATCCGGGGACGAGCGGCAGGCCGAGCGCGCCGGCGGTGCGCTTCGCTTCGATCTTGTCGCCCATCGTGCGGATATGCTCGGGCTTGGGGCCGACGAATATGATGCCGTGCGCTTCGACGATCTCGGCGAACTGGGCGTTCTCCGAAAGGAAGCCGTAGCCCGGATGGATCGCATCCGCACCCGAGATTTCCGCGGCCGATATGATCCGCGACACGTTGAGATAGCTCTCGGCTGCAGCTGGCGGTCCGATGCAGATCGCTTCGTCGGCCAGCCGCACATGCATCGCGTCGCTATCGGCGGTGGAGTGCACCGCGACGGTCTTGATGCCCATTTCGTGGCAGGCGCGGTGGATTCGCAGCGCGATCTCGCCGCGATTGGCGATCAGGAGCTTCTTGATCTCGGGCAAAGTGCTTTACTCGACCACGACGAGGGGCTGGTCGTACTCGACCGGCTGGCCGTTCTCGACCAGGATCGCCTTGACGGTTCCGCCAGCGGTGGCGTTGATCGGGTTCATCACCTTCATCGCCTCGATGATCACCAGCGTATCGCCGGCCGCGACCTTGTCGCCTACGCTCACGAAGTTCTTCGCGTCGGGATTTGCGGCGAGATAGACGGTGCCGACCATCGGCGACTTGACCGCATTGGCAGCGGCAACCGGTGCGGCGTCAGCAGCCGGAGCGGCGGCAGGCGCAGCAGCAGGCGCGGGCGCATATTGCGGTGCGGCCATCATCTGCGGCGCAGCCTGAAGCGTACGCGCCACGCGAACCTTGCGATCGCCGTCTTCGACTTCGATCTCGGTAAGGTTGGTTTCGTCCAGCACGGCGGCGAGCTGACGCACGAGATCAACGTCTACGTGCATCGCCCCCATCTTATCGTTCTTTTCGGCCATTTGACTCTTCTTCCGATGAAACCGCGCCCTCTGTCAGAGAGTAGCGGCTGCTTCAAGCGCAAGCATATAGGAAAGCGCGCCGAACCCAGAGATGGTTCCGCGCGCGGCACGACCCACGAAGCTCTCGTGGCGGAATTCTTCGCGGGTAAGCGGGTTCGACAGATGAACTTCGATCACCGGCGTTTTGATCGACTTTATCGCATCATAGAGCGCAAGGCTGGTATGCGTGAACGCGCCGGCATTGAGCAAAACCGCCTTCGCGCCGCGCGCCTGCGCCTCATGCAGCCAATCGACAAGATGCCCCTCGTGATTCGACTGGCGCATATCGATGGTGAGATCGAGATCGCGGGCCCGGTCCTCCAGCAGGCCGGCAATCTCGTCCAGCGTGTCCGAACCGTAAATCTCGGGCTCACGCGTGCCCAGCAGATTGAGGTTGGGGCCATTCAGAACGAAAATCGTATCGGCCAATGCCTGGTCTTTCGGTTGCTTGCGACGCAGCGCACTCCCTATATGAGCCGCGCGCCCCGATCAAATCGCACAGGTAACGATTATCATGCACACCGATGGCACTGTCTCGATCCACGTCAATGGCGAGCATAAGCGTGTGACTGCCGGGCTGACGATAGCGCAGCTGGCTGAGGAACTGGGGCTGGTGCCCGCCAAGCTTGCGGTGGAGCGTAATCTGGAAGTGGTGCCGCGTTCCACGCTCGATCAGGTGATCGTCGAGGATGGCGACGAGCTGGAGATTGTCCACTTCGTAGGCGGTGGCTGAACGCCGCTCTCCTGCGGAAAGTAGGAGCCCAGGATTGTTTCGCGGGCCGTAGATTGTTCGGCCCTGGCTTCCTGCTTTCGCAGGAACACAAGAGTGCAGGACGGACCCATGAATATCGCTACGCCGGTTATGACCAATGCAGAAGACACGTGGACCGTCGCAGGCAAGACCTTCCGCTCGCGGCTGATCGTCGGCACCGGCAAATATAAGGATTTCGAGCAGAACGCCGCCGCAGTCGCGGCCAGCGGCGCCGAAATCGTCACCGTGGCGGTGCGCCGCGTGAACGTGTCGGATCCGAATGCGCCGATGCTCACCGACTATATCGACCCCAAGAAGATCACCTATCTGCCCAACACGGCAGGCTGCTTCGACGCCGAATCGGCGATCCGCACGCTGCGTTTGGCGCGCGAAGCCGGCGGCTGGGATTTGGTGAAACTCGAAGTGCTGGGCGAAGCGCGCACGCTCTATCCCGACATGGTCGAGACGCTGCGCGCGACGGAGATTCTCGCCAACGAGGGCTTCAAGCCGATGGTCTATTGCGTAGACGATCCCATCGCCGCCAAGCGCCTGGAAGACGTTGGCGCGGTCGCGATCATGCCACTGGGCGCGCCGATCGGCTCGGGCCTTGGCATCCAGAACCGTGTAACGATCCGGCTTATCGTCGAAGGCGCCAAGGTGCCGGTTTTGGTCGATGCAGGCGTCGGCTCGGCAAGCGACGCGGCGGTGGGCATGGAACTCGGCTGCGACGGCATATTGATGAACACTGCCATCGCCGAAGCCAAAGACCCGATCCTGATGGCCGCTGCGATGAAGGCTGCGGTGGAGGCGGGGCGGCTAAGCTATCGCGCCGGCCGGATGGGGAAGCGGATGTATGCCGACCCGTCGAGCCCGCTTGCGGGGTTGATCTAAACGCCCTTCCGGCTCCCTATCACGGCTTTGCCGGAACCGCTTCGATATCCATCGTCTTCACCCGTCGATAAACCGCGAGTTGGGCGCCTGCGCCGCTATCCGTGTCGCATCGTACGCTCGGGCAGTTCGACTGGACCTGCACAGAATGAGGCCCGCTGGCCTTCGGACTCAACTCCAGCCACCGCGTTTTCGCCGGTACACCCTTGTTGGTTGCCTGGAAGAAAACCCCTCCGCCCTGGGGCGGCCAGGCCATCAGTGAGACGCTCGCACACGGGGCGCTGCACGCGGCAAACAGGACATAATCATGCAGGTCGTTCAAATTGAGCTTGTATAGATTGCCCTGCTGATCGTCGTAGCGACGCAGAACATGGCTCCGTCCCACAAGCGTAAAGCCCTGTGCCGTCATTTCCCGCATATGAGCTTTCATAGCGGCATCGATGCGGGGGTCGCCCTTCAGGCGAATATTTTCTTCATCGGCGGCAACATGCCCGGAGCCGGGTGTCGGATGAAGGACTGGAAGCGCGCTTGCAGCAGTTGCTGCGGCTGGCTGCGGCGCCTGGGCTGTGACGACAGGAGCCTCCACTGGCGCAAGCCCGATCGCCTTGCACGCATAGACATGCTTCAGATCGCATCCGGCCTTGTAGAGTGCCTGCACACCCTGCGCTTGCTTGTCCTGTTCCGCCGGCGTGCTGCCGCGCGCCGCGCTCAATATCGTCGCCGCGCTGTAACAGCCGCTGCTGAAGCCCAGCTTGCACGACAGCCCATAGACATTGAACGCCATCTTGCGATCGATCGGCGTGTTCGATCCCTTTTCGTGCATCTCGCCTAATTTATAGCAGCCCTCCGGGTGCTTCAGTTCACAAGCCTTGGTGAACGCGGTCAGTTCGTATTTGCCATCCTCGGCTGTGCGCCCGTTTTTGGAGCGCAGGTGGTTGCCCCAATCGAAACAGTCCTTCGCGAGCTTTGCCGCGCAGTCCGATGCGAAATCCAGTGCAGGATTTGCCCTTCGTGCCGCACGGGCCGCTTCAACGTCCGCAGCGGTAAACGAGACTATCGGCTCCTTTGCCTTGCGCAGCCGCTCTTTCTCCATTTCGGCAACACCGGGGGATAATTGCGCAGACGCGATCGACGTGCCGGAAATCGTCATCACAAGTGCAAGCATCACGAGCCTGAACAGCTTCATGGATCCTCCCTTGCGCACCAAATTTAGAGAAGGGGCGCACCTGCCCGTATCCATGGTGCGTGTCGATCCCTATCCCGCGAACAGGGTATTGCGCACGCCATTGCGCGTTCAGGCGTGGCCTCGAAGATGGTTGCGCCCGTCCCTTGCAAAGTAGGATTTTGCCTGCTCGGCTCTCTTGGCCGGGAGCCACCTGTGCGCTCTTTGAAATCGTTGGCCCTTGCATATGCGCGCCGCACACGCGCGACTGTCCAAAGCACCTTCGCGAAAATCCACATCGGCGACCGGATGCTTCACTTTCCCCTCGGCAAAGAGGAATAAACCGCCCTACCCGGAAAACACCGTTCCGGTGTCACTGTGATCATCCTCCGCCATCAATCCCCCCGCCGCACCAGCCAGACCGTCCGCCCGCCCGTGGCCGCATCGTCGGGCGAAAAGGCTATTTCCAACAGGCCAAACTCTTCAAATAACGCGCGATACTCGAACGGCGCGAGGCTCGCATGGTAGATGTCTTCGCCGAACTGGTAGCCCGGAGACTCGCCGCGCGCCGGGCCGGTGTTGAACAGCATCGCGCCGCCCGGCTCCAGCCAGCGCGCCATCTTCTCGATCATAGCCGCCTGATCGTCATGGTGGAGGTGGAACAGGCTGTCCCAGGCAAGGATGCCGTGAAAGGTGCGGCCCATCGCGGCCTTGCGCATATCGGTGTTCAGCCAGATGTGGCGGGAGAAGCGCGTGCGCGACAGTCCGATCATCGTCGCGGAAACATCCACTCCGGTCAGCTGATAGCCCCGGTCGATCAAATAGCGCCCGATCGGCTCGCCCGCGCCGCAGCCGAGGTCGAGGATATGGCCCCCCTTGGGCACCGCCAGCAGAAACCGGTTCAGCCAGTCGCGCTCGACGAAATGCTTGCGCCGCGCCGCATCAAAGGCGTGCGCATGCCGCTCATAATGTTCGGCAATTTTGTCAGGCATTTTTTGGTCGGTCGGGCATCTTTATCGGAACCCCCTCCGCACAAAAACCGTTGAGGCCTGGACGAGAGCAGCCGGCGCGACCTGCGCCGGTTTCGTGCCAGGAGTTTGAAATCATGGGTGAACTTACCGATAAGATCAAGGGCAACGTCAACGAGATGGTCGGCAAGGCGAAGCAGGCCATGGCGGGCGATCCGAACGATCCCAATCGCACGCACGCCGACGACAAGCTCGATGCCGAGGGCAAGACGCAGGAGCTTAAGGGCAAGGGAGAGCAGTTTGTCGGCAAGGTGAAGGGCGCGCTTGGCGACGACATCTGATGTGAAGCTCCGCGCCCGGCTTGATGCGCGGCGCGCGTGAGATAGCGTTAACAAAAGCTACGCCGGTAAGAGAGGAAAGGGCCGTTTCGCATTGGCGAAGCGGCCTTTTTTTCGTTTGGCCGCATGACTCGCTCGCGGCATCGCAGCATGTTTGACTTGGAGTGTACCCAGGAGGACACCGCTGACACACCGACTCAGTCCGGGGGGGACGCAATGTTTCATACCCAGCTTGCTTATTCCGACGATGCCATACTCCCTTTCGGGCAGGACGAAATCGCGCAGATCGATCTTGGCAAGCTCGGCCCCACGCTGAAGCGCGCCCGCGAAGCCAAGCGCCTGACTCTTGAGGATGTTGCGGCCACCACCCGGATCAGCCTGCGTTACCTCACCGCAATCGAGAATTCGCGTTTCGACGCGTTCGTCAGCGCGATCTACGCAGTCGGCTTCGTCCGCGCATATGCCCGCATGGTCGGCATGTCCGAGAAGTGGGCCGTCGAAACGCTACGCGCCGAAGCTGGCTGGCGCTAAGCCCTAGCGGTTGCGAATGCCGGTGACGGTGAGTCCCGGCGTAATGAACTCCACATCGGTCTTGAGATGCAGCAGGCGGACGCCTTCGGTCGCCAGTGCGCGATCGAGCGCCGGGGCGAACTCCGCAGTAGTCTCCACTGTCTCCGCCCAGCAGCCATAGGCCCGGCCTAAAGCGGCGAAATCGGGATTATGCAGCGTCGTGCCCGATAGCCGCGCGGGATATTCGCGCTCCTGATGCATGCGGATGGTGCCATAGGCCCCGTTGTCGATCACCAGCACGAGGATGTCGGCATTGTGCTGCACGGCGGTGGCGAGCTCCTGGCCGTTCATCATGAAATCGCCATCCCCCGCCAGCGCCACGACAGGCCGGTCCGGCGCGCGTAGCTTGGCGGCGACTGCTGCGGGCACGCCATATCCCATCGCGCCCGCGGTCGGGGCGAGTTGCGAGGGCTGTGCGGCATAATGCCAGTAGCGGTGCCACCAGCTCGAGAAATTGCCCGCGCCGTTACAGATGATCGCGTCGGGGATGCGATCGCGCATCGCCGCGACGCACTGGCCAAGATCGAGCGCCACCCCATCGCGTGGCTTGGGCGTGGACCATTCGAGCCACTCGGCATGCGCGGCTGCGCCGTCCGGCCGTTGCTGCACATCGGTGGTTGGAAGAGCCAGCGTCATTGCGAACTGGCCAGGGTCCGCGCAGATCGCGACGTCGGTGCGGTACACGCGATTGAGTTCATTCGGATCGGGATGAACATGGATGACAATCTGATCGGGGTGATCGGGCGTGATCAGTGTGTAGCCATCGGTCGTCGCTTCACCGAGACGTGCGCCCAGGACGAGGACGAGGTCGGCTTTTTTGACGCGTTCCACTAGGCGCGGGCTTGGCCCGTAGCCGAGATTGCCGGCATAAACGGCGCAGCTATTCTCCACCGCATCCTGCCGGCGGAAGGCCGCGGCCAAAGGCAGACCGAATGCCTCTGCGAACTCGATTACTTCGCTTGCAGTTTCGCCGTTCCAATACGCGCCACCGATGATGGCGACCGGCGCGACCGCCTTTTCAAGCAGGTCACGAACGTGAAGGTCGGCAACGATATCGCTATCCTGTACAGCGCGCTCGATGCGGGGCCGATCAAGCGCCTCAACTATGTCGCACAGCATGTCTTCGGGCAGTGCGACAACGACAGGGCCAGGGCGCCCGTTCATAGCGGTGGCATACGCCCGCGCCACATATTCCGGAATCCGCCGGGCATCCTCGATCCGCGTCGCCCACTTCGCGATGGGGCCGAAGAATGCGGGAAAATCCACCTCCTGAAAGCCCTCGCGGTCCCGCATCCCGCGATCCACATCGCCGATGAACAGGATCATCGGCTGCGAATCCTGCATCGCGACATGCACGCCGATGCTCGCATTGGTGGCGCCCGGCCCCCGCGTGACGAATGCCACGCCCGGCCGCTGCGTCATCGCGCCGTCCGCGCATGCCATGAAGCCAACGCCGCCTTCCTGCCGGCACGTCACCACGTCGATCGCCGGCACATCGTGCAGCGCATCGAGCACGGCGAGGAAGCTCTCACCCGGCACGTGGAAGATACGGTCGCAGCCCTGGGCTACGAGGTTGTCGACGAGGATCCTGCCCCCGGTGCGCTTTGCGGTCATGGGCACTGTCTAGACCAAGCCGGGCAGCTACCGTAACCCCCGCAACCATGTTGATCATTGGCAATCATGTGTCGCCCTATGCCCGCAAGGTATTGGTGGCGCTTGCGCACAAGAATGTAGCGCACGAAATCGACCCTATCGTGCCGTTTTACGGCACCGAGGAATTCACGGCAGTCAGCCCGCTGCGGCGCATCCCGGTGCTGATCCAGGGCGATCTGGTGCTCAACGATTCGACTGTGATCTGCGAGTATCTCGACGAGGCGTATCCCGAACCGCCGCTGATGCCGAAAGGCGCCAGGGACCGCTCACGGGCGCGCTGGCTGGAGGAATATGCCGATAGCCGGCTGGGCGACCTGATCATCTGGCGCCTATTCTATCGTAAGGTCGTCGCACCGCGCGTGTTCAAGGTGGAGCCGGATGCAGCGGCGCTTGCCGAGGTGACCGACCGCCTGTTGCCTGAAGCGCTCGACTGGATCGAGGCGCAGGCGCCGGTCGAAGGCTTCCTGTTCGATCACGTCTGCATTGCCGACATCACCTACGCATCGTTCCTCCGCAACGCTTTGCTCGCTGGCTGGGCGATCGATCCGGCACGCTGGCCACGCACCGCCGCGTGGATTGCCCGCGTCGAAGCCGTCCCCGCTTTCGCCGATTCGATCCGGATGGAGCAATTGATCATCAACGTACGCGGGCCAGACCGCGCCGATGCGATGCGCGCAGCCGGCGCGAACATCTCCGAGCGCAGCTATGGCGGCGCCAAACCCGCCGCGAGCATCATGCTCGACTAGCCTTCAAGCGCGCAGGGTACTATCGCGCTGCCAGTTCCACGGAGAATCGCTGCAATGAAGAAGCTCTACCCCACCGCAGAAGCAGCGCTGGAAGGGCTGCTGTTCGATGGCATGACGATCTGCGCGGGGGGCTTTGGCCTGTGCGGCATCCCCGAGCGGCTGATCGACGCGATCGAAGCCAATGGGGTCAAGGATCTCACCATCGCCAGCAACAATGCCGGGATTGACGGGCAGGGCTTGGGCAAGTTGCTGCGCACCCGCCAGGTCAAGAAGATGATCTCGTCTTATGTGGGTGAGAACAAGGAATTCGAGCGGCAATATCTGTCGGGCGAGCTTGAGGTCGAGTTCTGCCCGCAGGGCACGCTGGCCGAGCGCTGCCGCGCGGGCGGGGCAGGTATCCCGGGTTTCTACACCAAGACCGGCGTCGGCACGCAGGTGGCCGAGGGCAAGGAAGTCAAGAATTTCGACGGGCAGGATTATATCCTTGAGCGCGGCATCCGCAGCGACCTGTCGATCATCAAGGGGTGGAAGGCCGATGAGAGCGGCAACCTGATTTTCCGCAAGACCGCGCGCAATTTCAACCAGCCAATGGCGACTGCGGGCCGGATCTGCGTCGCAGAGGTTGAGGAAATCGTGCCCGTGGGCAGCTTGGATCCCGATACCATCCATCTGCCGGGCATCTATGTGAAGCGGATGATTATGGGCTCGCCCTATGACAAGCAGATCGAATTCCGCACCGTGCGCGAGCGGGCAAGCGCGTGACCATGCGCCCTGCGCTTGCGGCCCTGATGGCCAGTTCGGTGCTGCTTTCGGGCTGCGTCGTCGCGGCGCTGCCGGTGATCGCGGCAGCAAGCGGGCTGGGCAAAAGCGCGGTCGACCGACAGGACGGCAAGAAGCGCAAGGCGAGTAAGCAGGCTGCCAGGCAGCAGGCGCCGAACGCCGGGCAGGTTATGAAGACCGAGAATGGCACGGCGGTGATTACGAGCCTCACCGCGCTTCCGCCACCAAGCGGTACTGCCCGGGCGACCGGCAAGCCGGTCACCGTGCCGCCCGAGATGCAGTATCTCTATGGCTCGGGTGAGGGATCGGCGATCAGCCTGCAGGCTTATCGCGGGCTGTGGAATTTCCTGCGCAACGAGATCGGTTACCGTCGCGACAAGAGCGAGATCAGCTCTGTCGTGATGTCCCGGGGCTCGACCTTGGCCTCGCCCAAATTCGATCTGTGCGGCAAGCGCAAGCTGGCAGTCGTGCTGGACGTCGATGAGACCGCGTTGCTCAACCTCGGCTTCGAATATGAGGCCGCCGCCAATCCTGCTGCATACGATCAGACCAAATGGTCGCGCTGGGAAGCGACTGGCGTGAACAAGGTGGTCGCAGTGCCGGGTGCCGCCGATACGCTGGCGGCGGCGCGGGGCGAGGGCATCACCGTGATTTTCAACTCGAACCGCTCAAGCGCAAGCGCGGTGGAAACCGCCGCTGCGATCCAGGGTGCGGGGCTGGGGCCGGCAGTGCTGGGCGATACGCTGTGGCTGCGCGACGATGGCGCACCGAGCGGCAAGGACGAGCGGCGCTGGAAAATATCCGAGACCTATTGCGTCGTCGCGATGGTCGGCGATCAGCTCGGCGATTTCAGCGATCTGTTCAACACCGGCGAATATAGCGTCGGTATGCGCCGCAACATGACGAGCGAGAGCCTGCTCGCCACGCTGTGGGGCGCAGGCTGGTTCGTGCTGCCGAACCCGGTCTACGGATCGGCGCTGCACGGCGGCCTCGACGATGTGTTCCCGAAGGACAAGCAATGGGCCGACGTGCCTGAGGAGAAGAAGTAAATGGCCTGGACGCGCGATGAGATGGCGGCACGTGCTGCCCGCGAGCTGCAGGACGGCTATTATGTGAACCTCGGCATCGGCATTCCCACGCTGGTGGCGAACCATATCCCCGAGGGCGTGGAAGTGACGCTCCAGTCGGAAAACGGGATGCTCGGCATTGGGCCGTTTCCGTATGCGGGTGAGGAAGATGCCGACCTGATCAACGCCGGCAAGCAGACGATCAGCGAGCTGCCGCAATCGGCATATTTCGGCTCCGAACAGAGCTTCGCGATGATCCGCGGCGGGCATATCGACCTCACCGTGCTCGGCGCGATGGAGATCAGCGAAAGCGGCGACATCGCCAATTGGATGATCCCTGGCAAGATGATCAAGGGCATGGGCGGCGCGATGGATCTGGTAGCGGGCGTCAAGAAAATCATCGTGGTGATGGAGCATAACTCCAAGGCCGGCGATCCCAAGTTCATTCCCGAATGCACGCTGCCGCTGACTGGCAAGAATGTGGTCGATATGATCATCACCGATCTGGCCGTGTTTGCACGGCCCGATCACGATACCCCGTTCAAGCTGATCGAACTGGCACCGGGCGTCACCTCCGAAGAGCTGGCGAGCAAGACTACCGCGAAATACACCGTCTGATGTGGCGCAAGGCTGGGCTTGCCGCGCTGGCGATCATCGTGGGGCTCGGGATCATGGTTGCATTCACGTCTCCTCCGGCCCTGCTTTCGCTGCTGGATGGCGTGTATGGCGGCGGTTCGGGCGCGATCCGCACGGGCAGCTCGGTTCCGTTCGGCACGCATGGCCAGTCGCTCGATGTGTGGCGGCCCGCTGGCGATGCTTCGGCGAAACGCCCGGTGGTGATCTTCTGGTACGGTGGCGGCTGGGTGAAGGGCGATCGGCGCGCCTATAGCTTCGCCGCGCGGGCATTGGCGCGCGAAGGGTTCGTCGTGGTGGTGCCCGATTACCGCAAGGTGCCGAATGTCCGCTTCCCGGCCTTCCTTCAGGATGGTGCGGAAGCGGTAAAATGGACGCGCGATCATGTCGCCCAGTTCGGCGGCGACCCCGCCAAGATCGCAGTAATGGGCCATTCGGCGGGCGCATACACCGTCGCGATGCTCGCGCTCGATACGCGCTGGCTGAAGGCCGAGGGCGTCGACCCGGCGATCATCAAGGCGGGCGTGGGTCTGTCCGGCCCCTACGATTTCTTTCCCTTCACCTCGAAGCGCTCGATCGATGCGATGCAGGGCGTTGCCGATCCGCAAATGACGCAGCCGCTCCACTTCGCCCGGCATGATGCACCGCCGATGCTGCTGGTCACTTCGACCACGGATGACACGGTGCGGCCAAAGAACGCGATCAATCTGGAGGCGAAGCTGAAGGGACTCGGCGCGCCGGTGGAGCTCAAAAACTATCCCGGCCTTAGCCATGAAGAGGTCGTGATGGCGCTCTCAGTGCCGTTCCGCGGCAAGGGGCCAACGCTGGCCGACAGCGTAGAATTCCTGAAGCGCACGCTTCGTTGACGCGAGGCGGGACGAGGCGTAGCGTCTTGCAATGTTAACCTTTTTTCGCCGTCGTTACCTCGATCTGCTCGGCTCGATCTACATCTATAACGAGCATCGCGGCTATACGAGCATCGACCGGGTGCTTGAGGCTGTGAAGGCGCGCGAGCCCGGCAACACCCAGCTGATCGCCGATATCGAAAAGCACCGTGCCGACGAGCGCAAACATTATGTGATGTTCAAGCGCTGGTTCGAACTGCAGGGCAAGATGCCGCTCCAGGTCGATCGCACCTGCGGGCATATCGATCGCTTCGTCGAGATCGTCTTCCGCCGCACGATCGATGAGCTGGATACCAAGCGCATCATTGCCGAGGACGATCAGTTCGAGAAGCTCTGCCGCGTCATCTCGCTTACCGAACAGCGCGGGCACAAGCAGGTGCTGGTTCTCCTCAATCATCCGCTGGTGAAGCCTGACAAGACGCTGATGAAGATCTTCCAGATTGTCGAGCGTGACGAGCCGAGCCATTGGGAACCCTATGACGGCTGGCTCAAGGCGAATGGAAAGCGCGACCCCAAATGGTGGGAGCGCGCGATCGATACCTTCATCCATTCGGAACTGCTGTTCCTGAAGCTGCCGTTCCTCTTCATCAATCCGTGGGTGAAGCGGCGCACCGATTGGCAGGACGATGCCGATCCCGTCGAGCCGCGCGCGACGGCAGTTCCCGCAGCCGCCTGAAGGTTCGTCGCGCGTTTGTCGCAGGCGGGCAGACTATCATTTTGCTATGGATATGTGCAGGTTTCGCCAAAGGGAGGGCGGAACATGCGGGTATGGATTGTTCGTGGGCTGATCGGGCTGGCCAGCCTGATCGTGCTGTTGCTGGCCGTGGTCTATGGCGGGTCGCAGTGGAAAATGCGTCGCGGGCACGATGTCGCGCTCACCGAACTCGCCATCCCGAACGATGCTGCTTCGATTGCCGAGGGCGGGCGGCTGGCCAAGATCGCGGGCTGCCGCGATTGCCATGGCCCGAATGGCGAGGGCCTCGTTCTGGTCGATGATCCAGCGCTCGGCCGCCTCGCGCCGCCCGCACTGGCTGCGGTGGCGATGCGCTACAGCAATGCCGAACTTGAGCGCGCAATTCGTCACGGCGTGCGCGCCGATGGCACCGCGCTATATGTCATGCCGACCCTTGCGCATCGCTATCTCGCTGACGACGATACCGCGCGGATCATCGCCTGGATCCGCAGCTTGCGCGCCAAGCCGGACGATTCAACCGCGACCACTCGCTTCGGGCCGGTGGGGCGTGCGCTGCTCCTGGCGGGGGTGCTGTCTTCGAGCGTGCATCCGGAAAAGGTTTCCAAGCCCATGCGCCCCGCCGATATGGGCCGCTATGTCGTCGATTTCTCGTGCAGCGGGTGCCACGCGCTCCACACTTCGCGCCCCTCGGACGATGGCAAGCAGACAGTTCCGCCGCTCGCCGCCGTCGCCGCATCCTATGATCTTCCCGCGTTCCAGAAGCTGATGCGTACCGGCATTGGTATTTCGGGCAAGGATCTGGGCATGATGACCGAGGCCGCTAAGGGCGGCCTGCATGTGCTGACCGATGCCGAGATCGCGCAGATCCACAATTATCTGAAGGCGGAGGCCCTGAACGCGCCCGCGCAATAGCCCAGCTTGGCGACCGTAAATTGCGGTGCGGGTTGCGAGTGCGCACGATTCGATTAGAGCCGGGTCATGGCTAGCCGTCCCCTAACGCTCTACGAAAAAATCTGGGCCGATCATGTCGTCGAACGGCGCGATGACGGCACCTGCCTGATCTACATTGATCGCCACCTCGTTCATGAGGTCACCAGTCCGCAGGCATTTGCCGGTCTTCGCGCGGAGGGCCGCAAGGTCCGCCGTCCCGATCTGACGCTGGCGGTGCCCGACCATAATCTGCCAACCACGGCGCGCGTCGATGCGGCGGGCAAGGCGCTGCCGATCGCCGATCCGGAAAGCGCCAACCAGCTCTCGACGCTGCGCTCGAACGTCGCCGAGTTCGGCGTGCCGTATATCGACGCGCTCGATGTGCGGCAGGGGATCGTCCACGTCATCGGCCCGGAGCAGGGCTTCACGCTGCCGGGCACCACGCTGGTTTGCGGCGACAGCCACACTTCGGCGCATGGCGCGTTGGGTGCCTTGGCGTTCGGCATCGGAACCAGCGAGGTCGAGCATGTGCTCGCCACGCAGACCCTGCTGCTCCAGCAATCGAAGACGATGGAAATCCGCGTCGATGGCGTTTTGGGCTTCGGTGTGTCCCCCAAGGACGTCGTGCTCGCGATCATCGGCAAGATCGGTGCGGCGGGCGGCACGGGCTACGTCATCGAGTTTACGGGTGAGGCGATCCGCGCCATGTCGGTCGAGGGGCGGCTGACCGTCTCCAACATGTCGATCGAGGGCGGGGCGCGCTCCGGCCTGATCGCCCCCGACGAGAAGACCTTTGAATATCTCAAGGGCCGCCCGATGGCGCCGGCCGGCGAGGCATGGGACAAGGCCGTCGCATATTGGCGCACGCTGCCGAGCGATGCCGCTGCGGTGTACGACTGCGTCGTCCAGCTCCATGCGAGCGAGATCGCACCCTCGCTCACCTGGGGCACGAGCCCCGAGGACGTCGTCGCGATCACCGACAGCATCCCGGACCCGGAGAGTTTCGCTGATCCCTCCAAGCGCGTCGCCGCGCAAAAGTCGCTCGATTATATGGGGCTGACGGCGGGCATGCGGATGCAGGACATCCCCATCGAGAACGTCTTTATCGGCAGCTGCACGAACAGCCGGATCGAAGATCTGCGCGCTGCGGCTGCGGTGGTGAAGGGCCGCCATGTGGCCGATCGCGTGCGTCAGGCGCTGATTGTTCCGGGCTCCGGACTGGTCAAGCGCCAGGCGGAGGAAGAGGGGCTCGATCAGGTCTTCATTTCCGCCGGATTCCAGTGGCGTGAGCCCGGCTGTTCGATGTGTCTCGCAATGAACCCAGATAAAGTACCTAGCGGCGAACGTTGTGCTTCAACTTCCAACAGAAATTTCGTAGGAAGACAGGGTCCGGGCGCACGGACCCACCTGCTTTCCCCCGCAATGGCGGCGGCGGCGGCGGTCATGGGGCGCCTCACCGATGTCAGGGAGCTGATGCCGGCGGATGTGTGAGGGGGTTTCACATGAAGCACGTATTGATCGTACTTATCGCCGGAACGGTACTCAGCGGCCTGGCTGCCGCGTATGCTGGCACCGTGCCGAAAACACCCGGAACCACCGCCGTTCGTTGAATCGCGTTTGGCGGGGTGCGATTGCTGACCTGGCTCCGGGCTTTCGCCCAGGATGGAGCTTTGTCTCATGCTGACTGCAATTATCGCTGCAATGTTGCCCTTTGCGGCGCCTGCGCCCGAAATGGCGATGTGGCGGCTCGATTGCGGCAAGTTCGTCGCGCACAATATGGGCGGCAAGCCGCGCGACATTCCCGTCAGTTGCTATCTGATCCGCCACGGCGACAGCTACATGCTGTGGGACGCCGGGATGCCCCGTTCGTACCTCGGCAAGCCCGAGGTTTCGCCAGAGCAGACGATCAGCCTAGACAAACTAATCGTCGATCAACTCGCGCAGATCGGCGTGCGGCCCGATCAGGTGAAGCGGTTGGGCATCAGCCATTATCACGGCGACCATATTGGCCAGGCCCCGGACTTTCCGGGTGCCACGCTGCTGATCGGCCGGCAGGACTTCGAAGCGTTGACCGCCACCCCCAAGGCTGAAGGCATGGAGCCCGAGCTGATCGCATCATGGATCGCGGGCAAGTCTTCCGTCGTGAAGATCGAGCGCGACACGGACGTGTTCGGCGACGGCACCGTCACCATCCTGACCATGCCGGGACATACGCCGGGACACACCGCTCTGATGGTCCGCATCGCAGGCAAAGCCTATCTGCTCACCGGCGACCTCTATCATTTCGCCGAGCAGATCCCGAACAGCGAAGTCTCCGGCAACGCGACCGATCCCGCAGCGGCAAAGCTTTCGATGGCGCGCTTTCAGGAAATCGCGCGCGCCAACAACGCCACGATCATCGTCCAGCATGATGCCGGCGATATCGCCAAGCTGCCACTCTTCCCCGAAAGTGCTCACTGATGGATCCAGTCAAACAGGTCGAGGGCCGCGCCTATCCGTGGGGCGCCAAGAATATCGACACCGACATCATCATTCCCGCGCACTGGCTTAAGACCACGACGCGTGAGGGGCTGGGCAAGGGCGCGTTTGAAACTGTCCGCGCGCAACCCGGCAATATCTTCGATGATCCGCGCTATGCCGGCAGCCCGGTGCTGATCGCGGGCGACAATTTCGGCTGCGGTTCCAGCCGTGAGCATGCCGCATGGGCACTCGCCGATCTGGGCATCAAGGCCGTAATCGCGCCGAGCTTTTCGGACATCTTCTCGGGCAACGCCTTCAAAAACGGCATCGTGGCAGTGGTGTTGCCGCAAGAGGCAATCGACCGGCTGGTTGAAGTCGCGAAGACCGACGAAGTCACCGTGGATCTGGAGACGATGACCGTCACCACGCCCTTTCAGGACCGCTTCACCTTCCAACTCGACCCGTTCCGGCGCCAATGCCTGCTCGAAGGGCTGGACGAGATCGGTCTGACGCTGGCAAGGGATACCGAGATTTCGAAATTCGAATCCGGTGCCGCGGCCTCGCGTCCCTGGATCAGAGTAGGAGCGGGACATGAAGGCGTTACTGTCTAAGGCCGTTGGCGGACCGGAAACTCTAATTCTGGACGAGCTGCCCGATCCGATTGCGGGCAAGGGCCAGGTCGTCGTCGCGGTCAAGGCCTGTGCGATCAACTTTCCCGATGTGTTGATCATCGAGGATAAATATCAGTTCAAGCCGCAGCGCCCCTTCGCGCCGGGTGGCGAGATTTCGGGCGTGATCGAGAGCGTGGGCGAAGGCGTTGAGGGCTGGGCGGTCGGTGATCGCGTGATCGCCGTAACCGGGCATGGCGGCCTCGCCGAGAAAATGGCGATCGAAGCGGTGCGTTTGTTCCGCCTGCCCGAGGGACGCAGCTTCGAAGACGGCGCGGCATTGCTGCTCACTTATGCCACGACGATCCATGCCTTGCTCGATCGCGGCAAGCTGACCGAGGGGCAGACCTTGCTCGTCCTCGGCGCGGCGGGTGGTGTCGGCCTAGCGGCAATCGAACTCGGAAAGGCATTCGGCGCACGCGTCGTCGCGGCGGTCTCCTCCGAGGAAAAGGCTGCCGCCGCCAAGGCGGCGGGCGCGGACGAGGCCCTGATTTATGGCCGTGCCCCGTTCGACAAGGATGCGAGCAAGGCACTCGCCGAGCAGTTCAAGGCAGCCGTCGGTCCCAAGGGGGCAGACGTGATCTACGATCCCGTGGGCGGCGATTATGCCGAACCAGCGCTTCGCTCGATCGCATGGGAAGGACGCTACCTCGTCGTCGGCTTCCCTGCGGGCATCCCAAAGCTTCCGCTTAACCTCACCCTGCTCAAGAGCTGCGACGTCTGCGGCGTGTTCTGGGGCGCATTCGCGGCCCGCGATCCCCAGGCCAATCAGGCACATGTCGACCGCCTCTTCCGCTTGTGGAGCGAAGGCAAGATCGCGCCCAAGGTGACCGAAGTCTTCGCGCTCGCCGATGGCGGAAAGGCAATCGCCAAGCTGGGCGCACGCGATGTGATCGGGAAGGTCGTCGTGACGATCTAGCCGATCAGATTTCGGGTGGATCGATCTCTTTCTCAGTCCACCCCGCCGTGCATTCGCGTGCCACGCCTTTTCCGTCGATAGCGCGCAACACACAGGTTGGGGCCTGTGCGGGCGAAGCAATGTCCTTGGTGGATCTGCAATGCGCGCCCGCTCGCAGCGCGCCCGTGCCGAGATCGCGGTCGCAGAGCATCTTGCCCACCAGCGTGTTCGTCGCCGAAGGATCGCATAGTCGCTGCGTGCCGCCGGTCAGTTCGTCGTGATAGCGCGAGTTGAACGCGTGTTGGGCGCTCGGCCGCAGCTGTTCCAGATAGCTGCCGACTGAACGAATAAAGCCTGCAGGTAGCACCCCGTCGGCGCCGGTGGCGGCCTCTATGCTGCCGCGCGCCTGTTCACCTACGCGGCGGAACAGCGCCAGTTGTTCCTTGGCCTGCTGCACTTCGACGACTTGTTCCGGCGTGATGCTGGGAAGCGTGGCTGCATAATCGACCACCGCGCCAAAATAATTCTCGCCGATGCGCGAAGCATATTCGAGCATATTGAGGTCGGAGACCTGGATCGCGACGGGCGCATTTTGGTTGGCGGCAGTCTTTCCCTGCGCTTCCCATGCGCGAAGCAACATCACCAGTGACAAAAAGCCATCATCGTCCAGAAGCTTGAACTGCGACGCGGGCGGCCCGCTGCTGCCCGCAATCAACAGTATCGGCATGCGCTTGTTGGCTTCGGGGCGGAACAATTCCCCGCGCAGGGTGAGCGAATATTGCGCGTTGCACATCGCTCCGGATGTATCCTGGGAAGCTGGCGCTGTACTGCCGAGCAATAAGCCTAATGGGATCATGTAGATCGAGCGCATGCGCGGTTCCTCTCCGTCTGGCATCATGCATGGCGGCACATTATTGGCAACAGCGGGCTAGCGGTAACGCGCTTATGTGACCGGCGATGTAAAGGGCGTGGATATTGGCTGCATCGGACATTCTCTACAGCTTCCGCCGCTGCCCCTATGCGATGCGCGCACGCATGGCCTTGCTGATGCGCGCAGAGCCCTTCGAGATCCGCGAGATCCTGCTGCGCAACAAGCCAGCCGAGATGATCGCGGCTTCACCCAAGGGCACGGTGCCGGTGCTCGTCCTCGCCAGCGGCGAAGTGATCGATGAGAGCATCCACGTCATGCGCTGGGCCCTGCGTCACCGCGATCCGGAAGACTGGCTCGCGGCTGACGATGCACTGCTGATCGAGCGCTTCGACGACCGGTTCAAACGTCACCTCGATCGCTACAAATATGCCGAGCGCTACGCTGCCGACCCGATCGAGCATCGCGATGCCGGGCTCGCGATGCTGCATGAACTCGAAGAACGCCTCGCGCTCCACCGCAACCTGTGCCGCGAGCAGCGCGGGCTCACCGATATCGCGATCTTCCCGTTCGTCCGGCAATTCGCCGCCACCGATAGCCACTGGTTCGATGCGCAACCCATCCCGCGCGTCATAGAATGGCTGGCGCAGCACACCGCTTCGCCGCTGTTCGAGCAGGCATTCGTCCGGCTCAAACCCTGCCAGGTGGGCGATCCGCCGATCCATTGGCCCGCCTAGCGGTTGCCACGGGCGCACGCCCAACCTATCTCCAGCGAAACCACATTCGAGGGAATAATCATGAACGGTTTCGACGATCGCGAAAAGGCATTCGAAGCAAAGTACGCGCGCGATGAGGACATGCTGTTCCGGGTCACTGCCCGCCGCAACAAGCTGGTCGGCCAATGGGCCGCGGCCAAGATGGGCCTGACGGCGGAAGAGACCGATGCTTACGCCAAGGCAGTCGTGCAGGCCGATTTCGAAGAAGCCGGCGATGAGGACGTGATCCGCAAGGTGCTGGGCGACATGCTCGGCGCTGGCGTCGAGGTCGATGACGCTGCTGTCCGTCAGGCGCTGAGCGATCAGACCGTCGAGGCGCGCCGTCAGCTGATGGAAGCCCAGTAAGATGCCGATGGCCGCCACCGAGATTGAGGAACTGATCCGCGCCAGCATCCCCGATGCCAGCGTCGAGATCACCGATCTGGCCGGGGACGGCGATCATTATGCGGCGCGCGTGGTGGCGCCGATGTTCAAGGGGATGCCGCGCGTGCGGCAGCACCAGGCAGTATATGCGGCGCTGGGTGACCGGATGGGCGGGGTGCTCCACGCGCTCCAGCTCACCACCGCAGCGCCAGTCGAGGAGTGAGTGCAGTGAGCGACGATGTGCAGGGCCGCCTGAAGGCGCTGGTCGAGGGCAATGACGTGGTGTTGTTCATGAAGGGCAGCCCGCTCTTCCCGCAATGCGGCTTTTCCAGCCGCGCAATTGCGATCCTCAATCACCTCGAAACCGAGTTTGAGAGCGTCGACGTGCTCCAGGATCAGGGCATCCGCCAGGGTATCAAGGAATTCTCGGACTGGCCGACGATCCCGCAGCTTTACGTGAAGGGCGAATTCGTCGGCGGATCGGACATCATGATGGAGATGTACGAGAGCGGCGAGCTGGCGGAACTGGTTGGGGCGAAGGCGGAGTAACGCACTCCGTCGGGAATATACTTCCCCGGCGAAGGCCGGGGCCCAGCCTCGGCGTCCGAGGTCAGGTTGAGATACCTCTTGCCTTCATTGCAACTGGCCCCCGGCCTTCGTCGGGGAGCCATTGCGGCTCGCGATAGCGACATCTCGTACCTTGTTCACAAACCGATAGCTAACCGTCCGCGCACCCTAGCGCCCGCGATATCGCGCGCGGTCCGCCGCATCGGTCGCGAACCCCGCCATAGCCCATCGCTTTTGCCATCCGTATGGCATTGCGCGCGGCCAAGCGCGCGAATCGCGGAAAGTGCCGGTTGGTTTGGGAGAAGCCCGGGTAGGGTGGGTCGACGCGAGACCGGTAAAAGCTGGTCGACCCACCCTGAAATGAAGCGTCAAACGCTCGGGGTGTCTTATACTTTGCAGGCTGCGTGCCAGTTCGGGTGAAGCACGGTTTTTCAAGCATTTGAATGGTTAACGGCCTCGACAACCATGTCGCGATTGTAAGCCATTCCGACAGTTTCGATGGCGTTCCGGCCCGCAGCGCCCAAGCGTTCCTATAAACCGTTCATCCGGCGTTCACCCCATTGACTACAGACGTAATCGCGAGGATTACATAAGTAGTCGACGAAGAGGGACTCCGATGACCGAACGCATCAGCGATGCCGAGCATGCCGTGATGGAAGTGCTGTGGGACAAGTCGCCGCTCACTGCACAGGAAGTCGTGGAGCGCGTGCCCACCGAACGCGGCTGGAGCGCCAATACGGTAAAGACCCTGCTCGGCCGCCTGCTCGCCAAATCGATCATCGGCCATGAGGAAGACGGGCGGCGCTACCGTTACCGCCCGCTGGTTGCGCGCGAGGATTATGTCGCGGGTGAATCGCGCAAGCTGATGGACCGTCTGTTCGGCGGCAAGCTGACGCCATTGGTGGCGCACCTCGCTGAGCGCGACGCGATCACTGATCAGGACATCGCTGAGATCGAAGCGCTGCTGAAGGACCTGAAGTCGTGAGCTGGGCCATCGAGACGCTGGTGGCCACCACGCTGCTGATGCTGCTGGTGCTCATCGTCCGTGCGCCCGTCCGCAAGGCGTTCGGCCCATACATGGCCTACGCGCTCTGGCTGTTGCCGGTGCTGCGCATGCTGATGCCGCCTTTGCCCGCGAGCTGGACAGAACAGGCGGCGGCGCCGGTTGCCGCGGCAAGCGATGTCATCGCTTATTATGTGATCGAGCCGATTGCCGGCGTTGCCGATGCGCCAGCGCAAGTCGCGTCGATAGACTGGCTGCTGATCGCCGGGCTGGCCTGGGCCACGGGAGCGCTGCTGTTCCTCGCATACCATCTGATTTCGCACACCCGTTACTGCCAGAATCTGCTCCGTGCCGCGCGGATCGACCGCACCGTGGCACAGGGCAAGGTCCGCGTGATCGAAACCGATGCCGCGCACGGCCCGCTCGCTTTCGGTGTGTTCCGCAAATACGTCGCCTTCCCGCGCGATTTTTCGGAGCGTTATGACGAGCAGGAGCGCGACCTCGCATTGGCCCATGAGCTTGGCCACCATGTTCGCGGCGATCTGATCGCAAACTGGGTCGCGCTCATCGTTCTCGCAATCCACTGGTTCAATCCGGTCGCCTGGAGGGCTTTCCGCGCCTTTCGTGCCGATCAGGAAATGGCCTGCGACGCGCTTGTGCTCGCCGGCCGCGCCCAGGCGCTGCGCCATGCTTATGGTCGCGCAATCGTCAAGTCCGCGCATGGGGGCGCGGTCTCGGCGGCATGTCACTTACACACAATAAACGAAGTCAAAGGGAGGTTACGCATGCTTTCGAAGACCGGAAAATTGTCCCCCACGCGGCTCGCTTGCGGGTTGGTGGGCGTCGGCGCCCTTGGCCTGGCCGCATTGGGGCTCACTGCCTCGGGAACCCAGGCTGCCGAGACGATCAAGAACAAGGTTGAGGCCGTCACGGGCGTCACCCTGAGCCAGGATGTGCCTGCGCCCCCCGCCGCGCCAGCAGCGCCCGCCGCCGCCCGCGCGCCGCAGCCTCCGGAAGCGCCCGAGGCGCCTGAAGCCGGCGATCGCCGTGTCGAGCGCCACGTCTATCGCTTCAGCGACGACGATAAGGACGGCAAAGGCGGCAAGCGCATCACCAAGATGGTGATGGTCCATGCCGACGGCACCCGCACCGAAACCGAGATGCCCGATGTCGACAAGATCATGGCCGATATGCCGCAGATCCGTGATGGCAAATGCGGCGGCAAGGATGGCGAGCCGACCATCGAGCGCCGCGCCGAGGGTGGCAAGAAGATCATGATTATCTGCACCGATCGCGTTGAGCGTATCGCAGCAGACGGCGTCCGCATGGCCGAGCGCGGGAAGCGCATGGGCATGCAGGGCGCACTGATGGGCCTGCGCCACGCACGCCGCTCGATCGAGATGGAAAGCTCCATCAGCGCCGAAGAGCGTGCCAAGGCGCTCAAGGGCATTGACGAAGCGATCCGCGAGATCGAGTCCGGCAAGGAATAAACCCTAGGGGGAGGGTATTTGCCTTAGTGCCCCTTTCGCAAATGCCCTTCAGGAAGGGGCCGGCTGACCTCCTTCGCAGCCGGCCCCTTTTTGCTGCGCCCTTGCCTAGTGGGGCGGTAGCGGCCATCTCCCCAAATATGGAACCGTTCCCGACTGGCGTCGCGATGGCGATCGACCCGCTGGTCACGCGGGTGCTGGCGCCCAATCCCTCGCCCTTCACCTATACTGGCACGCAGACCTATCTGGTCGGCACCACCGAACTGGCGGTGATCGATCCCGGCCCCGACGAGGCACCACATCTCGAAGCGCTGATCGCGGCAATCGCCGGCCGCAAGGTGATCGCGATCCTGTGCACCCACACGCACCGTGACCACAGCCCGGCCGCCGCACCGCTCAAGGCGCTCACCGGCGCTCCGATCATCGGCTGTGCGCCTTTGTCACTCGACGATGCCGGCCCGCGCGCCGATGCCGCATTCGACACAAGCTACGCGCCGGATCGCGTGCTGGCCGATGGCGAGAGCGTGAACGGCCCCGATTGGACGCTTACTGCCGTCGCCACCCCCGGCCACACTTCGAACCACCTTTGCTTCTCCCTCCCCGAAAGCGGCGCGTTGTTCACTGGCGACCATGTCATGGGCTGGTCCACCACCGTGGTCTCGCCCCCCGATGGCGACATGGCCGAGTTCATGGCGAGCCTCGACAAACTCATGCACCGCGAAGACCGCGTCTATTTCCCTGCGCATGGCGAACCCGTGGAAAAGCCGCACCGCTTCGTCCGCGGCCTGATCGGCCACCGCAAGCAGCGCGAGGGCCAGATACTGCGCCTGCTAAAGGACGAGCCGCGCGCGGTTCCCGCATTGGTCGAGCGCATGTATGCTGGGCTCGATCCGCGGCTGTTCGGGGCGGCGGGGCGCTCGGTGCTCGCGCATCTGATCGATTTGCGGACCCGGGGCGTTGTTGCGGAGGATGGCGACGCATGGAGAGTAGCGGCTTGAAGAATGGATGCACTGCCGTCACCGGCGCGCTGATCGCTTTGATCCTGGTTGTCGCCGCCGGCTTCTGGTTCCTGGGCGATCAGATCAAGCGCCAGTTCATGGCACCCAGCCCGGTCACGGTCGCGCAAGCGAGTCTTGAGGGGCTGCGCGAGCAAAACCGCCTCTCGACTTTCGCCGCGCGCTATGTCGCTGTGGTCACGTCGTCGCAAAGCCGGATGGGGCTTTCGGCCAAGAAGACGCTGATCATGCCCGGCAGCGTCCGCTACGAAGTCGATCTGTCGAAGCTTGAGCAGCGCAATCTCAGCTGGAACGGCACCAAGCTGACGATCACTTTGCCCCCCATCGAAGTCGTCGGCCCCGAAGTCGATATCAACAACATCCGCGAATATGCCGAGGGCGGCATCCTGACCACCTTCACCAATGTCGAGGATCAGCTCGATGATGCCAATCGCAAGGCCGGCCAGGCCGAACTCGTGCGACAGGCGCGCGAGGAAACTCCGATGCGCCTCGCGCGTGACGCCACCCGCCGCGCTGTCGAGCGCAGCTTCCTGATGCCGCTAAAGGCAGTGGGCGTGAACGCTACGGTCGAAGTGCTCTTCCCCGACGAGACACGAGGGCCTAGCGAGCAATGGGATGTGTCGCGCAGCGTAAGCGACGTGCTCGCGAACCGGAATTGAGGAAGTCGTAAAGCTGGGCTAGCCTCGGGCAAATAGCCTTGGGGGACGACATGGCCACGCTTGCTGAACCGCTGCCGGGATATGGCCGCGACGACCGGTTTTTCCTCACGATGGCGATCGTCATGGCGGCCATCAATGTCCTGGGATTCTCGCTCCAGTTCGCCATGGGCCGCTCCAGCTTCGGCGCGCCGCTACTGATCCACATCCATGCCTTCATATTCTTCGGCTGGGTGGTGCTGTATCTGCTCCAGAACGTCTTTGTGTATCGCGGCGTGATGGGACTGCACCGCACGCTCGGCTGGATCGGCGCGGTGTGGATGGTTGCGATGGTCGTGGCCGGCATCGCGGTCACCGTGGCGATGGTGCAGCGCGGCGGCGTGCCGTTCTTCTTCACCCCCGGCTATTTCCTGATCATGAACCCGATGACGGTATTGACGTTCGCCGGATTGACCACCGCCGCGATTGTGCTGCGAAAGCAGACCGGATGGCATCGGCGGCTGCATTATTGCGGCATGGCGTTGTTGATGGGGCCTGCCATCGGACGGTTGCTCCCGGTGCCATTCCTGATCCCCTGGGCGGGCATGGTGGTATTCGCCGTGATCATGATCTTCCCACTGATCGGCGTGGCGGCGGATTGGCGGCGCAATGGCCGGGTGCATCCGGGCTGGATTTGGGGAATAGGCGCGATGGTCGCCTCGCAGTGCGTTGTCGAGGCCGTGCCGCGTACCCCGCTCGGCGTTGCGATCTACGATGCGGTGGCCGCCGGATCGCCCGGTGCGGTAATCTTGCCCATGGAGTATCCGCCATTCCCACCCATGCCTTGATCGCAGGCGCCGCGCGGGCCATGTGCTGCCCATGAACGCAAGCATTGGCAGCGCCAGCCTCAAGGGCCTCGACCTTCGCGCCGAGATCGACAAGCTCCGCAAGGAGCGCAACGCCGTTATCCTCGCGCATTATTACCAGAAGCCCGAGCTTCAGGATCTGGCCGATTTCGTCGGTGACAGCCTCGATCTCTCGCGCAAGGCCGCTGAGACCGACGCGGACGTCATCGCCTTTTGCGGCGTGCGCTTCATGGCCGAGACTGCCAAGATTCTCAGCCCTGACAAGATCGTCGTGCTGCCGGATATGAACGCGGGTTGCTCGCTTGAGGACAGTTGCCCGCCCGATCAGTTCGCGGCGTTTCGCGCCAAGCACCCCGATCACATCGCGCTGACCTACATCAACTGCTCTACCGAAGTGAAAGCGCTGAGCGACATCATCGTCACCAGTTCCTCGGCCGAAAAGATCCTCAGCCAGATTCCTGCGGACCAGAAGATCATCTTCGGCCCGGATCGCAATCTCGGCGGCTACCTCACCCGCACGCTGGGCCGCGAAATGCTGCTGTGGCCGGGCGTGTGCATCGTCCACGAAGCGTTCAGCGAAACCGAATTGCTCAAGCTGCGCGCCAAGCACCCCGGCGCGCCGATCGCCGCACATCCCGAATGCCCGCCGCACATCCTCGATCACGCCGATTATGTCGGCTCGACCCGCGGCATCCTCGATTTCGCCAAGACCTTCCCCGGCCAGACCCTGATCGTCGCGACCGAACCGCACATCATCCACCAGATGGAAAAGGCGCTGCCGGACAAGCAGTTCATCGGCGCCCCCGGCGCGGACGGCAACTGCAACTGCAATATCTGCCCCTATATGGCGCTCAACAACATGGAGAAGCTGTACCTAGCCCTCCGCGACCTGACCCCGCGCATCGAGATAGAGGAAGGGCTGCGGCTACAGGCGAAAAAGTCGCTCGATCGCATGCTGGAAATGGCGAGCGCCACGGTGGGGCAGGGCGATCTCGGCCCGGTGCCTGCGGTGGGCGGTCCGCCGACAAAGGGGGATTAATCGCGCGATGATGTCGCAACGACGACTGGTATAGGCTCTCCATTGCATTGCGCGATTGGCCGGTGACTGGGGGCAAAATCGCTCTCACCGCTCATGACCCGAGTTGCTCCACCAGGCGCGCTTTCGATTGGCACCTTGATGCAGATCGGCATCACGCATCGACCAGCGCAAAGCGGGGCGAGTAGTTCGTGGTCACGCTTTGAAAGCGGGACCATTGCTCCTCGCGACAGCCCGAATGGGTTGATGATCGCCCAATAAGCGTTGTGACGCCGGTCTTTGGTCACCTTCTGCACCGGGTATTTGGCGATGCTGGCGACTCCGCCGCGCGAGAATGCGTATCGGTCGGCGAACGACCATGCGGCGATGTAGAATATGAAGGCGCCCAAAAAGATCACCAGCCCCCACGCGATCATGTTGGTAAACCGGTCGTTCCAGTCCCGGTTCACGCGGGTCAAAATCCTGCCCAGCCAGAACCCTAGGCCTGCTCCCGCCGCCGCGCTCATTCCCCAGAGGGCGGCCGAGACCGGTGTGAGCAGTTGCGAGGAGGGCGTGAACGCGTAGATCGAAACGGCGGCAAAGACGGCGAGCAAGCCAGCCAACTGCACACCTTCCGAGGCGCTGATCGACGCAGGCCATTCCCTGTTGGACACGTCTTCGCCGTTCCCCCTTGCGATGCTCTGCTTCTATGGCACAAGCGCGGGAATGTCAGAAATCCAGCTACCCGGCTTCGATCTCCCCGCCTTCATCGCCTCCACCCTCGCCGAAGATCTCGGCGCGGGCGGCGACATCACCTCTGCCGCCGTCATCCCCGCCGATGCGGTGTTCGATGGCGTGATGGACAGCCGCGATGCGATCACCGTCGCGGGCATCCCCATTGCCGAAGCGTTCTTCCGTGCGCTCGATCCGCAAGTCATGATCGAACGGCTGGTGCAAGATGGCGATATCGTGCCCGGTGGCACCGATCTGTTGCGGCTGCGCGGCAAGGCGCGGGCGTTGCTTACGGCCGAACGCTCGGCGCTCAACACGGTGCAGCATCTGTCGGGCATCGCCACCATGACGCAGACGTATGTGGATGCGATCACGGGCACCGGCGCGATTTTGCTCGATACGCGCAAGACCATCCCCGGCCTGCGCGTGCTCGAGAAATACGCGACCCGCATGGGTGGCGCGACCAACCACCGCATGGGGCTGTGGGACGCGGCGATGATCAAGGACAATCATGTCGCAGTCGCCGGTTCCGTCGGTGAGGCGGTGCGCCGTGCAGTTGCGGCGGGGATCGCCAGCATCATCGTGGAGGTCGACCGGATCGACCAGATCGCGCCTGCGCTAGAGGCGGGAGCGACTCATTTGCTGCTCGATAATATGGGGCCGGAAATGCTGCGCGAAGCGGTGAGGCTGGTGGACGCACGCGTGCCCACCGAAGCCTCGGGCGGCGTGCGTCTCGATACGATCCGCGCGATTGCCGAAAGCGGTGTAACCTATGTCAGCGTCGGCCGGCTCACCCAGTCGGCGCCGGCGGCGGACATTGGGCTCGATTTCAAAACCGCTTGAAATGTAGGATTTCGGCTGCTTGGCTGCGCTGCGGCGCCTGCTTTGCAATCGCCGGAAGCCGTCGCACGAAAACCGCGCATAGTGTCAACTTGGTGTCAACTTTGCCCGATCAAAGCTGATCGATCGTCGCAGTAGAAGGGTGATGCTTGTCGAGATGCTTGCGGATGATCCGCAGATTCCGCGAGTTCGAGCGGAACAGTAGATCGGGGATCACGCCCACCACGGGCACCAGCCCGAGCAGCCAATCGAACCCCACATTGCCCATCATCCGGGCGATGGCGCTCTTGGGCATGTTCAGGTTGCGGGCCTCCATCACCATATACAGCCCCATTGCCGCTGCGATGAAGCCGCCGCCGACCGGGATCAGGTCGAGGATAACGTCGAGGCCGAATTTCTGGTTGGTGCCCGGAATGGTAAAACCGCGCTCGAGCAGCTTTTCCATGCCTTCGATCCGCTTGCGCACCGCTGCGGCATCCCTGCCCAGTGGCAGATCGCGGCCCAATCCCGAAGCCATCCGTGTCGCCTTAGCCACTTGTCTCACCTCGTGTCGTTGCGCAGGTGGTTCAACGGGTGCCAGGCACGGGTGTTCCCCTGCCACGCCCGAAGCCGCATCGCGACGATAGACCAGCGGAGCGGTTGGGCAATCGGAATATATGCGCCGTCCGCGGTCAGCGCCGCATCG
>JAZKJE010000009.1:83381-109144 GCA_040384525.1 Pseudomonadota bacterium
CGCGCGGGTGGGCAGATCGGGCGCGTCACGGCCCGCCTCGACCAGCAGGGAAGCGGCGTCGCTGCATGGCGAGCATGCCATGGCGCCAAACCAGCGCCCGCTATCATAAGGCGCGACGGCGTCGATCAGTCGCAGATCGGCTTCGTCGGTGAAGGCCACCCGCACCGCTTCGGCGCCGATCGCGCGCATGGCCTCTGCGAAATAGGCCCAGACGAGGGTCGATCCCGGTCCCGGTGGCAAGGCGATCCGCAGCACCGGCGCGGTGCCGTGCGAGCGCCGCCATGCCGCGACGGCGGCGGCGGCACCGGCGCGGCGCGCGTCAAGCGTCAGCGGCGCCCAAATCGGCTGCGCAGGTAAAGCGGCGGAATCGAGCTGCGCGGGCAGCAGTGTCTCGATTGGCTTCCAGCCGGGGCTGATCGCGTTGGTAAGCGCCTCGCGATCGATCGCCATCGCAATCGCGGCACGCGCGCCCGGATCGGCCAGGAAGCCATCGCGCCGTACGATCGCCAGCCCGAACATACCCAGTGTGGAATCGTTGCGGATGTTGGCCGGCGCGATCTCTGCAGCAGCGACAATCGGCCAGTCTGCGAAGGTGCCGCCCAGGATCAGATCGGATTGCCCATCCTTGAACCGCGCCAGCGCCGCCGCTGCCCGTTCGCCGCGCAGCAGGATCATTTCCTCCGGCGCAGGCCCTGCATCATCCGGCGCGTTTGGATCGGGTACGGGGCGCAGCAGCATACCGCGCGCGTCCGATTGCGCGATGCGGAAGGGGCCGCTGCCGCTGCCGGTGCGCATCACGGCGAGTTCGGGCTGGGCAAAAAGCCGGAGCAGATCGGGGCGTGGGCGCTTCAGCCGCACCTCGATCACCTGCGGGGTCATCTCGACCACCTCGTCGATCACCGCCAAGAACGGCGCGAGCGCATTGCGGCTGCCCGGCGCGATGGCCCGGCGCAGCGCGCGCACCACCTGATCGGCGGTGACGGGCTCGCCATCGCTCCATTGTGCTTCGCTCAGCCGGAAGATGAAGCTGCGGCCCTCGTCAATCACGATCCAGCGCTCGGCCAGGCCCGGCTCGATCTGGCCCTGGGCATCGAAGCGCACCAGACCCTGTGCGGTGGCGCCAAGGAACACGCGAGCGGGGTTGCTCAATATCCCGGCGCTGGGATCGTCCGCGCGCACCGCGCCGCCGATTGCGCTCACTGCCACCGGCGCATTGTCCTTGCGCTGCCCGGCACCACCGCAAGCGGCGAGCGCGAGAGCGAGGAAGAGGGGCAGGCGGTTCATCATTGCTCCGGCTTGGCAGTGGTGCCGGGGTGTATGGCCGCAGGGCGGCACTGCCAACCCCGGCCCGATCACTTCCGAATTTTCTGCCCTAACAAATTTGTCGGGGGAACTCCGTGCCCCCTGAGTCATTCAGGCGACAACCCATAAGGAGAATGTTGATGGCCAGGATTTTCGGCAAGGCCGCAATCGCGGTTGCTTCGCTGTCGCTCGCAGCAGTTCCGGCACTTGCCAGCGGACCATCATCCGCTTTGTCGCTGCGTGCCGCAACGGCGTCGAAGAAAGGCTCGGAAATCGCACCCGGCATCATCCTGGGCATCATCGGTCTGATCGTTGTCGTCGGCGCGGGCACCGCGGCTGCGACCGGCGGCAATCCCGACAGCCCGTAAGCGCCGGGCCGTCCGAAACCTATTTGCGGAGGGCGAAGATCCGGACGCGCTCTGCTTCGGGCACCAATCCTTCGAGCACGGCCCAAAAACCGCCAACGGCGCCCTGGCCCGCGCTCGAATAGGCGCCGGACATTTTCTCACGCAGTGCTTCGAACAATTCGGATTCGAGCGCCGTGCCTTCCGGCGTCAGCCGCAGCAGGCGCTGGCGCCGGTCGCGTTCGCCCGCGCGGGTTTCGACCAGTCCGCGCTCGGTCAGTTCGCCCAGTACGCGCCCCAGCGATTGCTTAGTGATCGCCAGCAGCGCCAGCAATTCGCTTACCGTCAGATCGGGCTTGCGCGCGACGAAATAAAGCGCGCGGTGATGCGCGCGGCCCAGCCCACGGGCAGCCAGCCCGTCGTCGATCGAACGCAACATGTTCGCATAGCCAAAATAGAGTAGCTCCACCCCGCGGCGGATTTCGGGCTCACGCAGGAACAGCGGCGAAGCGGTGTTCGGAGAGGCGGGAATTGGGACAGCCATGTTGACCATCTTTGCCACCGCGACTAACCGTTCGCAACCCATAGACACCCTATCGAACGGATGACGGAAATGGCCGACGCGACGATCCTGGATTACGAATTCGAATCCCACACGAATCCGGTATCTCTCGCTGATCGCGCCGCGGCACTCGCCAATCCCGGCTTCGGCAAGATTTTCACCGATCATATGGTGGTGATCAAATATCATGCCGATCGTGGCTGGCACGATGCAAAGGTGATGCCGCGCGGGCCGCTGATGATCGATCCCGCCTGTGCCGTGCTGCATTACGCGCAGGAGATTTTCGAAGGGCTGAAGGCGTATCGCACGCCAGACGGCGGTGCGGCTCTGTTCCGCGCCAGCGCCAATGCGGCGCGCTTCCGCGAATCGGCCGAACGCATGGCGATGGCGCCGCTGCCTGATGAGATGTTCCTCTCCTCCATTCGCAAGCTGGTCGAGGCCGATCGCGACTGGATCCCGGAGATCGAAGGCGGCGCGCTCTATCTGCGGCCGTTCATGTTCGCCAGCGAAGTGTTCCTCGGCGTGAAGCCGGCATCCGAATACACCTATATCGTGCTGGGCTCGCCCGCCGGCGCCTATTTCAAGGGTGGTGCGCCGTCAGTTACGCTCTGGGTGAGCGAGCATTACACGCGCGCTGCCCCCGGCGGCACGGGTGCCGCGAAGTGCGGCGGCAACTATGCCGCGAGCCTGGTCGCGCAAAAGGAAGCCATCGCCCAGGGTTGCGACCAGGTCGTGTTCCTCGACGCGGTCGAGAACAAGAATGTCGAAGAGCTGGGCGGCATGAACATCTTCTTCGTGTTTGAAGATGGCTCGATCTCCACGCCACCACTGGGCGGCACGATCCTTCCCGGCATCACCCGCGATTCGCTGCTCACCCTGGCGCGAGACGCAGGGATGACCGTGCGCGAGCAGCAATATTCGCTGGCAGATTGGAAGGCCGATGCCGAAAGCGGCAAGCTTCGCGAAGCATTCGCCTGCGGCACTGCGGCGGTGGTCACCCCGATCGGTCGGGTTCGCGGGCGTGGTTTCGAGTTCCAGATCGGCAATGGCGGCCCCGGCATGCTGACCGAGCAATTGCGCGAACAGCTCGTCTCGATCCAGCGCGGAACCTCGCCCGATCCACATGGCTGGGTCGAAAGGCTCTTCTAAGGTTGAACCACATTTTTAGCTGGGTATAAGCCCGGCTCTCGTTGGGGCGTAGCCAAGCGGTAAGGCAACGGCTTTTGATGCCGTGTACCGAAGGTTCGAATCCTTCCGCCCCAGCCAACCTCCCGTGCCTGAATGCACGGTTGAGGGTTCTAAGATCCCCGTGAAACATCATGGAAATACGTAGGACGCATCCACTGCGATTTCACGCGCATATACTACCTGTAATGCACGGTTTTTTACAAAATACCTTGTCTTTCCGGGAGATAGCGGGTTGCCATCGCGGCCTATCGTACTTAGGTCACGCCCCGTGAAAGACGATATGATTGCAGTAGTCGACCGAGCGTCGCTGTTTTTAAAAGCCCTGTCCGGGCGCAGCCGATTGCTCCTGTTGTGTCACTTGCTCGATGGCGAAAAGTCTGTCGGCGAACTCGCGCGGCTTACCGGCTCGCGCGATACCGCCGTGTCGCAGCAACTCGCCTTGCTACGCCGCGAAAAAATGGTCGCATCGCGCCGCGCGGGTCAGATGATCTTCTATTCGCTGGCCAGCAAGGATGCCGTGCAGATGCTCGAGGCGATGCACGGATTGTTCTGCCCCGCCACTCAGGCCGAACTCGCCGCGTAAAGCCGCTCGACATCCTCGCGCCGGGCTAGCTCGGTCGCGGGTGTCATCCGCGTCGCTGCTCCCGCCGCGATCCCGTAACGCAGCGCGTCTGCGAGCGGCTTGCCGTTCGCGAGCGCCAGCGTGACTGCGCCGACCAGCGAATCGCCTGCGCCAACTGCGCTCCTGGTTTCGACCGATATCGCGGGCAGTCGCAGCTCGGTGCCGTCGGCGACCAGCAATGCGCCCCGTTCGGCCAGCGACAGGATGATCACCTCGGCAAAGCCGCGCTCGCGCAACGTGCGGGCTGCTTTGAGTTCTTCCGCTTCGCCCTTGATCGGGGCGCCGATCAGATCCTCGACTTCGCGCAGGCTAGGCTTGAGCAAATAGACGCCCGCACCCTCGCATGCCGCGAGCGCCGGTCCCGACGTATCGACGACCAGTTTCGTATCCAGTTCGCCCAGCCGCTTGATGATCGCGGGATCGCAGCCGGGCGGCAGGCTGCCGCTTACCACCAGATAATCGCATGTCGGGATCGCAGCGATCAGCGCATCCACCTCCGCGTCGCTCAGCTCAGGCCCTGGCAGCACGAAGCGATATTGCAGCCCGGTCTCGCCTTCATCCACAGTGAAGCTCTCGCGCGTCGCTCCCGCAATCTTCACCTGTGCAATCGCCAGTCCCGCGTCACGCAGCAGCGTCGTATAGGTCTCACCCGTCGGCCCACCCTGGGGGAACACCGCAGTGACGTCGCCACCCAGCGCATGGATCACCCGCGCAACGTTCACGCCCCCGCCGCCCGGATCGAACCGCGGCGCGCTGCAGCGCATCTTATGCGTATCGTGCACCTTGTCGGTGCAAGTGGTCACGTCGAGCGCCGGGTTGAGCGTCAGTGTAGAGATCGCAGCGCCCGGCATCTAGCGCTGGACCCGGTCAAGCGCGGCGCGTGCCGCGGCCACGATCAGTTCGATCGGGCGATTGACGCGGATGCGATGCCATTCGGCGAGCACGCCCACCGAACGCCGCGATTGCTCCCGCGCCACTTCGACATTCGCATCCGAAGCATCGCCGCTGCGCGCCGCCACCCGCGCCAGCCGATCGCGTTCGGGCGCTTCCAGCCAGATGCCGGTGAAGGGCACGCGCCGCCGGTGTGCCAGGGCCGCCGCCACATCGCGCTCGCTACGGCTCATGAACACCGCGTCGAGGATCACGCTGTTGCCACAGGCAAGGTGATCGTCCGCGGATTCGAACAAGGCTTGATACGTGTCCTGATCATTCAACCGGGTATAATGCGCAGAGGGCAGCCGTGTTTCCGGCGGCACCCCGGCAAGCCGCTTGCGGAACACATCCGATCGCAGCACGCGCCCGCCCGGTGCCCGCCCGATCCGATTGCCGATCAACCGCGCGAGCGTCGATTTGCCCGTCCCCGAAAGGCCGCCAATCGCCACCAAACGCGGCGGGGAGGGGGCCAGGATCGCATCGGCCAACCCGGTGTCGCTTGCGCGCAGCGACAGATATAGCGGCAGCAAGGCCCAGCCCGTCGCGCCCTGCGGCTTCACATCCAGATAGCGATTGGCGAGCAGGTTGGCCTCGGCAGTGCGGCCAAGACCCACCAAAGCGGCAAGCGGCATCGCCAGATCATGGAGAATATCCTCATCGCCCGTATCTAGCGCGCGGATCCGGCCGGCCGTTATGCGGCGATCGAGCTGCGCGCGGTGGTGGCCGAGTTCGCGGCGCTGATCCGGCGTGTGCGCGGCGGCCTCCACCAACTGGAGGAACGCCTTGCCATCCGCGCGCGGCGTTGCGGCATGTTCGTGGCCGATCGCGTCCGCCAACGCCTGGATAGCAGCCGCGTCGAGTCCGCCCTCGCCGAGCAGAGCCGCTAGCGATGCCTCGCGCTGTGCGGCTGCCGCCGCCATGTCCCGCCTCCTGCCGATTCCTGGCTTTCCTAGCAGGCTAAAGATGAACGCACGACAGCCAGCTCGCGGCTTTTCTATCGTGCGGGTGCGGCTTCGAATGCCTGGTGGATCGCGGTGTACAGCGCCTTGGGCTTGAAATCGGCACCATAGGGTGTGGCGCGCTGCAGCGTCTTGTCGGCGCGCGGCGTGAAGCCGTTCAGCCAGGTATATTTATCGCACATGCCCCAGGCGAGCACATCGCGGAGCTGCTTATAGCTGAACATGATTTCCAGATAGGCTGCGGTGTAATTGGCGATGATCCCGTCGCGCACATTCGCGTCCTTCGGCAGCGCCTTGTCGTTCACATCGAATTCGCTGATGACGAGCTTATACCCCATACTGACCACGGCATCGAGGAAGTCTCGCCACGGCTTCTCCTGCTTGCTCACCAGCGCGCCGACAGTGCTGCCCGAAGTCAGCCCGATATGTGATTGCACCCCCAGCGCATCGCACGGCACTCCGCGCTTCTTGAAGCCCTCGAGCAGCTTGAGCACGCCCTTGCGGTGGTTTTCGTTGCCGGGCTCCCAGCTCATATAGTCGTTATAGACCAGCTCGGCCTTGGGCGCATATTCGCGGGCGACGTGAAAGGCGTGGTCGACCATCGCATCGGCGCTGCCATAAGCCTTGGACAGCGAGGATTCGCGCTGCGCTCCCGTGCTCTCGTCAACGGTTTCGTTGACCACGTCGAAACTGACGATGCGGTCGCCATATAGTTTGCACATTGTCTTCACGTGCTGGGTCAGGATGCGCTCGGCTTCCTTCGCCGGCGTCGCGCCAAAGTCATATTCGTTCAGCCATTTCGGAAAGTACTGGGTCTTGTGCCACAGCAAGGTGTGCCCGCGCATCGCCATGCCTTTTGTTTCGGCATATGCGACCATGTCAGCGAAATGATCGAGATTGAAGGTCTTGGCATCGGGCCGGATCGCCTGCCACTTCATCTCGTTTTCTGGCACCAATATGCCGCAGTCGCGCTCCAGCAGCGCCGCATAAGCCGGGTTGTTGAACGAACCACGATCAGCGCCCGGCGGCGCCCAGGAAAAGCACGATCCGAAGCGCATGCCCTTGCTCTTGGCGACAGCGTTGAGCCCCGCTGCGGCGTCCTGCGCAAAGGCGGGCAGGGTAAGCGCCGCACCGCCAAACGCAGCGGTTCCGGCCAGCATTTCGCGTCGGTTCATCATCGCCGTCTCTCCCACCTACCAATTGAACATCGTGCCATCTTCGAGCCGCGCGACGGGGAGATAGGCTCGCGTGTATTCGTATTTGGCGGCCAGCTCCTCGTCGATCTCGACCCCCAGGCCCGGCTTTTCGCCCGGGTGCATCATGCCGTCCTTGTAGGTGTAGGCATGGGGGAAGACCGCGTCGGTCAGTTCGGTGTGCGGCATCAATTCCTGAATGCCGAAATTGGGCACGGAGAGCCCGAAATGCAGGGCGGCTGCCATGGTGACGGGCGAAAGATCGGTCGCGCCGTGGCAGCCGGTCCGGATCTGATAAAGATCCGCCAGCGCCGCGATCCGGCGCACATGCGTGATGCCGCCCGCATGCACGATCGTCGCGCGGACATAGTCGATCAGCTGCTCTTCGATCAGCTGCTTGGCGTCCCAGATCGAATTAAACACTTCGCCCACCGCAATCGGCACCGTCGTGTGCTGGCGGATCAGCCGGAAGGCCTCCTGGTTCTCGGCCGGGGTTGGGTCTTCGACCCAGAAGGGGCGATAGGGCTCCAGTTCCTTGCCCAGCCGCCCGGCCTCGATCGGCGTCAGCCGGTGGTGGACGTCGTGGAGCAGATGCACGTCCCAGCCAAGCGCCTCGCGCGCCTTGTCGAAGAGTGGGCCGACCGAGCGCATATATTTCTCGGTAGACCACAGGCTCTCTGTCGGCAGCGATCCGTCTGCGGGCTCGTAACGCTGGCCCGCTTTCGCCACGCCATAGGTCGCGGCCAGCCCCGGCACGCCCGATTGCAGCCGCACGGCCTTATAACCCTGCTCGACATGCTCGATGGCCTTCTCGATCGTCTCTTCGATCGTCGCGCCATTGGCATGGCCATAGACCATGCAGCCGTCGCGGCTCGCGCCGCCGATAAGCTGGTAGACGGGCAGCCCCGCGACCTTCCCCTTGATATCCCACAGAGCCATGTCGACCGCACCGATGGCAGACATGGTTACCGGCCCGCGCCGCCAATAAGCGCCCCGGTACAGATATTGCCAGATATCCTCGATCCGGTGCGCGTCTCGCCCGATCAGGCAGGGAAGCACGTGATCGTTGAGGTAGCTCGCCACGGCGAGCTCGCGGCCATTGAGCGTCGCGTCGCCAAGCCCGTACACGCCGTCACGCGTTTCGATGCGCAAAGTCACGAAATTGCGGCCGGGACAGGTGATGATCACGCGCGCGGAAACGATCTCAGACATGCGCGCTTCGCTACCCCTCCGTTGCGGGCGCCGTGTTCGACGCCGTGTTGGTAGCGCTACCAAAAGCAAGCTGCTACGTGCTTGTCAACGGTAGCGGGCGACTGCCAAGAGGAGCGGATGGCTATGCAGCGGATATTGCTGGCAATTTTGTCTGTGTTAATGGTTTTTGGCGTGGCGAATCAAGCGCATGCGGAAACCGGTTATGACCTTTGGCTGCGTTATGCGCCGCTCGAATCCGGCCAGCGAACCGCTGCCGATGGCGTCATAAAGTCAATTGTAGCACCCGGACGGAGCGCAACGGCGGATGCTTCGCTTTCCGAATTGCAGCGCGGGCTGGCCGGAATGCTTGGCCATGGCGTTGCGCGTGCTGACGCAATTCAGGACGGCGCGATCCTTGTCGGAACGCCTACGGACTCGCGCGAAATCGCCGCGCTGAACTTGCCGCTCGCATCGCTTGGCAAGGAGGGCTTCCTGATCCGCAGCGCCACGGCAAACGGCGCTCGCATCACAGTCATCGCCGGCAACAGTGATGTTGGTGTCCTGTACGGCGTCTTCGCCTTCCTCAAGCGCGTCCAACTCGGGGCTTCGCTGACCAATCTCGATATCGCCGACAAGCCCAAGCTCCAGCTTCGCGTGCTCAATCATTGGGACAATCTCAATCGCCACGTCGAGCGCGGCTATTCCGGCTGGTCGATCTGGGACTGGCAGAAACTGCCGGGCTATAAAGACCCGCGCTACACCGATTATGCCCGCGCCAATGCCTCGCTCGGGATCAACGGCGTGGTACTGACCAACGTCAATGCCAATGCCGAAGTCCTGAAGCCCGAATGGCTGCGCAAGGTGAAGGCGCTGGCCGAGGTCTTCCGGCCATACGGCATCAAGGTCTACCTCACCGCGCGCTTCTCGGCGCCGATCGAGATTGGCGGCATGAAGACCGCCGATCCGCTCGATCCTGCGGTTGCGGCATGGTGGAAAGCCAAGATCGACGAAATCTACACCGTCATTCCCGATTTCGGCGGCTTCCTGGTCAAGGCCAATTCCGAAGGCCAGCCCGGCCCCAACGACTATCACCGCACGCACGCTGACGGCGCAAACATGTTCGCCGATGCGCTCGCGCCGCATAAGGGCGTCGTGATGTGGCGTGCCTTCGTCTATCAGGCCGAGAACGCGCAGGATCGCCACATGCAGGCGTACGCCGAGTTCCAGCCGCTGGACGGCAAGTTCCGTGACAATGTGCTGGTGCAGGTGAAGAACGGCGCGATTGATTTCCAGCCGCGCGAGCCCTTCCATCCCTTGTTCGGCGCGATGCCGAAAACGCCGCTGATGATGGAATTCCAGATCACCAAGGAATATCTCGGCTTCGCGACCCATCTCGCATATCTCGGGCCGATGTGGGAGGAAGCGCTGGAGGCTAACACCTTCCGCCCGGCCAAGGGCAGCACCGTTGCCAAAGTGCTCGAGACACCGGTGGATTCCGGCGCAGTCACCGGCATGGCCGGGGTCGCCAATATCGGCAGCGATGTGAACTGGTCTGGCTCGCAATTCGATCAGGCAAACTGGTACGCTTTCGGGCGTTTTGCATGGGATCCGGATGCTTCGGCGCGGGAAATCGCGCGCGATTGGGCAGGGCTTACCTGGGGCAGCGATCCCGCAGTCACCGATCCGGTCGTCGCGATGATGATGGGGTCGCACGAGGCGGTGGTGGATTACATGACGCCGCTGGGCCTCGGCCATCTGATGGCGACGGGCCATCATTACGGTCCGGGGCCTTGGGTTGCCGATTTGGCGCGCCCGGAGTGGAACCCGGTTTATTATCACAAGGCCGATGGGGCAGGGATCGGCTTCGACCGCACCAGGACCGGCAGCAACGCGCTGTCGCAATATGCGCCACAGGTCGCGAAAGCGTGGGGCGATCCGAAGAAAGTGCCTGAAAACCTCCTGCTATGGTTCCACCACATATCCTGGGACCGCAAGATGCAGTCGGGCCGCACTTTGTGGGATGAACTCGTCGTTCGCTATGATGCGGGCGTAGATGCGGTCGCCGCAATGCAGACGCGCTGGGAGGGGCTGAAGGGCAAAGTGGATGCCCGTCGCTGGACGGAGGTTCGCGATTTCCTCGCGATCCAGCACGAGGAAGCCAAATGGTGGCGCGATGCCTCGATTGCCTATTTCAAAACGATCTCAAAACGCCCGTTGCCCGCCGGCCACGCCCCCCCGCCGCACGATCTTGAATATTACAAGGCAATCGACAACCGCTACGCGCCGGGCAACGGGCAGTAGCGAACGCTGCAGTTAGGCTTTTCTGTCCTACAGCGCTGGAATGCGTCATCTTCCGCGGATGGCCATCTTGTCGTTCAACCGCCCTCATCGCTGGCGCAGCAATATTGCGCCAGCGGGCAACGAAGTTTCACGATTCGCGCGAAAAGTGTGAAGCTAAGCCGGCCTTTTCCTACGGCCAGCCGCGACTTGCATCGAATTCACGGCCGCCCCAAGCCGCGCATCAAATACCCCTTGATATAGGCCCGAAGCTTCTCGCTCGGCGTCCCCAGCACGCTGCGGTGTTCAGGCGCCAGATGCGCCGCCGGTTCGCCATGCCGCTTGAATACGAAATTATCGTACATCCGCGCCCAGGCCTCGCGGCGTTTCTCGGGCAAATGGCTGACTGTCAGCACCGCGTGCACCACAGCATCGAAGCGCGCGGCCATGTCGGGCGCATCCGCCCACCAGTAATTCATCAGCACGTTGAACGGCGAAAGCGCATCGACCTGATGCCACCAGAGCGCCGGAATATAGATGCCATCGCCCGGCTGCAGATCGGCGACGAACGCATGCTCCAGCGCCTCGCGAAAACGCGGGTAGCGGTCGAAATCCGGGTCGTTGAGCTCGACCATGCTCGCTGGCTGGCCTGCCATATTATAGTCGAGCGGCCCGACATAGAGGTTCTGGACTTGGTCGGGCGGAAACAGCGTGAATCGCCTTTTGCCCGCCGCCACCACCGCGACATTGTCCGACGCGTCGAAATGCGTGCTGACGGTCGAGGCATTGCCCACCCAGATGCGCGGATCGGCCCCAAGCCCATCGACCAGCCGCATCGGATTGGCCTCCGCCAGTCCCGGCAACGCAGCCGGCGTCTCCAGCGCACCAGCATAGACCGAAGGCGCATCCGCACGCCCTGCAACCGACAGAATATAACGCAGCAGATCGGCCAGACTTCCTTTTCGCCGCTCAAAATTAAACCCGCGCATATCAGGCGCGTAAAAGAACCGGCCCTTGATCGCCGCCGGCCCGACAAAGGCCTCCGCCGCCGCGCCCTTGTCGAAGCCCAGCAGATAATCGACGGCCGCCTGATCCGACCGCGCCGACGCCGCCACCAGGGGCCAATCCCGCGCAATCCCGCGCAGCACGACCGGCGCGTAGCCGGGCACGATTTCCGCGCGGAATGTTGCAGGGTCGATGCTCTTGATTTCGCGGATCGGGATCATGGCCTCACCCTAGCGCGAACCGGTTTGCAGAGCCATCTGAACTCCCTAGGGTTTGCAGCATGAGCCCTCACGATCTCAGCATAAATCCGGCGGCGCAGCCGAGCCTCATGCATCTCGGCCAGGAGCGCGAGCCGTTGCTCCAGATCGAGGGCCTGCTGCGCACCCCCGCCGATCTCGTCGACTATGCTGCAACTGAAACCGGCTTCGTTCCCGCATACGGTCCCGATGGCGGATATCCCGGCATCCGCGCGCCCGCGCCGCTCGATTATGTCGAGGCGGTGGTGCGCGGTGTCGATCCCTTGCTGCGCCAGGCATTCGATCTGGGCAAAGCGCGCCTCGCTAATGCCGAGTGCAACTTCTCGCTGGTCACGCTCGCGCCGGACAAGCTCGTCGCGGCTCAGCGTATCCCCCATGTCGATACCACATATGGGCTGCAATTCGCCTTCCTCCACTATCTCGGCCGGCCTGATCAGGGCGGCACCGCATTCTATCGCCATCGCGCCACCGGATTCGAAGCGCTCACTCCCGAGCGCGCCGCCGAATATTCCGCTGCGCGCGTCCGGGAGGAGGGGGGGGAGACTGCGGGCTATATCGCAGGTGACACCTCGCATTTCGAACAAATCGGCGCGGTCGAGGCAGTCTATAACCGGCTGGTCATCTATCGCAGCCGTTTGCTCCATTCGGGCCAGATCCCGCCCGGCGCCGACCTCTCCGAAGACCCGCGCAAGGGCCGGCTAACGGCGAACATCTTCGTCACGTACCGGGTCTGACGCTTTCAAATTCCTCCCCCGCCAAAGGGAAGTGTCGGCGAAGCTGACGGAGGGGGAGGTAAGCGACCACGTGCGTTCCGTGTCCGCCCTTCCGTCAAGCTGTGCGTGCCACTTCCCCGGTGGGGGAGAATCGACTTTTTGATGCTGGCCCGGCTCCGAACAAAAAAGCGCCGCCGGTCTTTCGACCGACGGCGCGAGTTCAGGGTAATTAGGGAAACTAGAAGTTGAAGCGAAGCACTGCCGAGAAGCGGCGATCGTTCATGTAGAAGCCGCGCGGCACTTCCTTGATCCCGCCACCGATCGCCGTGATCACCGCGTTGGTGCGGGTAATCTCGTTGTTCAGGTTGGAACCCTGGACGCCGAACTTGATCTGCGGGGTGATCGCATAGAAAATCGACGCATCGATCTGGCCGGTGGCCTTGTTGATGATCGGATCGAACGGTGTGATCACGTCACGCACGGTCAGCAGGAAGTCCGAGCGCCACGTATACGACATACGTGCCGAGAACGGACCCCAATCGAAGAACGGGGTGATGTTCACCTGATGCTTCGAAAGTCCCTGCAACGGCAGCAACGCGGTGTTGACCGTGGTCACGCGGCCTGCGGCCACGTCCGGATCGGTCGCCGACAGCGTCGACTGCGGCACACCCGACGAGTCTACGTACGTGTAGTTCGCCTGGAGGCCGAGACCCTTGAGCGGCCCGGGCAGGAAATCGAAGGTCTGCTGATAGCTGACTTCGAAGCCCTTGATGAGGCCGGTCTTCGACGAGTTCGTAGGTGTCGTCACCAGCGCATCGAACGTCGCGCCATTGTTGGTGAAGCTCTGCCGGACCGTGTCGTTGGTCAGCACGCCGTGCAGCCGCTTGTAGAAGCCCGAGATGGTCAGCTGACCGACGCTCGAGAAATACCATTCCGCCGTGAGATCGAAGTTATCGGCCTCGGTCGGCTTCAGGTACGGATTGCCTGCGGTCAACGAGCCCTGCAGCGTATAGCTGCCCGGGATCGTATTGCCCGCCGCGTCGACGTTTTGCACCGTTGCCAGGTTCACCGGGAAATAGTTGCGGATCAGGCCGGTTTGCGGCGGAGCCACGCCCTTGAAATAGGCAGCGCGGAACTGGAGCCCACCGCCCACTTCGAGCTTCGCATTGAAGCTCGGCAACCAATAATCGTAACGCAGGTTCGCGGTGGATGCGATCGTCGCACCGTTCACGAAGCCGCGGGCCGAGTTCCGCGTAGCAAGATTGAAGCTGCAGAATGGCGAGACGGTCGCTGGTGGAACCACCGGCGTAGCGCACTGAGCTTCCGTCGGAAACGCATTCGTGTTGGTGAATGACTGGAAGCCGCTTGAGGTGCGATCGGTGCGCGTGAAGCGCAGGCCGACGTTACCGCTCAACCGAAGACCCCTACCGAATTCGGTGTCGAAGCGGGCCATGGCATAGGCGGCATAGTTCTGCTCGCGGATCGGATTGATCTCGTCGCGCAGGAACGGCGTTCCCGTCACCACGCCGCAGCGCTGGGCAAGCGGGTTCCAGCCGGCATTGATCGTGCGACCATCGGCGGCGCACGTCGTCGTGCCCTGCCATTCGCGCGCGATTGCCGAGGCATAGGTGCTGGTCTGATCGTAGTTTTCGACGGTGTTGCTTGCGTAGAACAAGCGACCAACCCCGACCGGGTTGGATACGGTCCCGCGGAAGAAATTGTCGAACCCGAAAGCTTCGTAACCGGTGGGCGCGGTGCCCTGAGTATGGCCGTTGGCATTGTTGCCATCGACCGGCGTATCGAACCAGATCGGGCCATTATTGCCCCACTGCTCGGAAAGCACGCCCCAATTGTAGCGGGAAAAGCGCGACGTCTGGTCGCGATCGGCATAACGTACGCCGGCGCGGATCGACTTGAGGAAACCCGATTCCGGGAACGAATATTCCAGATCGATGCGGGCGGCGTCGGAATTGCCGTCGCTCTGCTCGATATGATCCATCGCGGCGCGATAGAAGCTGTTGTACGGATCGAGGAAGCTGGTGTGGCCCGCCCCGAAATAGCTCGGGTTGGCGGATCCGCCGACTGGCTGCGCAGCGTTGCAATCGTTGCCCGTTCCGGGCGGGTCCTGCGAGTTGGCCGCGGGGCCGTTGCAGACTTGCGGTGGCAGGAAGGCCACGGTCGGGAATTCGTCGCCGTTTAGCGCGATCGACGCATTCTGATAGGTCGAACCCCAGACGGTGTTGGAGATCAGGTCGGTGGTCGAGTTTACATGCTGATAGTCGAACACCAAACCTAGGCGATCGCTAACATCCCATTTGAAGTTGAACCCGTAATCGTCGGTGACCAGCTTGTCCTTCTGATCGCGGCGCACGTTGTTCGACTGGAGGCCCAGCATCGGGTTCCGCGCTGCGCCGGTATTCTGGTCGCCGCGCCAGCCGGTCGGGCCGGTGATCGTGCCGCTGGTGAATAGCTGATCGCTGCCGAACGCCAGCGTGGTGCCCGGCACGCGGCGCGAGTCGCCCTGGTCGGTCACAACGTCGGTGGCGATCTCGACGGTGTGCTCGGTCCATGCTTGGCGCGCATCCGAGCGCAGGAACTGGAACACGGCTTCCATCGATCCGTCATTGCTGCGCCACTGCGCGGCAGCGGCATAGCCATAGCGCTTGCGGTCGAATTCCTGCGTGCCCGTCACGGCGCCACGCGGGAAATAGACCTGGCCGGTTGCAGTCGCGCCCGGATTTTGCGCCACATCGCCATCCGAATACAGCGTGCGGATGCGGAAGCTCGAAAGCTGGAAGCGGTCTGCGCGCGTCTTGAGTTGCGAATAGGAAACGTTGGCCAGCAGGCCGATTTCACCGATTCCGGTCTCCCAGCGGTTGCTGATCAGGAACGATGCGGTCGGTGCCCACTTCTTGACGAAATCGCCATAGTTCGCCTCAAGCGAGCCCGCGATGACCAGGCCCTTGCCGTCGAACGGCTTACGAGTGCGCAGATTGACCACGCCCGCGATGCCGCCTTCGATGCGATCAGCCGAAGGTGATTTGAACACGTCAACGCCGCCCAGCATTTCCGAAGGAACGTCGGCGAAGCTCAGCGCGCGACCGTTGTTCGCGGTGAACGCTTCGCGGCCGTTAAACTCGGAACGGACATAGGTGAGGCCGCGGACGGTGACGCCCGAGCCTTCTGCCGTAAAGTGGTCGGGATCCAGACCGGCCGAGAATTTATCGATCGACACGCCCGGGATGCGCTGCAGCGCTTCGGTCACGGAACGATCGGGAAGGGCGCTGATGTCTTCGGCGGTAACCGAATCGACGATCACGTCCGAATTTTTCTTGAGCGCCTGTGCGCTCTGCAAAGACTGACGATAGCCGGAAACGACAATCTCGCCGTCGTCCTGCGCGGTTTCCTGAGCTGCCGGAGCATCCTGTGCCATGGCAGGCGCAGCTGCCGCGAAGCATGCCACGGCCGCAGCGGAAACACCGGCCCGGAGCATGCTGGCGCGTAACCTGCCAGCGTTGTCAGTTCTCTGAATTGTATAAAGCTTGCGCATCAAGCCGTCCTCCCCTTGGTTATGTTAGCGCTATCACTTCGTAGCGTCGTTATGTCTTCCTAGAACTTAATTGAGGTTCGGGGCAAAGATCAAGCCGTCTCAGAAACAATTCTGCAAAGAGTGGATTTTGTGGCGCAATTGCAACGTTTGGGGAGTGCAGGCGTGTGCCAGAAGAAACTGATTCGCGCGGCTTCCGGCACAAAATGCGACGGCATTGCGATTGACCGCCCGATTGGGGGAGCGCTAACATTTAGGCTTGGAGAGGGGCATGACCCGATGTTGGTGAAACGCGTTCTGGTCGTCGGCGGCGGCACGGCCGGATGGATGACGGCGGCTGCCTTGTCGAACAAGTTCGGCAATTCACCGCTCGAGATTCGCCTGATCGAATCGGCCGAAATCGGCACCGTCGGGGTCGGTGAAGCCACCGTTCCACACATCCGCCACTACAATGCGACGCTCGGCTTCGATGAGGCCGATTTTCTGGCGCGCACAAAGGGCACGTTCAAGCTCGGCATAGAATTCAGGAACTGGGGTCGACTCGGCGATTCGTATATCCATCCGTTCGGTGTGTTCGGTCAGGATTTCGGCGGCGTACCCTTCCACCAGCACTGGCTGCGGATGCGCGAACAGGCCGCGACTCCGGCTTTCGAAGAATTCTCGCTACCGATTCAGGCTGCGCGGCGCGGGCGATTTCATCACCCGAGCGAAGACCCCGCTTCGCTGCTCAACACCTATAATTACGCCTATCAGTTCGATGCCGGGCTCTACGCCAAATTCCTCCGCGAATATTCCGAAGCACGCGGTGTCGTGCGGCAGGAGGGCAAGGTCGTCGATGCCGCGATTAGCAGCGAGACCGGCTTCATCGAATCGGTAACGCTAGAAAGCGGCGAGCGAATTGAAGCCGATCTGTTCGTCGATTGCTCCGGGTTTCGCGGCCTGCTGATCGAGCAGAAGCTACAGGCGGGTTACGAGGAGTGGACGCATTGGCTGCCGTGCGATCGCGCCATCGCGATCCCGTGCCCGAATGATGGGCCGCCGATGCCGCTCACCCGCTCGACCGCGCAGAAATCCGGTTGGGTGTGGAAAATCCCGCTCCAGCATCGCTGCGGCAACGGCCATGTCTATTCCAGCAACTTCGTCTCGGACGACGAGGCCCTCGAAACACTGTTGGGCGAAATCGCCGCGCCACCGCTCGCCGATCCCAACAAGCTGCGGTTCGTCACCGGCAAGCGGAAAAGGCAGTGGGTGGGCAACACCGTCGCTATCGGTCTCTCTTCGGGCTTTCTCGAACCGCTCGAATCGACCAGCATCCATTTGATCCAGCTCGCCATCGGGCGGCTGCTCGATTTTTTCCCCACGGGCGAATGGGATCCGCTCGATGCCGAGGAGTTCAACCGCGTCATGGTGCTCGAATATGAGCGCGTCCGCGATTTCCTGATCCTGCATTACAACGCCACCCAGCGCGACGATTCCGATTTCTGGAATTACTGTCGCACAATGGATCTGCCCGATTCGCTTCGGTACAAGATGGAGCTCTTTCGGGAGCGGGGCGTGGTGGTGAATTATCGCGACGGCATGTTCCTCGAGCCGAGTTGGCTCGCAGTCTATCTCGGGCAGAATGTGCTGCCCGGCGCGCACGATCCGCTGTCCGCGCGGCTTTCCGCCGATGATCTGCTGTCCGCCATGGCCGATCTGCGCGCGCGTTATGCGGCAGCTGCCGAGGCCATGCCCACCCACGAAGCCGCGCTGGCGGCTGCCTGAACATGGCGGCAATCCGGCGCATCGCGATCCTGGGCGGCGGCGTTGCCGGCTGGATGAGCGCGCTCGGGCTCAGCCGCGCCCTCGAAGGCAGCGGCATCGCGATCGACCTGGTCGAGACCCGCGGCTCCGATCACAGCATCGGCCCATTCGGCGTCGGCGAAGCCTCGCTTCCCGCATTCCATCTGTTCCTCGGCGAATATGGCGTGGACGAAGACGCCTTGCTCCGCGCCGCGCGCGGCACCTTCGCGCTCGGGTCCGCTTTTGCAGGCTGGGCCGGCGCGCAGCCGGGCTGGTTTCTCCCATTCGGTGATGTGGGCGTAGGGATGGGCAGCATCGCCTTCCCCCCACTCGTCGCGAAGCTGCGCGCGGCAGGACACCCTGTGCGCCCCACCGATTTCTCGCTCGCCGCCGTTGCCGCCGCCGCGGGCCGTTTCGCGCGGCCCAGCTTGGACCCGCGCTCGGTGCTGTCGAGCTATGGCTACGGCCTGCACCTAGACAAGGCGGCGCTCGCGGCCATCTGTCGGGGGCTCGCGCAGAACATCACCCATCACGAAGCGCCGTTCGTCCAGGCCATCCGCGCGGAAAATGGCCACATCACCGCACTCGAAATCGAAGGCGGCGTGCAGATCGCGGGCGATCTCTTCCTCGATTGCTCGGGGCCCGCCGCCTTGCTCGGCCAGGATCACGGCTTCGAAAGCTGGTCCGAATGGCTCCCCTGCGATCGCGTGCTCGAACGGAGCACCGCGCAGGACGGCGTACCCCCGCCTTACACTCATATCAGCGCGCACGCCGCAGGATGGCTGCGTAGCGTCCCTCTGATCGGCGGGCCCAGCGAGGCGATGTTCTTCTCCTCCGTGCACCATGATGATCCCGCCGCCATCGCTATCCATCAGGGTCGCCGCACCCGCGCATGGGCAGGCAACGTCATCGCAATCGGCGCCGCCGCCGCGCTGGTAGAGCCGCTTCACGGCCATGCCCTCCAGCTGGTGCACAACGCCATCCGGCGCCTGATCGCGCTCTTCCCGAATAATGTGGAAGGGCCCGAAGCCGCCGAATATAACCGCATCACTGCGCAGGAAGCCGATCGCGTCCGCGATTTCGTGATCGCGCATTACAAGACGAACGCCCGCACCGGCGAACCTTTCTGGGAGGCTGCCCGCGCGATGTCGGTGCCACCCGAACTCCAGTACAAGCTCGATCTCTATGCCAGCCGCGGCCGCATGCCGATGTATGACGAGGAATTGTTCGACCGTGCCGAATGGATCGCCATGCTGGACGGGCAGGGCATGCACCCGCGCCGCTACGATGCAATCGCCGATACCGTGCCCGAACCGGCAATCATCCAGCATGTCACGCGCCTGCGCGAACTGATCGTCGATGCGGCAAAGGCGATGCCGAGCCACGGCGCCACGCTTGCCCAGATCGCCAACGGCGCATGACCGCGCCCCAGCCGATCCGCAGCATCGTCATCGTCGGCGGCGGTACCGCAGGCTGGATGGCCGCCGCCGCCTTCTCGCGCCTGATCCGCACCGGTGTAAAGGTTACGCTGGTCGAGTCCGACGCCATCGCCACGGTGGGCGTGGGCGAGGCAACGATCCCGCCGATCCGCAACTTTAACGGCCTCCTCGGGATCGACGAAAACGATTTCCTCAAGCGTACCCAGGGCACGATCAAGCTCGGCATCGATTTTGTCGGCTGGAAGAATGAGAGCGACCGTTACTTCCACCCCTTTGGCGAGTTTGGTTTCGATATCGAAGGCGTCAAATTCCACCAATTCTGGCGCAAGCTTTTAGAGAGCGGCCAAGCCTCGGGCATCGAGGATTACAATCTCTGCGCCATGGCGATGAAGCTTGGCCGCTATGCGCCGCCATCGTCCGATCCCGCATCGATTCTGTCTCGCATGGCCTATGCCTATCAGTTCGATGCCTCGCTCTACGCCGCCTATCTGCGCGATTATGCCGAGAAACGCGGCGTGGTCCGCCACGAAGGCAAGGTGGTCGATGTGCCGCTCCGCAGCGCAGACGGATATATCGAAGCGGTGGTGCTAGAGGGTGATCGCCGCATCGAGGGCGAACTCTTCATCGACTGCACCGGCTTCCGCGCGCTGCTGATCGAGCAGACCCTCGGCGCAGGCTGGGAAAGCTGGGCGCATTGGCTGCAATGCGATCGCGCAATGGCCGTCCCCTGCGAAGCACCGGACGCGACGATCACGCCCTATACCCGCTGCACCGCGCGCCCCGCCGGCTGGCAGTGGCGCATCCCGCTCCAGCACCGGATCGGCAACGGCTATGTCTATTGCAGCGGTGATATTTCGGACGATCAGGCCCGCGAAACCCTGCTGGCGAACATCGACGGCAAACCGCTGCGCGACCCCTTCATCCTCAAGTTCGAAGCGGGTCGCCGCAAAAAGGCTTGGCACAAGAACTGCGTCGCATTGGGCCTCTCTTCGGGCTTCCTTGAGCCGTTGGAGTCCACCAGCATCCATCTGATCCAGGCTGGAATTTCCAAACTGATGGCGCTCCTGCCCGACGCCGGTTTCTCGGACGTCGAGCGCGATGAATATAACCGCCTGACCGACACCCAGATGGAACAGGTCCGCGACTTCATCATCCTGCACTACCACGCAAACGAACGGAAAGATGGCGACCTCTGGCGCCGCGTGCGCGAAATGGAAATTCCCGAGACGCTCAGCCGCAAGCTCGATCTGTTCCGGGGTCGTGGCCGCTTCTTCCGCTACGATGACGAGCTCTTTGCCGAATCCTCGTGGATCGCCGTGCTGCTGGGGCAGGGGGTGATGCCCGCCGGCTGGGATCCGCTCGCAGACACCATCGATACCGCCCAGATCCGCAACACGCTGGATCGCATCAAGGCGCTTTTCGCGCAGACATCCCAATCCATGCCGCGCCACGAAGAATGGCTCGCGCGTAACGCACCCGCTCGGAGTTCCACATGACCGACCGCAAGATCCGCAGTATCGTCATTGTCGGCGGGGGCACTGGCGGCTGGATGAGCGCCGCGACGCTCTCGCGCATCCTCACCACCGAATATGCCAGCATCACGCTGATCGAATCCGACGAGATCGGCATTGTCGGGGTGGGGGAAGCGACCATCCCGCAAATGGCAACCTTCAATCGCATGCTCGGCATCGACGAAGACCAGTTCATGCGCGAAACGCAGGGCAGCTTCAAACTGGGGATTCAATTCGTCAATTGGGGTAAGCAGGGTCACACATATTATCACCCATTTGGAAAAATTGGGCTTGATATGCAGGGTGTGTCTTTCCACGCATATTATCTCCGCCTTCACCAGATGGGCGAAGCGCCAAGCTTCGACGATTGGTCGCTTCAGGCCACGGCGAGCAAGGCGAACAAGTTCATGCGTCCGATCGATGCGGGCAATTCGCCGCTGAGCGAAATCCCTTACGCTTTCCACTTCGATGCCGGGCTCTACGCCAAATTCCTGCGCCGCTTTGCCGAGGAACGCGGCGTCGTCCGCCGTGAGGGCAAAATCGTCGATGTGAAGCTGCGCGGCGAGGATGGCTTCGTCCAGTCGGTCGTGCTGGAAAATGGCGACGAGATTGAGGGCGATCTGTTTATCGATTGCTCGGGCTTCCGCGGCCTGATTATCGAGCAGGCGCTGAAAGCTGGCTTCACCGACTGGTCGCAATATCTGCCCTGCAACCGCGCCGTCGCCGTCCCCTGCGAAAGCGTCGACGAATGGACGCCCTACACCCGCTCGACGGCGCACACCGCAGGCTGGCAATGGCGCATCCCGCTCCAGCATCGCATCGGCAACGGCCATGTCTTCTCGGTCGATTATATGAGCGAGGACGAAGCCACCGGCATCCTGCTCAAGAATCTTGACGGCAAGCCGCTGGCCGATCCGCGCACTGTTCGTTTCACCACCGGCCACCGCAACCAATTATGGGTAAAGAATTGCGTTGCGTTGGGATTGGCGGGCGGTTTCATCGAGCCGCTGGAATCCACCGCTATCTGGCTGATCCAGTCGGGCCTGTCGCGATTGCTGAGCATGTTCCCTGATCGCGATTTCCGCCAGGCCGACATCGATCGCTACAACCGGATCATGACTACGGATTACGAGGAAATCCGCGACTTCATCATCCTGCACTACCACGCGACTGAGCGCGATGACTCACCGTTCTGGAACTATTGCCGCAACATGGAAATACCGGAACGGTTAGCGGAGAAGATGCGCGTCTATCAAACGCATGGCCGCTGCTTCCGCGAAAACGAAGAACTGTTCAACGACACCAGCTGGTTCGCCGTGATGCACGGCCAGTTGATGAAAGCGGAAAGCTACGATCCCGTCGCCAATATCATGAGTCTCGAAGAAACCCGCGCTCGCCTCGCCCATATCAAGGAAGCGATCGCCAATTCGGCGGATTATATGCCCAAGCACAAAGACTTCATCCGCGAGCATTGCGCGGCATGAAAAAGCTCCTCGCCCTCATCGCTTTGCTGCTCGCCACGCCCGGCGCAGCCCAGCCGGTCGCCCAATTCAAATGGTTCGAATATCGGGGCGCCGATCCTATCGATGCGCTTCCGCTCGGGCCGAACGAATATCGCAATCCGATCCTGCGCGGTTTTTATCCAGACCCCAGCGTCACCCGCGTGGGCGACGATTTCTACCTCGTCACCTCCACCTTCAGCTATTTCCCCGGCATCCCGATATTCCACTCGAAAAACCTCGTCGATTGGACCCAGATCGGCAACGCGATCGACCGGCCAAACCAGCTCGATTTCAAGCAACTCGGCCTATCACGCGGCGTTTTCGCCCCTACGATCCAGGCCAAGGACGGCATTTTCTACATCCTGAACACCTGCGTCGATTGCGGCGGCAATTTCGTCATCACCGCGAAGAACCCCGCCGGGCCCTGGTCCGATCCGGTCTTCCTGCCCGCGCTAGAGGGCGGCATCGATCCCTCGCTGTTCTTCGACAGCAATGGCCGCACCTGGATCCTCAATAACGGAGGCCCGGAGGGCGAGCCGCAATATCAGGGCCACCGCGCGATCTGGATTCAGGAATTCGATCTCAAGAGGCTCAAGAGCTTCGGCCCGCGCACCGTCCTGGTGAACGGCGGCGTGGATTTCTCGAAAAGGCCAATCTGGATTGAGGGGCCGCACATTTTCCAGAAGGATGGCTGGTATTATCTAAGCTGCGCCGAGGGCGGCACCGCAGAGGGCCATAGCCAGGTCATCCTGCGCTCGAAAAGCGTCACCGGCCCATTCCTGCCCAATCCCAGTAATCCCGTCCTCACCCAGCGCGATCTGCCGATGGACCGCGATCACCGCGTCACCTCCGCCGGCCACGCCCAGCTCGTCACCACGCCCGATGGCAAATGGTGGGCCACTTTCCTCGCGGTGCGGCCATACGCTGGCGATTTCTACACCACCGGTCGCGAGACCTTCCTGTTGCCGGTCGAATGGGTGGATGGCTGGCCCGTCATCACGCGCCCGGGTCAGGCGATCCCGCTGACCCACGCTCGCCCGCAATTGCCCGCCAGTGCCAAGTCGCTTGTGCCGCTCAACGGCGCCTTCGAATTCCGCGAGGAATTCTCCGGTCAGGCGCTCGGCGCCGCATGGATGATGCTGCGTAACCCGCGCGAGCAATGGTATACGCTCGCCAATGACAGCCTGAATATCACCGCGCGCGCTGCCGGCCTTGGCGACAACGCAAACCCCAGCTTCCTCGCCCACCGTCAGGCCCACACCAAAGCCACCGCCACCACGCAATTGTTCTTCGATCCGCAAAAGGATGGCGACCGCGCCGGCCTCGCGGTGCTGCAGAACGACGATTACTGGTTCTTCCTCGGCGTGAAGCGCGTGGGGGGCAAAACAATGATCACCGTTGATCAACGCGATGGGCCGAAGGATCCGAAACAGGGCAAGACGCTCTTCACTGCACAGCAGGATCGCTTCGTCGGCCCGCTCACCTTCCGCATCGCGGTCGACAAGAACCGCTACGTCTTCAGCTATGGCACGCCCAGCCGGTCGCGTAGTCTCAAGCCGCCGGTCTGGAAAACGCTCGGCACCATCGAAACCGACAGCCTGACCACCAAGACCGCCGGCGGGTTTGTCGGCTCGGTCTTCGGCCTGCTCGCCGCCACCGGAGAATAGACCCATGCGCCTGCTACTCCTCGCCGCACCGTTGCTTGTCAGCGCTGTCACTCCGCAAGAGCCGCTGATCCACCTCAACCAGATCGGCTTCGAGCCCGGCGATACCAAGATCGCGATCGTCCAAGGCGGGGATGCCCCCCTCGACTGGAAGCTCATCGATGGCAGGGGGACCACGGTGCTCGCCGGCAAGACCATTGTCTATGGCGAGGATCCGGCATCGGGCGGCAAACATATCCAGCGCGCGGATTTCAGCGCGTATAAGGGGCAGGGACAGGAGAGCTACCGCCTGGTCGTCGCGGGCACGGAGAGTGAGCCCTTCGTGATCATGCCCGGCATCTACAAGCCATTGGCCAAGGATGCGCTGGCCTTCTTCTACCATCAGCGCGCGGGTGTGCCGATCGAGGCGCGCTTCGTCGGTGCAAAATGGGCACGCCCGGCCGGCCACGCGAAGGAGTTAGCCAAATGCTTCACCGGCAAGGACGAGCGCGGCGTGGAATGGCCGGTTTGTGGCTTCGCAATGGATGTGCGCGGCGGCTGGTACGATGCAGGCGATCACGGCAAATACGTCGTCAACGGCGGCATCTCGCTGTGGACCTTGCTCAACGCGTATGAGCGCCGCCCGAACGCCTTCCCGGACAAGTCGCTGAAGATACCGGAAGCCGGCAACGGCGCCAGCGATCTGCTCGATGAAGCGCGCTATGAGATGGAATGGATGCTGCGGATGCAACTCCCCGCAGGGCAGCGCCTCAGCGTCCCCGTCGGCCCGTTCAAGCCGCTCGCGCCGGGCCAAAATCCCTGGACCGCCGCGCCCGCCGATTTCGCCGAAATCGATGCCAGCGGCATGGCGCTCCAAAAAGTCGCCGACCGCAATTGGACCGCGCTACCGATGCCGCCGCAGGACGATCCCGAAGAGCGCTTGCTCTATCCGCCGACCACTGCCGCCACGCTCAACCTCGCCGCCACCGCCGCCCAATGCGCCCGGCTGTGGAAAGGCGTAGACGACGCCTTTGCTGCACGCTGCCTCACCGCAGCAAAAAGCGCTTGGGCCGCGGCAAAGCGCAATCCGGAAGTCCTCGCCACCAACAGCTTCACCGGCAGCGGCGGCTATGGCGACCGCGATGTTTCGGACGAATTCTATTGGGCCGCAGCCGAGCTTCTCGTCACCACTGGCGACGATGAATATGCGCAGGCGGTCCAGCATTCGCGCCACTTCCGCGAGGATGTTCGCGAACCGTCATGGCCGGGCACCGCGGCGCTGGGCACAATCCTGCTCGCCACCCGCCCGGCTTTGCTTCCCGCAGCCGAGGTGAAGCGCCTCCAGGCATCAGTCGTCGCCGCCGCCGATCGCTTCCTCAAGGACGAAGCCGGCAATGGCTATGCGATCCCCTACGTGGCCAAGGATTATCCCTGGGGCTCGAACTCCAGCCTGCTCAACCGCGCCATGATCCTCGCCACCGCGCACGATCTGACCGGCGATGCGAAATACCGCGCCGGCGTCATCGCCGCGCTGGATTACGTCCTCGGCCGCAATCCGCTCGATGTGTCCTATGTCAGCGGCTATGGCGGGCGCCCGATGCGCAACCCGCACCACCGTTTCTGGGCGCCTTCGCTCGACGCCAAGCTGCCCGGACCGCCCACCGGCGTGCTCTCCGGTGGGCCCAATTCAACCAACATGTCCGATGACGTCGCAAAGGCGATGAAGGGCAAATGCGCGCCCCAGATGTGCTGGGCCGACGATATTCACGCTTATGCGCTCAATGAAGTCGCGG
>JAZKJE010000010.1:0-12821 GCA_040384525.1 Pseudomonadota bacterium
CCGGTGCCGTGCTGGCGGGGCGCGCGATTGGTGCTGGTCTTGTAGCTGGCATTGCCGCGGCCGCCGTCACCGCCACGGAAGAAGATCGAGCGCTGGCCCTCTTTGGTCAGGTCGACCAGCAGGGTGCGATCATCGTCGTCGGACAGGATTTGCGTGCCGATCGGCACCTGGATGACCAGATCGTCGCCGCCTGCGCCGGTGCGGTTCGAGCCCGAGCCGCCATGGCCGCGCGCGGCCCGGAAATGCTGGGTGTAGCGGAAATCGATAAGGGTGTTCAGGCCGGCGACGGCTTCGAAAATGATGTCGCCGCCCTTGCCGCCATTGCCGCCATCGGGGCCGCCATATTCAATGAACTTCTCACGCCGGAAGCTGACGGCGCCGGGGCCGCCGGCGCCGGAGCGGACGAAAATCTTTGCTTGGTCGAGAAAATGCATGAGGCCCCATAGAGCGTTGACGCAAAAACGTCACCCCGCCTGAGTCACCTTGGCCTGACGCCGTATTTACCTTCATCGCCCAGCATTGCTTTACCCGGCCAGCATATCGTCTGCGTAACAGAAAGCATGGGGGCTCCATGATACGCGAAATGTTAGTCGGCACTGCGGTGCTGGGCGGTGGCGGCTATTATATGGTCTCGGACCAGTTCGGCGCCGATATCGTCCGCACCGTCAACGCCAGCCCCCAAGAAAGCTGGCGTGCGTTCGATGCGATTCTCAACCAGCGGCGCGAGGAATTGGGCGATTTCGGCATGTCCACGCCGGCCGATCCACGGATCAGCTGGCCGGTGGTCACCAGCGTGCCGGGCCGCGAGATCGACTATGTCGTCAAGCGCGACGGGGTTGAGGCAATCCATCTGAAGCTGAATTTCGAGCCGATGGATGGAGGCAAGAAGACCAATCTTTCGATCAAGGTGGACATCAATCGCGATGCGATGCCGAAGGGTTCGCCGGGATCGTTCGCGGATGTGGCGCTGTTCCGCGTCGGGCTGGGCAAGGTCGCGGATGAATTCATCAAGCAGATCGAGAATGGCAAGATCGTCCAGTTCGCCAACGCGATCAGCGAGATGCGCAACCAGATTCGCGCCAATCCCGGATATGGCGAGGCGAAAATGCGGATGCAGGAATATGATCGGCGCGAGGCGCAGGCCGCCGCCGCCAAGCCCCAGATCGATCCCAATGCGGCACGGATGAACCCGCAGGGCGCAGCAGTCGTCCCGATGAACCCCAATCCGGGAAACTAAACGCTGGCGCCGTGGGGAACCGAGGGTATAGGCTCTCGTTCACCCAACGGCGCCGGTTCGCGCCTTGCAAGAAGGCACGATAAGCACCCGCATGAACTCGATCGATCGCTACATGGCGCGGCTGATCGCGGTTCCGTTGATCTCGACGCTGCTGATCTCCGCAATGCTGCTCGTGCTGGATCGCATGCTGCGGCTGTTCGAGTTCGTCGCAACCGAGGGCGGACCCGTGAGCGTCGTCTGGCGGATGCTGGCGAATTTGCTGCCGGAATATCTGGGCCTTGGCATCCCCATCGGGCTGATGCTGGGCTGTTTGCTGGCGTTCCGCAAGCTCGGCACATCTTCGGAGCTGGACGTGCTGCGCGGCGTGGGGATGAGCTATACGCGGCTGCTCAAAGTGCCGTTTATGTACGCCCTCGCGCTGGCGGCGCTCAATTTCTCGATCGTCGGCTTCCTGCAGCCCTGGGCGCGATACAATTACGAGCAACTGCGCTTCGAACTACGCACCGGCGCGCTGGGCGCTTCGATCAAGGTGGGCGAGTTCACCAGCTTCGGGCAGCGCATGACGCTGCGGATCGAAAAGAGCGAGGATAGCGGGCGCGCGCTTTCGGGCATCTTCGTCCAGATGTCGACGGCGGACGGCAGCCCGATCGCGGTGACCGCCGAAAAGGGGCAATTCCTGCGCTCCGACGATCCCGACACGATCATCTTCAAGCTGACGAACGGCACGCTGGTGCACACGGACAAGGGTTCGCCGGTGCCGCGCGTGCTTACCTTCACCACGCATAATCTGCCGATCCCGCTCCCCAAATATGAGCAGTTCCGCAAGCGCGGCGACCGTAGCCTTGAGCAGACCCTGCCCGAACTGGCGCGGATCGGCAGCGATCGGGAGGCGGAGGTAGTGCAGCGCGACACCAGCCGTGCCGCCTATCATTTCAGGCTGGCGGAAGTGGCTTCCATGTTCCTGCTGCCAATGCTCGCAGTGGCGCTGGGCGTGCCGGCGAAGCGATCGACTTCGGCGCTGGGCGTGTTCCTGTCGATCGTGCTGATCGTGACCTATCACAAGATAAACGAGTACGCGCAGGCGATCGGCAGCCTCGGGCGAATCGATCCGTTTATCGCGCTCTGGACGCCCTGGGCGTTGTTCGCGGGGCTGACGTTCTGGCTCTATTACCAAACAGCCTATGTGCCGGGCGGCCAGCCGCTTTCGTCGGTCGAGAAATGGTTCGACAAGTTCGTGAAGCTGTTCACCCGCTACCTGCCGGGTCGCAGGAAGAAGACTGAGGGCGCGGCATGACCAACCTGATGAACTTCTTCCCCTCGAAAACCATGTCGCTGTACATGGCACGGATGTTCCTGGTGCGGACGTTCGCCATTCTGGCGGCGCTGGTGCTGGTGCTCCAGTCGCTCGATCTGCTGACGGAGAGCGGCCGCGTGCTGGCTTATGCCGGCAATGGCGATACCGAGATCTGGCGCTATGTGGGGCTGCGCATGCCGCAGATCATCGCGACCTTCCTGCCCTATTCAGTGCTGCTCGGCTCGATCATCACGCTCTCTCAGCTCAACCAGAACAGCGAAGTCATTGCGATGAAGGCCTCGGGGCTTTCGGCGCATCAGGTGCTTGCGCCGCTGCTGCTCACCGGCATGGTGGTCGCGGGCATCTCGTTCACCTTCAACGAGCGTGTGGTGGCGCGCGCATCCTCGACACTCGCCCAGTGGAAGAAGGTGGAATATGCGCCACTTCCGGTGGATCGCGGCGACCGATCGAATGTGTGGGTAAAGGATGGTGACGATCTGATCGTCGTCTCGCAGATCAATGGGCGCGGCGATGCAGCGCAACTCTTTGGCATCACCCAATATCAGCGCGAGGGCGACTCGCTCCGCTCGATCCTTACCGCGACCACGGGCAAGCGCGATGGGGCGGGCTGGTGGGTCGATGGGGCGCAGCGCTTCGATGTGGCAGCGGGCACGCTGACCAAGATCGCGCCGCTGCGGATCGCGGATGGCGTGCGACCGGATCAGTTCACACTGGCTTCGGTTAATCCTGAGGGCATGTCGTTCTTCGAGCTCTATGAAGCGATAACCGATCTGGAATTTGCCGGGCGGCAGACCAAGGCACTTCGCGGGGCACTGTGGCACAAGCTTTCGGGGCCGCTCTCGGCGCTCCTGATGCCGTTGCTCGGCGCGGTGGCGGCGTTCGGGCTGGCGCGGAGCGGCAAGCTATTCGTGCGCGCCGTGATCGGCATGGCGCTGGGCTTCCTGTACTTCGTCGCCGATAATTTCGCGCTCGCTATGGGCAATCTGGGCGCCTACCCGCCCTTCCTCGCGGCTTGGGCGCCGTTTTTGCTGTTCCTGATGATCGGCGAAGCGGTATTGCTGAAAACCGAAGAGTGATGATGCTGGCGACCGTCCGGGCGCTGACGGTCATGCTGCTCGCACCGCCGGCTGTGCTCCTGCTCTGGGCGCACCTTATCGGTTTCCACCGCGACTGGGCCCTGCTGGCGATTATCCTGGCTGGCACGGCGGGACTGGCTGGTGCAGTCACCGCGCCCTGGTCAGACCGCGTGAAGACATTGATCGCAGCGATCTACGTGATAGCGGCCATCCCGCTGGTGCCGCTGCTTAGCCTCGTCGCGGTTTGCACTACCGGCGACTGCTCCTAGCGCTTCACCATCGTCGAGCGCGCGAGCTGGCCGACCAGCCCCGGAAGCCCCGAATAGCTTGCCTTGTGATAGACCGAGCCCTGCTCCAGCGCGGTCGTGATGCGGCGGTGGGCCTCGGCCAGGTTGTGATAGGGCACGCTGGGCAGCAGATGGTGCAGGGCGTGGTAGCGCAAGCCCACGGGTGCCCAGAGTGCTGGCAGCAAAGCGGGCGGCGGCACGTTGACGCTGTCGAGATATTGGGCGGTGACAGTCATCGCCTCGCCCTCATTCTCCCAGAGATGCGCGACGAGCGTGCGGACCTGATTGATCACGGTTGCGACCGAGACGATAGCGAAGCCGATCAACACCATCTTGAGCGGGATTGTGCGGGTGGCCACCAGAGCAATGAACGTCATTGCCCAGATGCTCGCGCCGGCCTCCATCGCCAGCCATTCGGTGCGGAAACGCCCTTCGGGCATGCGGCGGCGATAGGATGGGTTGATGACGAGGCCTGAATAGCGCTCGACCACGAATTTGCGCAGCGGCGGAATCACCAGCGAGAGCGGCGACAGCACACCGTAGCGGATCAGCAGGCCAATCGGCGCCAGTAGAGCAACGATCACGAACATCGGCAGCGTCCACGGCTTCATCAGCGCGAGCGGCAGATATTCGGGATCCTCGATCGTGCCATATTTGGTGCGGGCATGGTGATGGACGTGGACGTCTTCATACATGAATGACGGCACCATCAGCGGCACGCCGACCAACAGGTTCCAGCCCAGGCGGAAGCCCGGCACGGCGCCCGGCTTCATATGGGAAATCTCGTGGATGAAGCTGATCGCGCGATAGAGGCCCAGCGCCGAGACCAGCCCGGCGGCGAGGCCCAGCCCAATGCTGTTCGCGGTAACGGCGACGACCAATGCGCCATAGCCGATCAGTACCGACGCGATCATATCGCTCCAGTAAATCAGCGGCTTGTGCGCAGCGAGATCGCGGGCCATTTCAGCGGCGGCGCGCAGCATCACCTTATCATCGGCGATCCGCTCGCGCACGGCGCGCGGCACGGCGGCTTCGCGCGCATCGAGAGCAAGTGCAGTGTTCATGGTCTGGCCCATTGCAATTAGATAGTGGCTAGATGTTGACGATAACAGGTCCGGCGGGTTCCGGCCTTGACACCGCGCCCGCGACGCAGGACTTCACGCGCCCAAGAAAGGGGCTCTTTCCATGTCTTCTCTGTCCATCCGCCCGGTCATCACAAAGGCGGACACCAAGGCCTTTGTCGAGCTCACCTATCGGCTGAACGGCAATGACCCCAATTGGGTGCCGCCGCTAAAGGTAGAGGAATATGCCAAGATAAGCCCGAAGAAGAATGGCTGGTTCAGCCATGCCGAAGCGCAATTGTTCCTTGCCGAGCGCGATCGCAAGGTGGTTGGGCGCATTTCGGCGCATCTCGATCTTTTGGCGCTGGAAATGCCGGCCGAACAGGGCTTTGGCCCCGGCGTTGGCTTTTGGGGCATGTTTGAGGCTGAGGACCAGAACGCCGCCAAGGCGCTGATCAACGCGGCCGAGGATTGGCTGCGCAAGAAGGGCATGACCAGGGCGATCGGGCCGATGAGCCTTTCCGTGTGGGAAGAGCCGGGGCTGCTGGTGAAGGGATACGACCACGCGCCGACAGTGATGATGGGGCACCATCAGCCGCAATATCGCGGCTGGATCGAGGGCATGGGCTATGGCCCGGTCAAGAAATTGCTGACCTATGATCTGCCGGTGGTCGAGGGCTTCCCGCCGCTGATCAATCGCATCGTTGCGGCCGGCGAAAAGAACAGCCGCATCAACATTCGCATGGTCGATAAATCTCGGTTCGAGGACGAGGCCAAGCTGATCCTCTCGATCCTGAACGATGCATGGTCGGACAATTGGGGCTTTGTGCCACTGACCCAGCCCGAGATCGACGATGTCGGCAAGAAATTGAAGCCGCTGGTTTTCGAACAGCTGATCCGCATCGCCGAATATGATGGCGAGCCGGTGGCGTTCATGATCTCGCTCCCCGATCTGAACGAAGCGTTGATGCCGCTCAAGGGCAATCTGTTCCCCTTTGGCTGGGCGCGATTGCTGTGGTGGCTGCACAAGCCCAAGGCGCGGACGATGCGCGTGCCGCTGATGGGGGTGGTCAAAAAGCTTCAGGCTTCGCGCATGGCGAGCCAGCTGGTTTTCATGATGATCGAATATTGCCGCCGTGCTGCGGTGAAGGATTACGGGACGACGCGCGGCGAGCTTGGCTGGGTGCTTGATGATAATCAGGGCATGAACGCGATTGCCGAGGCGATCGACAGCAAGATTAACCGCGAATATCTGGTCTACGCCAAAGCACTGTAACCGCGGACGAATCGAAGCCGGCCCGCTTCCTAGGGAGAAGCGAGCCGGCAAAGGTCCAGCGGGGCTGCCGGACATTCGGAGCAACCCGCGGCGCAAGGGGTGCCGCGGGCGGTTCCGGGGCTGATTACTTCTTGGTGGGATCAACGCCGGTCAGCGCGATCCATTCCGCACGCGTGCGGCATTCTTTCTTGTCGAGGATCGAGCCGGTAGTGGACTTCACGACGCAGACACGCTGCGCCATCGGATCCTTGGCGGGCTTCTTGTCGCCGGCGGCGAACGCCGGGGTGGCGATGAGCGTGGCGACAGCGGCGATAGCGATAAAACGGGTCATAACTGATACTCCCTGAAATGTTAACCATGACAGGCGCTGTTGGGGGGCCGCCTGCTGCCTCTACTAGTGCAGCAAGCGTGCCAACCGCTCAGGTGACGCGATTTCAGATACTTAGCTAATATGCGCAGATGCTAAGGGTGCTATAGTACGGCAATACACGCCAAAAACTGGCGGATGGCGCAAATCACTGTTCGGAAGCGGACATTATGGCTGTCCGGAAGCGGTCAGCGCAGCGCGACCCAGGTAGGCGCGTGATCGCTGGCGCGCTCGCGACCGCGATATTCCTTGTCCACGCCCGCACCTGCGAAGCGATCGGCGGCGATCGGGCTGAGCAACAGGTGATCGATGCGGAAGCCCGCGTCGCGCTGCCATGCGCCGGCCTGATAATCCCAGAAGGTCCAGACGCCGCCGCTCGGGAACTGCGTGCGCAGCGAATCCGTCCAGCCTTGTGCGAGCAAGGAGCGATAGCGCTGGCGGCTCTCGGGCTGCATCAGCGCGTCGCTGGCCATTACAGGGACCGAGAAGGTGTCGTCGTCGTTGGGAATGACGTTGTAATCGCCCGCGAGGACCACCGGGCGCTCTTCGGCGAGCAACGCCTGCGCGCGATCCGCGAGGCGCTCCATCCACTTCAGCTTGTAATCGAATTTCGGGCCGGGCTGCGGATTGCCGTTGGGCAGATAGATCGAAGCAACGATCACATCGCCGATTTCGGCCTCGATATAACGGCTGTGCAGATCTTCAGGATCGCCCGCCAGGCCGCGCTGGCGCTCGACGGGCTGCTGACCCTTGGCGAGGATCGCGACGCCGTTGAAACCCTTTTGACCATGCCAGATCGCGCCGTAACCAGCCTTTTCGATGTCGGCGATCGGGATCGTCTCGTCGGAGCTCTTGAGTTCCTGCAGGCAGACCACGTCAGGCTGCTGCTCGGCGAGATATTCCAGCAGGCGCTCCATGCGCGCCTTGATGCCGTTCACATTATAACTGACGATCTTCATGGGATCAGATCGAGAAGCTGGTGCCGCAACCGCAGCCGGAAGCGGCCTGCGGATTGGTCACCGCGAAATGCGCGCCGCCGAGATTGTCGACGAAATCGACCTGCGAACCGCGGAGGAGATCGAGGCTGATTGAATCGACCACGAGTTGAACACCGTCGGTCTCGACTACGGTGTCATCGCTTTCAGGCGCTTCGGCCATGCCGAACTTGTATTGGAAGCCCGAGCAGCCCCCGCCCTCTACCGAGAGACGCAGGATCGCGGGCTTGGCCTGCTTCGCCGCAATCGCCGCGACGCGCGCGGCGGCTGAGGCAGTGAGCGCGATATCGGGCTGGTTGATGGTGGCCATGAATGGGAGATAGTGGCGCGAGGGCGCGGGGGCAATCGCCCAAAAGAAAGGGGGCCGCCTTCACGGGCGGCCCCTCTCCTCTCTCCTACCCCTGCTAGGGATTACTTGCTGGGTCCGCCCACCGCGCTTGCAGCGCGATCCTGGATCTGGACCAGATATTCGCCGGTCTGCAGGAAGGGGATCGGATTGACCGCCTTGCCATCGACACGGACTTCATAATGGAGGTGGCTGCCGGTGGAGCGGCCGGTCGAGCCCATCAGGCCGATCAACTGGCCGCGCTTCACGCGGGTGTTGTCCGAAACGATGATCTTCGAAAGGTGACCATAGCGCGTTTCGATGCCGCGACCGTGGTTGATCTGGACGAGGTTGCCGTAACCGCCCTGGCGACCGGCATGGCTGATAACGCCGTCTGCCGTGGCATAGATCGGGGTGCCGATCGCGCCGGGGATATCGACGCCGGCGTGCATCGCTGCGGTGCCGCGGAAAGGATCCTAACGGACGCCATAGCTCGAAGTGAGAACCAGACGCTCGACCGGCTGCATCGACGGGATGGAAATCACGGTCTGCTCGAGCATGTCGAGCTTCTTCCAGGTCTGGAAGAGGGCGCGGAACTGGGCATCGGCGTTTGCCGCATCGGAGCCGGCGCTGGTGTCGCTCTCATCGACGGGCTCGTAAGGGCCGCCCATTGCGACATTCGAATAACGCTCGGGCGTGAGGCCCAAAGTGCGAAGGTGCTGTGCGGTCTGCTGGTAGCGAGCTTCGCCGGCGGCGCGCGCCTTGCCTGCGAGTGCGACCTGACGGGCTTCGACCTGCTTGAGCGGCGCGAGAATTTCGTTGGCAACGGCGCTGGTCTCCAGCGCCTTGGCGGGGACCGGACGCTCGATAGCGGCGCGATCGACATTGCCCGAGAGCGTGGCGGCGATCAGTGCCTGATTGTGCTCGACGCGGGCGGCCTGAACCTTGGCGGCTTCCTTGGCAGCGACGACATCGGCCTGCATTTCCTCGAACTGTTCGCGCATCTGGGCGACCTGCGCCTCGGGCGACGAAGGCGTGCCGGTCACGCCGCTGATTGCGATCGCGCCAACGGTGGCCTGCGAAACGCCATATGCCGAGAAAACGACGGTGACTGCAGCAACGCCCGCGAGCAGGGCCTGGGTGCGGCCGGCAACGCTGAAGCGGCGCAGATCGCGGCCGTCATGGAAGATAAAATCACGGGTGGTGAAAAAGCTGCGGAACCGCTGGCTCAGCTTGAGTGTTTTAGTAGTCGATGCGTTAGCCATGTATCCCCGGCAACCCAAAAAAGCCCGCACCGAATTTTTACGTTCCGGCGGCGCTTAAAAACCCTGATGTCGCAGCAGCAGCCCCTCCGCTTCTGGACGACTGAGCTTGTGACGGATTTATTCAATCAACGGCAAGGGCTTGGTAATATTCGCGGGACAAACCGGCTGAGTCGCGCGCTGAGTCGTTGAATGGAGGCTTAATGAGCCCCCTGAAATGCTTAACGACCATGGCCTGCCACGTTGCCACGACGGGCAGATTCGCCGCCTCGCACGCCGATTCGAACCACTTTGTACCCATCCGAACGTGGCGAATCTCATCGTTGAAAATACGCGATAAAATCCGCGCGGTAGCGGTATCACCAACCCGCTCGAAGCGCTCCAATGTGGCAGGCGTTACGTCCAGTCCGCGGGCTTCCAAAACCATAGGGACGACCGCCAATCGGGCGATCGGATCGTGCGCGGTTTCGGACGCTGCATCCCACAATCCGTTATGCGCGGGCAGCGCTCCATAATGGCTCCCAAGCTGGCGAAGGCGGCGATCGAGTAGCGCGAAATGCAGCGCTTCATCGGCCCCTACCCCCAGCCAATCATCGATAAATTCGCGCGGAAATTGCGCTCCGAAACGCCCGGCCATGTCGAAGGCCAGGTCGATTGCTGAGAATTCGATGTGCGCGAGCGCGTGGATCAGCGCCAAGCGGCCATGCTCGCTGCCCTTGCCGCGCTTGGGCATGCGATTGGGGGGCAAGAGTTCTGGTTCTGCGGGCCGCAACGGCCTGTCGGGCAACGTCACATCGAAGGTATGCGCCAACCGCCCCAGCCGCCAATCGCGCGCCACGCGGCGCGCGAGCATCACCTTGGCGCGCGGTTCGGCAGTCTCAAGGACGGCCTTCACCGCCTGCGCAACGCTAGTCACCGCGCGAGCAGTTCTTTCACCGATTCCAGCACATCCACGACATGGCCGGGCACGCGAACGCGGCGCCAGATGCGCCACAATTTGCCATCGGGCGCGAACAGGAAGGTCGAGCGATCGATCCCCATATAGCGTTTTCCGTAGAGCTGCTTCTCTACCCAGGTGTCGAACACTTCCATCGCCTTGCCATCGGTATCGGTGGCGAGCGGCACGGTGAGGTCATATTTCGTGATGAACTTCTGATGCTTGATCGCACCATCCTTCGAGACGCCGAGCACTGACGCGCCGAGCGCTTCGAACTCAGGCATCATCGCTGAGAAATCCTGTGCCTCACGCGTGCAGCCCGAAGTGTCGTCCTTGGGATAGAAATAGAGGATGAAGGGGCGCCCGGCCTGCTCCTTGAGCGAGATCGTGCCGCCGCTGGGCGTATCCAGCTCGATATTGGGAAGCTTGTCGCCTTCCTCTATTGCCATGTCCGTCCGTCTCCGTCAGCCGCCGCGGATCGCGGTCCAGCACGCGCGAACCTCCTGCCGGGTCCGGTCGAGCTCCGCAACCACCTCTTCCCATGACGCGAGACCAACTGCGCGGGCGATCAGCGCTTGCGTGGGCTGGCCCGGCACCTGCTGATCGGGCGCGACGAGGCGCAAGGTGACGAGCAGGCGTGAGAGGAAATCATGCGCGGGGCGCATGCCGGCGGTCATCAGCCCGGCGGCATATAGCTGGTCGATGGCGTGGCCGAGCTGCGGATCGAACGCCTTGTGGTGGACGAGCTGAAGCGTGTGCACCGCGAATTCCAGATCAACGAGGCCGCCTTCGGAAAGCTTGGCATCCAGCGGCCCTTGCGGGGGCTTATGCGATGCCATGTCGTCGCGCATCTTGGAGGCTTCGGCTACCACATCGCGTTTCGGCCGAGCACCCGCCAGCACTGCATCGACGCTCGTCATGACTGCCGCGCGCGCTTCTGCCGAGCCAAAGATCGGCCGCAGGCGGGTGAGCGCCATATGCTCCCAGGTCCAGGCATCCTCGCGCTGGTAGCGATCGAATGCGTCGAGCGAGACCACCAGCGGCCCTTGTGCACCCGAAGGCCGCAGCCGGGTGTCGATCTCGTAAAGCGGGCCCGCCGCGGTCGCGACGCTGAGCGCCGCCGAAACACGCTGGGCGAGACGATTGTAATACATGACCGCGCCGAGCGGCTTGGGGCCGTCCGATTCCGCCGCATAATCGCCGGTGAAGAGGTAGATCAGGTCGAGATCGGAGGCGTGTGTGAGCGCGGCCCCGCCCATCCGGCCCAAAGCCAGGATGACGAGTTCGCTGTTGGGCACGCGGCCATGAGCGCGGGTGAATTCCTCAACCGTGGAGCGGGCCAGCACTTCGATTGCTGCCTCGGCAACGCGGGCATAGCCGGCGGAGACTTCGAGCGGGTCGCTAGCGCCCGCAACGATCTGTGCGCCCAGAGCGAAGCGCTTCTCGCCGACCAGCTTGCGAACGTGATCGAGTTGCCACTGATAATCCGCGCCCGCCTCTCGCGCCGCCATTTCGGCGATCAGCGCAGGCACGTCGGGCATGGGATCGAGCGCGGTGGCGTCGATCAGTCCGTCGAGCAATTGCGCTCGGCGGCCGAGTTGTTCGGCCAATGTAGGCGCGTGGCAGAGGACCGCGCTGAGCAGCCGGGCGAGCGCAGGCTGGGCTTCGAGCAAGCGAAAGAAGTTGATCGCGCTGGGCAGCCGCGAAAGCATCGCATCGAAGCGAGTGATCGCATGGGTGCTGTCAGGCGCCTGCGCGAATGCGGCGATCAGGCCTGGGAGCAAGCTTTCGAGCGCCTCGCGTGCCTGCGAGGTGCGCAGCGCGGGATAATTGCCGCCGCGCCAGCCCTCGACGATCCGCGCTGCCCCTTGCGGATGATCGAACCCAGCCGCGGCGAGTTGCGCCTGCAGGCTGTCGTTGCTGGCGGGCAGCCGGGGCTCGGCATCGTCGCTGAGCGCATCGTAAACGCGGCCTACCCGCTCGGAATGCGGGCGGAGCAGATCGAGCAGGGCTTCGCTGCTGGGCAAGCCATGGAGTGCAGCCACGTTGGTGAGCGAGTCGGCGTTTTCGGGCAAGCGGTGGGTCTGGAGATCATCGACCATCTGAAGGCGATGTTCGATCGTGCGGAAGACGGTGTAGGCCTCGGTCAATGCAGCTGCGTCGTCCGGGTCGATCCGGCCCGCCGCGGCGAGTGCCGCCAGCGCATCGCGGGTGGCGGGGGCACGCAGCGCGGGGTCACGGCCGCCATGGATGAGCTGGTGGATTTGCGCAAAGAACTCGACTTCGCGGATGCCGCCCCTGCCCCGCTTGAGATCGTATCCTGGGCCGAACGCCTGGGTCTGCGCATAATGATCGCGGATGCGGCGGCTGATGTCGCGGATCTCGCGGATCGTGCCGTAGTCGAGCCCGCGCCGCCACACGAAAGGGCGCACCGCGTCTAGGAAATAGCCGCCCAGCGCGAGATCGCCCGCGCAAGCCCGCGCGCGGATAAATGCGGCGCGCTCCCAAGGCAGCGCCTGTGACTCGTAATAAGAGATCGCCGCTTCGGCGGGCAGCGCGATCGGCGTGGCTTCGGGCGAGGGCCGCAGGCGCAGATCGACGCGCATGACATAGCCATCGCCGTCGCGGGTCTGGAGCAGTTCCAGCACGCGGCGCGCAATCCGAACCGCTGCGTCCTCCACTT
>JAZKJE010000011.1:0-7505 GCA_040384525.1 Pseudomonadota bacterium
GGGCACGGCATTGCCGCGCGGCTCGGCATGCTTTCGCGCGTCGCGCTTACGCCTGAGGATATGCCGCTGGATGAGGCCAAGGAAGCGGTACGCGTTGCAGTGGGCGAGGGGCTGCGGCTGCTCAATTTCTCGTTTCATTCGCCGTCGGTTGAGCCGGGGCATACGCCCTATGTGCGCGATGCCGCCGATCTCGCGGAATTTTTCCGCTGGTGGGGCGAGATTTTCGCGTTGCTCGCCCAGCTTGGCGTGCGGCCCGCATCGCTGGATCAGCTAATCGCTGCGGGGGATGCTTGCAGGCCGGCCTAGGCTTCCGCTAGGGCAATCCGCGCTGGGGGGCCTGTAGCTCAACTGGTTAGTGCTGTCCGCTCATAACGGATAGGTTGCGGGTTCAAGTCCTGCCGGGCCCACCAGCGCCGCGCGTGCGCCGGGATAGCGAAGCTATCCCGCGTCTTTAGAGCGCGGCCGGACGGCGGCGCACGAGGCGCCGACCGACAACACGGCTTTTGCCGTAGCGGCTATTTTTTGATTCTCAGAAGAAGTGGTCGGGGAGACAGGATTCGAACCTGCGACATCCTGCTCCCAAAGCAGGCGCGCTACCGGACTGCGCCACTCCCCGACGCTGGGGGGCGCTTAGAACAGAAATGCCGTCAGGCAAAGGAAAAGAGACGCGGAATATTCTCGCCAAGGAACACCGAAACCCCTCACAGGTTGATGGGCCGGAGTTTCTGACATGCGCACGCCCCGGCAATCCACAACCGCCTTTTGCGTAGCTGCCCTCGCCATTGCGTCGGTCAGCGGAATTGGCATGGCGCGCTATTCGGAAGGCGGTGCTTTTTCCTTCTATAAGCAGCCGCCGCCATCAGTCTGGCCCGAAACCGCATCATCACAACCTGCACGGCTCGACTGGAGCTATCCGATCGACCCGCGCCCGTCGCAAATTCCGGCTGAACCCGTACGGATCGATGCCATTTTTGCCGGCGAGGCCGAGCGCCCCGTTCCTGAGACCTTCGCGCAACCCGAGCCGACATATAGTGCTGTCGTTGGCGATCCTCCCGAGCCAGCGGCAGAGGACGCGGCAGTGGAGGTCGTGCGGGGCTCATGGAGCCAGCCACAGCCGCGTGAGGCGCCTCCATCTGAGGCGGAGGCGGATGAACCCGCAAAGGCTGCTCCAGCGGCGAATATGCCGCCAGCCGCAGCGTCGCCCGAAACCTGATCCTCGCCAGCCCTTGAGATAGCGTAGCGGCTGGAAGGGCGATAAGCCCATCCCGGACACCAGACATGCAAAAAGGGCGCCCCCTTGCGGGAGCGCCCTTTCGCTAGATCTCAGGGGAGCGCGTGCGCTCCGCCGTCAAATCTCAGTGTGCGTTCGCGAGGGCTGCATCAGCCTTGTTCTCAGCGACTGCTTCCTTGTTCTCGAGCACTGCTTCAGCAATGGTGTTCGAGGTGTTGTCAGCAGCTGCGTCGTACATCGATGCGTTCGCAGTCTCAGCTGCAGCAACGTTCTCTGCGGTGGTGTTCGTGGTGGTGCCCTTGTCGCAAGCGGCAAGCGAAACCAGGCCGGCAGCGGCGGCAACGATAAGGATCTTCTTCATACGGGTCGCTCCAATGGAACTTTAAAACGTTTCGCATCCGGCCCGACTGACCGACGCGAACGTCTCCAATAACGGGCTTTCCGCCCGCGTCAATCTTATTTGCGACGAAATGAGGGCATTTCGACATTTTGTTGCCGCATTTGGGCCATGATTGACCCTCGGCGGGGTTGTGAGGCCCTTAGTTGGCCTTTTTCACTGGCCCGATTTCCTCTGCCGCATTTGCCACAATTGCCAGAGTCGCCGTCCATGCGGCGACGTTCTGGCGGAGCTGAACGGGATCGACCTTGTCGAGCGTATCGTCGGGCGTGTGGTGCAGATCGAAATAGCGCAGCGCCGACTGAGCCAGATCGATGCCGCCGCTGCCTGCGCGGATCACGGCACCCACATCGGCACCGCCGTTTGCCGGATCGCGGCCGCGCGCAATGCCGAGCGGAGCGAGAGCGGCGGCAAGACGATCCGCGACAGGCTTGGCGCTGTCAGGGAGAGTCATCTGCAGCTTCCAGATCCGGTCTGCGCCGGTATCCGATTCGGCAGCCACGGCGTGATATTCGTGCTTGTGCGCTTCGAAATAGGCGGCACCGCCAAACACGCCGGGCTCTTCCGCACCTGCCCAGAGGATACGGATCGTGCGGCGCGGCTGGCCTGCATCCATGATCCGCTTGGCAGCGGCGGTGACGATGCCGCAGCCCGACGCGTCATCGATGGCGCCGGTGCCGAGATCCCAGCTGTCGAGATGGCAGGCGACCAGCACCATGCCGGCGGCGGGATCGCTGCCCGGCACTTCGGCCAGCACGTTGCCCGATTCGCCTTCGCCCTTGAATTCGGGGGTGATCAGCAGCTTCATCCGCACTGGGCTACGCTTGAGCAAGCGCTCGAGCTGCTCGGCATCGGGCACGGAAAGCGCCGCAGCGGCGATCGGCTTCTGGTCCTTCGCCCAGCCGGTACCGCCGGTATGCGGATTGCGGTGATAATCGGTGCCGATCGAGCGAATCAGGATCGCCGATGCGCCCTTCGCTGCGGCCAGGCTGGGCCCCGTGCGCCGCGCGCCGCCGAATGCGCCATATTGCGATCCGTCCATCGTCGCGGTCATGCCATGGCTTACGAACGCGATCTTGCCCTTCAGGCTGCCGTCAGGCGCGGCCTGAAGATCGGCGAGCGTCGGGAAATAGACGATCTCGCCCTCAACGCCCTTGGGCCCGGTCGAGCCCGAATTGCCCAAGGCCGCGATAGTCAGCTTCTGCGCCGATGCGCCCAGCACTTCGGCCTTTTCCTCGCCGCGCACCCAGACGGGCATCTTGAACGTCTCGATACGGGCATTGTGGAAGCCCAAAGCCGTCAGCTTCTTGACGCTCCAGGCGCGCGCCCGTGCTTCGGCTTCGGTCGCGGCAAGCCGCTGGCCGATTTCGGTGGTCAGGCCTTCGGTAATCTCCCAGGCGAGATCGTCCTTCAGCGCCGCGTCGCGAAGCGCGGCCACGTCTGCAGCCGTCTGGGCGAAAGCGGGGAGGGGAAGGGCGAGGGCCGCGGCAGCCGCGAGCAGGATGCGCTTGTTCATGGGTGCAGGTGCTAGTCGCCCCCGAAACGTTTGCCAATGCGCCGTCAGGTTTCCGAAGCGTTTCCGTGCCCGCGAATTGCCAAGCGCCGGGCGCATCGCTACATGCCCGGCCAAATCCAGCACTCGAATTTCCCGAAACGGAGTCCCTAAGATGTCCGCCCAGTACGCCTATGTCATGAAGGACATGACCAAGACCTTCCCCGGCGCGCCCAAGCCGGTGCTCAGCAACATCAATCTGCAATTTTATCAGGGTGCCAAGATCGGCATCGTCGGCCCCAACGGCGCCGGTAAATCGACGCTGATGAAAATCATGGCGGGCGTGGACAAGGATTTCACCGGCGAGGCATGGCCGGGCGAGTACATCACCGTCGGCTATCTGGAGCAGGAGCCCCAGCTCGATCTGACCAAGACCGTGCTGGAGAACGTCAAGCAGGGCGCGCGCGAAACCGCGGATCTGGTCGACCGCTTCAACGCGATCACCGCCGAAATGGGCGACCCTCAGGACGACACCGATTTCGACGCGCTGATGGAGGAGATGGGCGACCTGCAGGCCAAGATCGACGCAGTCGACGGCTGGACGCTCGACAACCAGCTCGAAGTCGCGATGGAAGCGTTGCGCTGCCCGCCGGGGGACTGGCCGGTGGAAAATCTCTCGGGCGGTGAAAAGCGCCGCATCGCGCTCACCCGCCTGCTGATCCAGAAGCCGTCGATCCTGCTGCTCGACGAACCGACCAACCATCTGGATGCCGAAAGCGTCCAGTGGCTTGAGAATCACCTCAAGGAATATGCCGGCGCGGTGCTGATGATCACCCATGACCGCTACTTCCTCGACAATGTCGTCGGCTGGATCCTCGAAATCGATCGCGGCAAGTATTTCCCATACGAGGGCAATTACTCGACCTACCTCGAGAAGAAATCCAAGCGCCTCGAGCAGGAGGACCGCGAGGAATCGAGCCGCCAGACCGCGATCAAGAACGAGCTGGAATGGATCCGTCAGGGCGCCAAGGCGCGCCAGACCAAGTCCAAGGCGCGTATCGCCAAGTTCGACCAGCTTGTGGAGACGCAGAAGAACCGCAAGCCGACCGGCGCGCAGATCGTCATCCAGGTGCCCGAGCGCCTTGGCGGCAAGGTCATCGAGGTGGAGAATATCTCCAAGGCGTACGGCGACAAATTGCTGTTCGAGGATCTGAGCTTCACGCTGCCCGCGGGCGGCATCGTGGGCGTGATCGGGCCGAACGGCGCGGGCAAATCGACCCTGTTCAAAATGATCACCGGGCAGGAAACCCCGGACACCGGCACCATCGAAATGGGTTCGACCGTGCGCCTGGGCTATGTCGACCAGAGCCGCGATCACCTCGATCCCAAGAAGAACGTCTGGGAGGAAATCTCGGACGGCCACGATTACATGAAGGTAAACGGCCACGACGCCTCGACCCGCGCATATGTGGGCGCGTTCAACTTCAAGGGCGGCGACCAGCAGAAGAATGTCGGCAAGCTATCCGGCGGTGAGCGCAACCGCGTGAACATCGCCAAGATGCTGAAGCGTGGCGGCAACGTGCTGCTGCTCGATGAGCCGACCAACGATCTGGACGTGGAAACGCTCGGCGCGCTGGAAGAAGCCATCGAGAATTTCGCGGGATGCGCCGTGGTCATCAGCCATGACCGCTTCTTCCTCGATCGCCTCGCGACGCACATTCTGGCGTTTGAGGGCAATTCGCATGTCGAATGGTTCGAGGGTAACTTCGAAGCATATGAGGAAGATAAGAAGCGTCGCCTGGGCGATGCGGCGGATCGGCCTACGGCGCTTTCGTATAAGAAATTGACGCGCTGATAATGCGCCGGGCGCTTGCCTGATGGCTCGCAAGACGCCCGGCTTTGGCGAAACCCTCGACGACTGGCTGGTCGCCGAGGGTCTCGTGCCCTCCGGTACCGGCGCCGGATCGATCTCCGATGTAGCGCGGGTGCGGGCGATCTTGATCGAAGCCGCCTGTGAACGCCGTGCGGTCAGCTATTCCGAACTGCTCGGTGCGCTCGGCCACCGCTTCACGCGCCCGAAGATGCGGGCGGTGTGCAAGACGCTCGATGCAATCGACATAGCGGCCACCGCTGCGGGTGAGCCCGAACTCGCGGTGCTGGTGGTGCGCGAGACCGATCGGTTGCCGGGGCAGGGCTGGTGGACCGGCGCTGCCGAGCGTTATGGATACAAGGGCGAATGGACTGGCCCCGATGCCGCGCGGCTGGTGGCGCGGCTTCAGGCACAGGCGTTTGATTATTGGGAGGCGGAACGCGGGTCGCCTAGCTGACCTGTTTCATCGCCGTCACGCATCCGCCCTCTTGCGAAAAGGCAATGGCGATGACGTTTTCCTTGTCCAGGCCATGATAGCGGACCGTGATGGTGTTGTCCGAATTGGGCTTGGTCTCGACCACGGTGATCGTGATTTCGGGATTCAGCGTTTCCACCAATTTCTCGATCGGGATCCAGCCGCCCTCGAACACTGCCCTGGCACCAGGTTTGATGAGCGTTCCCAGCCGAGCGAAATCCTTGCTCGCCATCGCGGCCATGAAGGTCGCCACCACTTCGCTACGCGTCAGCGACGGTCGGGCGACTGGCGTGCAGGTCGGCGTGACGGTCGCAGCCGCAGCGAAAAGGCCAATCATCAGGCTCATAATATTCCCCCTCTTAGAACGGATGCTTCGAGTTAGGCTTATTGTCGAGCCTCAACAAAGCGGTTTGGCAGCCCACGCGCAGGTTGCGCCTTGAGCCGTGCGCTAACTGCTCCTAGCGTCCGCCCAACGGGGGTTTTGCGCAATTATGAATAAGCCGGGTTTGCGGGCGCGTCTGCGCTATCAGTTCGACAAGAGCATGGCCGGGGGAACGATCGCGCTGATCGGCTGGCTCGGGCTGGTTTCGCTGGGGATGATCCTCCTCGCAGCATTGGTCCTGGCGCTAAGCGGTATTGCCCCGCCGGATAGCGGCCCGATCGACTTCATCGAAGCGCTTTGGGAAGCCGGGATGCGCGCAATGGACGCGGGCACGGTGGGCGGTGACACCGGCTGGCCGTTCCGCATCATCATGCTGCTGGTCACGCTCGGCGGGCTCTTCGTGGTCTCTGCGCTGATCGGCGTGCTCAATTCGGGGCTGGAGGCGCGGCTCGACATGCTGCGCAAGGGCCGCTCGCTGGTGCTCGAGACAGACCACACGATCATCTACAACTGGTCGCCGTCGATCTTCGACATCATCTCCGAACTCGTCATCGCCAATGAGAGCCGCAAGAAGCCGCGGATCGTCATCATGTCCGACAAGGACAAGGTGGAGATGGAGGATGAGATCGCGGCAAAGGTGCCCGATCTGAAGAACACCCGCATCATCTGCCGCAGTGGCGATCCGACCGATCTGTACGACATCGGCATCGCCAATCCGCAGACCTGCCGCTCGATCATCATTGTCTCGCCCGGGGATGATGAGGAGGATGCGGATTCGCGCGTGATCAAGACGATCCTGGCACTGGTCAACGATCCCAATCGCCGCGCCGCGCCATATCAGATCGCCGCCGAAATCCGCGAGGAAGACAATGCCGAGATCGCCCGCGTGGTGGGCGGCAGCGAAGTCCAGCTGGTGCTGGCGGACGATCTGATCGCGCGCATCGTGGTGCAATCCACCCGCCAGCCGGGGCTGAGCGCAGTCTTCACCGAATTGCTCGATTTCGACGGATGCGAGATTTACGCGGTCCCGCAGCCGGGCCTCACCGGCAAGACCTTCGGCGACGCTATCCTCGCCTATGAAAGCTGCGCCCTGATCGGGATTTGCCATGAGGACGGCACCGTCGCGCTCAATCCGCCGATGGATACGAAAATCACCGCGGGCATGCAGGCGATCCTGATCGCCGAGGATGACGACAAGATCGCTTTGGCAGAACGTCCGAGGGGGACAGGGGCAAAGCCACCGCGCCTGAAGAAAGCGCCGGCGCCCAAGCCGGAGCGCACGCTGCTGCTCGGCTGGAATCGCCGCGGGCCGATCATTGCCGACGAACTCTCGCGCTATGTCGCGCCCGGATCGCTGCTGACCATCGCCGCCGATACGCCCGAGATCGAGGTCGACATTGCGGGCATCAAGCTCTCGCGCGAAAACCTGACGATCGACCTGCAGCGCATCGACACCAGCCGAGCCGCCGCCATCGCCGCGCTCGATCCGGCCCGCTACGACAGCATCCTCGTCCTCGGCTATAGCGACCATATGGCGCCGCAGGCTGCCGACACCCGCACGCTGGTGACTTTGCTCCACTTGCGCGGCTTGGGCGAAAAGGAAATCGAGGCGCTGAGCGTGGTCAGCGAGATGATCGACGTGCGCAACCGCGCGCTCG
>JAZKJE010000012.1:0-12198 GCA_040384525.1 Pseudomonadota bacterium
CAAGTCCGCGTGCGCCGAGCCAGGCCTGCATGACCGCGTTGATGGTCCCGACGGGCGAGAATATCGCCGCGGATGCCGACCTTACCGACGCCACGCTCCGGCAGGTGGTGCGCCTCTCGCTGGGTGGCAAGCAACTCCGCGTGCGGCTGTCCAACGTCTTCGGCAACGCGCCACTCGCGATCGACTCCGCTAGCATCGCGCGCTCGACCAACAATGCGACCTCGAAGATCGATACCGCCAGCCGCAAGCGCCTGACCTTCAACGGCGAGAGCCGCATCGTCGTCCCGGCGGGCGCGGAATATTGGTCGGACCCCGTCGCCATGCCAGTCGAGGCCGGTGCAGACCTCACGATCAGCCTGTATCTTCCCAAAGCCCCGGACCGGCAGACCAGCCACCCCGGCGCGCGTGCGACCAGCTATTTCGCGAAAGGCGATCAGGTCGCCGCCGCCGAGCTCCCCGGCGCCAAGACCGGGACGCGCTGGTATCTGATCGGCGGGATCGAAGTCGATGCGCCGGGCGCGGGCGCAGTGGTCATCCTGGGCGACTCGATCACCGATGGTTCGGGCGTGCAGCCGAACTGGAATATGCGCTGGCCCGATGCGCTGATGCTTCGCATGCGCGCCGATCCGGCGACGCGGAACATGGCGGTCCTGAATGCAGGCATCGGCGGCGGGCGGCTGCGGCTCGATGGGCTCGGGCCCAATGCGTTGGCGCGGTTCGAGCGCGAAGTGCTCTCGCCACCGGGCGTGACGCACCTGATCATCATCGAAGGGATCAACGATCTCGGCACGCTCACCCGCGATGGCCCCGCCACGCCCGAGCAGCACGCCGCTTTGGTCAAGGAGATGATCGGCACGCTCCAGCAAATCGTCGCCCGCGCCCGCACCCGCGGGATCAAGGTGATCGGCGGCACGATCATGCCGGATGGCGCTTCTGGCTATTACCACCCCGACGCCGCCAATGAGGCGGACCGCGCCGCAGTAAATGCCTGGATTCGCGCGCCCGGCAATTTCGACGCTGTGGTGGATTTCGACGCAGTCATGCGCGATCCCGCCAATCCGCTGCTATTGCGCGCTGATCTGGATTCGGGCGACGGGTTGCATCCCTCGATGATGGGATATCAGGCGATGGCCGAGGCCGTGCCGCTGTCGCTGCTGTCCAAATCGAAGGACAAGGGCGCGCAAACCCCGCCGCCCGCGCCCATGATTGCCTTCACCTTCGATGATATGCCCGCCCACGGCCAATTGCCGATCGGCACGACGTGGCCAGAAGTCGGCAACAAGATCATCATGGCACTGAAGGCAGCGAACGCCCCCGCAACGGGCTTCGTCAACGGCGCGCTGCTTGAGCAGGCACCGGGCAGCGAAGCCGTGCTCGACGCGTGGCGCGCTGCTGGCCTGCCGCTCGGCAATCACGGCTGGAGCCACGCCAACCTCGACAATCTGACCGATGCGCAATTTGCCGAGCAACTGGAGAAGAACGAAGCCTTGTTGGCCGCAAGGATGGGCAGCGAGGATTGGCACTGGTTCCGCTACCCCTTCCTCTCCGAAGGCGGTGCCGACCCCCAAAAGCGCGCCCGCATCCGCAAGCTGCTGGCCGCCAAGGGTTACAAAGTCGCCACGGTCACGATGGATTTCGGCGATTGGGCGTTCACCGGCCCCTATGCGCGCTGCGTCGCCAAGCAGGATTATACCGCGCTGGCCGAGATGGAGAAGGCTTGGCTCTCGGGTGCGGCGGCCAGTGCCGATCGCTACCGGACGATGTCGCGCATGCTGTACGGCCGCGATATTCCCTATGTCCTGCTGATGCACCTTGGCGCACTCGATGCGAAGCTGATGCCGCAATTGCTGGAGATGTATCGCAAGAAGGGCTTCCGCTTCGTCAGCCTCGAGGAAGCAAGCCGCGATCCCTATTATCGCGCGGAGGTGAACCCCGCGCTGACGCCATCGCCACAGGGGCTCGAAGGCGCGCTCGCGGCGAAGGGCATGAACGTCCCCGCGGCCCCGCCGCTGCCGGACTTCGAAAAGATGTGCGCATGAGGGCCTTGCTCGCCCTGACGCTGTTGGTGCCGAGGGCAGCGCTGGCGCAGGAAGTGCCGGAGATCGACCGCGGCAACGAGATCGTCGTCACCGGCATACTTCCCGAAGAGGAAGGCATCGTCGTTGAGGCTCCGCCGCGCTGCTATGGCCGCGATGGCGATCCGCTGGATACGGTGCCCGTGCCGCGCGGCGTTGGCGAGCAGAGCGTGATTGGACCGGAAGCGAACCGCGTGGTCAGCTGGCATGAGGATGACCAGCCAATCCTCGGCCCCACGGTTTGGCAGCGCACGGGAAACGCCATCGGCGATTATCGCTTTCGCGTGCCCGAGGAGGCGGACAAGCCGGTCTGCATCGGGGCGCGCATCAGCGCCACTAACGGCTTTGCTTCGCTGCGGCGTATCATTGCTGCGGACGGGATGCACGGCCGCTATTTGCACTTCTCTGCCCGCGTTTCGACCAGAAATGCCGGGCAGGTACGCTTCTATATGGTCGCAGGCGACGAATTCCACCGCCGCGGCAGGGGCGGCGACACAAGCGCAACGCCGATCATGGGCACGCATGGCTGGCGAACGGTCAATATGATCATTGGTCCGGTGCCCGCTTACGCCAATCACATCAGCTACGGCTTCCTCCTCCAGGGGCGGGGCGATGCTTGGCTTAGCGACGCTAAGCTGGAGCTTCTGACCCGCGAGGAGGCGAAGGCGGTTGCTTCGCTGCCGCTCTCAGCCGTCGGCAATGCCAATCCGCGTTAGGCGCGCTTAGAACAACTCCCCCTGCGGTCCCGCCGGCGGGCGAAACAGATCGGTCCGCACATTGAAGCGCTCGCCGTCCAGCCCATAGCGCCGGCACGCGATCACGAAGCGGGTCCGCAGCAGGTCGGACCATGGCCCTCGCCCGCGAAAGCGCGTGAAGAAGTTCGGATCGTTGTCCTTGCCCCCGCGGATCGACTGGATCGTTGCCATCACCTTGCCCGCGCGATCAGGGAAGTGCGTCTCCAGCCATGCGCGAAACAAAGGCGCGACTTCGTGGGGCAGGCGCACCGGCAGGAAGAACGCCGCTCGCGCGCCAGCCGCTGCGGCCTTCTCGAGGATATGCTCCATCTCGTGATCGGTAATCTGCGGCACGATGGGGGAGAGCGATACGAACACCGGAATACCCGCCTCGCTCAGCTTGCGGATCGCCGCGAGGCGCTTGGCGGGCGCTGCGGCGCGCGGCTCCAGCGTCATCGCGATCTGCGGATCGAGCGACGTGACCGAGATCATCACCGCCGCCAGACCCTTCGCAGCCATCGGCGCCAGCAGGTCGATATCGCGTGTCACCCGATCCGACTTGGTCGTGATGGTGATGGGATGATCGCATTCGGCCAGCACTTCGATGCAGCCACGCGTGATCCGCCATTCGCTTTCGATGGGTTGATAAGGATCGGTGTTGGTTCCGAACGCAATGGCGCGACAGGAATAGCCCGGCTTGGAAAGCTCGGCGCGCAGCAGGGCAGGGGCATCGGGCTTGGCAAACAGCCGCGTCTCGAAATCCAGCCCTGGCGACAGATCGAGATACGCATGGCTCGGGCGTGCAAAGCAATAGATGCAGCCATGCTCGCAACCGCGATACGGATTGATCGAGCGATCGAAGGCGATGTCGGGCGATTGGTTGCGCGTGATGATCGTCCGCGCTTTCTCCACCGTCACGGTCGTCCGCAGCGGTGGCAATTCGCCATCCACCAACGCGCGGTCATCCAGCCAATCGCCATCGGCTTCGGTCGAGGGCAGGTTGAACCGCGCGCTTTCCCGGTTCAGCGTTGCGCCGCGAACTGCCCGATTCTTCGCCATTGCGTCAGGATAGGCGGAGGACTAGAACATAGCAAGAACATGTGGGAGAATATCAATGGCAAAAATCAGTTATGTCGAGATGCCCGTGAAGGATGTTGCCGCCGCGCAGGATTTCTACGGCAAGGCATTTGGCTGGAGCTTCACCGGCTATGGCCCGGATTATGCCGCGATGGAGGGTAGCGATGTAGCCGTTGGCCTGAATGGCAGCGACGATCACGCGATCGCGCAGCTTCTGGCGTTGGTCGAGGTCGAGGATCTGGAGGGCGCGCTGGAAAGCGTGGTCGCAGCAGGCGGCAGCGTCACCGTGCCGATCTTCGCCTTTCCGGGCGGTCGCCGCTTCCACTTCCGTGATCCCGCCGGCAATGAACTCGGCGTCTTCGTCAACGAGCCCTGATTGTCGGCAGCGCGTTGTCAGGGAAGCAGGGCATGATAGGCTCCGGCGAAACCGGGGGATTCTCATGCGCCTGACCTGCTTTGTTACCGCGATTCTGTTCTTCGCGAACCCGGCCATTGCGCAGGATCGCGCTGCATGCGCGGCGGGGCAGGTGTGTGCGAGCGACCCGGCAAGCGTGATGGCCGCGATGACGAAGGCGAACCTCAAGCCCAAGCTCGGCAAGGACGCAAATGGCGATCCGCTGATCGAGAGCGAAGGCTCCGGCAGCTATCATTTCGACGTCTATTTCTATGGCTGCGAGAAGGGCAAGAACTGCGATTCGCTGCGCTTCGAAGTGATATTCGAGAAAGACGGCTCGGCCACGCCCGCGCTCGCCAATAAATGGAACGCCTCGCACCGCTTCATCCAGGCGGCCGTGAAGGACGATGGCCGCTTCGTCATGTCGTATGACGTGCCCACCATCGGCGGCATGAACCCGCGCAACTTCGCCGATGTGCTCGATTGGTGGGGCTCGATGCTTGGCGAAGCGGGGGACTTCTTCACCAAGGAATTGGCGCCGGCAACGCCCGCGAAATGAGGAAATAAAGCCCGCGCCCTAGCGCTCCATCAACCGCGGCATCAGCTCGACAAAATTACAGGGCTTGTGCCGCACATCCAGCTGCGTCGCCAAAATCCCGTCCCACGCATCGGTGACAGCGCCGGTCGAGCCCGGCAGCGCGAAGATATACGTCCCCCGCGCTACCCCCGCAGTTGCCCGCGACTGGATCGTCGAGGTGCCGATGGTCTGGTAGCTCAGCCAGCGAAACAGCTCGCCGAAACCGGAGATTTCCTTGTCCCACACCCGCGCCAGCGCCTCGGGCGTGATGTCACGCCCGGTCACGCCGGTGCCGCCGGTGGTCAGGATTACATCCACGCCCGTATCGTCGATCCACGCATGCAGCTTGCCGACGATAGCCTCGGGATCGTCGCGAACGATCGCGCGGTCCGCGAGTTCGTGCCCTGCCGAGGTAAGCCGCTCGACCAGCCGGTCACCCGAACGGTCGTCCGCCAGGGTCCGCGTATCCGAAACCGTCAGCACCGCGATCCGCACCGGGCGGAACGCGATACTCTCATCGATTGCCAAGATCGCCCCGCGAAGAGGTCGCGCGTCCGCCGATCTTCACCGAAGTCGCACCCGGCAATCCCGGGAATTTCGGCCAAAGTCCCTGCGTCAGCGCCTCGCGGCTGGACGATTTCCGCCCCTCCTGATTTTCATACATCCAGTAATTGCGCAGCACGGTCATCACGTATCCGCGCGTCTCCCAATAGGGGATGCTCTCGATGTAAAGGAGCGGATCGCCACCATCGCGGCTCATTGCGTTCCACAAAGTCACGGGCGTCGGCCCGGCATTATACGCAGCGATCACCTTGGGCAGCAGCCCGCCGGTAAACGATCCGTCGCGCAGCTGCTCGAGATAGGACTGGCCGATCTCCATATTCACCGAAGGCTTGGTCAGGTCGCTGGCGGCATAGGTCACGCCTTTGCGACGCCCAACATCGGTGGCGGCACCTGTCTTCACCTGCATCAGCCCCATAGCGCCCGCCGCACTGCGGATTTCGGCGTTGAAACGCGATTCCTGGAGCGTGTGGGCGAAAACCAGCGCCTTATCGACGCGCCAGCCGCCATCAGGCGACCAGTTCGGCGCCGGATAGCGCGCTGCAACCTGCACCGTCGCGCCCGAGGGACCGTTATGCGAGAGCCACAGCTGCGTCGCGGGCAGGCTAAGCCGCCCGGCCAGCTTGGTGAGCGCGGCATGCTCGGTGGCATTGGCGCTGAGCTTCGCCTGATAGCGGATTACTTCGTCTGCCAGCCTGTTCTCGCCAATCTCGACCAAAGCCGCGGCGACGCGCACATTCGGACGGCGCTGGAGCATCTTCCAGTCTTCGGCAACGAAGGTTTCTCCGCGCCCCGGCCTGTCCTCGATTGCCAGCGCCTGCTTGGCGAGCAGCCCGTAAAACGTCTCGCCATATTGCGAGGCGGCGCGCAGCTTCATCGAAACGCGCTCGGGATGGCCGCATGCCATTTCGGCGCGCGAACCCCAATAGAGCCCGGCGGAGCGCAATTCGGTATCGGCGGCGCGGGTCGATACGCGGTCGAACGACACAGTCGCGCGCTCGCAATCCTGTTGACGCCAGGCAGCAAGGCCCGAGACCCAATCGGCCTGCGCGACCCAATTGCCCGATCCCTGCGTGGCACGCTCGGCAACGCGGCGGGCGTTGGAATCGTCGCCCGAGACGTAATAGATCCATGCGACTTTCTGGCGCCATTCGGTCGCGGAATCGGGGGTGAGGTTTACGCCCAGTCGCTCCACCAGCGCCTCGGCCTGCACGCCGTCATCGGCCTTCACATAAGGCTGGATCGCGAGCGCAATCTCGGTCGCGGCATTGTCGCTGCTCACCGTGCGTGCGCGCTGACGCACGGGCGCGCCATCGTACCAGACGAGGCGCTGTGCCTGTGGAAGCGAGGGCAGGCTTGTCGCCCCGCGCGTGCTGGCCATGCGCGCGATCTGCTCGGCCTGCGGCAATTCGGGCGCTTCGGCGAGCAGGGCCATCAGCGGCGGAAGCTCGACCTTGGGCGAATTCTTAGCGGTGTAGAGTTCGGCGCGCGCAATCGCGTGAAGCGGGCCGGTTTTCATCGAATCCAGCTGAATTTGCGCGTCCTGCCACTTCGCCTGGCGCATCGAGGCGAAGACGGTGCGGTAGCCGGAGCGCTGGGATGCATCGAGTTGATCGGGGATGCCGTCGCCGTCGCGCGGGGCCTTCGATGGAGTATCGCCTGGAGCGCCAACGGGCTGGGGCGCGGGCCGCTCATCTGCATGCGCAAAGGCAGGCAGCACGATCATCGCAGTGGCGGCTAACAGAAGTTTACGCATGGTCACTGGCCTCGGGTCAACAGCAGCAAATGCTTCCAGGCTTCGCTTTTCGCGGCGGGCCTTTCCAACAGGAAACGCGGATGAAAGCTCGCCACCACACGCGTTGTGCAGCCGAACAGGTTAACATCGCCTGAGCCGTCTGCCGGGCCATCGATCAGCTTTTCGGCAGCCTGGCCGAACAGCAATAGCCGCTCGGGCTTGAGCAGGCTCAGATGATGCCGGGCAAGCTGCACCAGTCGCGCTTCCTGCTCGGGCGGCACGCGCCCGGTCAGCGGGCGGGCAACCGCAAGCGATCCCAGATAGACCGAATCGCGGGTCAAACCGATCGCCGCGAGCATCCGATCGAACAACCGACCCGTCGCATCGCTCATCAGCCCCTCGCGATCCTCCGCACAGGGCATGTCGCTGAAAATCACCAACTTCGCATTGGCCGCGCCGCTCGGGGCGATCAGCGGCGCATGCCAATCCTTCTCGGGCGCAGCAGGCCCCATCCGCCACGCCACGAAATCCTCCAGAATGGTCGGCAATATCTCGGGTGCTGCCGTTGCGGAGACCTCGGCCGCAGCCGACTGGGCAGCCGTTGCGGGCCGCGCAAGCCAGTCGCGTGGCTCGTCGTTGGTAAGCGTATCAACGCCCGCGTCGCGCCACCATTCCAGTGCGCTCGCAAGCCCTTGTCGCCAATCGTGCGTTTGTTCCGCCCCCATAGCTCGCCTTTCAAACCCTGTTGACGCCGCGGTCAATCTGCCTTCATCGACGTGGGGACAGGACGTTGCCAGCGCGCGACGACAGGCAGTAACGGCCTAGGGATAAGGCCATGCAGGGGATTTGGGTGATGAGCGAGCGCGATTCGATGCCGTATGACGTGGTGATCGTCGGCGCGGGTCCAGCAGGACTTTCCGCGGCGATTCGCCTCAAGCAGCTTGCCGCTGCTGCCGGATCAGAAATTTCAGTGTGCATCCTGGAAAAGGGTTCGGAAGTTGGCGCCCACATCCTGTCGGGTGCGGTGGTCGATCCCAAGGCGCTGGACGAGCTGCTGCCGAACTGGCGCGACGATGATTGTCCCCTGGCCCGCACGCCGGTCACCGAAAACCATCACTGGGTGCTCAGCGAGAAGGGCAAGTCGAGCTTCCCCGAATTCATGACGCCGCCCTATCTGCATAATAAGGGCACGTACACGGGCTCGCTCGGCAACCTCTGCCGCTGGCTGGCGGGCAAGGCCGAGGAGCTCGGCGTCGAAATCTTCCCCGGCTTCGCCGCCGCCGAGATCCTCTACAATGAGGACGGATCGGTGAAGGGCGTCGCGACCGGCGACATGGGCGTCGCCCGTGACGGCACGCACAAGGGCGATTATCAACCCGGCCTAGAGCTCCACGCCAAATACACCTTCTTCGGCGAAGGTGTGCGCGGGCACCTTTCGAAGCAACTGATCCGCCAGTTTGACCTCGCCAAGGATTCGCAGCCGCAAGTTTACGGGATCGGCATCAAGGAACTCTGGGACATTGATCCCAAGAAGCACGTTCCTGGCAAGGTGATCCACACGCAGGGCTGGCCGCTCAAGGACGGCGAGGCCAATGGCGGTGGCTTCCTCTATCATCAGGCCGATGGACAGGTGGCTTTGGGCTTCGTGGTCTGGCTCAATTACACCAATCCCTATCTCTCGCCGTTCAGCGAGATGCAGCGCTGGAAAACCCACCCGGCAATCGCCGAGATCCTCGAAGGTGCAAAGCGCGTCAGCTACGGCGCCCGCGCGATCAGCGATGGCGGCTTCCAGTCGGTACCCAAGCTGGTGATGCCCGGCGCCGCCCTGATCGGCGACAGCGCAGGCTTCCTCAACGTGCCGCGTATCAAGGGCACGCACACATCGATGAAGAGTGGCATGATGGCCGCCGAAGCCGCCTTCGCCGCCGTTCAGGCCGAGCGTTCATCCGACGAACTCACCGCCTACCCAGAGGCTTATGAGGCCAGCTGGGTCTATAAGGAGCTGCGCGGCGTCCGGAACGTAGTGCCGCTCGTCAAAAAGTTCGGCGATACCTGGGGTACGGTCGCATCGGGCGTTGCAATGTGGATGGAGCTGGCGGGGCTCCGCTGGCCCTTCACGATGAAGCACCACCCCGACAATGAAAGCCTGGTCCACGCCAGCGCGGTCAAGCCGATCGAGTATCCCAAGCCCGATGGCGTGCTAACCTTCGATCGCCTCTCCTCGGTGTTCATCTCGAACACCAATCATGAGGAGGATCAGCCGGTTCACCTCACGCTGAAAGATGCCGATATTCCCATCGGTTACAATCTTCCGGTGTACGCAGAGCCGGCGCAGCGTTACTGTCCGGCAGGCGTGTATGAAGTTGTGGGGGAAGGCGATGATCTGCGGTTCCAGATCAACGCGCAGAATTGCGTGCACTGCAAGACATGCGACATCAAGGATCCCACCCAGAACATCAATTGGGTGGTCCCGGAAGGGGGCGGCGGTCCCAATTATCCGAACATGTAGTGCTGTGCTGGCGCTGCTGATCGCGGCGCCCGCATTCGCACAAGGCAATTCCGAATATGTCCGCGCGCGGATCGCCGATGCGCAGGGTCTGTCTGGCCCTGCGGTCGCTGGCTATTCTGCGGCGCTGACGGCCAATCCCAATGACGAGATCCTCGCCATGCGCGCCTATCGCGAGGGGCTGGCGGCCGGGGATTACAATCTCGCCAGCCGCGCCGCCGCCGTGCTGGTCCGCGCCGGCACCGCACCGCCCGATACTGCCTTGCTGGCCTTTGCCATGGCGCTCAAATCCGGTGACCGCGCCGGAGTCGACGCGGCGCTCGCGCGTATATCCGCCGGTCCGCTCAATTTCACCGCGCCGGTGCTGCAGGCATGGCTTGCGGTGGAACGCGGCGAAGACCCGATGCCGTTCCTGGAAAAGGCGCGCAGCAACCAGTTCGCCATGCGCTACGTCGCGCATCACCGCCCGCTGCTGATGATCGCATCGGGGCGGAGCGGCGATGCAGTGGTCGCGCTTTCCGCCATTCTCGCGCCGGGCGAGGAGGGGGACGATGATCTGCGCATCGACGCCGCTGCGCTTCTCGCCGCTGCCGGCCAGCGCAAGCTCGCGATGGAGTTGCTCGGGGGCGATCGATCGGATTACGCTTTGCTTCGCAAGCAATTGGGCAAGGGGCCAAAGCCCGACGCGGCATTCGGCGCCTCGCGGCTGTTCCTCGGCGTGGCGGAGGATATTGCCCCCCAGAATATTCCGGTGCTGTCGATCCTGCTGACGCGCTCGGCGCTGCTGCTCGATCCGCTGGACGATCGCGCGCGGCTTTATCTGGGCGAAGCGCTCTCGCAGGACGGCTCGACCGCGCAGGCGCTCAGCGAACTGGCGAAGGTGCGAGCGGACAGCCCGTATAGCCGCGGCGCGCGTGCCGGAGCGATCACCGCGCTCCAACGCGCCGACCGCGCAGCCGAAGCTGTGCCTTTGGCCCACGCCTTGGCCGAGGATCGCGAGGCCACGGCAGCCGATGCGCGCACTTATGGCGACGTTCTCGCCGAAACCGCGCAATTCGCCGCCGCCGCCAAAGCCTATGGCACCGCGCTCACCCGCATGGGCGGCGATGGCGGCTGGGAACTGCATTACCTCCAGGGCTCCGCGCTGGATCGTGCGGGGCAATGGGCCGAGGCGCTTCCGGCTCTCCAGCGCGCCGTCGAGCTGGGTCCCGATCAACCATCCGCGCTCGAATATCTCGGTTATGCGCAGGTATTGCGTGGCGAGAAGCTGCCACAGGCGCAGGCGCTTCTCGAACGCGCCAACAAGCTCAAGCCCGACGATCCCGGTATCTCGGCGTCGCTCGCATGGGCCTATTACACCAGCGGCGATGTCGCGCGTGCGCTGCCTCTGCTCGAAAAGGCCGTGGCGGGCGATCCGGGCGGCGCGCTCAGCAATGAGCATCTCGGCGACGCCTATTGGCGGGTCGGGCGCAAATATGAAGCGCGCTACGCATGGAGCGCGGCGGCGATCTATGCCGAGGCGGAGGCGGTGAAGCGCATCGAAGGCAAAATCGCCCAAGGCCTATGATAGTTTTGGGCCAATGATATTCGAAGCCGCACCCGCCAAGCTCAACTTGGCGCTGCACGTCCGCGCGCGGCGGGCGGATGGCTACCACGAGCTGGAGACATTGTTCGCATTCGTCGAATTCGGCGATGTGGTGAGCGCAACGCCGGCGGAGACGAACAGCTTCGCAGTCACCGGCCCCTTCGCGGCAGGATTGGCAGGCGAGGGCGACAACCTCGTCACTCGCGCCGCCGCACGCTTCGCCGAACGCTTTGGCGGCGGCGCGCACGCGATCACGCTCGACAAGCACCTCCCGGTCGCGTCGGGGATCGGCGGGGGTTCCGCGGATGCAGCGGCAACATTGCGGGCACTTGGGCGGCTGCATGGTGTCGCGAACGAGGCGATGTTCCATATCGCCGACGCGCTGGGCTCTGACGTTCCCGCGTGCCTGCTGGGCCGAACCGCAATCGGACGGGGTAAAGGCGAGCAGCTTGAGGCCGTGGCGGGCATGCCCGGAACCCCGGTGCTGCTGGTAAACCCCGGCGTCGCAGTCTCCACCGCCGAAGTATTCGGCCTGTGGGACGGCGCAGATCGCGGCCCGCTCGGCCCCGATCCGCTTGTCGGCCGCAACGACCTCGAAGCGCCGGCTCGCCGGATCGCCCCGGTGATCGGCGAAGTGCTGGAAACGCTCGCCACCCAGCCCGGCGCGACTTTGGCCCGCATGTCCGGCTCCGGCGCGACCTGCTTTGCGCTGTTTGACACCGAGGCCAACTGCGCGACCGCTACGCAAGCGCTCGCCCGGCCCGGCTGGTGGGTCGAGCCGACGCGCCTCACCGCCTGACCTAAACTCCCGCCCAAACACGGGAAAAGGGATTAACCACCCCTTGCAACCCTATCTTCGCAATCCTCCCGTATTTATTCTGACAGCGGATCAGACGCCAGGAGCGGGACGTCCGCCGGTGGCCCTTGCTTCGGCAAGCGCCATCCCCGCCGCTT
>JAZKJE010000012.1:12208-13181 GCA_040384525.1 Pseudomonadota bacterium
TCGAGCGCGAGCACGGCATCGTCCGTCGATGACGCGTACAACGGCGTGGTGATTCGACTCTTGGACGGACCTCCCGCCGGCCAGATGGCGTGGATCAGCGACTACGACGGGACCAATCGGACCGCGACGGTTTTATCGCCACCATCACGATATCCCGGCCTCAGGCACGCAACGCGCTGCCCATTACCGGCTGGCATGCGCTGGCCGAGGCCGCCCGGGAAATCGCGGCCAGTGACGCTCGCTGCGTGCTCCTCCAATCCGATGTGCCCGTCGTCTTCTCGGCTGGCGCAGACATTGGCGAGTTCGCCACCTTCACCACCACCGAAGACGCCACCCGCTTCCGCGAAGCCATGCGCGCCGGGATCGAAGCCATGGCCGCGCTACCCATGCCGGTGATCGCGGTCATCGACGGCGGCTGCTTCGGCGCGGCCATCGCCCTCATCCTTGCCGCAGACCTCCGGGTAGCCGGAGACGGCGCGCAATTCGCATCGACCCCCGCCAAGCTTGGCATCGGCTACCCGCGCGAGGATGTCGCCCGGCTGATCGCGCAAGTGGGGAAGGGCAATGCCGCCCGCATGCTGTTCACTGGCGAGATCGTCGATGCGGCAGACGCGCTCGCGATGGGGCTGGTGGAACTCCGCTGGGAAGACCCCGCACCGCTTGCCCGCGCCTTCGCCGATCGCATCGCCGCCAATGGCCCGCAAGCGATCCGCTTGCTCAAACGCACGCTGAACGACCCAGCAAACCCGGCACTCGATGCCCAATTCGATAAGGCTTTCGGCGGCCCCGAATTCGTTGAAGGCTATCAAGCTTTCCGCGAACGCCGCAGGCCGGAATATAAATGACCGAGATTATCGAAGCGCGCGCGCAGGACGTCCTCCTACTCTGCGACCATGCCTCAAACGCTGTGCCTGAAGGCATAGACCTGGGCATCCCCGCGGAACTGCTCGATCTCCACATCGCCATCGACATC
>JAZKJE010000012.1:13191-28687 GCA_040384525.1 Pseudomonadota bacterium
TCGGCGCCGGTCCGCTCACCCGCAGCTTGGCCACCGCGCTCAATGCGCCAGCGATCTTGGCCACCGTCTCGCGCCTCGTCATCGATCTCCACCGTGAGACCGATCATACGGGCCTGATCCCGCAAAGCAGCGACGGCCACCCGATCCCCGGCAACGAAACCGCCGACCGCACACAACGCATCGCTCGCTTCCACGCGCCCTATCACCGTATCCTGCGCGACCGCATCCGCGCCCGGCGCCCCAAGCTGATCCTCTCGATCCACAGCTTCACGCCCTGCCTCGAACACGGAGGCACCGCGCGCCCATGGGAAGTCGGCATCCTCTACAATCGCGACACCCGCGCCGCGCACCCGGCGGTGCAATTCTTCCGCGATCATGGCTTTATCACCGGCGACAACGAGCCCTATTCGGGCCGCCTGCTCAACGCGACGCTCAACCGGCATGCAGAGGGGCAGGGCATTCCCTCCATCGCCATCGAGATCCGCAACGATCTGATCCGCGACCCTCCCGGGCTGGCCGAATGGACCCAGACTTTGGCCGACCTGACAAATTCTTTGCGCAATAGTCTTGCGCAAAATGATGCTCCCGCGACATAGGCTTGCGCGCCATGACCAATCGATTCGACAAATCCAAGCTTCCCAGCCGCCATGTTTCCGTGGGGCCAGAGCGCGCTCCGCACCGCAGCTATTATTACGCGATGGGCCTCACCGAGGAGGAAATCGCGCGCCCCTTCGTGGGCATCGCCAGCGCGGGCAATGACAGCGCGCCCTGCAACACCACGCTGGACGTGCAGGCCGATGCCGCCCGCAAGGGCGTGGAACTGGGCGGGGGCATGCCGCGCCGCTTCAACACGATCACCGTGACCGATGGCATCGCGATGGGCCACCAGGGCATGCACTCCTCGCTCGCCAGCCGGGAAGTGATCGCGGACTCGGTCGAGCTGAGCGTACGCGGCCATTGCTATGACGCGCTGGTCGCCTTCGCCGGGTGCGACAAATCGCTCCCCGGCATGATGATGGCGATGCTCCGCCTCAACGTGCCCAGCATCTTCGTCTATGGCGGATCGATCCTTCCGGGCCGTTTCCGCGGCAAGGACGTGAGCGTGAAGGACGTGTTCGAGGTCGTCGGCCGATTCGCCGCCGGCAATTGCCCGATCGAAGAAGTCCATGAACTGGAGCGAGTCGCTTGCCCCGGCCACGGCGCGTGCGGCGGACAATATACTGCAAACACCATGGCGTGCGTGGGTGAAGCAATCGGTTTATCGTTGCCAAACAGTAACATGGTGCCAGCACCTTATTCCACGCGTGAGCAAATTGCGGTTGCGGCAGGCGCGCAGGTGATGGAACTGCTCGCGGAGCGCATCCGCCCGCGCGACATCTGCACGCGTGAGGCATTCGAAAACGCCGCGCGCATCGTCGCCGCGACAGGCGGCTCTACCAATGGCGCGCTGCATCTGCCCGCTATGGCGAGCGAGGCAGGGATTTCCTTCGACCTGTTCGACGTGGCCGAGATCTTCAAGACCACGCCTTACTGCGCCGATCTCCAGCCGGGCGGCCAATATCTGGCGCGCGATATGTATGACGCAGGCGGCGTCTACATGCTGATGAAGTCGCTGCTGGCAGAGGGTTTCCTCCACGGCGATTGCATGACCGTCACCGGCAAGACGCTGGGCGAAAACATCGACGAGGTGACCTGGAACCCCGATCAGAAGGTCATTTATGACGCCAAGACGCCGATCACGCCCACCGGCGGCGTCGTCGGCCTTCGCGGCAGCCTAGCGCCCGAGGGCGCAATCGTGAAGGTCGCCGGCCTGCACAATCTCGTCTTCGAAGGCCCCGCGCGCGTCTTCGACCGCGAGGAACCCTGCTTCGCCGCCGTCGAGGCCCGCACCATCAAGGACGGCGAAGTCATCGTCATCCGCTATGAGGGGCCAAAGGGCGGCCCCGGCATGCGCGAAATGCTCTCCACCACCGCCGCGCTGTACGGGCAGGGCATGGGCGAGAGCGTCGCGCTCATCACCGATGGCCGCTTTTCGGGCGCCACCCGCGGCTTCTGCATCGGCCATGTCGGACCCGAAGCGGCGGATTGCGGACCGATCGCCTTGGTCGAGGATGGCGACTTGATCCGTATCGATGCCGAAACCGGCACGATCGATCTGCTTGTCGACGAAGCAATCCTGGCCGACCGCCGCGCCAAATGGCAGCCGCGCACCAACAACTATCAGGCGGGCGCACTCTGGCGCTATGCGCAGAACGTCGGCCCGGCCTATAAGGGCGCAGTAACGCACCCTGGGGCCAGCGCCGAAGTTCATGTCTACGCGGATATCTAACAGCCTATTAGCAGCGCTTCTTCTCACCGGATGTGAGGATTTGGTGCCCGATAAGGTCGCCGAAGCGAAGCAGGAAGCGCACAAGGACGCCGTCAAAAAGGCGGACGGACGTATTGAGTGCGCGCCGCCGGGCTCGGATAATTTCAGTCTCGCCTGTGCAATCGACATGGTTCAGTCGCAGGACGGACTGTTCCTGACTATCCGCCACCCCGATGGCGGTTTCCGCCGCTTGCTGGTTACGAAAGACGGGCGCGGCGTAGTCGCCGCAGACGGTGCCGAGCAGACGAGGGTGACCACACTCGCCCCCGATCTGATCGAAGTCGCCATCGGCGGCGCGCGCTACCGCTTGCCCGCGACCGTCCGGCAATCCAAACCCGCCAAGTGAGTCCCCCCGGCGCCCCGATCGTAACCACAGCGCAAATGCGCGCCGCAGAGGCCGAGGCGTTTCGCTTCGCCACGCAGCTTGAGGTGATGGAGCGCGCAGGCGCCGCCGTCGCCCGCGAAGCCGCGCGCTTCGCACTCGGGCGCCCGATCCTCGCACTGGCGGGCCCCGGCAATAATGGTGGAGACGCTTACGCAGCCGCGCGCCTCCTGAAAAAGCGCGGCCATGACGTCACCGTCGCCACCTGCGGCTCACCTACTACCGAGGCGGCGAAGGCGATGCTGGATGCCTGGGGTGGCCCCGTCTCCTCGCTCTACGAAGCGCGCCCACGCCCCGTGCTGATCGATGGCTTGTTCGGCACCGGTCTCACGCGTCCGCTTGAGCGCGGCGTAACCGCAGTGTTCGCGGAACTGGTCGGCGCCGCCGAATTCAAACTCGCAATCGATCTCCCCTCCGGCATCGAAACCGACACTGGCGAAGACCTCGGCGCACGCCCAATGGACGCCACAATAGCGCTCGGCGCGCTCAAGCCAGGCCATGTTCTCGGTCGCGGGCTGGAGTGCAGCGGGCACGTCATCCTCGCCGATATCGGCGTGCCGGTGCAAACGCGTTGGCACACCGTCGCGCGGCCCACGCTCAAAACCCCCGGCGCGCAGGACCACAAATATAGCCGCGGCATGGTCGTGATAGTCGAAGGTGCAATGCCCGGCGCCGCGCGCTTGGCGGCCAGAGCCGCGATGGCGGGCGGCGCAGGCTATATCGTGCTCGCCGGCCCCGAAGCCCCCCACGGCCCCGATGCGCTCGTCTACCGTACAGTCCAGACCGGTGATGACCTCACTGACCTGCTCAAAGACGAACGCGTGGGCGCAGTTGTGATCGGCCCCGGTCTTGGCCGCGATCGCCGCGCAGAGGGCATGCTGAAGGCGGCTCTGGCCTCTCAGCACCCGCTGATCCTCGATGGCGATGCGCTCAGCCTGCTCGGCACCTCCGCCGCGGCATGGCTCCAGCGCCGCACGGCGCCCAGCTGGCTGACCCCGCATTCGGGCGAGTTCGAGCGAATGTTCGCCCAAGAAGGCAGCAAGATCGACGCAACTCTCGCCGCCGCAGAAGCCGCGCGCTGCATCATCCTCCATAAGGGCGCAGACACGGTTATCGCCTCGTACAAGGGCAATGTGCAGGTCCTGCCAAACGGCTCGCGCTGGCTCTCCACTGCGGGCACTGGCGATGTCCTCGCGGGCTTGCTCGGCGCACAGGTTGCCGCCAACCAGCCGCACTCCACTGCTGCCGCAGCCTGGCTCCACGCCCGCGCCGCGCAACTCGCCGGCCCGGCCTTCATCGCCGATGCCCTGATCGCTCACATTCCACAGGCGCTGTCCGAATGTCTGTAACCGACAACATGATCGTCCGCGTCGCCGGGCGCGGGGAGGGCGTCACCGCCGATGGCCGCCATGTGCCCTTTACCGCGCCGGGCGATCTGGTCAGCGCCGAGGGCGTGGTCACCAACGGGCCACACCACCAGACGCCGCCATGCCGTCACTTTCCGGAATGCGGCGGCTGCCAGCTCCAGCATCTCGATGACGAAAGCTGGAGCCAGTATCTTGTCGATCGCATCGCCGGCGCGCTGGGGGCGCACAAGCTGGAGACCCATATTCGCGCGCCCTTGCTCTCGCCGCCCAAGACCCGTCGCCGCGCCACGCTCCATGCCGAACGACGCGGGCGGCAGGTGCATCTGGGATTTACCGGGCAGGGCAGTCACCAGATCATCGACTTGCAGGAATGCCACGTCCTCGCGCCCGAACTGTTCGCATTGGTATCGCCCCTGCGCGGCCTGCTGGCGGCACTGATCCCCAACACCCGCCGGATCAACGTTCACCTCGTCCAGACCGATCAGGGCCGCGACGTGCTGATCGACGGTCTCGATGCGGAAGGGCTGGCCGCCGCCGAAGCGCTCACCGCCTTCGCCAGCCGCCACAAGCTCGCGCGCCTGTCGATCGACGAAGGCTTTGGCCCCACGGCGCGCTGGGAACCCGAGCCGGTGACCGTGACGCTGGGCGGCGTGCCCGTGCCGTTCCCCGCCGGCAACTTCCTCCAGGCGACGCCAGAGGGGGAGGCGGCTCTGGTCTCCGCCGTCTACGAAATCGCTGCCGATGCTGGCACTATCGCCGATCTGTTCGCCGGGCTGGGCACCTTCACCTTCGCGTTCCCCACGGCCAAGGTTTATGCGGGAGAGGCTGCCCGAGACCCAATCATGATGCTGAAATCCGCGGCCGCGATGGCAAAACGCGCCGTGTTCGCCGATCACCGCGATCTGTTTCGCCGCCCGGTCAGCAGCGCGGACCTGAACAATTTCAACGCAGTCATCATTGATCCGCCCCGCGCCGGCGCCAAGGAACAGGCAGCCGAAATCGCGGGCTCGAAGGCGCCATTGCTCGCTTATGTATCGTGCAACCCCGGTACTTTTGCGCGCGATGCGGAGATTTTGTGCGAAGGCGGCTACAAGCTCGACTGGATCCAGCCGGTCGGCCAGTTCCGTTGGTCCACCCATGTGGAGCTGGCGGCGAAGTTCAGCAGGTAGATATCAACTAAAGCCGCAAGGAATCGCGCCGGTAAAGCACGGATTATTCGGCGGCTTCGCCCATCCGGGCGGCGATCAGGCCGGGTCCGTCGCCGTAGCGCGCCAGCGATTCGACCGGGGGCAGCTCGGGTATCTCCTTCGACGTCGTCTCGATATTGAGATCGCGAAACTTACGCCCCGTGCTCAGCACGTTACGCTCGAAAGATCCGACGAAATCATTGTACCGGTTAACCGCGCTGCTCAGCCCGCCGCCAACCACGCGCATATGCTCGGCCGCGACCGCCAGTCGATCGTGCATTTCCTTGCCCAGTTCGCCGATCTGGCGCGCATCCGCCGCAAGACGCTCTTGCCGCCACACCGCCGCAACGGTGCGCGCGATGGCGATCAGGTTGGTGGGGGTAGCGAGCAGCACGCGCTTTTCGAAAGCGAAGTCCCACAGACCCGGCTCATGTTCGAGCGCGGCAGACAGGAAATGCTCGCCCGGCACGAACATGATGACGTAATCGGGTGCGTCGTCGAACTGGCTCCAATATGCCTTGTTGCCCAGCGCATTGATGTGCGCCTTCATCGATGCCGCATGTAGCGTCAGGCCGTCCTGGCGCTCGCGCTCGTCCACCGCGCCGAATGCGTCCTGATAGGCATTGAGCGACACCTTGGCATCGATCACCAGCGCCCGTCCGCCGGGCACGCGGACAATCGCATCGGGACGCAGCCGCCCGCCATCGTCGCCCGCGACACTCACTTCGAGATCAAAGTCGGTATGTTCGGACAGGCCGCACGTCTCGAGCACATTCTTCAGCTGCTGCTCGCCCCAGCGACCGCGCGATTTGGGCGCGTTGCGGAGCGAATTGACGAGCTTGGCAGCTTCGCTGCTCACTCGCTCTTGCCCGACCCGCATCTGTTCGATCTGGCCCTTGAGTTCACCAAATGCATCGCGACGCTCAGCCTCGACCTTGGCGACGCCCTCCTCATAGCGTTGCAGACGTTCGCTGACAGGCTGGAGCAGCGACTTGAGGCTTTGGCCCGAAGCCTCTTCGGATTGTTTGAAGCGGTCATCCGCGCGCTTGAGGAACGATTCCTGTGCGTCGCTGAGCGCCTTGCCTGCGATTTCCGAGAAGCGCGCCTCGAGCCCGGTCGTTTCGGCCTGCAGCTTCGCGAGATCGATCCGGGTGGTGGCGAGTTGGGCGGCGGAGGCCTTATGCTCGTTCAGCCAATGGTCGCGCTGCTTTTGCGCTTCCGCCATGCCGCGCCCGCCAAGGAACCAGCCAAGCGCAAGCCCGCCGAGCAGCGCGCCGACGATCAGGATAAGGGCAACCGATTCCAACCAAACCTCCCGGAACAGAAAGCGAACCTACGGAACAACTTGCCTGCCCGCAAGTGGCGACGCTACGCCACACTTATGCTGACCGATATCGAGATTTCACGCGCCGCCACCCTCAAGCCCATCGCCGATATCGCGGCCAGGCTGGATATCCCCGAGGCGGCACTGCATTCCTATGGGCGGAGCAAGGCGAAGATCGACCTGCAATGGATCGCGGAGCAGCCTTCGCGAGCGGGCAAGCTGATCCTCGTCACTGCGATCAACCCAACGCCCGCGGGCGAAGGCAAGACGACGACTTCGGTGGGGCTGGCCGATGCGCTGAGCCGGATCGGCAAGCGGGTTGCGCTCTGTTTGCGTGAGCCTTCGCTGGGGCCGTGCTTTGGCACCAAGGGCGGGGCTGCGGGCGGCGGATACGCGCAGGTGGTGCCGATGGAGGATATCAACCTGCACTTCACCGGCGATTTCCACGCAATCACCAGCGCGCATAATCTGCTCGCGGCGATGACCGACAACCATGTCTATTGGGGCAATGCGCTTGATATCGACGTGCGGCGGATCGCCTGGCGACGGGTGCTGGATATGAATGACCGCGCCTTGCGCGATGTGGCGCAATCGCTGGGCGGGCCGGCGAATGGCTTTCCGCGCGAGAGTGGCTTTGACATCACCGTCGCCAGCGAAGTCATGGCTATTCTGTGCCTTGCGAGTGATCTTGAAGATCTGGAGGCAAGGCTGGGCCGGATCGAAGTGGCGCGGACGCGGAGCAAGACCGCGGTGGTTGCGCGCGATCTGAAGGCCGATGGGGCGATGGCGGTGCTGCTCAAGGACGCAGTGATGCCGAACCTCGTGCAGACGCTGGAGGGCACGCCGGCGATCCTGCATGGCGGGCCCTTCGCGAATATCGCCCATGGCTGCAACTCGGTGATCGCGACGCGGGCGGGATTGAAGCTCGCCGATTATGTGGTGACCGAGGCCGGGTTTGGCGCCGATCTGGGCGCTGAGAAGTTTTTCGACATCAAATGCCGTCAGGCGGGGCTGAAGCCCGATGCCGCGGTGATCGTGGCGACGGTGCGGGCGCTCAAGATGAATGGCGGAGTGGCGAAGAGCGATCTGAGCGTCACGGATGTGGAGGCCGTGCGGCGCGGCGGCGTCAATCTGGCGCGCCATCTGGAGAATGTCCGGCAATTTGGGGTGCCGGCTGTGGTGGCGATCAACCGCTTCGTGACCGATAGCGACGAGGAATTGGCGGCGATTGCCGAGATCGCGGCGGCGCAGGGAGCGAAGGCGATTGTCTGCACGCATTGGGCCGATGGCGGCGCGGGTGCGGAGGCACTGGCGCACGAAATCGTCGCGCTGGCCGATGGCAGCTCGCAATTCGCGCCGCTATATGCCGACGATCTGCCGCTGATGGAGAAGATCAACACCGTCGCCACGCGGATTTACCGGGCTGAGGCAGCGGTGGCCGATCCGGCGGTGCTGGCGCAGCTGAAACGCTGGGAGGATGCCGGGTTCGGGCATCTGCCGGTGTGCATGGCAAAGACGCAGTATAGCTTCTCGACCGATCCAACCCAGTTGGGCGCGCCGACAGGGCATATCGTGCATGTTCGCGAGGTGCGACTGGCGGCGGGGGCGGGCTTTGTCGTGGCGATCTGCGGAGAGATCATGACGATGCCTGGGTTGCCGCGCGTGCCCGCGGCGGAATCGATCCGGTTGAATGCCGATGGCGTGGTGGAAGGATTGTTTTGAAGCCGCTGCTGATCTCGGCAGGGTTTATGAACCTGATCGCGGCGGCACTGCACCTTGGGTGCATATTGGGCGGCCCCAGCTGGTATCGCTTCTTCGGCGCGGGAAGCCGGCTGGTGCACATGGCCGAGGCCGGGTGGTGTACGCCGCATATCTGGGCGGCGGGATTGCGACAGTGCTGGCAGTCTGGGCGGCCTATTGCTTATCAGCGGCCGGACTAAACCCGCGATTGCCGCTGATCCGCACGGCTTTGGTGGCGATTTCAGCGGTGTATCTGCTCCGCGCGGCCGCCATGCCGCTGATGCTGGCACTGATGACTGACCGCAGCCCCGCCTTTATCTGGTGGAGCTCGGCAATCGTCTTGGTGTTCGGAGTGATCCACGCCGCCGGAACCGCGCTGGCGTGGAACAGCCTGTCGCGGCCTTAGGCGTATGCCTTACGCGCCTTGTTGAGCTTCTTCATGATCATGTCGCGCTTCAGGCGTGAGAGGTGATCGATGAAGACGATGCCCTCAAGGTGATCCATCTCGTGCTGGATACAGGTCGCCAGTATCCCCTCAAAGATCTCGTCATGCGCCGCGCCCTTTTCGTCGAGCCACTTCACGCGGCAGCGCGCGGGGCGCTCGACATCGGCGAACTGATCGGGGACCGACAGGCAGCCTTCCTGATATACCGATTGCTCTTCGGCGGGATCGAGGATTTCGGGATTGATGAAGACGCGCGGCTCGCGGATCGGCTTGCCTTCCTCGTCCTCCTGCTCCTGCAGGTCCATCACGACAATGCGCTTGGGCACGCCGACCTGGATCGCCGCCAGGCCGATGCCGGGGGCGTCGTACATGGTGTCGAACATGTCATCGATCAGCGTCCGCAGTTCGTCAGTCACCTCATCCACGGGGGTCGAGATGGTGCGCAGACGCGGATCGGGTACTTCAAGGATTTCTAGGAGGGCCATGGGGGCGATTTAGGTGCGACCCCCTTGAGCGTCAAGCAACCGGCCTTCTCGCCCTGAGCGCCTGCGCCAGCGTGCCTTCGTCGAGATAATCGAGTTCACCGCCCACCGGCAGGCCATGGGCAAGCTGCGTAATGCGGATGGGGAAGGATTCGAGGCGCTCCGCGACGTAATGTGCGGTGGTCTGGCCCTCCAGCGTAGCATTCATCGCTAAAACGACCTCATCCACGCCGCCTTCGGAGATGCGCGCGACCAGGCTGTCGATGCGCAGATCCTCGGGGCGCACGCCTTCCAGCGCAGACAAGCGGCCGCCGAGGACGTGGAATTTGCCGGGGAATAGCCGCGAGCGATCGAGCGCCCACAGATCGGCGACTTCCTCGACCACGCAGAGCGAGCGCGCGTCGCGGCGCGGGTCCGAGCATATCGTGCACGGGCTGGTGGTGTCGACATTGCCGCAGATGCCGCAGGTACTGAGTTTCTGGCTCACCGCGCCCAGCGCCGCGAGCAACGGATCCAGCGCCGTCTCACGCTTTTTGAGGAGATGCAGCACCGCGCGGCGCGCCGAACGGGGCCCTAGACCGGGCAGCCGCGACAGGGCTTGAGTGAGTGCTTCGATCTCGTGGGAGGCCATGTGCGATGACATAGGGGCTTGCGCCCGCCTCTGCCAAGCGCTTGGGAGTTTCCATGCGGATTGTATTCATGGGAACGCCCGAATTTGCCGTGCCGGTGCTCGAAGCGCTGGTCGATGCCGGGCATGACGTTGTGGCGGCGTATAGCCAGCCGCCGCGGCGAGCGAATCGCGGCAAGACCGAGCCTTCGCCGGTGCAGGCGCGAGCCGAGGCGCTGGGGATCAAGGTGCGCACACCCGTTTCTCTGCGAAACGAGGAGGCGCAGGCGGAGTTTGCCGCGTTCGAGGCCGATGTCGCGGTCGTGGCTGCTTATGGCTTGATCTTGCCGCGCCCGGTGCTGGAGGCTCCCAAGCTGGGCTGCCTGAACGTGCACGGCTCGCTATTGCCGCGCTGGCGGGGGGCTGCGCCGATCCAGCGGGCGATATTGGCCGGAGACGCGGAGACCGGCGTGGGCATCATGCAGATGGAGGCGGGGCTCGATACCGGGCCGGTGCTGCTGGAGGGGAGCACGCCCATTGGCAGCAAGACCGTGGACCAGCTTATTACGGAACTGAGCCGCATGGGTGCGCGGCTGATGGTGCAGGTGCTGGCGGATATCGACAGCTATTATCCGGTCCCGCAGCCTGAGGACGGCATCACCTACGCCGCCAAGATCGCCAAGGAAGAGACGCGATTGCGTTTCCGCCTATCCGCCGTGGATCTGGATCGACAAGTACGCGCTTTTCACCCCGCCGCGTATTTCGAATTCGCGGGCGAGCGCATCCGCGTGCTGGAAGTGGAAGTGACCGAGGACAGCGGCGCGCCGGGGCTTGTTCTCGATGATCGGCTCACCATCGCCTGTATGGAGGGCGCGGTCCGCGCTGTCTCGGTGCAGCGTGCGGGGCGTGGCGTCATGACGGCGGGCGAACTGTTACGCGGTTTCCCGATCCCCAGGGGCACCCAGCTTTGACGCGCTTTGCGCTGACGGTGGAATATGACGGGCGGCCCTTCATGGGCTGGCAGCGGCAGGATCATGGGCCAAGCGTGCAGCAGGCGATCGAGGAGGCGGCTTTCTCGATCACCGGCACGCGCGTGGCGTGCCATGCAGCCGGGCGCACCGATGCCGGCGTGCATGCACAGGGCATGCGCGCGCATCTGGATGTGGAGCGCGAGATCACGCCGTTTCGGCTGATGGAGGCGCTCAATGCACGGCTGCGGCCCAATCCGGTGGCGATCCTGGATTGCGTAGAGGTCACGGAGGATTGGCATGCGCGCTTCTCGTGCCTCGCGCGGCATTACGAATACCGGATCATCGAGCGCCGCGCGCCGCTGACCTGGGAAAAGGGGCTGGCGTGGCGGATCCCGGCCGAGTTGGATGCTGCGGCAATGGCAGAGGGCGCAAGCCGGCTGGTAGGCAGGCATGACTTCACCACGTTCCGCTCGGCGCATTGTCAGGCGGATAGCCCGGTCCGGACTTTGGATCGGCTGGATGTGGTGCGGATCGGCCAGCGGATCAGTGTATACGCCTCGGCGCGGTCGTTCTTGCACCATCAGGTGCGGTCGATGGTCGGGTGTCTGGCGCTGGTGGGTCAGGGAAAATGGTCGCCGGATGATATGACTGCCGCGCTGGCGGCTACGGATCGGACGGCGCTGGGGCTTAATGCGCCTTCGGATGGGCTATTTTTCTTGCGAGCGGATTATCCCTGACGCGTTAGTTCACATGAAATCGCAAATATGCCAATCAAGGCAACGTAATAACCCGGATTTTTTCCGGGTTCGGGCAAAGACTCCCTCATCGATCCGCTTTCCCTCGCGGAAGCCATTGAGGAAGCCGCAGAATAATTGTTATGTTCGCCCGGGCAGAAGAGGGGGACTGATCGATGCGGTACGCGATTGCACTATTGCTGGGCGCGACGCTCGCAATCCCCGCACAGGCTCAGAACGCACCTGCGGCCAAAACCGTGCAAGACGCGCGTCAGGCCAAGGTCGAGCAAGCGATCGCCAAGATCCGCGCCTCCGATCCCACGGGCGCCATCGCAATCATCGATCCCGTGCTTGCGGATTTCGACCGCGAATATCCCGCATCGGGTCCGGGCGTACTCTGCGCGAGCGACTCCAGCGAGGTGCTGATGGGCCTGTTGACCAGCGCCGCTGCCAAGAAGGATGCCGTCGCGCTTAGCGACACGTGGTGCTACGCGCTCTGGGCAAAGGGCTATTCGCTGGTCGAGCTAGGCCGTCTCGACGAAGCCATCGCGCCGCTTACCCGGGCTACGGTGATGATGCCCGGCAATTCCCAGTTTCACACCGAACTCGGCTATGTCCATCAAAGCCTGAAGCATTGGAAAGAATCGCACGCGGCCTATGCCGCGGCAGCCGAAGCCGCACAGAGCATGAAGGACGAGAAAACGCGCAACGTTGCGCTCCGCCGCGCATGGTTCGGCCTTGGCTATAACGAGATCGAACTCGGCCAGTTCGATGCAGCCGAAAAGCATATGAAGCAGGCGCTAGCGGTCGCGCCGGGCGATCAGAAGATTATCGATGAGCTCGAATATATCCGTCAGCAAAAGGCCAAGGCGAAGGGCAAGAACAACTGAGCCTTGCCCTTCGCTTGTGCCTTAGCGCGGTCGGCGCGGTGCCAGGGTCAGCGTCTTGCCGCCACGGGCAGTCAGCACCAGTTTGCCGCCGCGATTGCTGGATACGGTCAGCCGCTCCCTGAGAATCTGCAAAACTGAGGATTCCTGCGCATTCACCGCGCGATTCAGGCACGCCATCCGGGTGCTCGCCAGCGGGCCGACATTCAGGCGGCCACGGGCAAAGTCGAAACTGCCGTTGAAGCGATTGCAGCTGGCATTGCCGCTCACACTCTGCCCGCGAAAGTTGATGGTGGGCGATGTGCGCGGCGCTACGTTGCGGCCGTTGATCGACTGGATGGACCAATCCCCTTCGAGCAGCAAATTGCGCGGCGGGGCAGGGGACGCAGTCTGGTCCACCACGCCGCCTCCACAGCCTTCATAACGGCGTCCATCCACGGTCACGGTCACGCTGTTGCGATAGGTACGGTCGCTCATGCCGTCGCTGCACTGCTTGTGCACGGTGTTCACGCCGATCCTTTTGCCCTGCCAGATTTCGCCGGCAAAGCCGTGGATCACCTTTGGCGTCGCTGCCACCACGGGGCGCTGGCCCGGCGCTTCGAAGGTCGTGGTCCTGGGTCCGATCGTCAGCGACCAGAAGGGCTCGGTGCCTACAGCGCGATAGCTCTCCTGCGCCAGCGCGGGCGTCACGGTCGAGCCCAGTAGCAGGGCGGCGGCAATCAGCTTCTTCATCGATGCTCTCCTTGGGGGCTTCCCAATCGTCCACCGTCGCTGAACGCACGGTGGCCGTATTGTTTCGCGGCCGTTCAGGAATTGCGATCCCCCGAAAAGGGTAGCGCGACGAAGTTGCGGCGGGCTGGCAATGTAGGGTTTCATTTGTCAGCATCGCGGCAGCTCTTTGAAACCGTCGATAGCCCACACTGCTGCTTGGCGAAGAATATTGCGCCAGCAGGAAACGAAATTACCGAAAACACGGGAAAAGTGAGAAGCTAAGCGCGCCGCCGCTGGTTCAGAACCTCATACGCCATCACTGCCGTCGCCACCGCTGCGTTGAGCGAGTCGGCCTTGCCTAACATCGGGATCTTCACCGTCACATCGCATGCCTTCGCCATGAAATCGGGCATGCCCTGCGCTTCATTGCCGGTCAGCAGGAAGGTCGGCGCTTCGTATCGCGCCGCCTGATAATCCAGATTGGTATCGAGGCTCAGCCCCACCAATTGCCCGGGCCCCTTGCGCAGCCACGTGGCAAACTCGGCCCAGGGTGCCCGCGCCACCGGCACCGTGAACAAGGCGCCCATGCTCGCGCGCACTGCTTCAACCGAGAAGGGATCGACGCATTCGTCGACGAGGATCAGCCCGCCCGCACCGATCGCATCGGCAGTGCGCAGGATCGTCCCCAGATTGCCCGGATCGCGCAGCCGCTCAGCGACTAGCCAGATCGGCGAGCTTGTCCGGTCCAGATCCTCCAGCTTTGCCTCGAACTCGGCGAACACGCCGACGACGGCACCCGGATTGTCCTTGCCCGATAGCTTGGAGAGGATGTCGGCATTGGTCTCGACTGCCCAGCCTGTCGTGCCCTCCACCGCGTCGATCAGCTCCAGCACGAGCGGATGGTTGGCGCTGTCCTTGGTGTAAAACAGATACTCCGGCAGCCGCCCGGCCTCCCTCGCTTCGGTCAGGATGCGCAGCCCTTCGGCAAGGAACAGCCCTTCCTCGCGGCGATGCTTCTTGTCGCGCAGGTTGCGCACGCGCTTGATCAGCGGATTGGAAAAGGCAGTTATTTCGCGGGGCATTCGCTCGCCCTAACCGCAAAAACCAACCAAGACCACCGCACCCCCAAAGCGCGGCTCTCCTCCGAAACCGCATCCGCCTCGCGCTGCCGAACCAATCGAAGCCCGCACGCCTCTGCCGAACGAATCACATCCTCCGGCGAAACCGGAAAGCTCTCCCGGTCCGGCGGCCCCGGCTGATGCCGCAATGACAGGATCAGCATCCCGCCTGGTACAATAGCCTTGGCGAGATTGGGCATGGCCACCGCGCGGTCGCCCGCATCCAGATGGTGCCACACCGCGCACAGGATCACTGCGTCGAACGGCTCCAGCGCCCGCAATTCCGCCAGTTCCGGCAACCGATCATCGAGCCATGCAATCGAAGGATGCAGCTTCCGCCCACCCTCGCGCAATTCGCGAACCGGCTCCACCGCGAGCACCCGGCAACCCCGTTGGGCCAGCCATGCCGCATCGCGCCCGGTGCCCGCGCCAAGATCCGCAACCCGAGCACCGGGGCCGGGAAGCAGGTCGATCACCTGCGCGTAAATCTGCTCGGGCTCCAGCGCATCGAAACGGCTGACAAGATCGGCATCGGCGGAAGCCGCATATCCGGCCAGGACCCTCTGCACCGACCCAGTCGACACGGGCTAGTCCTCCCCGAAGCGATCCTCGACCAACTGGACCAGCGCCTGCACGGCATCTTCGGCCCCATCGCCCTCTGCGCTGATCGTGATCGTATCGCCGCGGGCGGCGCCCAGCATCATCAGATCGAGGATCGAGGTGCCCGATGCGGCATTCCCGTCCTTCTCGACGGTGAGCTCCACGGGATGGCTCGTGGCCAGCGTGACAAATGCCATGCTCGCGCGCGCATGCAGACCGCGCTTATTCTCGATCATCACCGAGCGCTGGCAGCGGCTCACGCGGCCGCCTCGCCCAGAACTTCCGATGCCACCGTGATGTATTTGCGGCCCGCATCGCGTGCGGCGGCGACGGCTTCGGTCACCTTCATCGCCTTGCGCGCGCTGCCCAGCCGGATCAGCATCGGCAGGTTGATACCCGCGATCACTTCCACCTTGCCGGCTTCCATCAGCGAGATTGCCAGGTTCGAAGGGGTGCCGCCAAACAGATCGCTCAGCACGATCACACCCTTCCCGTCATCGACCTTCTTGATCGCCTCCGCGATGTCTGCGCGGCGGCTCTCCATATCGTCCTCGGGCCCGATGCAGATCGGTT
>JAZKJE010000013.1:0-34531 GCA_040384525.1 Pseudomonadota bacterium
CGAGGGCGTCGTGCGGGGCGGGGCCGTCCACATCGAACAACGCCATTGCCGGGGTGGGCGAGAGGCGCAGGGCACCGCCAGCAAAGACGATCTCGCCGGTGATCGCTTCTTCAAGCACCTCGGACCAGCCGGCTTCTTCGAGCGCGTCGGGCTCGTGAGCGCGCAGGGAGCGGACCGGAAGGCCGGATGCGGTGATTCGCGCGAGGAGGGTTGGGCCGTCGCTCAAGGGTGCATCGGTAGGGACGGCCTTGGGCAATTTCGGACGACCGGGCTCCGGAATAGCCTCGCGGACGATCAGCGCGTGGAAGCGGCCGCCCTGCGTCACCTTGGGAAGTGGCGAGCAGAGCGCTTCGCTGCCATCGGCCAGCGTGACTCGCGCGGTCGAGCGATCGGTCATGCGGGCTTCGACGACACTGCCAACGCGCGGGCCCGAGCCTTCAAGCTCGATTCGCGCTTTCCAGATCACCCCGCGCGACACCAGAGCGGCGCGGCTCTCGCCGATCCCGGCTTCGTAGAGCCACTCAGCCAATGTGCATCTGCTGCTTAGCTTCACACTTTTCCCGCGAATCGTGAAATTCCGTTACCCGATTGCGTAACATTATAACGCGAGCGGCAGTGCGACGGTGATGAGCGAAAGCGGGCATCCAGGGATCATAGCCGTCGTATCACGCAGTAGGACAGCAAAACCGCCGCCGCCGCGATCCGCTATCGGCTAGAGCGACAGCCCGGTACTGGCCAGTAAGGCCCGCGTCTCGAACACCGGCAGGCCAACGACGCCCGAATGACTGCCCGAGAGAAAGCGCACAAAGACTTCGGCTTTGCCCTGGATGGCATAGCCGCCCGCTTTGCCCATGCCTTCGCCGCTGGCGACGTACCAGTCGATCTCGGCTGCGGTGAGCCGCTTGAAGGCGACGACGGTGTCCGACATGCGGGTGCGCGCCTTCCCGTCTGTGCCGATCACGCAGACCGCCGAATAACAATGGTGCCGTCGTCCCGAGAGCAGGCCGAGCATGCGGCGCAGATCGACTTCGTCCGTTGGTTTGGCAAGGATGCGGCGGCCGACGGCTATCGTGGTATCGCCCGCCAGCACGACCTCACCCTCCGCACGCTCCACCGCCTGTGCCTTGCCCGTGGCGATGCGCATCACATATGGACGCGGCAATTCGCCGGGCAGCGGGTCTTCGTCCACGTCGGGTGCCGCGACTCGCGCAGGCTCGATCCCGATCCGCCTGAGCAGATCGAGTCGACGCGGCGATGTGGATGCAAGAACGAGCCGCATAGGAACCCTATTCGACTGGATCCCGGCCTGCGCCGGGATGACCCGGCCCTGCGGGCCAGGTCACTTGAAGCGGTAGGTGATACGGCCCTTGGTCAGGTCGTAAGGCGTAAGCTCGACGAGCACTTCGTCGCCCACCAGCACACGGATACGATTCTTGCGCATCTTGCCCGCAGTGTGCCCAAGGATCTCATGATCGTTTTCGAGCTTAACGCGGAACATGGCGTTGGGCAGAAGCTCAACGACTTGACCGCGCATTTCCAGAAGTTCTTCTTTAGCCAAAAAATAATGCCTCTCGGGTGGGCTTTACGCCGCGTAAAATCGCGGTGCCTTTACTCTGTGACGGGGGAAAAGGAAAGCGCCGGACGTACTTGCACTGGCGGCGGCGCTGCGGCACTTACATCGTTGTAAGTTAAGTCCCGTTCAAGGGGCACAGGAGAGGCGCATGGCCGAAGCATATATCGTGGCAGCGACGCGAACCGCAGGCGGACGCAGGAACGGCAAATTGATGAGCTGGCACCCCGCCGATCTGGGCGGTGCGGTGCTGAGCGAGATCGCGGCGCGCAGCGGCATCGATCCGGCGGCGATCGACGATGTCATCATGGGCTGCGTGGGGCAGGCGGGCGAGCAGGCGCTGCATATCGGGCGCAATGCCGTGCTGGCATCTACTTTGCCACAGAGTGTTCCCGCCGTTTCGATCGACCGGCAATGCGGCAGCTCGCAACAGGCGATCCAGTTTGCGGCGCAAGCAGTGATGTCGGGCACGCAGGACGTGGTTATCGCGGCGGGCGTCGAGCATATGAGCCGGGTGCCGATGGGCACTTCGGTGGTGGGCGCCAAGCCGTTCAGCCAGAAATCGCTCGATCGCTTTGGCGTGCGCGGCTTCAGCCAGTTCACCGGGGCTGAAATGATCGCGAAGAAATATGGGTATGACCGCGAGCGGCTCGATGCCTATTCGCTGGAGAGCCATCGCCGCGCTGCCGCTGCCGTGGAGCGCGGTGATTTCGTGGAAGAGATACTAAGGCTGGAGATTGGCGACGGCGAAATGCACGCGCAGGACGAAGGCATCCGCTTCGATGCGAGCATGGAGGGTCTGGGCAGTTTGAAGGCACTGGCCGAAGGCGGGGTGATCACTGCGGGCAATGCCAGCCAGATCTGCGATGGCGCTTCGGCAGTCATGGTGGTGAGCGAGGCTGCTTTGAAAGCACATGGCCTGACGCCATTGGCACGCATCCATAACCTGACCGTGACGGCGGGCGATCCGGTGGTGATGCTGGAAGAGCCCTTGTTCGCGACCGATCGCGCTTTGCAGCGCGCGGGCATGTCGATCGGCGATATCGACTTGTACGAGGTGAACGAGGCGTTCGCGCCGGTGCCTTTGGCTTGGCTTGAGCACACCGGCGCCGATCCTTCGAAGCTCAATGTCAATGGCGGGGCGATTGCACTCGGCCACCCACTCGGCGCTTCGGGGACCAAGCTGATGGCGACGCTGGTTCATGCGCTGCGCAAGCGGGGCAAGCGCTATGGCTTGCAGACGATGTGCGAAGGCGGCGGCATCGCCAATGTGACCATCGTCGAGGCGCTTTAAGGCCGTGGGTGCGCTGAGCGGCATCCGGATCGTAGAATTTGGCGGGATCGGGCCGGGGCCGTTTGCGGGGATGATGCTCGCCGATCATGGCGCGGAGGTGATTCGCGTCGAGCGGCCGGGCGCGGCGTTTGGGCCGCATGCCATGGCGCGGTCGCGCATGGCTGTGGGGCTGGACATGAAATCGACCGAGGGCGTCGCCAGGGCGCGTGACCTGTGCCGGGGCGCGGATGGGATCATTGAGGGGTTTCGGCCCGGGGTAATGGAGCGGCTCGGGCTCGGACCAGACGTGCTGCTCGGCGACAATCCCAAGCTCGTCTACGGGCGCATGACCGGCTGGGGGCAGGATGGCCCGCTGAGCGACGCGCCGGGGCATGACCTTAATTATCTCGCAGTGGCGGGGCTGCTCGACGGAATCGGGGTGCCGGGCCAGCCGCCGGCGGTGCCGGTCAATTATATCGCGGATTTTGGCGGGGGCGGGATGTTGCTCGCGTTCGGCATGGTCAGCGCCTTGCTGGCAGTGAAGATGGGTGGGCCCGGGCAGATCGTGGATGCGGCGATGACCGATGGTTCTGCGCTGCTCGCGAGCATGAGCTGGGGGTTCAAGGCCGCAGACATGTGGCGCGACGGGCCGTCGGCCAACTTGCTGAGCGGGGCTGCGCCTTTCTATCGCTGCTATGCCTGCGCTGATGGACGGCATGTCGCGGTGGGGGCGATCGAGCCGCAATTCTATGCCGCGCTGGTGGCGGGGCTCAGCGAGGGGGGAGACGCCCAGATGGATCCCCGCTTATGGCCTGCGCGCACCGAGCGGTTCGCGGCGATCTTCGCGACCCGCAGCCGCGATGACTGGGTGCAGCATTTCGCGCCCGATGCCTGCGTATCGCCGGTGCTGACCTTCGATGAGGCCGCAGCCCATCCGCACAACATAGCGCGCGGCATTTTTGCCGGCGGGGCACCCGCGCCTGCGCCACGATTTTCCGAGACACCCGCATCCGCGCCCGTAGCGCCGCAATGGAGAGAAGCACATGAACTTTGAGGGTACAGCCGCAGTCGTCACCGGCGGTGCATCGGGCTTGGGCGCCGCGACCGCACGGGCATTGGCGGCGGCGGGGGCGAAGGTCGCGTTGTTCGACATGAATGCCGAGAAAGGCGAGGCGCTGGCCGCCGAACTCGGCGGCGTGTTCTGCAAGGTCGATGTGCGTTCGGACGACGAAGTCGACGCTGCCTTTGCCAAGGCGCGCGAGGCGCATGGACAGGAGCGCATCCTCGTCAACTGCGCGGGGGTGGGCAACGCCTATAAGACCGTCAGCCGCGACCGGACGACCGGCGAGATCAAGCAATTCCCGGCGGCGGCGTTCGACTGGGTGATCCAGGTCAATCTGGTCGGCAGCTTCCGCTGCATCGTGAAAAGCGCGGCGGGAATGCTGACGCTCGATCCGCTGGAAGGCGGCGAGCGCGGGGCCATCGTCAACACCGCCAGCGTTGCGGCAGAAGACGGCCAGATCGGGCAGGCGGCCTATTCGGCTTCCAAGGGCGGGATCGTCGGCATGACGCTGCCGATCGCGCGCGATCTTTCGGGCGAGGGCATCCGGATCAACACGATCCTGCCGGGCATCTTCGATACGCCGCTGATGAACGCCGCGCCGCCGCAGGTGAAAGAAGCACTCGCCGCTTCGGTGCCTTTCCCCAAGCGGCTGGGCGATCCCGCCGATTACGCCAGCCTTGCGCTGGAGATGCTGCGGAACCCTTATTTCAATGGGGAAGACGTCCGGCTCGACGGTGCGATCCGCATGGCGCCCCGATGATGGATAAGCGGGTGAGCTGGCGCGACGATCCCGAACTCGTTGCGCTGGCCGATGGTGCTGCGCGCTTCTTTGAGCGTGAGGCGCCGCCCGAGCGGATCGCCAAGTGGCGCGAGGCGGGACAGGTGGAGCGCGCTTTCTGGCGGCAGGCGGGCGAGGCTGGTTTGCTCGGCGTCTCGATTCCGGCGGAATATGGCGGGTCGGGCGGCGACTTTCGCCATGACGTTACGCTGGTCGAGCAGGTCGGGCGCTATGGCGTCGAGGGCTTTGCGCTTTCGCTGCACAATGTGATCATCCTGCCGTATGTGCTGGCCCACGGCACCGAGGAGCAGAAGCAGCGCTGGTTGCCCAAGCTCTGTTCGGGCGAGAGCGTCGCGGCGATTGCGATGAGCGAGCCGGGGGCGGGATCCGATCTGCAATCGATCCGCACCACTGCGCTGAAGGACGGCAATGGCTATCGGATCAACGGGGCCAAGACCTTCATCTCGAACGGCCAGATCGCCGATTTCATCATCGTCGTTGCCAAGACCGATCCGGAGCAGGGCGCGAAGGGCGTTTCGCTGCTGGTGGTCGAGACAGAGACTGCCGAGGGTTTCCGGCGGGGCAAGGCGCTCGACAAGATCGGGCTGGATGCGCAGGACACCAGCGAATTGTTCTTCGATGATGTCTGGGTGCCTGCCGATAATCTGCTGGGGACGACCGAGGGGCAGGGCTTCCGCCAGCTGATGGCCGAGCTTCCGCGCGAGCGGCTGGTGATCGCGGTCTCCAGCGTGGTCACGATGGATAAGGCGATCGAAGTCACCAGCGAATATACCAAGGAGCGCAAGGCGTTCGACCAGCGCATCTTCGACTTCCAGAACACCCAGTTCAAGCTGGCCGAATGCAAGGCCAAGCTGGAGATTGCGCGGGTTTATGTGAATGATTGCGTCGAGCGGCAGCTGGCGGGGACGCTCGATCTGACCAGCGCTGCCATCGCGAAATTATGGGTGACCGAAGCCGAGGGGCAGGTGGTCGACGAATGCCTGCAGCTGCATGGCGGCTATGGCTATGTGAACGATTATCCGATTGCGCGAATGTGGCGGAATGCGCGGGTGCAGCGCATTTATGGTGGATCGAGCGAGATCATGAAGCTGCTGATCGCGCGGAGCCTGTAGGACAGCGAAACTTCGCTCCGATCAGGGCTTAGCCGGGTCGGCCGGATTGTGCTTTGCGAGGAAGGCTTCGAGCCGGGTGAGAAAATCGACGATGTTGACGGTCTCTTCGAGGCCATGGCCCTCATCCTTGTAGAAGATCGGCACGACTTCACTGGCCGGACCCTTGCGCGACGCCAGCGCGGTGACGAGCTTGTGGGCCTGTTCGGCGGGAACATTGGTGTCGAGCTCGCCATGCGCAATGAGCAAAGGAACGGTCATCCGCGCGGCCTGGGCAAGCGGTGACAGCGCCTTGAGATCAGTCTCTTTTTCGCCGCGGACCCGGCTTTCCCATTGGCGGAAATAGCGGGGTGCCGCGAACATCTTGCGATCATGCTTCAGCATGCCGGGCAGATCGGTGACGCCCGCGAGGCTGACGGCGCAGCGATATTTGTCTGGGTTCCGGATCGCGCCCCACAGAGCGACATAGCCGCCGTAAGAGGCGCCCATGGTGCAGACGCGCTTGGGATCGACCATGCCCTGCTGGATCAGCCAGGCGACGCCATCATCGACATCGTCCTGCATCTTTCGGCCCCATTGGCCATACCCGGCCTCGACGAAGCGTTTGCCATAGCCGGTCGAGCCGCGGAAATTGGGTTGGAGCACGGCATAGCCGCGGCTGGCGAGGAACTGGACATAGGGGTCGTAATTCCAGCTATCGCGCATGAACGGTCCGCCATGGGCCAGCACGATCAGCGGCAGGGCGCGTTCGGGGCGACTCACAGGCAAAGTGAGGTAGCCGGGGATCGAAAGCCCGTCGCGCGCGGAATAACGAATGGGTTTGACCGGCGAGAGCTTGACCGCAGCGAGCTTTTCAAAAGGCTGGGTCAGCGCCTCAAGCCGCCGCGCGGCCTGATCGAACAGATAGAAGGTGCCGGGATTGGACGCGCTGCCCGACCAGATCAGCAGCCGGTTTCCATCCATGCTGCGGCCGCGGACCGCGGTGTTGGTGCCCGGCAGGGCCTTGTCGAGCCGCTGCTGCACCGCCTTCATTGCGGGTTCGACCCATTCGATGCGGGTGCGATCATCCTCATAGGATACGCCGGCGATACCACGCGTGGCCGGATTGGCGACGATCGCGGTGACATCCACCTGCGGGTGTTCGTAGATCGCCTCCCCGATCGCACCGGTGCGGAAATCGAAGCGATAGGCCGCGAAGCGATCGGACCGCGCATTGGTGATGATCGCGCCGCCACCCTCGCCGGGGAAGAAATGGACCGAATCCACGGTGCCTTCGGTGCCCTTTACCTCGGGCGACTTGACCTTGACGAGCGGAACCCCGGGGCGGTCGCGATACCACATCGTCCAGCGGTCATCGTCATAGGCGATGCCAGCCCGCACCACGCCCGCAGCGTCAGCAAACCAGTTCCAGACATCGGGCCGCGCCTTTTCGATATAAGCCGCTTCGCCGGTGTTGAGATCGATCCTTTTAACCCACGGCGTGCCGCCCATCGACTTTTGCACTGCCAGTAACAGCCAATCGCCCTTTGGATCGGTGTAGAGCACGTTGCCCGCGAACAGCGTCTTCCCCTCGGGGTCGAGATCCTTGTGCTTCTTCGTCTTGAGATCGACCAGGCTGATATTCGAGACCATCATGCGCACGCCGAACAGGCTGAGGATCATCCCGTTGGTGACGAGCAGGCGGTTTGGCCCTGCCCACTCGATCGATGAGCCGCTGGATGCAGGAACTTCGAAATATTCCGGCTTGCGGATGCTGGCATCCGTTTCAAACACCACCAGGCGCGATTTGTCTGCGCCGTTTTCGACTGCCGCGATCTTCCGGCCATCTGGCGAGAGCTCAAGCGACGTGAAGCCGGGCTTTTCGGCGAATATTTCGGGTGCGGGCAATCCGGATTTGGGTGCGGGTGCGGCGGATTTGGCTTCAGGCTTGGCTGCGGGAGTGGGCTGCTGCTGCGCGAGCGCGGGGGCCGCCGCCAGAGCGAGCACGGCAAAGGCCGTCGGCAACGTTGGTCCGCGCATTCGAATAGCCCCCTCCACCACCGAACGGATTCGACGGACGAGCCAAGCTAGGGGCAATTTCCGAACCGGAGCAAGCCCTTACGCGGCTCGGTTTGCGGGAGATGTGTCCGTTTGGGTCGCGAATTCTCTAGGCTCGATAAATAAGTCTCGCACTTTTAATCGATTTTCTGATTGATAGTGGGTGAGTTTAATCGTTTCCGTCGGCCTGCCACCGCGCCTAGCCTCTACGCCAACCAAACCAGCGCGAGAGGATCCGACAGATGAACGCAGAGACCAAGACGAGCGGCGGTTGTCCCGTGCATGGTGGCGTCCGCGCGTTGCTGGGGCGCACCAACAAGGATTGGTGGCCCGAGATGCTCGCCACCGAGATCCTCAATCCCAATGGCTCCTCGAATCCGATGGGCAAGGATTTTGATTATGGCGAAGCGTTCAAGGCGCTCGATTACAATGCGCTCAAGGCCGATCTGACCGCGTTGATGACCGACAGCCAGCCCTGGTGGCCGGCCGATTATGGGCATTACGGCCCCTTCTTCATCCGCATGGCCTGGCACGCCGCCGGCACGTATCGAACTGCCGACGGCCGCGGTGGCGCCAATAGCGGCCAGCAGCGCTTCGCTCCGCTCGATAGCTGGCCGGACAATGGCAATCTCGACAAGGCGCGGCGTCTGCTTTGGCCGATCAAGCAGAAATACGGCAAGAATATCAGCTGGGCCGATCTGTTCATCCTCACCGGCAATGTCGCGATCGAGAGCATGGGCGGGCCCGTGTTCGGCTTTGGCGGCGGCCGCGCCGATGTGTTCGAGCCCGAGCGCGACATCTATTGGGGCTCCGAAGACAAATGGGTGAACCAGGGCGTGCAGACGCGCATCGCCCCCGAACATGGCATGCACGAGCTGGAAGGGCCGTTGGCCGCGATCCAGATGGGCCTGATCTACGTCAACCCTGAAGGCCCCGGCGGCAATCCCGATCCATTATTGTCGGCGCGCGACATCAAGGCGACGTTTGAGCGCATGGCGATGAACCATGAGGAAACCGTTGCCCTGGCGGCTGGCGGACACACCTTCGGCAAGGCCCACGGCAATGGCGACGCATCGCTGCTCGGCAACGCCCCTTCGGGCGGCGATCTGGTGGCGCAGGGCTTTGGCTGGGTCAGCGGGCATGAGAGCGGCGGCATTGGCGAGCACACCGTGACCAGTGGCATCGAGGGTTCGTGGGTCAACACGCCGACCGAATGGACCGAGAATTACTTCCGGCTGCTGCTCGATTACGATTACGAGATCGTCCATTCGCCGGCAGGCGCGCAGCAATGGCAGCCGATCAACCAGAAGCCCGAGGACATGGCCCCGGCCGCGTGGGATGCGAACATCAAGGTTCCGACCATGATGACCACTGCCGATATGGCGCTGAAGATGGACCCCGAATTCCGCGTCATCTCGGAGAAATTCCGCAACGACCATGAAGCGTTCAAGGACGCCTTCGCGCGCGCATGGTTCAAGCTGACGCACCGCGATATGGGGCCCAAGATCCGCTACCTCGGCCCTGAGGTTCCGGCCGAAGACCTGATCTGGCAGGATCCGATTTCCGCGAGCACGACACCCTCCGACGCCGATGTGGCAGCGGTGAAGGCCAAGATCGCTTCGAGCGGCCTGACCGTCAGCCAGCTGATCAAGGCCGCATGGGCATCGGCCAGCACCTATCGCAAGTCGGACTATCGCGGCGGCGCCAACGGCGCTCGCGTCGCGTTGGCGCCGCAGAAGGACTGGGAAGTCAACGAGCCCGAAATGCTCGCCAAGGTGATTGGCACGCTGAATGGCCTGCGTGGCAGCATGTCGCTGGCCGATACCATCGTGCTCGGCGGCGTCGTGGGCCTCGAAAAGGCGATCAAGGATGCGGGCTCCAGCGTCTCCGTCCCCTTCACCGGCGGCCGCGGCGACGCGACCGAGGCGCAGACCGATGCGGAGAGCTTCGCGGTGATGGAGCCGGAAGCCGATGCCTTCCGCAACTATCTCGGCAAGAAGAAGCTGGCGGTGAAGACCGAGGAAATGATGCTCGACCGCGCATCGTTGCTCGGCCTGTCGGTGCCGGAAATGGTCGTCCTGATCGGGGGCCTGCGCGTGCTCGGCGCGAACCATGGCGAACGTGGTCATGGCCATTTCACCAACCGTTCGGGCCAGCTGACAAACGACTTCTTCGTGAACCTTTTGGGCATGACCAATGTCTGGAAGTCGGTCGAGGGTTCGGACGATCAGGAATATGTCGCTACCGACCGCAAGGGCGGCCACGAGACCTGGCGGGCGACGCGCGCCGACCTGATCTTCGGCTCGAATTCGGAACTGCGCGCGGTGGCCGAAGTCTATGCCGAGAGCGGCCATGGCGATAAGTTCGCGAAGGACTTTGTCGCGGCATGGACCAAGGTGATGAACGCCGATCGCTTCGATCTGGCGTGACGACACAGGCGGGCGCAGGCGGATAACCGCCGCGCCTGCCGGTGACATAGTTGGGGAGAGGAGTGGCGATGCGGCGTGCCGATGTCGATCTGCTGGACTCGCGCCGGGCCTATTGGGTGCCGAGCGTTGTCGCGCCCTGTCGCGATTGGACTGCGGCGCCGGGCTGTACGCGCGGGGCGCGGTTTCTGGTCGATCGCCATTCGATGCGCCCCAACCGGAGTGACTTCGCTGCGTTTGCCAGCAAGCCCGCCTGTATGCGCTGGGTGATGCGGCACCGGATCGAATTGAACAGCGCGCTGCCCGATGCGCGGGTGGATGTGGTGCGGCTGGATCGCTGGTTGCTGGGGCTGGATTGAGAGCGCGCCGCAGACGCTAAGCAGGCACCACGACCATGAGCCCGCCGGGATGGGTGGTGAATTTCGCGGGCAGATCGATGCGGCGCACTTCGCCGTCCAGCGCGATTTCGATGCGGCTTTCAGGCGACGTGATGGTGAAGGCGTCGCACGCGCCGATTGCTGCAAAATCCTTGGCTCGTTCGACCATGCCGACCAGCGCGCGCATGCCGAACCACAATAAGGCAATGCGGCTCGAGCGCTTGACGGCGTAGACTGCGAGTTCGCCATCGGTGAGCGATTTGCGGGAGCCGACCGAGCCCGGTTCCAGCGAGTAACGGTTGTTGCCGACGAACAGCAAGGCGGTGGTCACGGGCTGGGTGCCCTCGCCCAGATCGAGCCTGAGGCGGTGGTGGCGCAGGCGCGCAATCGCGTCCCAGCTTGCAGGGACGGTCGCGAGCCATTTGGGCCAGCCGCGCCGTTCACGAACATCGTCGCGGCGGTGGACCATGAAGGGGTACATTCCGAGCGAGACATTGTTGATGAAGCGGGTGCCGTTGACGTCGCCTACGTCGATTGCTGCGGCCTTGCCGTGCACCGCGAGCTTGGCGGCTTCCTCAAGTTTTACAGGGATGCCGAGATCGCGGGCGAAATGGTTGAGCGTGCCGAGCGGCAGGATCGCGAGTTCGGTCTTGGTGCCGGTGAGTATCTGCGCTGCCGCCGCGATGGTGCCATCGCCGCCTGCGACAGCGAACCTTTTTTTGGCTTTGGCAGCGCGCTTGATCGCGGACTCCATCTCCCCGGCCGCAAGCATGTGGACATCGGCATTGCCGCCCGCCTTTGCGAAGGCCGCTTCCACCTGACCCGATAATTTGTCGCCTGCCGCGTTGGCCGCGCCGCCTTCTTTATTAATCAGCACGGTCATCGGGGTTTTCGTCATGGCGGCGTAACGAGCCGCGATGGCGAAGGTTCAGGAGTGAAATGAACTGTCGCGGCGCGGGTACGTTCACCGGCGATGGCTCGCATCGCGCATCTCTCCGATATCCATTTTGGCGCGAACGATCCCGCGATCGTTGCCGGCACGGAAGCCTGGCTCGCGGAACAGCAGCCCGATCTGGTCATCCTGTCCGGCGATTTCACGCAGCGTGCGCGTGTGGAGCAGTTCAGGCAGGCGGGTGCGTATCTCCAGCGGCTAAGGGATGCGGGGCACAAATTGCTGGCGGTGCCCGGCAATCACGATGTGCCGCTCTACGATGTCGTGCGCCGCTTTGCTGCGCCGCTGGACCGCTATCGTCGCTACATCTCGGCGGAACTGTGCCCCTGGTATGAGGATGACGAAGTCGCGGTGCTGGGGCTGAACACCGCACGTTCGTTTACGTTCAAGGACGGGCGGATCAACGAAAAGCAGATGGATTTGCTGCGCTCGCGCTTCTCGGACGTGGCAGAGCACAAGACCCGCATATTGGTGACGCATCACCCGCTGTTCGCGATGCCCATCGGCCATGGAAACGAGCTGAGCGAAGCCGTGGGGCGGCATGAGAAGGCGATCGAGGCCGCGTGCGACGCCAGTGTCCACATCGCGCTGGCCGGCCATTTCCACCGCACTTACGCTGAGGCTGCGCGGAAGATGGTGGAGCGATCGGGCGCGGCTTTGGTCATTCAGGCAGGTACTGCGACCTCCACCCGGCTGCGCAACGATGAGCCGCAGAGCTTCAACTGGATCCACACCCATGGCCGCGATGCCATCGAATTGCAGGTGATCGTCTGGAACGGCACCCGGTTCGAGCGGGCGGACGAGATCAGGTACGAACTGCACGCGGATGGCTGGGTGCGGCTGACCGCATAGCCAAAGAAAAACCCCGCCCGGAGTATGTCCGGGCGGGGTTCTCTTCACCCAACAGGATCAGTTGGCGTTACCCAGCGTGTCCAGCCAGCGCCGCGAGCAGCAGCAGCGCGACGATGTTGGTGATCTTGATCATCGGGTTCACGGCCGGGCCTGCGGTGTCCTTGTACGGATCGCCTACAGTGTCTCCGGTCACGGCCGCCTTATGGGCTTCCGAGCCCTTGCCGCCGTGATTGCCGTCTTCGATGTACTTCTTGGCATTGTCCCATGCGCCGCCGCCCGAGGTCATCGAGATGGCAACGAACAGACCCGAGACGATCACGCCCAGCAGCATCGCGCCCAGTGCCGCAAAGCCTTCGCTCTGGCCGGCAACTGCGGTGATGATGAAGTAGACTGCGATCGGGCTCAGCACCGGCAGCAGCGAGGGGATGATCATCTCCTTGATCGCTGCCTTGGTGACGATGTCCACCGTGCGCGCATAGTTGGGACGGCTGGTCCCTTCCATGATGCCGGGGTTCTCGCGGAACTGCGCACGGACGTCTTCCACGACTGCGCCTGCTGCGCGGCCCACGGCCGTCATGCCGAATGCGCCGAACAGATAAGGCAGCAACGCGCCGAGCAGCAGCCCGACGATGACGTAGGGATTGTTCAGGCTGAAATCGACCGGGACATCAGGGAAGAACTCCTTGAGATCGGTCGTGTAGGCACCGAACAGCACCAGAGCCGCAAGTGCTGCCGAGCCGATGGCATAACCCTTGGTCACAGCCTTGGTGGTGTTGCCCACGGCATCCAGCGCGTCGGTCTTGTGACGCACATCGTCGGGCAGACCTGCCATTTCGGCGATGCCGCCGGCATTGTCGGTGACCGGACCATAAGCGTCCAGAGCGACGACCATGCCCGCTTGCGCAAGCAGCGAGGTTGCCGCGAAGGCCACGCCGATGATGCCCGCGATCTGGAACGAAGCGATCACTGCGACGACGATCACCAGCGTTGGCAGCGCAGTCGATTCAAGGCTGATTGCGAGGCCCTGGATCACGTTGGTGCCGTGGCCGGTTTCCGATGCCTTGGCGATCGATTTGACCGGGCGATAGTTGGTGCCGGTGTAGTATTCGGTGATCCAGACGAGGAGCCCCGTGACCGCGAGACCGATCATCATGCACAGGAACAGGCTCATGCCCGTGAATTCCTTGCCGGTGAGCGTTGCGATATCGCCAGCACCCGCGATGACGGCAGTGGGATCGACCGGCAACGCGCCGACGACGATGTTCATGTCACCAAAGAGCTGGCCGGTTAGCGCGTAGCTGGTGGCCACATAGATCGCCGGGACCGAGAGGATCGCGGAGGTCCAGAAGCCCTTGTACAAGGCGCCCATGATGTTCTGGCTGCTGCCGAGACGAACCATATAAGTGCCGATGATCGAAGTGATGATGCACACGCCACCGACAATCAGCGGAAGCGCCATCAGCTTCATCAATGCTTCGGGACCAACGCCTGAAAGCAGCAAAGCGATCGAGACCATGGTGAGGCCGATCGTGACGACATAGGTTTCGAACAGATCCGCAGCCATGCCGGCGCAGTCGCCGACATTGTCGCCGACGTTATCGGCGATCACGGCCGGGTTGCGGGGGTCATCCTCGGGAATTCCGGCCTCGACCTTGCCGACCAGATCGGCGCCGACGTCAGCAGCCTTGGTGAAGATGCCGCCGCCGAGGCGCGCGAAGATCGAGATCAACGAGGCGCCGAATGCGAGCGCGGTGAGCGCGGCGATGATCTGGCGACGGTCCGCCAGCTCGCCGAGGTCCATCTCGCCGGGACCGGTGAGGTACCAGAAGATGCCGGCGATCGAGAGCAGGCCGAGGCCGGCGACGAGCATACCGGTGATCGCGCCCGAGCGGAACGCGAGCGTCAGGCCGCCCTGCAGCGAGCCGCGTGCGGCCTCTGCGGTGCGGACGTTGGCGCGCACCGATATGTGCATGCCGACAAAGCCCGCGACGCCCGACAGGATCGCACCGATCAGGAAGCAGATCGTGGAAAGCGTGCCCAGCGTGAAGAACAGGATCACGGCGACGACCGCGCCGACGATGCCAATGGTGAGATATTGCCGGCCAAGATAGGCCTTTGCGCCCTCCTGGATGGCGGCGGCGATACTCTGCATCTTCTCATTGCCCGCGGGTGCGCTGAGCACCTGCTGGGCAGTCAAAATACCATAGAGCACGGCAATCAGGCCGCAGGCTATGGCGATATAAACGATCGTCATGGTGGTGAAGTCCTTCCCCTAGAACTTTTGGAGGCGCCGCTCCGGTCTTGGTGCCGGATTCCGGGAGCAGGGGGAGAGGTATAAGCAGGCTTTAAGGGAGCGCAAGCGGGCTCAGCGGTGTTCGTAGCCGAGCTTTGCCGGGGGGGCTGCGCCGTCGAGGAGCAAGGGCACGGGGCCGGGGGCAGTGAAGGTGCCGATGCAGGTGGCGGAAACGGGAGGCGTGAAGCCTTCGGGTGCCGCGAAGAGAAGTTCGTAATCGTCGCCCCAGGTCGCGGCTGCGATCCGGTCGGCGATGCCCGTGGCGAAGGGGATTTCGGCGAGGGCGATCTCGGCGGTACAATTGCTGGCCCGAGCCATGCGGGATGCATCGAGCAGGAGTCCGTCGGAGACGTCCATCATCGCCGTGACATGGCTTGCAAGCGCGCGGCCTTCGCTGAGGCGAGGGCGGGGACGGAGATAGGCCGGGCCGTTGGTGGCGAAGTCGCGATACGCTGCGCCGATTTCGCCGGTGACCCAGATGGTATCGCCGGGCTTGGCGCCGGTGCGCGGGGGAGGCTTGGTGGCGCGGCCGATGGCGGTGCAGCCATAGACCGCCGGGCTGACGGAGATCGTATCGCCGCCGAGCAGGGGGACGCTATATTCGGTCAGGACTTCGCGGAGCCCTTCGACGAAGCGCTCGTCGCTCAGCGTCGCGCCGATCAATACGCCGATAGGTTCGGCGCCCTTGGCCGCGAGGTCCGACAGGTTCACCGCGACGAGTTTCCACGCGATATCCGCGGGATCGGTGCCGGCGCGGTAATGCACGCCCTCGGCAATCGCGTCGTGCGTCAGGACCAGGGTTTCGCTGCCGATGGTGAGCGTGGCGCTGTCATCAAGCAGCCCGTGCGCGCCGGCGTGGAGCGGCAGAGTGCGCAGGGCTGCGATGAATTCGGATTCGGTCAGACCCGCACTTCCTTGGCGATCGCGTCGAGCAGGCCGTTCACGAAGCCCTTTTCGCGGCGGTCGTAAAAGGCATCGGTCACGTCGAGATATTCGCTGATCACGGCGCCGACAGGCACGTCCTTTCGCGCCATCAGCTCATAGGCGCCGGCGCGCAGGATTTGGCGCATCGGCTTGTCGAGGCGATCGAGCGACCAATCGGCGGAGAGCTTGGACGAAACCAAAGCATCGATCTCTTCGCGGCGCGCGTCGACGCCCTTCACGATATCGTCGAAGAAAGTGACGTCCGCTTCGGCATATTCCACGTCCTCGATCGTCGCGCCCAGCCGGTGCTGGTGGAATTCGTGGAGGAGCTTGATGATCGGCGTGCCCTCCATCTCGCGCTGATACAGCGCTTGCACGGCGGCGAGGCGCGCGGCGGCGCGGGCCTTGGAACGGGTCTTTGCAACTGGGCTAGGCACGGGGCCAACTCCTGAGTGGGGTTCGGGCGGCATAAGCGGGGCTGTCCGCATCGCCCTTCTGAACGTCTATGACGTGCTCCTGGTTGAACGGAACCTCGGTTCCCAGCCAGAATTCGTCGTTTTCATCGATGTCCGGCTCGTTATCGAGCAGGCCGAAATAGGTGTCGCCATCGACTTCGCGGACGATGACCCACATGCGATCGACGATGGGGTCTTCGTCATCCTCGGTCTGAATGACGAAGGTCAGCTTGGCGAAATCGCCGACTGCAAGCGACCTGCGCTCCGCCTCTTCGGGGATCGGGAAGCTTTCGGGGTGGAGCAGATGCCGCTCGACCCCGCTTTCAAGGCACCAGCCATCATCGTGGAGATCGGGAATGCGCATCACAGGGCGTCCAGTCGGATAGAGACCGATTTGGCGTGGGCGGGAAGGCCTTCCGCGTTGGCTAGTGCCACCGCGGCGGGTCCGATAGCGGCCAGGCCGGCTTGGTCGAGTTGCAGGAAGCTGGTGCGCTTCATGAAGTCGAGAACCGAAAGCCCGGAGGCGAAGCGGGCGCGGCGGCCGGTGGGGAGGACGTGGTTGGGCCCGGCGACATAATCGCCAATGGCCTCGGGCGTGTGGCGGCCGATGAAGATCGAGCCGGCGTGGCGGACTTGTTGGAACAATGCTTCGGCGTCGTCGCAGGCGAGTTCGAGATGCTCGGGGGCGAGGCGGTCGCACAGCGGGATCGCGTCGGCGAGGGTCTCGACGACGATGATCGCGCCGTTGGCGTCCCAGCTGGCGCTCGCGGTGGCGGCGGTCTGGAGGCGCTCGATCTGAACATCGACTGCGGCGGCAACCTTGTCGGCGAAAGCGGCGTCGTCGGTGAACAGGATCGACTGGCTGGTCGGGTCGTGCTCGGCCTGGCTGAGCAGATCGGCGGCGATCCAATCTGGTTCGTTCTGGCCGTCGGCGATAACCACTATCTCACTTGGGCCGGCGACCATATCGATGCCGACCACACCGTAAAGCTGGCGCTTGGCCTCTGCGACCCAAGCATTGCCCGGGCCGGTGATGACATCGACGGCGGCGATCTTTTCGGTGCCGTATGCCAAAGCCGCGATGGCCTGCGCGCCGCCGATGCACCAGATTTCGTCTACGCCCGCGAGATGCGCTGCGGCGAGGACGAGGGGGTTCACTTCGCCATTCGGGGTGGGTGTCACCATGATGAGCCGGCCCACACCCGCCGCGCGCGCGGGAAGCGCGTTCATCAGCACCGAGCTGGGATAGGCTGCGCGGCCGCCGGGGACATAGACGCCTGCCGAATCGACCGGCAGCCAGCGTGCGCCCAAGCGGATGCCCTGCGCATCGACTTCGTCGGTGTCGGCGGGCCGCTGCTTGGCGTGATAGGTGGCGATGCGTTCGGCGGCGAGTTCGAGCGCGGCGCGCAGATCGGGGGCGAGGCCTTCCCAAGCGGCGAGGCAATCGGCGCGATCGATCTTCCAGCCGGTGGCGTCGAGATCGTGCTTGTCGAACAGACGGGTCAGGTCGCGGACGGCGGCATCGCCTTCGTCGCGGACGCGCTTGATGATGTGCGTGACGTTGCGCGCGACATCCTCATCGGCTTCGCGGCGGGCGTTGACCAACTGCGTGAAGGCGGCGGGGAAATTCGCGGCGGAGGCGTCGAGCCGGATCACGCCACAGCCTTGCGGAAGGCATCGACCAAGGGAACGACTTCGCCGGCGCGCATCTTGAACGCGGCGCGGTTGACGATCAGGCGCGAGGTGACTTCGGCGATAACTTCGACTTCGACCAGGCCGTTTTCCTTGAGCGTGCGGCCCGAGGAAACCAGATCGACGATGCGCGGCGCGAGGCCGAGGACCGGGGCAAGCTCCATTGCGCCGTTCAGCTTCACGCACTCGGCCTGCACGCCGCGCGCTTCGAAATGCGCCCGCGTGATGTGCGGATATTTGGTTGCGATGCGCACATGGCTCCAGCCGCGCGGATCGTCCTGCTCGGCCATGTCGGCAGGCTCGGCGACCGAGATGCGGCAATGGCCGATGCCGAGATCGACGGGGGCGTAGAGCTCCGAATATGCGAACTCGGCGAGCACGTCCGAGCCAACGATGCCGAGATGCGCCGCGCCATGGGCCACGAAGGTGGCGACGTCGAACGCGCGCACGCGGATCAGGTCGATCGCCGGGCTGTTGGTCTTGAAGCGCAGCGCGCGCGAGTCCGGATCGGCAAAGGCCGGCTCGGGGATGATTCCGACAGCTGCAAGCAAGGGCAGGCATTCTTCGAGAATGCGCCCCTTTGGCACGGCGAGGATTAGCGGTTCGGTCATGGAGAGCGGGGCTTTACTTGGGGGCGCGCTGCGGCGCAACAGAAGCGGCGAAAGGATTGGGATGGCAGACGAAGCAACCAACCGCGAAGCCTATCGCTTCCAGAACAAATATTGCGTCGCGATGGATGCGCCGATCACCGGGCGCGTGGTGCTGGCGCTGGCCGACTGCTTGAGTCGCGACAGCCGCACGGGCGCGCGGGCGCTGGATTGGGAAGGCGAGCCGACAAAGGCTGCTTTGCCGTTGCGCACGGTGGGCGGTCTGCACTCGCTTGCGCTGAAGGGCGTGGCGTTGGTGGATGTGTTTGCGGGCGCGGTTACCGATCCGGAGGACGTGAAAGCGGCGCTCTCAGCGGCGCTGATCGAGCATGACGACGAACTCTTTCACTGGCTCGACGGGCCGCCGCAGACCAATGAGGCCGGGCGTTCGGGTGCTTTGATGTGCGGGCTGATCCATGTGTCTCGGCGGCTGGGGCAGCCGCTGGACGTGATCGAGATCGGATCGAGCGCGGGGCTGAACCTGCTGATCGATCGCTATCGCTTCGATCTGGGCGGCACTTTGGTGGGTCCGGAAGATTCGCCGGTGACGATCCGCCCCGAATGGCGCGGGCCACCGCCGCCGCAGGTGCCGGTGCGTTTCGCCAGCGTGCGCGGGTGTGACATGCAGGTCGTCGATGTGCGCGATCCCGCTGCGGCGGATCGGCTGCGCGCTTACGTCCGGGCCGATAACCCGGTGCGGCAGGAGCGGATGACCAAGGCGATTGCGATGATCGCAGAAAAGCCGGTGGATCTGGTGCAGGCCGATGCTGCCGATTGGCTGGAGGCGCGGCTGGCCGAGCCACAGGCCGATGGGGTGACGCGGGTGCTGATGCACTCGGTGGTGTGGCAGTATCTGCCCGCAGACACGCAGGCGCGGATCACCGCGATGATGGAGGCGGCAGGCGCTGCGGCCAGCGCGGAGAAGCCGCTGGCATGGGTGCAGATGGAGCCCGACCGTTCGCTGCATCGGCAGGAGGTGTGGGTGCGGACATGGCCCGATGGCGCGCCGGCAGAGATGGTCGCGGCGTCACAGGCGCATGGGGCTTGGGTGGAGGGCTGGCGTTAACCGCCGCGTTCAGCGAGCCACGCCTGTATCGCTTTGGTCACGGGCTCGGGCTTTTCCCAGGGTACGAAATGGCCGGCATCCTCGATCTTCACGATCGAGAGATCGGGTACGCGCTCTTCCAGTCCTTCGAGCTGGATGGGGAGCAGCGCCGCGTCCTTCATTCCCCAGATCACGAGCGTCGGCTGGGTAACGGGCGGGAAGGGGCCGTCGAGCCACACCGGGCGCTCGGGTGTCTCGCCCGGCGCGGGGACGATCACCGAACTGCCGCGATACCAGTTGAGCATGCCGGTCATCGTGCCGGGCTGGCTCCACTCGTCGATATAGGCGTCGCGCTCAGGGGCTAGCAAAGCGGCGTCGGCGTGCTTGGCGAAGCTGTTGTCGAAGAATGCGGGGATTCCCATTCCCTCGACGAACTGCTCGAAACCGGGATTGCGGAAGGCAGTCATATATTGGCTCGCCGCGCGCTGATCGGCGTCGTCGTAGAGCGAGCGCTGGAAGACGAGTGGATGGGGCGCGTTGATGATGATCAGCCGCTTGATCCGCTGGGGATGTTGCAGCGCCGCCATCCACGAAATCGCGCCGCCCCAATCATGGCCGACAAGGGTGAAGTCCCCTACGCCAAGATGATCGGCGAGCGCGAGCAGATCGCTCACTGGCTTGTCCGGCGCGTAATTCTCCTTGCCTTCGGGCTTGGATGAGCGGGCGAAGCCGCGCTGATCGGGGGCGATGACGTAATGATCCTTGGCCAGTGCCGGGATCTGGTGCCGCCAGGTGCGGTGCGATTCGGGAAAGCCGTGGAGCAGGAAGATCGGCGGGTTCTTCGCGTCGCCCGCGATGGCGACGTCGAGCTCCACGCCGGTGGGCAGGGCTATTCGCTGAAGGTCAAAGCCCATTTCCGTCTCCTATCGTCCGTTTTGCGGAGGGTAGGTGGCGGGTGCCGGGTTTGCAAATGGGGCCGGCGGGGTCGCTATGTGCGGTTTGCTGCCATTCGCTTTTCGACGAACGCGTACAGAAGCGCCGAATAATAACCGATGGCCGTCAGGCAAAAGAGCATCATCGCTTGGATCACAGGGCCGCCCAGCGTGTTGTCGAAACCGGTACGATCCTCTGTCGCGAACAGCATCAGCCATGCGCCAGCGGCCACCATCGCGTACGACAGGGGCAGCAACAGCAGGTGCAATATCCACGCGAAACGAAGCTGCTTCGACCATCTCCAGAATATAACGGAGGCAGCGATCGGGCCGAAGGTCGCAAGCAGCCAGCCGATGACCGCTACAGTTTGCGCCGCAGCGGACATCGTCTGGACGTGCGTGTAAAATATAGGCGGCGCCCAACGCGTGATCGAGGCACAGCATCGTCGTGGCGATTACCGCCACCGCAGCGAATATCTCGTAGCGATTGACTCGAAGGCGGCGCACCATGCCGCGACCATAGCCGCTTAACCGGGCGCCCGCTTCCCCTTTGTGCGGCTGGTCAGATGGTAGCGGAAGCAGCGGTCGCAGCGATAGGGGCGTAGTAAAGCGCCCTCGCGGATCGCCGCCAGCGCTTCGCCGTCAGTGACGAAGCGCTGCTTGCGGGCGCAGACGCTGGCACGCGTTTTAGGGATAGCTCACCGTCAGCGGGACTTCGGGGATGGGGATGAATTCCTTGTCGTCGTTCGGGACCAGGGGGAAGGCGCCCGCTTTCCAATCGGCCTTGGCCTGATTGATCCGGTCGCGGCTGGAGGAGACGAAGTTCCACCAGACATGACGGGGCGTGGTGAACGCCTCGCCGCCGCAAAGCGCCACGCGGGCGCCGGATTCGGAGCGCAGCGTTGCGGTGATGCCCGGGCGCAGGACGTACAGCGTCATCGGATCGAGCCGCATGCCGTCGAGTGTGGCTTCGCCGGTCGCGACATAGATTGCGCGCTCGTCCGCTGAAGGATCGATCGGGATGCTGCCGCCTGCGTCGAGGGCGATGTCGGCATAGATGGTCTGGGCATAGGTCGTGGTGGGGGCGGAGGCGCCCCACATATCGCCCATGATGATGCGCGCGGTGGCGCCCTCGCCGTTGATAACGGGCAGTTGGGCCGCGGTGACATGCTCGAAGGCGGGATCGACTTCCTCATATTTTTCGGGGAGCGCCAGCCAGGTTTGCAGGCCGGAAAGCTCGGGGCCGACCACGCGCTCTGCCGAGGGCGAGCGTTCGGAATGGACGATACCCTTGCCTGCGGTCATCAGGTTTACCGCGCCCGGCTCGATCGTTGCGAAGGTACCCAGCGAGTCGCGATGCTCGAGCGCTCCGGCATAGAGATAGGTGACGGTCGCAAGGTTGATGTGCGGGTGCGGGCGGACGTCCACGCCGGTGCCGACTTCCAATCGTCCCGGGCCCATCTGATCGAAGAAGATGAAGGGGCCGACCATGGTGCGCGGGCGCGAGGGGAGGGTGCGATGGACCTTGAAGCCGCCCAGATCATGGGTGACGGGTTCGATGGTCTGGAGGATCAGGCTGTCGTTCATGGGCTGAACTTAGCGTGCATCTGCGCGGCGACAATCTCAGCCTCGGAAACGATGCAATTCCGCGTATCGCCGGGCTTATTCCGCGTCGAGCCCGGGATAGTGGCGGAAGATGCCCCGTTCGTTGAAGCCGATGCGGCGGTCGCTGTGGAGGTAATTTCCGACGCCGCGCAGATCCGGCACCGCGTCCCGGATCGCGATCAGCCTGGGATAATCGCGCTCGATTGTCGCCATCCGCCGGGGGAAAGCGTATCTCAGCCCCTCGATCAGCTGGAAGATCGATGTGTCGCCATAGCTCCATTGATCGCCGAGCAGCCACGGCCCCCGCACCGCCTTTTCGAACCAGCCGAGGAATTTGGGCATGCGCGCCTCGCGAAATTCCTTCGCCATGCGCGCGGCTTCGGGCTTTTGGTCTTCGTAGTAGGCGCCGACGCCGATGGGGTGATGCACCTGATGCACTTCCGCGACGAAATCGGTGATGGTCGCCTGAATCTCGTTGAGCCACAGCCGTCCCGTCTGGTCCGAGGGGCCAATGCCGTGCTGGTCGCCCAGATAGAGCAATATATTGGCGACCTGCGCGATCACGCGTTCGCCGGTGTCGAGATAGGGTGGCGCGAACGGCGTGTGATCGGCGCGCGACTGCATGTCGGCGATCAAGGCTTCACTGCCCAGCTCGCGCGCCATGTCGCGATAGCCGACGCCACCGGCCTCCATTGCGAGGCGAACGAACTCGCCGCGGCCCTGGATTTCGGCCCAATACCAAAGCTTGTACGCCATGCTTATTCCCCGGGTGCGCGTGCCTTGATCGCCAGCGCATGAATACGCGAAGCGAGCAGATCGGCGAGCGCATTGTTGATCAATCGCTGACGCTGAACGCGCGAGACGCCGGAAAAGGCCGGGCTTTCGACCACGACGGTCCAGTGCGATTCGCCGGAGCCGTCATCGCCCATGTGCCCCGCGTGATGGTGGCTGTCGTTGATCACTTCGAGGTGCGACGGAGCGAGGGCTGCGGTGAGACGGGCGGCGATAATTTCGCCCAGCGGCGCGGTAGCGAGGTCGGTCATTGCAACTATATAGGTCGTTTGTTCGAGGGAGTCGCGTGGCCGATAGCCAGCCCAGGAAGGATCGACCCAATGCCCGCTTCCACGGCCGCGTGGAGGCTCCCGGACGGCTGTGCGCCGAGCCGGGATGCGAAGAAGCCGGGGAGTTTCGTGCGCCGGTAATCGATGGCGGGCAGCTTGGCCGCGACGGGCCGCCGCCGTTTCGCTGGCTGTGCCTGGAGCATGTTCGCGAATTCAACTCAGGGTATAATTTCTTCCGCGGCATGAGCACCGAAGAGATCCACGACGCGCAGCACCCGATGGCGGGCTGGGATCGTGAGTCGCGGGCGTTTAGCGGCAATGGCGGTGCGGATCGCCCGCCGCGCTGGGCCGATTTCAGCGATCCGCTGGATGCGATCGGTGCGCGGTTTCGCCAGCGGATGCAGGATCAGGCTGACCGCAAGGACGGCAAGCCGCTATCGGGCCGCGACCGCGAAGCGCTGCGCGTGCTGGGCCTGGAGCCGGACGCGGACCGCACGGCCTTGCGGCGGCGCTATTCGGATATGGTGCGGCGGTACCATCCGGACCGGAATGGCGGGGATCGCTCGCACGAGTCCAAGCTGCAGGCGGTGATCGAGGCGTATCAGTTGCTGACGTCGTCGCCGGCGTTCGCCTGAGCGACGGGGGTTACCCCGCCGCCGCGATCCGCCTGGCGACTTCCTCCAATTGCCCCGCGACCACGCCCCAGCCCGCCTCGAAGCCCATCGCCTTGTGCTGCTCCATCGCCTCGGCATTCCAATGGCGCGCGCGGCCGCGATAGAGGGTTTTATCGCCCTGCGGTTCGAACTCGAACGAGCCGACCATGAAGGGCTGGCCCGCCGGATCCCAGCCGGTGGTGAAGGCGTCGGTGAAGACGATCGACCGCTCGGGGATCACCTCCAGATAGACGCCTTCATTGGGCATGATCTCGCCGTCAGGCCCGTACATGGTGACCGCAGACCTGCCACCCGCGCGCAGGTCGATCTCGACCACCTCGGCGCGCCACGGCGGCGGACAAAACCATTCGCTGAGATGGTCGGTGTACGCCTCCCAAAGAGCGGATGCTGGTGCGTCGATCAGGCGCTCGACGACTAGTTCATGGGTGGACATTTCAGCTTCCTTTACCCGGCGCGACCAGACCGAACGGCACGCCTTCGGGATCGACAGCGCTGATTACATGCTCGCCACCGGGCACTTCGTGCGGGCCGCTGAGCACCTTGCCGCCGAGTTCCGCAATCTTGGCGATAGCAGCGTTGATTTCGGGCACGCGGAAGTAGAACAGCCAGCCCGAATGCCCTTCGGGTGGCGTGCGCATCACCGCGCCGACCGGGTCTTCGCCGGAGTCGCCATTGGCGATGAAGCTATAGTCGCCCATCGGACCCATCGGCATGATGCCGGTCTTCTTTATGTTGAACAGCTTGCCGTAGAAATCGAGCGCTGCCTGATCGTCTGGCGTGAGCAGTTCGTTCCAGCTGACATGCTGGAAGCCTCTGCGCTGATAGGCGGTGCTGCGCTCCGGGCTGGCGCCGCGCATCACGTAAAACGGCACGCCCTGCGGATCGGTGACCATCGCCGCGCGGCCTGCGCCGGGAATGTCGAAGGGGGCGAGGTGAATTTCGCCGCCTGCGTCCTTCACGGCCGCGGCGCTGGCATCGACGTCATCGACGCCGATATAGCCGAGCCAGGTTGCCTTTGCGCCGCCCGCGAGCATGTCCGCATTGAGCTGCATCATGCCGCCCGCTGCACTGTCTGCCGCGTCGATCATGCGGTAATCCATGCCGCCCGGAGGGGCCTGGGCATCCACATCCCAGCCGACGACGCCGTCGTAGAATGCTTTGGCTGCCTTCGCGTCCTTGGTCAACAATTCGTACCAGATGAAGCTGCCATGTGCGTTTGCCATCGTGCGTCCTCTCTTATGCGGCGGTGTCGAGGATCGGCCGGAAGCCGCCCCACATCATGCGCTTGCCGTCGAAGACCGGCTCCGGCTGGTTCTGCATCCGCTCGTCTTCCATCAACTTGCCCCAGCCCGCGTCTCGGGTAGCCTTGTCGGGCCATTCGACCCAGGAATAGACGACTTTCTCGTCGTCCTTCTTGAGTGTCGCGCGATTATAGTCGGTGACCTTGCCATCGGGCGTGTCATCGCCCCAGCATTCCACCACGCGGAGCGCGCCGAATTCCTGGAACATGCCAGAGACCTTCACGGCCATCTCGCGATAGGCTTCCTTCTTGTCGGCCGGCACGGGAATGACATAGCCATCGACATAGCCCGGGGCTGCACCCGGCCCGGTATCAACGATCGATTCGAAACCGGCATAGATCATGCGCTTGCCATCGAAGGGCATGTCCTTGCCCATATCTTCCATCGCCGGATCGGCCATCATCTTCTCGTTGGCGGCGTCGGCGGCGGCCTTGTCCGGATATTCGAGCCAACTGAATAATACCGTCTCGCCTTCTTCGAGGTTCACCGATTTCTTGAGGTCGTTGAGCTTGCCGTCGGGCACGTCATCGCCCCAGGTTTCGACGAAGCGGGTCGCGCCGAATTTCTGGAACATGGGCACCGCGCTTTGGGCGTGCTTGATGTACGCGTCCTTGTTGGCGGTGGGGACGGGGGTCAGGAATCCTTGGACATAGGTCATCGATTCTCTCCTTGGATTTAGGCTTCAGCCCTTGATTGCGGCTTCGATTTTGGCGACGTCGATCTTCTGCATTTCCATCATCGCTTCATGCGCGCGGCGGGCGGCGTTGCGATCAGGATTGGTCAGCGATTCGAGCAGCACACGCGGTGTGATCTGCCAGTTGAAGCCCCATTTATCCTTGCACCAGCCGCACATGCTTTCCGCGCCGCCATTGCCCACGATCGCGTTCCACAGGCGATCGGTCTCCGCCTGATCCTCGGTGACGAACATGAAGGACACGCTCTCATTGGGCTTGAACATCGGGCCCCCGTTGAGCGCCGAATATTTCTGGCCGCACAGCGTGAAGTCGATGACCAGCACATCGCCTTCCTTGCCGCTGGGATTATCGCCCGGCGAGCGGATGACGTTATCGACATGGCTGTCTGGAAACAGCGACACATAGAAATTCGCCGCTTCCTCTCCGACATGATCGAACCAGAGGACGGTGGTCAGATTCTTCGACATATTGTCTCTCCTGTTTCTAGCGCTCAGGCCGGCTCGTGCGCGGGGCCTTCGGGGAAAGCGGCCATCGCGGCCTCCATGTCCATGAACATCGGCTCGAACATGTGGCCGTCCGGATCTTCGAACGCACGGCTATACATGAAGCCCATATCCTGCACTTCGCGAACGTCGGCCCGGCCTCCCGCTGCGGCAGCCCGTGCGTTGATCTCGTCCACGGCCGCGCGGCTCTCGCGCGAGATGCAGATCAGCACCTCGGTGGTCGCTTTCGAGTCGGCGATCGCCTTGGGCGTGAAGGTCTGGAAGAAGTCCCGGCCGAGGATCATGAACACGATCGTGTCCGACAACTGCATGGCCGACGCCATCTCGTTGCTGAAGCGCTCGTCCTTGGTGAGACCGAGCGCTTCGTAGAATGCGGTGGACTTGGCGACATCGGCCACGGGCAGGTTCACGAAGATCATCTGGGGGCTGTCTGTCATGGTCTTGTTCCTCTCATCCGAATCACTATTTGCCTTTTTTCGCCGACTAAGTTACAAAAAGCAACCATGCAGTTAAAAAAAGTGACTACACCTAAGGTTCCCTCTCGCAATCGCTGGTATGATGACGCGTGCGGGACTGCGCTAGCGCTCGATCTGGTGGGGGAGCGCTGGTCGCTTTTGATCGTGCGTGAGCTGATGTTTGGCGGGCGGCGGTTCGGGGAGTTGCGGGCGGCATTGCCGGGGATCAGCGCCAATATCCTGACTCAGCGGCTGGAGGGTCTCGAAGCGTCGAACATCCTCGCCAAGCGCAAGCTGCCGCCGCCGGCTTCGGTGCAGATCTATGAGCTGACGCCCTGGGGCTATGAGAGCGAGACTGCGATCCAGGAGCTTGGCCGCTGGGCGGTGCGCAGCCACAATCACGATGTGACGCTGCCGCTGTCGGCGGCTTCGATGATGATGTCGTTCCGCACGATGTACCCCAGCCATGTACCGGTGGAGCTGATCGGCAGGACCGTGGGCTTTGCGCTGGGCGTCGAGCATTTCGTCGCGGTGCTGGAGGCAGGTGAGATCGCCATTCGCCGCGGGGACGGCGCTGCCGATGCGCGATTCGATGCGGATGATCCGATGACGCTCGCTTCGATCGTCTATGGCGGGCGGCCGTTCGCCGATGCCGAGGGTGCGGGGGTGCTCCGCATCAGCGGCGATCGCGCATTGGCCGGGCGATTTGCGACGCTTTTTGTGCTCCCCGACAAGATCTAGCGACAAGGACACACCACGATGGCCAAGCCCGAGCGAGTCGAGATCGAAAATGTGCTGCAGCCCGGCAAAACCTATCGCGTCGATGCCGAGAAGTTTGCGGCGATGCGCGAGGCCATGCTTGCCGTGGTGCCGGGTGAAGCACCGGGGCTGACGCCGGCCGAGATCAAGGGGCATGTGCTGGCGCACTTGCCCGACTCGCTGTTTCCCGGCGGCGACAAAGCGGGCTGGTGGATCAAGGCTGTCCAGCTCGATCTGGAGGCCAAGCGCGTGATCGCGCGTGCGCCCACTCCTCCGGTGCGTCTCTACCGCATCTGATACCGTCAGCGCCGGTTGCAGAATCCCGGCCTGCGCTCGCCCTCCGAGCAACCCTGGCTGATCTGCTCGCGCAAATCGTCGCACGACATGTCGGCGGTGCAGCTGCGATCCCAGCGGCCGTTCACAACCCGGCATTGCTTGACCAGATAGGCCGAGGCCGATCCGCCGACTTCGGCCGCGCAGCTTTGCTCGCCGCGACGGCGCCTGGGCCCGCGGTCTCGCCAATCCTCCTGATACCAGCCACCGGCATTCTGGCCGCGCGGACGCGCTTTCACCGGCTTGTGCGGGCGGGGCCGGGGCGTCCAGCTGGGGCGCGGTTCCGGGTGGTAAGAGCCCGATAGATAGCGGCGATACGCCGTGGATACGCAGGCGGCGTCCTCGCATTGGTTACGCTCGGTGATCAGCGCATCCTGCTGACGACGCATCAGGCGGAGCTTGCGGCGCTCGGCACCCTGGCGTGCGCTGGCCCATTCGGTGGCGAGCGTGCGGTGGAGATAGCGCAGATGCTGGTTGTCGCAGACCAGCCATTCGCCGCGCCGCATCTGGCCGCGACATTCGGGATCGGGGGTGATCCAATCGACCGGCTCTTCGGCTATCGGCGGCGGGCGATCATGCTTGTTCGGCAGCGGCGGGGGCGGAGGCGTGTTCTGCCCGCCCCAATCGCAGGAGCCGAGCGAGGCGCCTGCAAGCGCAAGGAACATCACCTGCCTGATCATCGCTTCCCTCTTCGACGAACATTTCGATGACGTCATGGTCTCACGAAAGCGCAGGCATTGAAAGACGAATAGCTTAAGCGTTGCGGTGTTGTGCCCGAGGCTCTAGTCGCTCGGGCAAGACAGGATACAGACATGGCCGATATTCCCAACACCCAGCCTGCCAATACCTCTGCAGACAGCCGCGAGACGACCGTTCTTGCAGCGCCCGACAAGACGATCAGCGTGCGCGAGATGTTCGGCATCGACACCGACATGATGTGCCCGGCGTTCAGCCAGGCGGATGAGCGCGTGCCCGATCTCGATCCGGCATACGTTTTCGACGGCGACACCACCCTCGCGATTCTGGCGGGCTTTGCGTATAATCGCCGCGTGATGGTGCAGGGCTATCACGGCACCGGCAAATCGACGCATATCGAGCAGGTCGCCGCCCGCCTCAACTGGCCGTGCATCCGCATCAATCTCGACGCGCATATCAGCCGCATCGATTTGATCGGTCGCGACGCGATCGTAGTGAAGGACGGCAAGCAGGTTACCGAGTTCAAGGAAGGCTTGCTCCCTTGGGCGCTCCAGACGCCGACGGCTCTGGTGTTCGACGAATATGATGCGGGCCGCCCCGACGTGATGTTCGTGATCCAGCGCGTGCTGGAGACCGAGGGCAAGCTGACGTTGCTCGATCAGAACCGCGTGATTCGCCCCAACCCATATTTTCGCTTGTTCTCGACTGCCAACACGGTGGGCCTGGGCGATACCAGCGGGCTCTATCACGGCACCCAGCAGATCAATCAGGGCCAGATGGATCGATGGAACGTGGTCGTCACGCTCAACTATCTGCCTGCCGCAGTCGAAGCGCAGATCGTGCTCGCCAAATCGGGCGAATACGACCAGCCCGAGGGCAAGGCCACGGTCGAGAACATGGTTCGCGTGGCGGATCTGACGCGCAAGGGCTTCATCAACGGCGACATCTCGACCGTGATGAGCCCGCGTACCGTGATCACCTGGGCGCAGAACGCGCTGATCTTCAAGGATGTCGGCTTCGCGTTCCGCTTGAGCTTCCTCAACAAATGCGATGAGGCCGAGCGCGCGCAGGTTGCGGAATATTATCAGCGGGTTTTCGGGACCGATTTGCCGGAGAGCGTGGTAAGCAAGCCCTGACCAACAGGGAGGGTTTATGCGGATCGTCGGGCTAATTCTTGCCGCCATTCCGATCGCGGTGAGTGGCGGAACCGCCAGCGCGCAGGATTTCGTGCCGCGCGATCCCCAGAACCTGACCAAGAACTGGACCTGCGGCGGCGGGACGCGCGTCGAGGCCGTCCGTTCTTCCACGGATTGGGTGAAATGGCTCGGCAAGGCGCCGACCCGCGCGAACTGGAAGATCGCTCTGTGCAATTATCGCGGCGATGCGCAGCGAGCGAAATGGCTGACCCGCAAGCAGGATTTCGCGCTGGCGATGCTGGTGCCGATCGTCGATCCGTATACGGGCTTTGACGAAGCGGCGGACGCGGCGGATCGGGCCATGTTCCCGGCTTATGCGGTGACGATGCTCGAGGCGATCATGATGCGGCCCGGCGGGCGGATGACTCCGCCCCAACAGGCGTTGCGCCAGGCGCTGTTGCCGGGGGTGCGCGACAATCGCGAGGCGCTGCCGGGCATCGAGCAGCGGGCGCGCGAGCGCAACGATCCCAAGCAGATGCAGATCGCGGCCGAGATGCATTTCGACGCGGGCAATGTCGCCAAGGCTTTCGCGCTCTACAAGGCTGCGCTCGCCGCAGGGCTGAACGGTGCCGATGTGGACACCGCGCATGCGTTCTTCGCGATGATCGCGTACCGCGAGGGCGATGCGAAGGGCGCAGCAGGCTGGTTCAAGAAGATCGCCAAGGGCTCGCCATGGGCCGATGTCGCCCTTTTCTGGCAGGCGCTCGGCCGCGGCGTTCGTGACTGAGCCGGAGAACGATCCGCTCCACCCGAGCGCTTCAGCGCAGTGAAGCCTGCTGAGCCGGCGGTGCCGCTTAGCCGCTGGGCGCGGTTCAGGGTGTGGCCGCGCGGCGGATAAGGCTTGCATCGCCCGCACCGATTCCACATCAGCCTCGCATGGCTGTCGACACTCCGATCGAACAATTGCGCAACGTGCTGGGCGGTGCCGCGCGCGCGCTTTCGGGCGAGGCGGAGGCTGAACTGAGCTTCACCGCGGATGCGCCGCGTCAGGACGGCAGGGCGATCAAGGTGCCGATGCCGTCGCGCAGCCTGCCCGCCGATCAGGTGGCCGAAGCGCGCGGCTTTGCCGACAGCTTCGCGCTGCGCCTAAGGCATCATAACAATGCGCTGCATCTGAAAGGTGCGCCGAGCGAGCCCGTGGCGCGTTCGGTGTTCGATGCGGTGGAGACGGCGCGGGTCGAGGCGCTGGGTGCGCGCGGTTATGCCGGAATCGCCGACAATCTCGATCATGCGCTGGAGATGCGGCTCAAGTCTGATCCGATTTCGCGCGCCCGCAATCGCGACGAAGTGCCGCTGTCGACTGCAGTCCAGCTTATGGTGCGCGAACGGCTGACCGGGCGAGAGGCACCGGCCAGCGCGGCGATGGGCATGGCGCTGGTCCGCGACTGGATCGAGGAGCGGGCGGGCGACGATCTGGACGCGCTGCGCCTCGCGATCGACGACCAGCAGGCCTTTGCCGGGCTCACCACCAAATTGCTCCGCGATCTCGAGCTGGTCGAAGGCGATATGATTCCCGACGAGGCGGACGAAGGCGGCGGCGACGACGAAGGCAGCGAAGACCAGAACGATCCCGGCGAAGAGGATGGCGACAGCGAAGCCCAGCAGGGCGAGGGCCAGATGGAGGCCCGCGGCGAGCAGAACGAGACTGAATCGGGCGAGGATGGCGACAGCCAAGCCAGCGACGCGATGGACGATGGTGACGGCGACCCCGGCGATGAAGGCGAAGACGGCATGCTGCCGACGCGCCCGAACCGTCCGTGGAGCGATATGCCGGGGCAGTTCGACTATAAGCCGTACACGCGCCAGTTCGACGAAGAGATCGCCGCGACGGAATTGTGCGATCCCGAGGAACTGGATCGGCTGCGTTCGTATCTCGACCAGCAATTGGTGCACCTGCAATCGGCAGTGACCAAACTTGCCAACCGGCTGCAGCGCCGGCTGATGGCACAGCAGAACCGCAGCTGGGATTTCGATCAGGAGGAGGGCATCCTCGACGCCGCACGGCTCGCGCGTGTGATCGTCAATCCGATGCTGTCGCTCAGCTACAAGCATGAGCGCGATACCGAGTTCAAGGACACGGTGGTCACGCTGTTGATCGACAATTCGGGATCGATGCGCGGGCGGCCGATATCGATTGCGGCGATCAGCGCAGACATCATGGCGCGCACGCTGGAGCGTGTTGGCGTGAAGACCGAGATCCTCGGCTTCACCACCCGCGCCTGGAAGGGCGGGCAATCGCGCGAGAAGTGGCTGGCCGATGGCCGCCCCGCACAGCCGGGCCGGCTGAACGACGTGCGCCATATCCTGTACAAGCAGGCAGACGAGCCATGGCGCCGGGCGAAGAAGTCGCTCGGGCTGATGATGCGTGAGGGGCTGCTCAAGGAGAATATCGATGGGGAGGCGCTGCTCTGGGCCCATGCCCGGCTGATCGCCCGGCCCGAGGATCGCAAGATATTGATGGTGATTTCGGACGGCGCGCCGGTCGATGATTCCACATTGTCGGTGAATTCGGGAAGCTATCTGGAGCGCCATCTGCGTCAGGTGATTGCGTGGATCGAGGGCCGCTCGCCGGTCGAGCTGGTCGCGATCGGGATCGGGCATGACGTGACGCGATACTATCAGCGCGCAGTGACGATCATGGATGCCGAGCAACTGGCCGGCACGATGGTCGAGCAGCTTGCTGCGTTGTTCGATACCGAATGAGCTTCGCCGGGGAGCCGTCTAGCCGGGGGCACGAGCCATGAACCTCACTCCCCCCGAGGGCGGCTTCCACGGGCCTCTAAAGCGTTCGGTGACCATCGCCGGGCACCAGACCTCCATCAGTCTTGAGCCGATCTTCTGGGACGCACTGGAAGCCGCAGCCGAGGCGCGCGCGCTGCCGCTCAATGCTTTGGTCGCGGCCATCGATCATGCGCGCATCTCGGGAGAGAACCCGCCCAACCTCGCCAGCGCGATCCGGAGCTGGCTCATGGATCAGCTCGCCGGCTGACACAATTCGTTGCGAACAACTCGCATTAGCGTTGACTCTGCGAACGCTTCGCAATAGCTGACCCCTCAATACGTAACAAAACGTAATGAAGGGGTTCCTCAGTGATTCGTAACGCTACCGCAGCTTCCGGCCGCGTGCCGGCATATCTGGCGCTCGCCGCTGTCGGCTTCATCGCCACATCGCACGCGCATGCCGCGGTGCGCGACGAAGACAAGGTGCCGGCGGTTGAGGGCGCCGAGGATGATGGGCAAGATCGTGCCGCGCAGGATCGCCGCGACCAGATCGTCGTGACCGGTGAGCGCGTCGAACAGGTCGGACCCAAGTCTACCGCACCTCTGGTCAACACGCCGCGTTCGGTGGTCGTGCTCCCCGCGCAGGTGATCGAGCAGACTGGCTCGTCGAGCCTTGCCGAAGCTTTGCGCACCGTCCCCGGCATCACCTTCGGCGCGGCAGAAGGCGGCAATCCGATCGGCGACCGCCCCTTCATCCGCGGCTTTGACGGGCAGGGCAGTACCTTTGTGGATGGCGTGCGCGACATCGCAGCGCAGACCCGCGAAGTCTTCGCCATCGATCAGGTCCAGATCGTCCGCGGTTCGGATTCGACGCTGGGCGGCCGCGGCAGCGCAGGCGGTTCGATCAACATCATTTCGAAGCTGCCGGTGTCCGGTGATTTCGTTCGTGCCAACGCCAGCCTCGGCACCGCCGATTACAAGCGTTTCACCGTGGATGTGAACCGCGGTCTGGGCAGCAATATCGCAGTGCGTGTCGCCGCAATGTATCACGATCAGGACGTTGCGGGCCGCGATGCGATCTGGTCGCGCCGCTGGGGCGTAGCGCCTTCGATCACCGTGGGCCTGGGCGGCGATACCCGCCTGACCGCAGCCTATTATTATCTCGAGAGCCACGAATTGCCCGACAGCGGCATTCCGTTCCTCTACACGGTCGGCAATCATCCCGGCACGGGCGAAGTCGAAACCGGCCCCGCAATCGGCCGCATCACCACCTTTGGCGGCGCGACCGGCGTGGTCGATCGCTCGACCTATTATGGCCTAAAGAACCGCGATTTCCGCGATGCGACCACGCATCAGGCGACGCTGCGTGTGGAGCATGATTTCGGGACGGTCACGCTGCGCAACACTTCGCGCTACAGCCATAACGACCAGAGCTATATCTTCCTGCTGCCGGATGACAGCCAGGGCAATGTCTACGGCACGGCCGCGACCAACCCGACCACGGGAGCAGCGGGTACGCGCGGTGACGTGTTGACCGGCGGCTATGTCTGGACGCGCGGCAATACGCGCTATGGCTATACCGAGGTGCTGAGCAACCAGACCGATCTGTTCGGCACGTTCGATACCGGCACGATCAAGCACAGCTTCGCGCTGGGCCTGGAAGTGAATCGCGAAAAGGCGCGTCGTGGCGCATTCGTCTCGGCTTCGGGATCGACCGTCAGCCCGCGCTGCAACACGTCGACCATCTCGCGCTTCTACTGCGTCAGCCTGTTCACGCCCAATCCCGATGCGCCGTGGGTAAATTATGCCAGCGACACGTCGACGGTGCAGACCCCGATCGTGCGCGGCGTGCCGATCACCGAGACGCAGAACGAAGCCACTACGGCATCGATCTACGGCTTCGACTCGATCACGCTGATGCCGTCGCTGATCCTCAACCTTGGCCTTCGCTTCGATCAACAGATACATCAGCAGCGCAATCAGCAGCGGCACAATGAAATAAATGGCGCGATAGGCAATCATCCCCGCCAGCACGCTGCTGCGTGATGCCTCATGTTGCAGCAGCGTGACGAACACCGCTTCCAGC
>JAZKJE010000013.1:34541-44924 GCA_040384525.1 Pseudomonadota bacterium
AATCGAAGGTGACCCCAGGGCAGGCAGCAACCGCGACGAGCACCTTCACGCTCGAGCGCACCGACAGATTGTTCAATTGGCAGGCCGGTCTGGTCTTCAAGCCGACGCGCAACACCAGCCTCTATGCGAGCTACGCGACCGCAGCGACTCCGCCAAACGCACTGCTCGGCGAAGGCCAGGAAGCAAATGGCCTGGGCACGGTCAACACCCCTGCGGCGCTTGCTTTGCTCGACAGCCTGAAGGTCGAGAAGACCAGGTCGTATGAAGTTGGGGCCAAGGCCGATCTGTTTGGCAACAACCTCGCGCTGACGCTGGCGGCGTTCCAGACCGACACGGACAATGCCCGCGTGATCGGCCCGAACAACACCGCCGAGTTCATCGGCAAGCGCCGAATCCGCGGTATCGAGTTCAGCTTCAACGGCAATGTCACCAATTGGCTGACGGTGTTCGGCGGCTACACGCATCTCGATCCCAAGGTCATTGATGGCGGCTTCTCTACTCTGGCGGTTGCCGCCAACGGCGCGGCAGCGGCCAAGACCGTTCAGGTTGTGTCGGTCAATTCGGGCCGCCAGGCGACCCAGACCGCGCGCGACAGCTTCACTTTGTGGGCAGACGCCAAGCCGATCGCGGGCCTGAGCATCGGCGGTGGCGCGTTCTATACCAGCAAGCAGTTTGGTGGTTATGCCGATAACCGCTCGGCGTCGCAGACCACAGCCGGCGTAGTGACGATCAATCCGGCGACCAAGATACTCTCGCGCTCTATCCCGGCTTACTGGCGCTTCGATGCGCGGATCGGCTACACGATCAGCCCGAATGTGGAGTTGAGCGTCAACGTGCAGAACCTCACCGACAAGGTCTATTTCAGCCAGGCCTACACGTCGCATTACGCGGCGATCGCGCCGGGCCGCTCGGCCTTCGCTTCGATCGGAGTGAAGTTCTGAACGAGACGACCGACCAGCTTTCCGCTGCTGAAATAGCCGCCCGCCTTTCCGGTTCGCCGGAAGAGCGGGCGGCTCTCATTCGTGCGGGCGCCGAAGAGGGTGTGGCGGAGGCGCAGGCTGTGCTGGGCCAGATGTTGCTGGATGAAGGCCGCGCGGGCGAAGGCTTTGCGTGGTTTAACAAGGCTGCCGCACAGGGGCATTTGATGGCGCTCAACATGGTTGGGCGGTGCTACGATCTCGGATGGGGTGTGGCTGTCGACAAGGCTCGCGCGGCGGAATGCTTCCGCATCGCCGCCGATCGCGGGCTTGAGTGGGGCATGTATAATTACGCGACATCGCTGACTTTGGGCGCGGGCGTGGCTGAGGATAAGGGCGCCGCGCTCGGCTGGTTCGAGAAAGCGGCGGCGATGGGCAATGCCAAGGCGATCAACTATATCGGCAGCTTCCATGAGGATGGCTGGGTGGTGGCGCAGGACATGGCAAAGGCAGCGGAATTTTATGCCCGCGCGGCGGAAGGCGGGGATTTTCGGGGCGCGTTCAACCATGCCCGGATGCTGGCCGGTGCGGGGCGGATGGACGAAGCGCGGACCTGGATCGTGCGCTGCTTCGAAACTGCGACGCCTGATTTCACCGAGAAGGCTCGGGCATTTCTCGCAGCATCGCCCTGGCCGGAACTTCGCGCATGCTGATCGCAATCCCCGATTTGCTCTCGGCGGACGAAGTCGCGCGGGTGCGCGGGATCATCGATGCGGCGGAATGGGTGGATGGCAACGTCACCTCGGGGACGCAATCGGCGATGGCCAAGCGCAACGAGCAATTGCCCGAGGGCACGCCCGCGCATGCGGAGGCTGGCGGCGTCATCCTAGACGCGCTGGGCCGTTCGGCGCTGTTCGTGGCGGCGGCATTGCCGCTCAAGGTCTTCCCGCCGCTGTTCAATCGCTACGCGGGCGGACAAGCGTTCGGCACGCATGTCGACAATGCGATCCGCATCCAGCGCGGCAGCGACTTCCGCATCCGTAGCGATTTGTCGATGACGGTGTTTTTGGAGGATGCCGACGCCTATGATGGCGGCGAGCTGGTGATCGAGGGCGCGTTCGGCGAGCAGGCGGTCAAGCTGCCGGCGGGGCATGCGATCCTTTATCCCTCGTCGAGCTTGCACAATGTGACGCCGGTGTCGCGCGGCGCTCGCGTGGCGAGCTTCTTCTGGATCCAGTCGATGGTGCGTGATGACGGCGCGCGGCGGATATTGTTCGAAATGGATCAGGGCGTGCAGGGCGCGGCAACGGCGCTGGGGCAGGACCACGCTTCGGTGATTGCGCTGACGGGGGTGTACCACAACCTCCTGCGGCGCTGGGCGGATGCCTAGCTGAGCCGCGAGGATGTGCGTAGTTAGCCGATCATCGCCCGCAAAGCCGACGAAAAATACTCCCGAAACTCGTCCTCCCGCGCCACCATATGCACCGCCAGCCCCTCACGCTCAGCCAGTGTTATCCCCTCCGGTCCCAACACCGTCAGCGCAGTCGCCCAGGTATCCGCCAGCATGCAGCTCGGATGCAGCACCGTCACCGACGCCACCCCGTTCTCCAGGGGCCTCCCGGTGCGCGGATCGAGGGTGTGGGCATAGCTCTTGCCGGCATGGGTGAAGGCGCGGCGATAATCGCCTGAGGTCGCCACGGAGAGCCCGTGCAGCGCCACGCGGATCGGCGCGAGGGCTGCTCCGGGTGGCGATTCCAGATCGACCCACCAGGGCTGGCCATCGGGCTTGATCCCTTCGCCGCGCAATTCGCCGCCGATTTCGATCAGAAAATCCGGGTGGCCCAGGCCGATCAGTCTCTCGGCGACGGCGTCGACGCCACGGCCCTTGGCAATCCCTGAGAAATCGAGTGCGGCGGGCGCGGTGCGACGGGCGCGGCGGGCGTCCCGTTCGATATGGCGCGCGCCAGAACTTGCCAGCGCTTTCGCGATTGCCGCACCATCGGGAAAGGGGCGGGGGCCCGCCGGGCCGAAACCCCATAGATCGGCAAGCAGCCCCATTGCCGGATCGAACGCACCGTCGCTTGCTTCGGCCACCGCCAGCGCGGCCTCCAGCACCGTTTCAAAATCGCGCGGCAGCGGCTGCCAGCGGCCGGGCTCGCTGGCGTTGAAGCGGCTGATGTTTGATCCCGGCTCCCAATGGCTCATCTCCGCTACGATGCGGTCGAGCACGCCCTGGATTTCGCCCGCCAGCGCGTTCGATCCACCGACGATCTTCGCCGACCAGCTCGTGCCCATCGTTTCGCCGCTCAGCGATGTCACAAAAGCAGCGGCCTGCCGCCGGTGGAAAGCCGCCGGCGACAGGCCGCTGGGAATCGCGACTCTGGGGCTCAGGCTCAGGGCGCGAGCACCTCGAGCGTGGTGATGTAGGCCACGCGGCGCTGCGGCGGGCCCGAGGCACGCGGGCCGCCGGCGGGGCCTTCCATCGCCGGTCCGCCCTCGGGCACGACGTTCAGCCAGTACATGCCGGGCGTCGGCCAGTTGATCGTGACCTTGCCCTGCGCATCGGTCTTGAGATCGATCTGGTGGAGACCGTCGCGGTACCGGATACCGCCCGGGATCGCGAGGACCTTGAGGTTCGCGCCGGGCTTGCCGTCCATCAGGAACTGGAAGGTTGCACCTTCGCCTGCGACCAGATCGGTCGGGTGCGTCACCGGCACCAGCTCGATGCCGCGGCCGCTGGTCTTGAACGCGGTGGTGGTCGGCGCGCCCTGCGTCACGAAGGTCTCGTTGCGCGAGACCACTTCGGCGGTCTGCACATCAGTCGCCCCGGCGGGGATCGCGGCGGCGAGCGTTGCGGTGGTGGTGCCGCGCGGCAACTGCTTGGTCTCGCCATTCAATTTGTAGCTGCCGAACACGCCCTCGTTGAGGATCGACAGGCGATAGGTGCCCTGTTGCGTCAGGTGGACGTCAAAGGTCGCGCGGAACTTGCCGACCGCATGGTTCTCGACCTTGCCTTCGGTGCCGTCGGGCTGGAACACGGTGGGCAGCGCGACGAGCGGGCGGTGATCGAAGAAGAATACTTCGTTCGATGCCGCGGCGTCGATCGTCACCCAATTGTCGGTGCCCGACAGGTTCGTGGACGAGGGCAGCAGCCAGGCGCGGTGCGCATAGGCGGCGGGGGCAGCGACAATCGCCATTGCGGCGATGGCGATCAGGGGCTTGCGGAGGTTCATGGGCTTAAGTCTCCTGGAGGGGGTTTATGGCTTGAGGGTTAGCGAGACGGCGCCGAGTTCGCCGGCGCCCTTGGCGCTCGCCGAAACGGCCTTCTTGCCGTCCCAATTGAACGGGATCGTCACAAGCTCGCGGCCACCCGCCTCGCGGGCCGCCTCGATCTTGAGCACAAAGGCGCCGGGCAAAAGCTTGGGCATCGATCCGCGTCCGCCGGTGAAAGCGAGCTTGTGCGCGCCGGGCGCGCGGGTTGCGCCGGTGATGCCGTCGGCCGGGAAGGTGATGCCGCGGCCGGAAGCCTTCCACCATTGGCGGATATCGCGCAGCCATTTGGTGCCCGCACCTTCATCGCCCTTGAGATCGAAATCGTACCAGACCGCGATGGTGCGCGTGGGCACGCCTTCCTTCTCCAGCCAGATCGCAACATAGGGCCTGTGATACTCGGCGGCGTTGATCTTCGGGATCGTCAGCGAGACGTCCAGCGTCTGCGCGCTCGCCGCGGCGGGCAGCAAGACGACGCCGCCCAGTGCGGCGGTGGTCATTCCGGTCAGGCGAAACTGCATGGGTCGGGCCTCTTAGTGGATGAAGAAAATGGCGAGAAAAGCGGGGATCGCCAGCCCTGCGAAAACGAGCGGCCAAGTGCTCTTGCGATGCTTCGAATGCATCCACAGCAGCACGAGGCCGGTGAGCGTGAAGACCACGCATGCCAGCACGAAGATATCGATGAACCACTTCCACACAGTGCCCGAATTGCGGCCCTTATGCAGGTCGTTGAGATAAGCGATCCAGCCGCGCGATGCGCTTTCGCTGGTCACCGCGCCGGTCTCGCGATCGATCGAGATCCAGGCGTCGCCGCCGGGGCGGGGCATGCCGAGATAGATTTCGTCCGCGGTCCAGTCCGCATCGCCCTTGGGCGTCATCTTCAGCTTCTCGCCGACGAACTTGGCGACATCGGCGGGCAGCGGCTTCTTGGCATCCGGCGCATCGTCGGGCTTGACCTGCGCCATCAGCGGCGCAGTCAGCTGGGCGCTCGCCTCCACCGATCTGGGCGAAGCTTCGATCTCGCTGGCGTGGTTGAGCGTGAAGCCGGTGATCGCGAATAGCAGCAGCCCGATCAGGCTGATCGCCGAGCTCATCCAATGCCAGGTGTGGAGCTGCTTCAGCCAGAAGCTCTTCGCGCTGCGTTTCTTGCGCGCGGTGGCGGCGGATGCGTCCATAAGGCGGGGCTAGACTCGGGAGGGGACCTAAGGCTTCGCCATTAACGCGAACGATTCGCAATTGCAAACATTCAGGCCCAAAATCTGTCACCCCAGGCGCAATGCCCGGGATGACAGGATTGGTTTATTCGCGCCCCAGCAGCACCCGTGCCTGACCTGCGATCTGTGCGAGCATCGCCGCATTCGGCACCGCCGATTGCCGCGCGCGCCCGACCAGGCTGGCGAACTGCGCAACCCGCGCGCCATTTTCCGCCAGCCAGCTATCGACCGCCGCTTGCGGATCCTTGCCCTTGTCGCGGGCGAGGAACTCCAGCCGGATCTGCTGGAAATCGCGCGCCAGGCCCGCGATGAGCAGTCGCTCCCACGGATCGCCGGTGGTGATCCGCGCCGCGATCGATTGCGCCCAATCGAGCCCCAGCGCCTGACCCAGCGAGGTAAATGCACGGGTGAGTGCAGTCTCGTCGATCCCGCGGCGCACGCTGAGATCGGCCAGGCCGACCGCGCCATCGATCTCGAACAAGCGGATCACGCGGGCGACCAATTCGCTCGGTGCGCCGGCCGCCTCCAGCTTGGCGGAGATACGGCCCGATTGGGCCTTCACCTCGTCCAGCAGGAGCATTTTGGTCTGGCGGGTGAGCGCTTCGATGCCCGGCTTCAGCCGCTCGATCACCTTGGCAGGGCTTGCACCCGGACGCGCGATGCGGAGCAGATCGGCGACCTGTCCGCGCGCCGCGATCGCGACTTCATCGAGCAATGCGATGCGTGCGCCTTCGCTGATCTGCGCGGTTTCCACCGCTTCCCAGATTTCGGGCAGATCGAACAAGCGCTCGGCCACCGCAAACATCGCTGCGATGTCTGACATGGCGGCCCCTTCCTCTTCGGCAAGCTCGAAGGGGTGCAGGACGCCCAGGCGATTGATCACGCGGTTTGCCAGCTTCGTCGCGACGATTTCGTTGCGCAGCCGATGTTCCTCGATCGCCTTGCCGAAGCGCTTCTGCATGGCCTTGGGGAAGGCGGCGCAAAGGTCGCTCTCCAGCGCGGGATCGTGGCCCAGCTTGCCGTGTTCGATCGCGTCCTGCAGCGCCAGCTTGGTCGATGCGAGCAGCACCGCCAGTTCCGGTCGGGTAAGCCCACGGCCATCCTGTGCGCGGCGCAGCAATTCCTCGTTCGAGCCAAGGCCCTCCACGGCACGGTCCAGCCGCCCCGAACCTTCGAGGATCTCGATGACACGAACATAGCTCGGCAGCGAGACTGCGCCGTCATTCTCCATGAACGAAATCGCCAGCGTCTGGAGGCGATTATCCTCCAGAACGAGGTGCGCGACATCGTCGGTCATCGACGCGAGCAGCGTGTTGCGATCCTCGAACTCCAGGCGGCCTTCGATCATCTCGCGATTGAGCGCGATCTTGATGTTGACCTCGTTATCCGAACAATCGACGCCCGCCGAATTGTCGATAAAATCCGTGTTGATCCGCCCGCCATGCGCCGCGAACGCGATGCGCGCGGCCTGGGTGACGCCCAGATTCGCGCCTTCGCCGATTGCCTGGCAGCGGAGCTGCTCGGCATTGACGCGCAGCCGATCATTCGCCGGATCACCCACATCGCCATGGCTTTCGCTCGCGGCCTTGATGTAGGTGCCGATGCCGCCGAACCAGAGCAGGCCGACCTGCATCTTCAGGATCGCAATGATCAGTGAGGTCGGGTCCATCTCCTCGGCCTCGACGCCGAGCATTGCGCGGATTTCCGGCGACAACGGAATCGATTTCTCGGTGCGCGCGAAGACGCCGCCGCCCTTTGAGATCAATTTGGGATCGTAATCGGCCCAGCTGGAGCGAGGCAGTGCAAACATGCGGTCGCGTTCGACCCAGCTCTTGGCAGGATCGGGATCGGGATCGAGAAAGATGTGGCGATGATCATAGGCCGCGACCAATTTGATCGCCTTGGACAAGAGCATGCCGTTGCCGAAAACGTCGCCCGACATATCGCCGCAGCCCGCGACCGTGACTGGCTCAGACTGGATGTCCGTGCCCGTCTCCAGGAAGTGGCGACGGACCGAGACCCATGCGCCCTTGGCAGTGATGCCCATCGCTTTGTGATCATAGCCGACCGATCCGCCCGAGGCGAAAGCATCGCCCAGCCAGAAATTGCGCTCGATCGCGATGGCATTGGCCACGTCGGAGAAGGTCGCGGTGCCCTTGTCGGCTGCAACCACGAAATAGGGATCGTCGCCGTCGAGGATCGCAACGCTCTCCGGATGGATCACCGTGTTCGCGACGATATTGTCGGTGATCGACAGCAAGGTGCGAATGAAGATGCGGTAGCTTTCGGTGCCTTCGGCGAACCACGCGTCACGGTCCGTGACGGGCGAGGGGAGCATCTTGGGATAGAAGCCACCCTTCGCGCCGGTCGGCACGATCACAGCGTTCTTCACGCGCTGGGCCTTCATCAGCCCGAGGATTTCGGTACGGAAATCGTCGCGCCGGTCTGACCAGCGCAGACCGCCGCGCGCGACCGGACCGGCGCGCAGATGGATGCCTTCGACGCGGGGGCTGTACACCCAGATCTCGCGCCACGGCAGCGGGGCGGGAAGGCCCGGCACCTTCGCGCTGTCGAGCTTGAATGCGAGCGCTTCCTTGGCGGCGGGCGCATAGGCATTGGTGCGAAGCGTCGCCATCACGACGCCACGCAGCGTGCGCAGGATGCGGTCGTCATCGATTGCGGAAACGGCATCCAGGCCAATGTCGATTGCCTTCGTCGCCTTGTCGACAGCGGCGGCGTCCTTGCCCGCGCGCGCCGGATTGTGCGCGGCATCGAAGCGCTCGATCAAAGCAGAGGCAACGGCGGGTGCGCGGCGCAGCGCGTCGACCACGGTGGCCATGCCGTAATTCATGCCGGTCTGGCGCAGATAGCGGAACCATGCGCGGAACAGCACGACGGAGGCCGGCTCCATCCCGCTCTCCACGATCAGCCGGTTGAACAGATCGTTCTCGGCATTGCCTTCGAGTACGGCCGCGACTGCGTTTTCGATAGTGGTCACGTCGCCCGCGAGATGCGGCGCCTCGACTTCGAAATCATGGACGAATGCGCCACCGGAAAGCTGGGTCGGCACTTCCTCGATCACGCGGAAGCCGAAATTCTCGAACACCGGCACAGCGTCGGACAAGGCCAGTGCGCCGCCATTGGCATACAGCTTGATGCGATATTCGCCGGTCTTCGCGGCACTGCTGATCCGCACCGAACGGTCGCCCGGACCGTCGAGCGTGGCGATGCGCAATATGTCGCTTGCTGCTTCCTCGGGCGTGGCGGTGGTGCGATACGCTGCGGGGAAGGTGTTGGCGAAGCGCAGGGCAAGGCGCGTCGATGCGGCCCCTGCCTGCTCGCTCAGCGCTGCTTCGACAGCAGGCACCCAGCCGCGCATCATTCGCTCCAGCTGGTCGTCGAGCGGCCCAGCGTCAGGCATGATACCGCTGCCGCGAATGTCGAGCGTGTAGCGCAGCAATGCGACCACGCCGTCTTCCAACGCGATCGACCAGTTGATCAGGCTGGCGTTGGCTGCTTCCTCCAGCAATGCACCCACGGCTTCGCGGCGGCTGGTGGTGATTTCGTCGCGCGGCAGCCAGACGAATGCGAACAGATGCCGCCCCAATGGGCTCTTAACCAGCACCAGCTTCGAACGCGGGCGATCGGCGACCGACATCGATGTCAGCACCCGCCGCTCAAGCGACTCGATATCAAATGCGGTGGTCAGGTCGTGCGGCAGCGCAGTCAGCGCATGCGCCATCGCCTTGCCGGTATGTCCCCTGGGATCGAAGCCGAACTTCTGCTCGAGCTTGCCCAGGCGCTCGCGCAGCACCGGCACCTCGTCGGGCGCGGCGAACAAGGCGGCGCTGGTCCACAAACCGGCATGGATCGAAAGACCGGTGATCTGGCTGCCGGTCAGGATCGGCACCACGACGATATCGAGCGGCACGCGGCGGTGCACAGTCGAGATCGAATTGGATTTGAGCAGCAAGGGCGCTTCGCCGCCCTTGCGGAAATATTCCACCGCCGCCTTGCGCGATGCCTCGGCAAGCACCGGCGTCTCCAGCGTGTAGCGCATCAGGCCCAGCTGTTCGCTGGTCGTGCCGTCCATGCTCCAATTCTCATGGCCCAGCAGCGTCATTGCGCCATCGTGGAACCAGCGCAGCAGCTTGCCGCCTTCCTTGCTGGGCACGGCAGCGGCATCGGCGGCCATCGCGGTTTGCAGCGCGCGCCAGTCATGCACGGCATCGCGCACCTGATCGAGCATCCGCTCAAGCTCGGCCACCAGAATGCGGCGGGTGCGCGCATCGGCACGGTCCATCTCTATATAGACCATGGATTCGCGGCGGGCATCGGCATCGTCCGCGCCGATCGCGGTCAACTTGCCATCCTTGTCGCGCGAAACGGTGATTACGGGGTGGAGGATGCGCTGGATCGGAATGTCATGCGCGCCGACTGCGGCGGCGATCGAATCGACGAGGAAGGGCATGTCGTCATTGACGACGGCGAGCCGCATCCGGCGGCGCTCGCCCGCCATGAAGGTGGCCAGTTCGATCCTGGGCGTTCCCGCCGCGCGCACCGCGGCGGTTTCCGCGACGAAGTCCGTGGCCTCCGCACGCTCGGCTTCATTGAAGCCTTCCAACTCTCCCGGCAGCGCCCCTTCGAGGAGCCGCGCTTCGAACGCTCGCGTCAGCGACGTCATCATGCTTTTCATGGAATGTAGCGCTACTCCTGCGGAGTCAGCGCTTCAAGAGACGAGCGGCAATTTTTGAAATAATATTACGCGGCTGCCTTGCGGATGGTGCGCTCGGTAAGCGGCGAATCAGTGAGCTGGGCCAGAATATCCATGCCCTTCTTGCCCTTGCGCGCGAGCAGAACGACGAATTCGCCATCTGCCGACAGATCGAGATGGGCGATCGGCGCGCGTGCGCGAAGCTCGTCGGCGATCTGTGCAAACATGTCGGGCTTGGCGGTCGGGCGGCGGAATGCGCGTTCGGCGG
>JAZKJE010000013.1:44934-93124 GCA_040384525.1 Pseudomonadota bacterium
CCCTTGATCCCGCCCTCGGCAATATCGAGGAAGCCGTCCAGGCCACCGCTGGGGACGAAGCTGCGCTTGGCGTGGCTGAGCACGGCGGCGAATTCGGTCAGGCGGGTCTTGTCGTAATCGGCACCGAAGACGAGCTTCACTGCCGGGGTCATCGGCGCACGCGCCTGAACCTTCAGGCCGGCATCTTCCAGCAACTCGGTATAGGCCGATTCGTCGCTTTCGGCGGCGAGCGCGAAATCATAGCTGCGGGCCAGCGCGCGATAGAGCGCCGAGCGGCTGCGCGTGTCCGATGCGCGGGCAGCAGCCGCCGATTCTCGGGCGAGCATCAGGCGATCCGCGAGCGACGAATCGAGCGGAGCCTCCGTCACCACCAGATCGTCGGTCGAATCAAAGCCCGCGCTCGGGCCATCGGCCCATATTGGTGCGGAGACGGAAGGGGTCGGCACGCTGCGGCGCGCTTCCTCAACTTCGGCTTCCAATTTGGCCTGCGTCGCCGCGTCGACCAGTTCCTTCCAGTTGATCACGCCATAGATGAAGTCGATCTCGGCGCCGTTCGACGAGAAGGGCATCAATATGCCGCGATACATGGTGTTGTGCCCGCGCGTGCTGACAAACTCGGCCTCGAAGCCGATCGGCGCGCGATTGGCGATGATCTGCAGATAATGATCGGTCAGGCGCGAAAGCAAAGAGCGGCTGGGCACCTGTGCGACATGGGTAATCGACGTGTCGAGATCGGTTTCCTCGCGCAGTGCCTTGCCCAGGAAGCGAATCGCGGGATCGTCTACGCCTTTGGAGAAATCGAGCAGCACCGAATGCGCTCCGAAATCGGCGATGTTGCCGGGATCGAGGTCTTCGATCGACGGATATGCGCGGCCCTGGAGCAGCGAAACCCAATGGTTGTACGCACGCACATGCATGCGCCGCTCATCGGTCCCGATATCCAGCGGACGATCCGAAACAGCCTCGTTGGGCTCGTTTCCGCCCCCCGAACCCAGCGGATCATTCATCCCGCGAGACATATCCATGCGCGTGCTCCATCCGGACGACTTTCGTCCATTTGTTCAAGTTGTCTTCTTGTGCACGCCATGTGGTAAACGCCGCGTAAAGCCGGTGCGGATAGGCGTTTTTACCGCAACCGTTTGGCAATGCTTGTCAGCCAGAGATACTGCTGGTAAGCGCGCCGCTCCTCGGGGGCGATGCCTTCGAGTACCAGGCCGCTTTAGCTCAGCTGGTAGAGCATCGCATTCGTAATTTGCGGGTATCCGCTGGAATGTGCTGTGAAACCGAGGGCTTGCCCGGGCGGGCTGTAAGTTAGTAGGGCATTAGTAGGGTACCAGGCCGCCTTAGCTCAGCTGGTAGAGCATCGCATTCGTAATGCGGGGGTCACAGGTTCGAGTCCTGTAGGCGGCACCATTTCCCACGAGTAAGCTACTGAAAACGCGTGAGAAAATGCCGGTCGGGGAGGGTGAATACCTCACCCGTTCCCTCATTATACCGCGATCCGTGGCGAGCAATCGCGAACTTCGACGGTTGTCTGAACGCGGGAGAGAAGGGCGCTCAAAGATCTCTTCGATGTGGCCACAATGTCCGGTCGTTTGGGTTCAACGCTCTTAAGCATCTTAACTCCCTGCGCTATTGTTCAGTTTGGACATCACCGCCTCCGGCAAGATGAAGAGCACAAAGCGCTCCTTGCGGACGCCTTCCCGAACCTGCCGCTGCTTCGTAATGTGATCGCGGTCTCGGCGGGTAGGGGCGCGGCCCGCGACGGCATGGCCGATTGCGGCGAATTCATTCAATCCCTGCCACGTCCACCATCAAAAATGCCGCTATATCAACTACGGGCGGACTTTTCTGTCACATTGATTCAATGACTGTCTTAATGGAACTCCGGTGCAATTCTTGGCATCGTTACTGCGAGCCAAGCTTGATCGTAGGCGGAGGACATTCTCATCGATTACTAAGCTCCCGCCAGATCAGGTTCTTCTGAATTTCCGTTGTTCCGCCGAAGATGGTCTGCGCGCGATCGAATAGGTATGCGGCGCTTGCTGCTGCGTCAGGCGGCGAGACCAACCGTGCACGCATTTCCCAGCTTAACATCTTTCGATCGGGAAATATGGCGCCCCCCGCGCCAGCGAGTTCGAGCCCGAGAGTCGAGATTTTCTGCGCCAGTTCGGTGGCTTGAATCTTGAGCGTCGAGACTTGCGCGGCGTTGGCCTCTCCATCGCTCAGCAGTACGCGGAGAACCGACATCTCGAGGATTTCGATGGCGATCCCGCATTCAGCGAGCTGCGAAGCGAACAGGACATCTTCGAGCATCGTGCCGCTCACAGGGGCAGGCGTTACCCTTGCCCGTGCGTAGAGATCATCGAGGTGTGCTCGCTTGCGCGCGACATGCGCGTAGGACAGGCGCTCATTTTGGAGGAGATAGGTCGCATAGTGCCAGCCTGCGCCCTCCTCGCCGATCCTGTTTGCCACTGGCACTTCGACATGGGCGAACTCGACCGAGTTGAGATGATGGAGGCCATCGAGCGAAGGGATGGGGCGGACGGTGATGCCGGGGGTCTTCATATCGATGCACAGGAAGGTGATACCGCCCTGTCGCGTTACCTCACGCGATGTGCGGACGAGGCAGAAGATCCAGTCTGCCCAATGCGCATAGGAGGTCCAGATCTTGGTGCCGTTCAGGACATAACGGTTACCTTCCAACCGCGCTTCGAGCGATAGCGCGGCGAGATCCGATCCAGCTTCGGGCTCTGAGTAGCCCTGTGCCCACAGCGCACGCGATTCCAGTATCTCCGGCAGCCAGCGGCTCTTCTGTTGCTCGCTGCCAAAGGTGTAGATGACCGGGGCAATATAGATGATCGCCATCGGGATCGGGCTAGGGGCGCCGGCGCGCTCCATTTCCTCCTCGAAGATGTAGCGATGTACCGCGCTCCAGCCGGGGCCGCCATGCTCTGCAGGCCAGGGGTAGCCAAACCACCCACGGGCATTGAGCGCCTGTTGCGAGCGGATCTGGTCTTCGCGGGTAATCACCTGGGCGGTACGCTCCTTGGCGATCAGATCCTGCGGATACTCGCGAGCGAAAAAGTCGCGCACGTTCGCGCGGAATGCATCGTGCTCCGCACCGAACCCAATAGCCACGAATGCCCTCCCAAAACTAGTTCGCTAGATAATCATATCCTAGTTGGCTTGTCGCCGCTATAGGATGCGAAAGGCGGAGAGGGGCTAATGCACCCATGAAGTTCGATCTCGACGACGATCAGGCTGTGTTGCGTGACTCGGTCCGACGCTTGCTTGCCGCCCATTATTTGCCCGCCGAGCGTGCGGCATGGATAGAGGGACGGCGAGGGACTGATGCACCGTTGTGGAGCCGCCTCGCCGAGTTTGGCATTTTGGGTGCGACACTGCCGCAATCATCCGGCGGGATCGGCGGCGGCCCTGTTGAGGCGATGATCGTGATGGGTGCGATCGGCGCGGCGCAGGTTGTCCAGCCTTATCTGGAAACCGCAATCCTGTGCGGTGCGATCCTCAAGCGCTGCGACACGGCGGAGGCGCGAGCAATTCTAATTGAGATTGTCGAAGGGAATGCGATGCTGTCGCTTGCGGCGCATGAGCCCGGTCCGTTTACAACACGTGCGACGCGCATTGCTGGAGGTTGGTCGCTCACCGGCGCCAAGCCGGTGGTGCATTCCGCGCCGGACGCGACGCATCTGATCATTAGCGCGCTGGTCAAGGAGAAGTTCGCACTGTTTGTGGTAGAGCGCCACACAGCGGGCCTCACGCTTTACAATTATACGCTGGCGGATGGGCGCAGTGCTGCGGACCTTGTTATTGCGGGCCTGTTCGTTCCCGATACGGCGCTGCTCGCTACCGATGGTCGGGGACTGCTCGACGCTGCGATCGACGAGGCAATCGCTGCGCTTTGCGCCGAGGCGACTGCGATCATGGCGGAGATGTTGCGACTGACCGTCGAGCATCTCGGCCAGCGCCGCCAGTTCGGCCAGCCGCTCGCCGGGTTCCAGGCACTGCAACATAAAGCGGCGGAGATGTACATGGCGCTGGATCGGGCGACTTCTGCGATGCACCTTGCGAGCCACGCAGTTTCGGAACCGGCGGAAACGCGCAAGCGGCTGGCCTCGGCCGCCAAGGTAACCATCTCTGACTCGATGCGCCTGATCGGCGAAACCTGTGTTCAACTATATGGCGGAATCGGCTTCGTGGATGATCTGCCGCACAGCGTGCACTATAAGCGCCTGCTCGTCATCGACGCGACACTCGGGGGCAAGGCCTTCCACCTCGCGCGCTATCGCACCCTCGCAAACGCGGACCATTGAGGATCCCAGCATGGACTTTCAGACGATCGAGTATGCCGTCGAAGATGGCATCGCCACGGTTACGCTCAACCGGCCCGCCAAGCTCAATGCGTTCACAGCGACCATGGCGAACGAGATCATCGCTGCGCTTGACCTGATCGACGGCGACGATGCGGTGCGCGTGGCGATCTTCACAGGGGCAGGGCGCGCCTTTTGCGCCGGGGCCGATCTGGAAGCGGGCGTTTCGGCGTTCGATCCTGCGACATGGCCCAATTCCCCGGTCCGCCCGGATGGTACCATTGATTATGCCGCCGCTGGCGCGCGCGATGGCGGTGGCACGGTAACGCTGCGCATCCACCAGTCGCTCAAGCCGATCATCGGCGCGATTAACGGCGCGGCGGTGGGCATCGGGGCGACGATGACGCTGGCGATGGATATCAGGCTCGCGAGCGAAACCGCGAAGATCGGCTTCGTCTTCGCAAAGCGCGGCATCGTGCCGGAGGCGGCGTCTTCTTACTTCTTGCCTCGGATTGTAGGCATCTCGCAGGCATTGGAGTGGTGCTACACCGGTCGCATCTTTCTCGCGCCCGAAGCGAAGGAGGGCGGGCTGGTTCGCTCCGTCCACGCAGCGGACGATCTGCTGCCCGCCGCCCGCGCGCTCGCCCGTGAAATCGCATCGGGCACGGCTCCCGTCTCGGTGGCATTGATCCGGCAGATGATGTGGCGCGGATTGGCGATGAACCATCCGATGGAGGCCCATCGGCTGGACAGCCGTATGCTGTTGGCGCGGACTTCGAGCGACGATGTGGCCGAGGGCGTATCCTCCTTCTTTGAAAAGAGGCCGGCGGCGTTCCCGGATCTCGTTTCGTCCGACATGCCGCAATTCTATCCGTGGTGGGACGAGCCCAACTATCGCTGATTGAATAAAGTACGCATGTATATCTTGCGCATGTGATCTATATCCGGCATATCTCGTATTGCCCCAGTCGAGGGCAGCGAAGCGACGGGAGAGTGACGATGGGCCTTGGCCTTCCAGTGCCCAAATTTATGCAAGACCCCGAGCTGGAGGCGTTTGCAGACGCAGCGCGGACTTTCTTCGAGCGTGCGGCGCCTGCCGAACGCGTCGCAGCTTGGCGAGAAGCCGGGATGGTCGAGCGCGAATTCTGGCGTGAGGTGGGGCAAGCCGGCTTTCTCGGTGTCAGCGTGCCGGCCGAATATGGCGGTGCGGGCGGCGACTTCAGACACGATCTGGTGTTGGTCGAGGCGGTGCTGCGGCACGGCATGGAAGGCTTTGGACTCAGCATCCACAATGTCGTTGTCACGCCCTATATTCAGCTGCACGGCACCGAGGCGCAGAAACACCGCTGGCTGCCGGGCCTGTGCAATGGCGAGCGCGTTTGCGCGGTAGCGATGAGCGAACCGGGAGCGGGATCGGACCTGCAGGCGATCCGTACCACCGCCCGGCGCGATGGCGATGGCTATCGTATCAACGGCTCCAAGACGTTTATCTCAAACGGGCAGGTCGGCGACTTCATCGTTGTCGCGGCCAAGACCGATCCCGAACAGGGTGCACGCGGCCTTTCGCTGTTCGTGGTCGAGACCGGCCAGGCGGAGGGATTCCGGCGCGGACAGATGCTCGACAAGATTGGGCTGGATGAACAGGACACGTCGGAGCTGTTCTTCGATGATGTCTGGGTGCCCGCCGAAAATTTGCTCGGCGAAGTCGAAGGGCAGGGGTTTCGGCAATTAATGGCCGAACTGCCGCGTGAGCGCTTGCTGATGTCAATTGGCGGGACGATCACAATGGAATTGGCGATCGCCGCCACCACCGAATATGTCCGCCAGCGGCACGCTTTCGGACAAACGATCTTCGATTTCCAGAATACGCAGTTCAAGCTGGCTGAGTGCAAGGCCAAGGCGACGGTCGCTAAGGTGTTCGTCAACGATTGCATCGAACGTGCGATCGCCGGGACGCTCGACAACACGACCTCCGCCATCGCGAAGATGTGGATCACCGATACCGAATGGCAGGTGGTCGATGAATGCCTCCAGCTGCACGGCGGCTATGGCTATATCAATGAGTACCCCATTGCGCGGATGTGGCGGAACTCGCGCATCCAGCGGATTTACGGCGGCTCCAATGAGATCATGAAGGTCTTGATCGCCCGCACGCTTTGACGAGGATCTCCTGCGCATGACTGACATCGCTTCGTCCGCCGTCGAAGGTGGCATCGGCATTCTGACCATAGATTCGCCGCCGGTGAACGCGCTGGGGATCGCGGTGCGGCGCGGCATCGCGAGCGAACTGGCGCGGCTGTTAGCCAATCCGGACGTGAGCGCGATCGTTGTGATCTGCGCCGGGCGGACCTTCTTTGCCGGCGCGGACATCACCGAGATTGGGCAGGCAGAGGAACTGCCGTCGCTGGCGGAGACTTTCAAGACGCTGGAGAATGCCGCCAAGCCGATCGTTGCGGCGATTCACGGCACAGCATTGGGCGGCGGGCTCGAACTGGCTTTGGTATGTCATTACCGGGTCGCGGTACCTTCGGCAAAGGTTGGGTTGCCCGAGGTGCATCTCGGATTGTTGCCCGGTGCCGGCGGCACGCAGCGATTGCCGCGCCTGACAGGTGTGGAAGCCGCGCTCGAGATCATCACCAGTGGACGGCAGGTGAATGCGGGCGAAGCGTTGAGCCTCGGCATTCTCGATGCTCTGGCGGACGAGGGCGCACTGCGCGAGGGTGCGGTAGCGTTTGCGCGTTCGATTGCCGAGCTTCGGCCGCTGGTGCGCGTACGCGACAGGAACGAGAAGCTGAAGGCTGAACCGCAAGTTTTTGACAGCTTCCGCGCTTCGCTCGCCCGGAGCGCACGCGGGTTCAATGCGCCGCCAGCGATCGTCGACGCGGTGCAGGCCGCAGTTACGCTGCCGTTCGAACAGGGCATCGCGCGCGAATGGGCGTTGCTCGAAGCTCTGGCAGAGGGCAGGCAGTCTGCGGCACAGCGCCATTATTTCTTCGCCGAGCGCACCGCCGCCAAGGTGCCGGGCATCGCCGCAGATGCGGGCACGTTGCCGATCGAGCATGTCGGCGTGATCGGTGCAGGAACGATGGGCGGCGGGATCGCGATGAACTTCCTCAACATTGGCGTGCCCGTCACGCTGATCGACATGGGACAGGAGTCGCTCGATCGCGGCCTCGGCGTAATCCGCCGCAACTACGAAGCATCGGCCAAGCGCGGGCGAATGCGCGCAGAGCAGGTCGAGCAACGTATGGCGCTGCTCACCCCCAGTCTCGATATGGCCGCCCTGGCGGGCGCCGATCTGGTGATAGAGGCAGTGTATGAGAGCATGCAGGTCAAGAAGCAGGTATTCGAAAAGCTTGATGCGGTGATGCGCGATGGCGCGATCCTGGCTTCGAACACGTCCTTCCTCGATCTCGACGAGATCGCACTGGCAACCGGACGACCCGAAGCGGTGGTCGGCCTTCATTTCTTCTCGCCGGCAAACGTGATGCGGTTGCTGGAAGTCGTACGCGGTGCGCGGACCTCGCCGGAGGTGGTCGCCACCGCGATGCGGCTTGGCAAGCGGATTGCCAAAGTGCCGGTACTATCGGGGGTGTGCGACGGCTTCATCGCCAATCGCGCGATGAAAGCTCGCGCGGAGCAGGCCGATGCTCTGATCTTGGAAGGCACGCCGATCAGCGAAGTCGATGCCGCTCTCTACGATTTCGGCTTCGCGATGGGGCATTTCCAGGTGATGGATCTGGTCGGCCTCGACGTGATCGGTCGCGATTCCGATGCGTTGACAGTGATGGGCGAGATGGTCGCCAAGGGGCGGCTCGGTCAGAAATCGGGCGGCGGCTATTATGATTATGACGAGAAGCGCAAGGCGACACCCGCACCGCTCGCGATCGAGATTGTCGCCGACGTCGCGATGCGGCGGCAGATTGTGTCGCGGCCAACGATCGGCGCGGATGCCATCATCCAGCGGCTGCTCTATCCGGTGGTAAACGAGTCAGCGAAAATCCTTGAGGAAGGGATCTCGCTGCGCCCGTCCGACATCGATGTTGCGCTGATTACGGGTTATGGCTGGCCGGTTCAAACCGGCGGGCCGATGTTCTGGGCTGATGGCGTCGGGCTGCCCGTGATCGTCGCGGCGTTGCATGCGATGGCCGATGCGCAGGGCGACGAAGCTTTCCGCCCGGCGGCGTTGCTCGAAAAGCTCGCTGTCGAAGGCAAGGGCTTTGGCGACCTCTGACCCCTCCTGATGCGAGTGCTGACATGACCCGAACCCTCGACCTTCGCAGCCGGCTGTCGGTGCCGGTCATCGCCGCCCCGATGTTCATCGTATCGCACCCTGAGCTGGTCATCGCGCAATGCCGTGCGGGCGTGGTGGGAAGTTTTCCGTCGCTCAATGCGCGCCCTTCGGGGCTGTTCGAGGCATGGCTGCAGCAACTCGATTCGGGGCTCACTACGGACGACGCGCCCTATGCCGTCAATCTGATCGTTCACCGCTCGAACGAGCGGCTCGACGAGGATCTGGCGCTTTGCGTAAAGTATAAGGTACCGATCGTCATCACGTCGCTCGGCGCGCGCGAGGATGTGAATGAGGCGATCCACAGTTACGGCGGCTTCGTCTTTCACGACATCATTCACGATGCTTTTGCGCGGAAGGCAGTCGCCAAAGGCGCCGATGGGCTAGTCGCAGTGTCGGCAGGGGCGGGCGGGCATGCCGGCACGCTTTCCCCGATCGCTTTGTGTCAGGAGATTCGCGCCTGGTTCGATGGACCTCTGGCGCTGTCCGGATCGATTGCAACCGGCGAAGCGGTGGCGGCGGCGCGAGCATTGGGCGCGGATTTTGGATATATTGGGTCGGCCTTCATCGCGACCGAAGAGGCCAATGCCTCTGCCGCCTATAAGCAGATGATCCTCGATTCCTGCGCGAGCGATATCGTCTACACCGACGCGTTCAGCGGTATTCGAGGCAATTACCTCGCGCCCAGCATCCGCGCGGCTGGCCTTGATCCCGATGCATTGGCGCCGGGCAGCACTTCAGCGCTTAACACCGCGCATGACGAGGGCGGAGTGAAGGCGTGGCGCGATATTTGGGGATGCGGGCACGGCATCGGCGTGCTCGACAAGGTGGTGCCCGTTGCCGAATTCGTCGCGCGCCTCCAATCGGAATACCGCGCGACGATCCATCGAATGGCGACCGACCTTTAGGCGGTTTGCTCCAGCAGCATATCGAGCGGCTTGCCTCCATCCGGGGCAGTGCCGATCACCTGCTGGAAGCGGCCGAACCCGCATAGCTCCTGCAGCCGCGGTGGCAGATTGGCGATCTCGGCGCGGGGCATGCTGAGTTGCACATTGTCCTGCTGGCGCATCCAGCCGCGCGAATAGAGCACGGCCATGCCGATCCGATCGGTATCGGTCTGGTTCGCACCGCCGCCATGCCACATCGCGCCGTCATAGATCAGGATGCTGCCGGCCGGCATCTCGGCGGGGATCGATGCGTATTCGGGCCGGGTCGCGACGACGTCGGCATAGGAAGCGCCGGGTTGATCTTCCCACGCATGGCTGAACGGTACGATCCGGGTGGCGCCATTGGCCTCGTAGAAGTCGGTCAGCGCCCACATCGCGTTGAGTATCACCGGGAAGTGCGGTCGGGGCAGCTTCATATACATATCGTCGGTATGGATCGCCTGGAGCCCCTCGCCCGGGCCGATCTCGATCAACTGGGTGGCATGGAGCAGCGGCTCGGGCCCAAGCACGGCGTCCACGATTTCCAGTACCGCCGGGTTGAGCACGGCTGCATGGAAAGCGGGGTGGCGGCTGGCGAGATGGCGGACGCGCTTGGTCAGCGATCCGCTAAAGCCTTGCCACGAGGAGTCGCGAGGGGCGAGCTTATAGGTCTCGGCCCGGGTCTTGAGTTCCTGGATCGCGGCCAGCAGTTCGAGCCGGGTTTCCTCCAGTACCGCATCATGGACAATCGTATATCCCCGCTCGGCGATAGCGGACAAATGCTCGGCCAGTGTTTGGGTCATCCCGCTCTCCTGCTTATGTGATTGTCCTGCCGCCATCGACCAGCAGCGACTGGCCGGTCACGAAGGCGCTTGCGGACGAGGCGAGGAATGCTACCACGCCGGCTACATCCTCCGGCTCGCCGATGCGGCGCAGCGGCGTTTCGTCATTGTTTTTGGCGAGGTATGCCTCATTTTCCCACAATGCACGGGCGAAGTCGGTGCGGATCAATGCCGGTGCGACGCAGTTGACGCGTACCCCATCCGGACCGAACTCGGTGGCGAGGTTGCGCGCCAACTGCATCTCCGCGGCCTTGCTGATGCAATAGGCACCGATGTCGGGGGAACCAACTACGCCGCCCGCCGACGAGATCAGGATGATCGATCCGGAACGTCGCGCACGCATCGACGGCGCGACCATCGAAATCAGCCAATGGTTCGACACGACATTGCTGCCGAAGATCTTGTGGAACTGATCGTCGCTGATCGTCTCCAGCGGTCCGACGTGAATGTTCACCGCAGCGTTGCAGACCAGAATGTCGATTTCACCCAGCGTTTCACGTGTGCGATCGACCAGCGTCTGGAGGCCGACCTTGTCAGAGATATTGACCGCGACAGCGATCGCGCTGCCTTGCCCATGTCGCTGGTTGATCGCATCGGCGACGGCTTCGCACGCGTCAAGCGTGCGGCTGCACACGGCGACCTTTGCGCCTTGCTCGGCTAGCGTCATCGCAACGGCCTTGCCGATGCCACGCGACGATCCGGTCACAATCGCAACTTTGCCTGTGAGGTCGAATAGCGACATGGCGCTCTCCCGCGGGTATTGAGGCGAGACGCAACGGAGGCGCTATCCTCGCGTGCTCCTTCCTCCGCTTTATTGCCGCAAACGTTATCCCGCTCTCGGAAACTAGTAAAGGCCATAAAACGTACGTGTGCGTATCATACTTTACGTTGGGCTTGAGGCTCTGGCTTGCTAAATCTCGCGAGCCTGTACCTGCCAATTTCCCTTCGCGCCTGCACAATAGCTGACAGGTGTGGGGTCCTCACCGACTCGAAAGCGGCGCAATCGACCAGTATTAACTGGCGCTGATAGGACGCGACAGGTGTCAAATTTCCTATCCATGCACTCCATTTGAACGTGAAATTAGTAAGCCTGTTGACAGTTAGGCAAATAACAAGGATGCTCATTACCGAACCGCGATGGACTTATGTCGCGGTGCGGAAAGGGCAGTTCATAGCCCGGAAGTGGAGATGGAAAGTCTGATAGGGGTCGCCACGCGACTTTTCTCAAATGAATCCATCTTGAACCGAAATCGGCATGCGGCGAGAGCCGTGTGAAGGGCTTGGCGATTCCACCGCAGAACGAGAATGAAAACAAATTTTGGGGAGGAAGATATGGCCAAGGTAATGAAACTTCCGCTGCTCGCATCGGCCTCGATGATCGCTCTGTTTGTAGCGGCACCGGCATTTGCACAGGATGCGACACCCGCGCCTGCAGCTGTATCGGCGGACGACCAGCAGAGTGACGACGGCCTCAGTGAAATCGTCGTTACTGCGCAGCGCCGTAACGAGAATTTGCAGGACGTTCCGATTTCGGTCGCGACCGTGGATCTTGAGGTCGCAGCGTCGACCGGCATCCACAATCCCGAAGCGCTGGGTCAGTTGCTTCCCGGCGTGACCTTCAACCGCCAGGGCAACGGCGTTACTCCCTATGTCCGCGGCGTCGGCACCGGTGCTGCCACTGCGGGCAACGAGCCTTCGGTCGCGCTGTACATCGACGACATCTACATCCCGACCTCACAGGCATCGATCTTCGATTTCAACAATGTCGAATCGATCGCAGTGCTGAAGGGGCCTCAGGGCACGCTGTTCGGCCGCAATGCGACGGGCGGCGTCATCCAGATCAAGACCAAGGATCCGAGCCAGGAAACCGAGATCGCGGCCGATCTGACCTATGCCAATTACAACAAGGTTTCGGGCGCGCTTTACGCCAGCACCGGGCTTGCGCCGGGGATCGCTGCCAGCGTCGCTGCATATGGCGTGAAGCAAAGTGATGGATGGGGTCGCAACGTAGTCAGCGGCTTCGATGTGCAGAAGACCGAATCCTATGGCGTGCGCGGCAAGGTTCGCGCTGAACTCGGGCCAGACACGACGCTGACGCTCGCTGGCAATTACGATTGGCGCAAGACCGATCAGGGCGGCTTCAACCTGAATATCATTGCCGGCACGTTCGGCACCGGCGGTTTCAGTGCCACGGCGTTGGGTGCGGGCTTCTACGACTCTGTCACCGATTTCAGCCGTCCGGGCTATACGTCCAAGGCCTGGCAGACGAGCGCGAAGATCGAGCATGACTTCGGCCCGGCGACGTTCCGCAGCATCACCGCTTTTGGCGATGTCCGCTCGGACGCGATCTCGGATCTGGAAACCAGCCCGACGCCTTTCGTCAACGCGGTTTTTACGCAGGGTAGCAAGTCGTTTACCCAGGAGTTCCAGCTGCTGTCGTCGTCCGATAATCCGGTAACCTGGATCCTCGGCGCATTCTACATGCATGACAAATCGGACTTCTCGATCACCAACACTGGCAATGCGTTCGGCGTGCGCACCTCGCGGGGCCATGGCGAGCAGAAGACGGACTCGATCTCGGGCTTTGCTCAGTTGGGCGCCGAGTTGCTGCCGCGGCTGAACGCCACGGTCGGCTTGCGCTATACCTCGGATCGTCGTGAGTTCCTGGCAAACGCATCGCTTACCGGCCCGGGCTTCGTCGACAATATTTCGGGCCCGTTCAACCGCTCGGCCAAGTATGACAACATCACCGGCCGTGCCGCGCTCGATTACCATGTCGACGACGACACGATGGTCTATATTGCGTATAACAAGGGCTTTAAGAGCGGCCTGTTCAACATCTCCGGCGTGAGCGGCGGTGCGACTGCGCCGCCCCCGGTAATCCTGCCGGAAGAGTTGAACGCGTACACGATCGGCTTCAAGACCGAGTTGTTCGATCGCAAGCTGCGCGTGAATGTCGAAGCCTATACCTACGACTATTCGAACATTCAGGTGAACACTGTCGTCGCCGGCGCCACCTTGATCACCAACGCCGCCAAGGCGAAGATCCAGGGCGTCGATATCGAAGTGACGGCGCGCCCCGTGCGCAACCTGACGATTTCGGGTTCGCTGTCCTATAGCGATGGCCACTACACCTCGTTCCCCAGTGGTCCGCAGATCTTCCCGCTCGCGCCCAACGCGCCGATCCCTATCCCGGCAGGCTGCGCCGCAACGGTGCCGACCTATCCGGTGGGCACTGGTTACGTCTCGCGGGCTTGTGATCTCTCGGGGAACAAGACCACGCAGACGGTGCCGCTGTCGACGACGCTGACTGCGATGTACACGATACCCAGCAGCGTCGGTGAGTTCGGCCTCACTGGATCCTGGGCGCATGGCGGCGACTATTATTTCGAGCCGGATAACAATCCCAATACGCGCCAGCCCGTCACCGATATTATCAACGCTTCGGTCGGCTGGACCTCGAATTCGGGCACCTATGGCCTCTCGGTTTGGGGAAACAATCTGACCGGCCAGAAATACTATAACTCGATCAGCCAAAGCACACTCGGCAGCGTCAAATATTCGCCGGCGCCCCCGCGGACCTATGGCATAACCGCAAAGCTGCGCTTCTGACCCACCCTCCACGGTGAATCTATGGGGTCGCGCGTGAAGGGGTAACCCATTCGCCGCGGCCCCCTCTTTTTCGGGTATTCGAAACACCATGAATTTCGACTTTTCCGACGATCAGAAATATCTGCGGGAAGAAGCTCGGCGCTTCCTCCACAGCGCTTGGCCACTCGGCAAATTGCACGCCCGGATGAAAGCACCCGATCGCAGCGACCGCGTGCTGTGGCAGTCGATCGCCGGGCAGGGTTGGCTCGGCGTGGCGATCCCGGAGAGATATGGTGGCGTCGGGCTTGGCCGGCTCGAGCTTTGTATCGTTGCTGAAGAAATGGGCCGCGTGCTCGCGCCGTTGCCCTTTGTCTCGACTGCCGGAATTCTGGCCGAGGCCCTTCTGGTCGCCGGCAGCGAGGCGCAAAAAGCTGAGCTTCTCCCGCGCATTGCGGAGGGCACTTTGATAGGGTGTCTCGCGACATCCGAAGGGCCTGGCCGCACCGATCCGGCCAGTGTCGCCGCTATAGTGGCGGATGGTAAGCTGACAGGCACCAAGCTGCCGGTAACCGATGGTGGTTCCGCTGATGTAGCACTGGTGCTGGCGCAAGAGGGCGGTACGACCGGTGTGTATTTGGCGATGCTCGATGGGGTGGAGCGCGCTCCGCTGGCTACGCTCGATCCGACGCGCGAGACGGCGGCTTTGATCTTTGCCGATACGCCAGCGACGCGGCTGGGTGGGGTGGAACTGCTCGATGCCTTACGCGATCGCGCGGCGGTACTGATCGCATTTGAACAGATTGGCGGTGCCGATCGCGCGCTCGAAATGGCGCTGGGCTATGCTAGCGAACGCTATGCATTCGGTCGTCCGATCGGTTCGTACCAGGCGATCAAGCACAAGCTTGCCGACATATACGTCAAGAACGAGTTGGCTCGCGCCAACGCCTATTATGCGGCCTGGGCCTATGCGACGGGCGATGCCGGCCTGCCCGCCGCTGCCAGCGCCGCGCGGATTGCAGCAAGCGATGCCTTTTGGTTTGCTGCTCGCGAGAACCTGCATGTGCATGGTGGGATGGGATATACTTCGGAGGCGGATTGCCATCTATTCTACCGCCGGGCGCGCCAGCTTTCGCTGGTAATCGGGTCCCCCTCCACCTGGAAAGAGCGTCTGATGGCGCAGATCGAAAATCGGGCAGCGGCGGCATAGATGGATTTCAACGACTCTCTTGATGAAGCCACGTACCGCGCGCGCGCGCGCGATTGGCTCGAAATCAATGTACCGCCGGCTACCGATGGTTCCGAGCGCTCGCAAATGGCTGCTTCGCGTGCTTGGCAGGCGGTCAAAGCCGCGGCTGGCTATAGCTGCATCACCTGGCCCGAAGCCTGGGGCGGGCAGGGTGGCAGCCAAATGGAGGCTGTGATCTTCCATCAGGAGGAAAGCCGGTTCCAGGTGCCGTTCGATCCGTTTGAATTCAGCCTCGGTATCTGCATGCCCACCCTGCTCAATTACACCGATGACGCAGGGCGCGAGCGCTTTGCGGGACCGGCGATACGCGGTGACGAAATCTGGTGCCAGCTGCTCTCCGAGCCCGCAGCCGGCTCCGATCTCGCTGCGGTGCGCACCCGCGCGCTGCCAGCCGATGACAGCAGCGGCGACTGGATACTCAATGGGCACAAGGTCTGGACGACCTTCGCGCATATCGCCGATTTCGGGCTGGCATTGTGCCGTACCGATCCGGGGGTCGCCAAGCATCGCGGATTGACGATGTTCTGGGTTGATATGCGCGCGCCCGGCGTGACTATCGAGCCGATCCACCAGATGTCCGGGGGCTCCGATTTCAATGAGGTTTTCCTCTCGGACGTCCGCATCCCCGACAGCCAGCGACTGGGCGCGGTCGGCGGAGGCTGGAATGCGAGCCTTTATATGATGATGCACGAGCGTGTTGCGCTGGGCGGGTCGCGCGGGCCGGATTGGCCGCAGGTGATCGAAGCGGCGCGGCATACGCCCGGACTACGCGGCACGGCCCTGGGCGATCAGGCGCTGCGCGAGCGGATCGCTGAATGGTATGTACAAAGCGAGGGGCTGAAGCATCTGCGCAGCCGTGCACTGACCGCATTGTCGAAAGGCGAAACGCCGGGGCCTGAAAACTCAATCGGCAAGCTGATCGCCGGCCTGCAGATCCAGGACATGATGGCGGGCGCTAGCGAAGTGCTCGAGGAATACGGCATCCTAGACGATCCCGCTCTTTCGCCTCTGGCAAGCGCGTTTAACCGGTCGTTGCTCTACGTTCCCGGCATTCGTATTGCTGGCGGCACCGACGAAATCCTGAAGAACATCATCGCCGAGCGGGTGCTGGGAATGCCCAGCGATATCCGTGTCGACAAGGATGTGGTGTTCAGCGAAATCCCGCGAAAGAGATAGGTTCTCAAGCATATCTTACGCATATGTACCTTGTCGCATCACACTGCATCTGCGATAGTTTTGACGGGCCTGGAACAGGGCAACAGGAGATCTGTGATGGCGTCAACGGCACCACCTTTGGGCGACACGCCGGAGACGATAGCTGCCCCGGCACGCGGCGACACGCGCTTCTTCGGTCATCCGATCGGGCTTGCCTATCTGGCCTTTACCGAGGCTGGTGAGCGCTTCTCGTTTTTCGGAATGCAGACCTTGCTAGTGCTCTACATGGTCAAGCAATTGCTGTTGCCCGGCCACATCGAGAATGTCGCGGGGATGGGGCCGTTCTCGGCTGCGATCACCTGGGCATATGGGCCACTCAATTCGCAGGGGATCGCCTCGGCCATTTACGGCCTCTACGCGGCGTTGATCTTCCTGACTCCGATCTTCGGCGGAGCGCTTGCCGATCGCTATCTGGGGCGGACGCGAACGATCGCGTTGGGCGGGATATTGATGTGCCTCGGCCATTTGCTGATGGCGTTCGACATCTCTTTCCTGGCGGCGTTGGTGTTGCTAGTGCTGGGTACCGGCTGCTTCAAAGGTAATATCGCCAGCCAGGTCGGATCGCTCTACGCGCCGGACGATCCGCGCCAGGCCGATGCGTTCCAGATTTTCTACATCGCGATGAGCATCGGAATCATCAGCGCGCCGTTGATTTGCGGAACACTCGGCGAGATTTATGGCTGGCATTATGGGTTCGCCGCAGCCGCGATCGGGATGGTCATCAGTCTTGCCATCTATGTGCATGGCCGCAAGCATTTCGGGGAGGAGGTCATCGCGGCGAAGGCCGATGCTGTCGCGGTCAAGCTCGATCGCGCGGATGTGAAGATCGTGCTCCTGCTGCTTGTGATGCTGCCGCTGCTGGCGGTGACCGGCGTGGCCAATGCGCAGATATATAACGCCTATTTGCTATGGGCGCCGGTGGCTTTCGATCTCACGGCGTTTGGCCGCACGATCCCCACAACCTGGCTGATCACCTTCAGCGCAGTAATCGCAATGGTGTTTTTGTTCCTCACCGTCACCTTCTGGCGAGCATGGCGCCGGCGCTTCGCCGAGCCCAGCGACCTCAGCAAGATCGTGATCGGCGCAGCGCTCTCGGCCCTGGGTCAGCTGATGCTCTACGCAGCTGCGCTCCAGGCAGGGGACGGCGGCAAGGCCAGCTTGATCTGGCTGGTGCTGTTCAACCTGATCAATGCGATCGCGGTGGCAAATATCTATCCCATCGCACTTTCACTATTCGCGCGCGTCTCGCCGAAGGCAGTGGTCAGCACAATGATTGGCGTGCTCTATCTGCACCAGTTCATCGGCGGGCTGATCGTCGGCTGGGTCGGCGGCTTCCTGTCGAAGATGCCGGCCGATCAGTTCTGGCTGCTGCATGTCGGGATTGCCGCGGGAGCCGTGGTTGGGCTGCTGCTGTATCAGCGTGTGCTGGGCCGCATGTTCACGGCTGAAGGAGAGCAGGCGGCTGCCTGAGGCGGTCGCGCACCTGTCAATCTTGCGTGGTGGCCTTGCCGCTATCGTCGGACAGGGCCTTGCGGATGTTGGCTTTGGCCTGTGCCATCACTTCGGTCGCGATGACGACCGCGTCTTCGTCGATCCCTTCGAATACCAGTCGATCGAGCCGGTTGCCGACGATCGCGATCTTTTCGAGCATGTCGAAGCCGGAATCTGTGATGTAGATGCGCTTGCCGCGACGATCGGTCGGATCGGGTTTGCGCTCGACCAGCTTCGATGCCTCGAGCCGGTCGATCATCCCGCCGACGCTGACCTTGCCGGTTTCGAGCAGGTGCGCGAGCTCGGTCTGGTTCATGCCGGTGTCGCTATGGCGCGACAGATTTCCGAGCAGCCACCACTGCGCGCGCGTGATGCCCAACGGCTTCAGTTCCTTGTCGAACAAGGTTCGCCGCATTCTCGAGATATCGTGCACCAGGAAGCCGAAGCGGGCCCGGGGATGTGTAATGCGCAGTCGGTCCACCGATGCGACCCCCTCGGATTGTTATAATACTCTATCGTACTTATCAGCAGCGAAGAGTAACGCAACCCCAAGCGGCCAAGCCGAAGTGGATGGTGACTACCTACCGGTGAAAGCGGCCGGCCTCTTTTCTAGGAACGCCGCGACACCTTCGCGGAAATCGTCGCTGACGCCCGCTTCGCGCTGAAATTCGCGCTCGGCTTTCATTGTGGAGCTGAAATCACCCTCGACGGCGTCCCATACCAGCTTGCGGATCAGCTTGAGCGAATAGGGTCCTTCCGCGAGTTGGGTCGCGAGTTCGATCGCGACGGTCTCGAGTTGGGCGTCCTCTACCACGCGATTGATCAGCCCCCATTGCTCGGCCTTGGCGGCGGGCAGGCGATTGCCGAGCAAGGCTGCCTCCATCGCGCGCACGCGCCCGGCGGACCGGGCCAGCAGATAAGTCGCGCCGCCATCGGGAACTAGGCCGATGCGCGAGAAAGCGAGCAGGAAGAAAGCGCTCTCGCTAGCCACCACCATGTCGGCGGAAAGCGCCAGCGAAGCGCCATAGCCGGCGGCGGCGCCGCGCACGGCGGAGATCCATGGGATCGGCAATTCGCGCATCCGCAGCATCAGCGGAATAGCGTGGGTATCCAGCGAACTGCCAACATCTGGTGCGGTTTCGTCATCGCCGCCCATTGGCTTGCTCAAATCGGCGCCCGAGCAAAAGGCGCGGCCTTCACCCCCCAGGATCAACGCTCCGACCTTCCCGACCACTTCGTGGAGCGCAGCATTGAGATCGTCTACCATGTCGAGCGACATCGCGTTGAGCGCCTCGGGGTTGTTGAGGCGAATGATGCCGACCTTCCCGACGATTTCGACCGATACCAGACCGTGCGTCATGCGATTATCCTCGTCTGTCCGGTTCATTCGCCGGTGGTGTAGCGGGTCTTTGCATCATTCGCGACGGCGCGGCCGATGATCGTACGCTGGACCTCCGAGGCCCCCTCATAGATGCGCATAGCGCGAATATCGCGGAACAGATGCTCAACCACGCAGCCGCGCGTGACGCCCATTCCGCCGAAGAGCTGCACTGCTTCGTCGACCACTCGATAGGCGGCTTCGCTTCCGACCAGTTTTGCGATCGAAGATTCAACTGTAGTGCGGCGCCCGCCGGAATGATCCTTGGCCCATGCGCCGCGGTAGGTGGCGAGGGCGGCGCTCTCCAGATCGACGGTCATGTCCGCGAGCTTCATGTGGATCGTCTCCATGTCCGCCATCAGCCGCCCGAACAATTTGCGATTGGCGATGCGCGCCAGCGTCTCGTCCATCGCGCGCCGCGCCAGCCCGAGCGAAGCTGCGCCGACGGTCGAGCGGAAAATGTCCAGCGTTTGCATCGCCAGGGAAAATCCATCGCCGGGATTGCCCACCATCCGCCAGGCAGGGACGCGCACTTCGTCGAAATGAGTGGTCGCCATCGGATGCGGCGCGCTGGTGTAAATCGGATCGCCGACGCTGAAGCCAGGCATATCGGCATCGACAATAAAACCCGAAAGCCCTTTCGCGCCAGGTGCTTCGCCTGTGCGCGCGATTACCAGATATAGGTCGGCGACGCCGGCGTTCGAAGTCCAGGTCTTGGTGCCGCTGATGATATATTCATCCCCATCGCGCGTTGCGGTGGTGCGGGTAGCGGCAACGTCGGAGCCGCCGCCCGGTTCGGAGAGCGCGAAGGCAGGGACTAGTTTCCCGCCGCGAATATCGTCGAGATACATGCGACGGAGCTTGTCAGAGCCGGAGCGACAGATCGGTGCGCCGACGATTCCCTGAACGATCAGCGCCGAATCCGCCAGCGCCGAGCGATAGGTGAGCGCATCGCGAACGATGCAGATCGATCGCACATCGACCTGCGCATCCGGGCCATCGGCATAAGCGGGCATCAAGTAATTGAGCAGGCCGAACCTGCCCTGGCTTTCGGCGAAGCGTCGGCTCTGCGGCCAAGTCTCGGCTTCGTCGTGATGGTCGATGTTTGGCTCCTGATCAAGCCACGCGGCGACATGCTCGCGCACCGCCACGTGCTTTGGCTCGAAGAAGGGAAGGTCGAACAACGAACCGAGCGCCATCAATTTTCTCCCAGTCTTTCGGTCAGGCGATTTCGAGCAAGGCAGCAGCGCCCATACCGCCTCCGACGCACATCGTGACCACGGCATAGCGTGCTTTGCGACGTTGCCCCTCAATCAAGGCGTGCATCGCCATGCGTGCGCCGCTCATCCCGAATGGATGCCCGATCGAAATCGCGCCGCCATCGACATTGAGCTTGTTAGGATCAATCCCTAGCTTGTCGCGGCAGTAGACGACCTGCGACGCGAAGGCTTCGTTCAATTCCCACAGATCGATATCGTCCATTGTCAGTCCGTGTGCCTTGAGCAGCTTCGGGATCGCATAGACCGGGCCGATGCCCATCTCGTCTGGCTCGCACCCGGCAACGGCAAAGCCGCGCATGATGCCCAGTGGGGAAAGTCCGCGGCGCGCCGCTTCGGCATCGGACATGACCATCATCATCGCCGCGCCGTCCGACAGCTGGCTGGCATTACCGGCAGTGACGAAGGCGCCCTCGCCGCGCACCGGCGCCAGCGATGCCAATGAGGCAAGCGTGGTATCGGGGCGGTTGCATTCGTCCGCGGTGATTCGGCTTTCGACCATGTTGACCGCGCCCGTTGCCTTGTCGGTAACGGCGCGAATAGTGTCCATCGCCATGATCTCGGCGTCGAAGCGACCCTCGCGTTGGGCCGCGGCAGTGCGCCGCTGGCTGAGCAACGCATATTCGTCCTGGGCTTCGCGGCTGACATTATAGCGGCGGGCGACGATGTCCGCGGTATCGATCATCGCAATATAGATACTTGGGCAATGCTCTTCGAGCCAGGCATCCTTGACGGTGGAGTCAGAGGTAAGACTGATCGATTCGAGGCCGCCGGCGAGGATCGGGCCGGTTCGATCGAACAACACCCGCTGCGCTGCAAGTGCGATCGCCTGGATGCCCGAACTGCAGAAGCGGTTGATAGTCAGACCGCCGGGCTGGTTGGGCATGCCCGCGCGCAACGCCGCCATTCGGGCGATGTTTCCACCGCTCGCCTGTTCCGGCATCGCGACACCCAGGATAACATCGTCGACGTCGGCACCATCAACGCCGGCTCGTTCGAGCGTTTCGGCGAGAATCTGGCCGCCCAGCGCTGCGCTGTGCGTGGTATTAAATGCTCCGCGAAACGCCTTGCCGATCGGAGAGCGCGCCGCGGCGACGATGACGGCTTCAGGCATGCATGCTCTCCATATCCGATTCGGCGAATCACATGTCAGCGATTTTGCCAATATAGTATGCTTAGTTATCTAATTCTCTCGCATCCAGGGCGGTTGCTGGCCGTCACACAGAGCGATATTCTCAGGTAAATCGTGACAAACTGATATGAGGTGACCGCTATCTTGTAAAGTGCGCAAACGCACTATACATATCATGCGCATTCTGCCGGCTACCGAAACACGGTGTCGGCATGTGGCAATGAGATTACGGGGTGAAGACCCGTACCAGGGAGGATAGCGTGAAGGCAGCCGTACTTCGCCAGACAGGTCAGGCGCTCGAGATCGAGGACGTCGCAATTGACCTTCCCAAGGCGCATGAGGTGTTGATCCGCACCGTCGCCTCGGGCGTGTGTCATTCCGATCTTCATATCCAGCAGGGCCTTAACGGCTATCCGCTTCCGACCATCCTAGGCCACGAAGGCGCGGGCGTGGTCGAAAAGGTTGGAAGCGATGTGCGCTCGCTGAAGCCGGGCGATCATGTCGTGACCTGCATTTCGGCCTATTGCGGGCACTGCAATTATTGCCTGAGCGGGCATATGGCGTTGTGCTTCAGCCCCGAGACCCGGCGCACCAAAGGCGAGGCGCCGCGCCTGCTCGGCAGCGGGCCCAATCCGCGCATGCATCAGTTCTTCAACGTTTCCGCTTTCGCCGAGCAGATGCTCGTTCATGAGCATGCCTGTGTTCGCATCCGGCCAGACATGCCGCTCGATCGTGCCGCCATCATCGGCTGCGGCGTGCTGACCGGCGTGGGTGCCGTGACGCGCAGTGCAAAAGTGCGACCGGGCGAATCGGTTGCCGTGCTTGGCTGCGGTGGTGTGGGCCTAGCCGCGATCAACGGCGCCCGGATCGCCGGGGCGGGACGAATTGTCGCAATCGACCGGCTGCCGGAAAAGCTTGAACTGGCCAAACATTTTGGCGCGACTGACACTGTACTCGCGGGCGACGATGTTGAAGAGCAGGTGCTAGAACTCAGCAATGGCGGGGTTGATCACAGCTTCGAGGCGGTGGGCATGAAGGCTACCGCGGAATTGGCGTATCGGCTGGTCCGCCGTGGTGGCGCATGCACGGTGATTGGCCTGTTGCCGGATGGCGCCAAAATCGAAGTGGATGCGGCTGGCCTTAACATGGAAAAGACCTTGCAAGGCTCGTCGATGGGATCGAACCTGTTTCCGATCGATATCCCGCAACTCGTTGATTTCTACATGCAGGGTCGACTGGATCTTGATCGACTGATTTCGCGCCGGATCACGCTCGATCAGGTCAACGACGCTTTTGAAGAGCTCAAGGGCGGTCACATCGCCCGTTCCGTCATCCAGTTCTGAACTGAATCTGTTGATCAGAGCGGGAAGGCAGGTTGACTGCGTTCAAAGCAAATGATTATCAAGCATACTATTCGCAGGCGAGTAATTCGCCGCATATCGGATTGGATCTGAATGAGCTGCCAACCATCAGGAACGGCGCTTCCCGGGATTACAGGCTTCGGTGCCTATATTCCGCGCATGCGGCTTGACCGAGCCGCAATCGGCGCAGCGATGGCTTGGCAGAATCCGGCGCTGCGCAGCCAGAAGGGCATGCGCGCCGTGGCCGGCTGGGACGAGGATGTCGTGACCATGGCGGCCGAGGCAGCGCGCGACGCACTGAACGGCCGCGCATCGCAGGCGCGGGCAGTGCTGCTCGCTTCCACTTCGGCTCCCTTTGCCGACCGGTTGAATGCCGGGATCATCGCAGGCGCGCTCGATCTGCCCCGTGATGCTCTGGGGCTCGATCTAGGTGGAAGCCATCGAGCGGGGACCTCGGCGCTGATCGCTGGCCTTGCGCTGGCAAATCAAGGCGAAGTGATCGTAGTCGCGGGTGAGGCGCGCACTGCTCGTGCCGGCAGCCAGCAGGAACTTGCCAATGGCGACGCTGCTGCTGCGATCCTGCTGGGCCATGACAATGTCGTCGCGCGAATTCTCGCAACCGCCAGCGTCGGCAGCGATTTCATCGACCATTGGCGCGCGACAGGCGACCGCTACGACTATCAATGGGAAGAGCGGTGGATACGCGAAGAGGGCTATCTTAAGCTCGTTCCCGAAGCAGCGCGGGCGGTGCTCGCCCACGCCGGTGTGGCTGCATCGGACGTGGCGCATTTCATCCTTCCGTCACCACTCAAGGGCATGGCAAAGACGGCGCTCGCAAAGCTGGGCCTCGAAAATGCCGATAGTGGCGACGATCTGTCCGCTACGGTCGGCTTTGCGGGTGCGGCGCATGCGTTGTTGATGCTCGCAACCGTGATGGAAAGTGCAAAGCCGGGTGAGAAGATATTACTCGCCGGCTTTGGCAGCGGCGCTGATGCGATCCTAATTGAACCCACCGATGCGATCCTCACCACGCGCCCGCGCCGCGGTGTTTCGGGCTGGATTGCGGAGGGCGCTCGCAGCACCGACTATGCCAAATATCTGTCGCTTAAGGGCGAGCTTCAGGTTGAATGGGGCCCGCGCTCTGAATTCGGCAACAAGTTTGCGCCGACAGTCAATGCCCGCGCCGTGCGCGACACGCTGGCCTTTGTCGGCGGGCGCGATCGCCAGACCGGTGTGGTGCAATTTCCGAAGACGCCGATGGGTATCGCGCCTGGTGCATCGGGCGTTGCCGAATATGACGATGTCCTGTTGGCGGATGAGCCTGCGCGCGTGGTCGCCGTCACCGCCGATTGGCTGACTTATCACCCAAGTCCGCCCTTCTATTTTGGGCTAGTCCAGTTCGAAAACGGCGCCCGGATGCCGATGGAGTTCGTCGATGTGGCGGACCGCGCCATCGATGTCGGCACGCCGGTCGAAATGACTTTCCGGATCAAGGAGATCGATCGGATGCGCGGGCACCGTCAGTATTTCTGGAAGGCGGTTCCGATCCGCCGGCCCGTGCCCGCAGAGGAGGCCGCATAATGGCGAGCGGCATCCGCGACAAGGTCGCGATTATCGGCATGGGCTGTTCGAAGTTTGGTGAGCGCTGGGATGCCGGGGCCGATGAGTTGATGGTCGAAGCGTTCAACGAAGCGCTCTCGGACGCGGGGATCGAAAAGGATCAGATCGATGCGGCCTGGCTCGGATCAGCGCTGGATTCGATCAATGTCGGCAATTCGGCAATTCCGCTGGCAACAGCGCTGCGGCTGCCCAATATCGCAGTGACACGCGTTGAGAATATGTGCGCGACCGGCACCGAAGCATTGCGCGGCGCGGCCTATGCCGTCGCGTCAGGCGCCGCCGATTTCGCGCTGGCGCTGGGTGTCGAGAAGCTCAAGGACACGGGCTATGGCGGACTGCCAGTCAAGACGAAGGGCCTCTTCAACGATCTGTGGATGCCCTATGGCTCGGCACCCGGCACCTTTGCCCAGCTAGCCGGAGCCTATGCTGCCAAGCATGGCATCCCGATGGGCGACCTGAAGCGGGCAATGGCGCATGTCTCGTGGAAGAGCCACGAGAACGGGCTGCACAGCCCCAAGGCGCATCTGCGCAAATCGATCCCGATCGAGACGATGCTGGCGGCGCCGATGATCGCCGAGCCGTTGGGCCTGTTCGATTGCTGCGGCGTATCGGATGGCGCGGCGGCGGCCATCGTAACCACGCCGGAGATCGCCCGCGCACTGGGCAAATCGAACCCGGTGATGATCAAGGCGCTTCAGCTTGCGGTCTCTAATGGGCGCGAATCCGGCATGAACGAATGGGATGGCGCACACGTAGCCAATACCCGCCGCGCCGCCGCGAAGGCCTATGCCGAGGCCGGCGTTTCCGATCCGCGCGACGGGATCAGCCTGGTCGAAGTACATGATTGTTTTTCGGTCACCGAATTGGTGACGATGGAGGATCTGGGCCTGTCCGACGAAGGACGCGCGGTCGCCGATATTCTCGACGGGCGTTACGATGCCGGCGGCGCGCTGCCGTCGCAGATCGATGGCGGGCTCAAATGCTTCGGCCATCCCATCGGCGCCTCTGGCCTGCGCATGACGTATGAAATCTACCTCCAGCTTCAGGAGCGCGCGGGCAAGCGCCAGCGCGGCGATGTGCGGCTGGGACTCACGCAAAATCTCGGGGGCAATCCGAGTAATAATGTCGCGTGCATCGGCATCTTCGGCCGCCTGGCCGATTGATGTCCGCGCCGCGCACCAATCGTAACCGGTATAAAGGGGCGTAACATGGACCCGGTATTGAGAGACAAGGTCATCATCGTCACCGGCGGCGGCCGCGGCGTAGGGCGTGGCATAGCGCTGGAAGCGGCCCGGCAGGGCGCGAAGGTGATCGTCAACGATCTGGGCGTCGACAGCCATGGCGAGAGCGAAGGCAAGGGGCCGGCTGCCGATGTTGTCGCGGAGATCAAGGCGATGGGCGGCGAGGCTGCGGCCAGCGAAGACAGCGTCGCCACCTGGGAATCGGCGCAGAAGATCGTTCAGGCAGCGATGGATAATTTCGGTCGGGTCGATGGCGTGGTGAATAATGCCGGTGTTTTGCGCGACACGATGTTCCACAAGATGCCGGTTGAGGATTTCGATGCGGTCATCGACGTGAATCTGAAGGGACCGTTTTACGTCAGTCGCGCAGCTGCGCCGTATCTCAAAGAACAAGGATCTGGGGCGTTTGTCCACATGACGTCGAGCTCGGCGTTGATCGGCAATCTGGGCCAGGCAAATTATATTAGCTCAAAGGCTGGAGTGCTGGGGCTCTCAAAGGCGATTGCGATGGATATGCAGCGCTTCAACGTGACCTCCAACTGCATCGCGCCATTCGCCTGGACGCGTATGGTCAGTACCATCCCTACCGATACGCCGGCTCAGCAGAAGCGTGTTGAGGGTCTGAAGAAGATGGACGCCGACAAGGTTGCGCCGTTCACCGTCGCTCTGCTTTCGGATGAAGGCCGCCGCCGCGTAAACGGCCAGATATTTGGTGTCCGCAACAATGAGGTCTACTTCTTCTCGCAGAACCGCCCCACCCATATCGCGCACAATGGCGATGGCTGGACGGTCGAAACTGCGATCGATCGCGCCTTCCCGATGTTCGAGCCGCATCTCTATCCGCTTGTGCGCTCGGGCGAGATTTTCTCTTGGGAACCGTGCTGAGATGCCGTTCAACCATGAAGCTCTGACGGCCCACCTCTTCGCACCGACGCGCCAGTCTTACACCACGCGCGACACCATGCTCTATGCGCTCGGGCTGGGGCTCGGCGCAGATCCTCTCGATCCGTTGCAGCTTCGCTATGTGTACGAACAGGATCTGGTGACACTGCCAACAATGGCGGTTGTTCTGGGCCATCCCGGCTTTTGGGCGAGTGATCCTGCGCTCGGCATCGATTGGGGCAATATGCTCCAGGTAGGGCAGGGGCTGACAGTGTATCGCCCGATTTCGTCCGAAGGCGAAATTATGACCCGCTCGCGCGTCGCCGATGTGATCGATCGTGGCGAAGGGCGCGGGGCGCTGCTTTATTATGAACGCGACGTGCTTGAGGCCCAGACCGAGGATCTGATCGCGACGGTGCGGCAGACCCTGTTATGCCGCAGCAATGGGGGCTTTGGCGGCGAGCCGCGCAAGGCTCCGGCGGCGCGGGGAGCACCGGAACGCGCGCCCGATCATGTCGTCGATACGCCGACCTTGCCGCAAGCTGCGCTAATTTACCGCCTGTCCGGCGATGTGAACCCGATGCACGTTGATCCCGCGGTGGCCGCACGGGCCGGATTCACCCAGCCGATCCTCCACGGACTGGCGACCTTCGGGATTGCGGCAGTTGCCTTGATCCAGAACGCGCTGGACGGGGATGCAACGCGACTGACTTCGCTCGACACGCGCTTCACCTCCCCGGTCTTTCCCGGCGACACGATCCGTACCGAGCTTTGGGTCGAAGGCGATCAAGTCTTGCTGCGCGCCAGCGTGCCTGCGCGCGGCGTGGTTGCGCTCGATGCGGGTGTGGCGACTATTGAGCCGCTGGCGGTGCCACAGGCGGTCGCCGCCGCATTATGAGCGAGCGGGCGGACACGAGGCATCTGGTCGATCCGCAGCTGCTGCCTTTGCTCGATCTGCTTCCCCCGGTTCGACTGGATGGGCAAGGACTTGAACAGACGCGCGCAATCTTCCGCACATCCGCTGCCCGGGGTTTTGGCGAAGCGATCTCCGGGGGCGTGGCGCGTTCCGAAGTCATCGTTCCGGCTTCTCCGGCCGTTCGTGTGCTGGTCTATCGGCCAGAGACCGCAGCGGGGGCGCTTCCTGCCATTATCCATGCGCATAGCGGCGGCTATATGCTCGGATCGCCGGAGGGGCGCGAGGGGGCAAACCGGCATTGGTGTGCGAGCCTGGGCTGTGTGGTGGTCTCGGTCGACTACCGCCTTGCTCCCGAAGCGCCCTATCCTGCGGCAATCGAAGATATGGTCGTGGTGCTCGACTGGATGCAATCATCCGCAGAGACCCTGTCGATCGACCCTTCGCGAATCGTGGCGATGGGGGAGAGCGCTGGTGGAGGACTTTGCGCGGGGCTGGCGCTAAAGGCGCGCGGGCGGCTTGCCGGACAAATGCTCGCTTATCCGATGCTCGACGATCGCACGGGTATAAATGCGCCGGGCCCGCAAGGTCAGTTCGTATGGACGCGCGAGAACAATGTGGCCGCATGGGATGCGGTTTTGAACGGCCACGACGCCGAACCGTATGTCGCGCCAGCGCGTGCCAATGATCTGTCGGGTCTGCCTCCGGCCGCCATTCTGGTGGGCGATCTGGATCTTTTTCTGGCAGAGGATATCGCTTACGCGACACGTCTCGCCGAAGCCGGCGTGCCGATCGCGGTGCATGTTTATCCGGGTGCGTTTCATGCCTTTGACGCAATGGTCTCCGCCAACGTGGCGCAGCGATTTCGTCGCGATGTCGAGCATGCGCTCAAGCGCATGATGCGAAAATGATACGCTTGCAAACTATGTGCTAAGAAACTAACCTCCGCCATGGCCCGTGAAGAGGCCGGTGGCCCACGAGTCGCTTGAGAGGATTGACCGCATGTCAAACAGTATCGCGCAGAACCTATCTCCGGCGAAGGCTGAGCGCGAAGTCGATGTCGTGATCGTTGGCGCAGGTTTTGCGGGCCTCTATGCGCTGCACGAAGCGCGCGGCAAAGGGCTAAGCGCGGTCGTCTTTGAGGCTGGCAGCGAAGTTGGCGGCACCTGGAACTGGAACCGGTATCCTGGCGCACGCTGCGATATTGAGAGCCTGCAATATTCCTATTCGTTCGATGCTCAACTTGAGCAGGAGTGGCAGTGGACTGAGCGCTACGCGACCCAGCCTGAAATTCTTGCTTATCTGAACCATGTCGCTGACCGGTTCGATCTGCGCCGCGACATTTCGATGAACACCCGCGTCCAGTCGATCGCCTTTGACGAGGCCACCAATCGCTGGACCGTCGTCACCGATCAAGACGATCGCGTCACTTCGCGCTTTTGCATCATGGCGACCGGCAATCTTTCCGCAGCGCGCGTGCCAGACATTACTGGGCGTGAGAGTTTTGGCGGACCGACCTATCATACCGGCCATTGGCCACATGAGGGCGTCGATTTCACGGGCAAGCGCGTCGCGGTGATCGGCACCGGTTCTTCGGGCATTCAGGCGATCCCAAAGATCGCCGAACAAGCTGCGCAGTTGACCGTATTCCAGCGCACGCCCGCTTTCAGCCTGCCCGCGCGCAATATGCCGCTCGATCCCGATAAGGATCGCGCATGGAAGAGCGAATATCCCTTCCACCGCAATCGCGCCCGCACTTCGCGCAGCGGCCTGCTGACGCCGCCGGGCACGGGTAAGAAGATCGCCGAAGCAACGGCCGACGAGCATCGCGACGCGTTCGAATTCTTCTGGGAGGAGGGTGGCCCCGGCCTGCTCGGTTCGTTCGCCGACATCATGCTCGATCAGGAGGCTAACAAGGTCGCCGCTGATTTCGTCCGCGGCAAGATCCGCGAAATGGTGAAGGATCCGGTGGTCGCTGAGCGGCTTTCGCCGTCCGACTATCCTATCGGCGCTAAGCGCATTTGCATCGATACCGGCTATTTCGACACCTATAACCGCCCGAACGTTGCGCTTGTCGATCTGCGCGAAACGCCGATTGAGCGTATCACGCCCACTGGCATCGCCACCAGCGATGCCGAATATGCGTTTGACGCCATCGTGTTCGCAACGGGCTTCGATGCGATGACCGGAGCGCTCTCGCGTATCGAGATTAGTGGCCGCGACGGGCTGAAGCTGACGGGGAAATGGTCGGCAGGTCCGCGCACCTATCTCGGCCTGATGACTGCCGGCTTCCCGAACCTGTTCCTGATCACAGGGCCGGGCAGCCCCTCCGTGGTCGGCAATGTCGTCCTTTCGATCGAGTTTGCGGTCGATTTCGTCATCGAGGCGATCGATGCCATGGAGAGTTCTGGCCGCAAATTGATCGACGTCGACATCGAGACCGAGGATGAATGGGTCGATCATGTTCGCGACGTCGCCAATATGACGCTCTATTCGGTGGCGAACAGCTGGTATCTGGGCGCCAATGTGCCCGGCAAGCCGCGCGTGTTCATGCCCTATGTGGGCGGCAATATCCCGTATCGCCAGAAGGTCGCCGCAGTGATCGAGAATGACTATGAGGGGTTTGTCTTCGACGCCGAGACTGCACAGCGCGCGCAGGCGGTGAACTCGTGACCGGGTATGCGTTTGGCAGCCGCGAATGGCTCGCTTTCCTGCACGGTATCTTCCGCGAACGCGCAGCCCAGATGAAAGCCGCCGGTGGCGATGTCAGCTTCTCGATGTGCGAAGTATTCACCGATCCCCCGGCCGAGATCGCGAATGACGCGGATCGCCTGGTGTGGAGTTGTGTCATCACCGATGGCGAAGTCGATTTTCGCACAAGCGAGCGCGACGACGTCAACATCAAAATCATTGCCGATTATCAGGCCTGCCTGCCAATTTGTCGTTTCGATACCCAAGGGGATCCGGCGCGCGCGGCGGAGATGGGTGCGATGATGAAGAAGTTGCGTGAGGCCGGGCAGATCGAAGTTATTACGCAAGGTAGCAATGGTGCCGGCACCATGCCTTCGGTTCATGACGCCACCGCGCGTGTCACGGCCTGATCGGTGACGCTGCCGCCCCAGCCTGAATGCCTGATCCACGCGGTGCTGGCGGCGCAGGCGGCGGCAACGCCGGATGCCATAGCGATTGAATTTTGCGGCGAGGCGGTCAGCTATGCCACGTTCGACGCCCAGGCGAACCGCGTCGCCAACGCGCTGGTCGCCGCAGGTGTTGAGCCGGGAACCCGCATTGCGATTCTGGCGAAGAACTGCACCCGCTTCCTCGAATGCGTTTTCGGCATTGTCCGCGCAGGCGCTGTTGCCACGCCGATAAGTTGGCGGCTTGCCCCGTCCGAGGTTGAGTTCGTTGTCCGCGATGCTGACGCGCCGATCCTGTTCTATCAGGAGGCCTTTACGTCCGCCGCCGATACTGTGTGTGACACGGTCCGGTGCATCCGCCTTGATGGTGAAGGCGATCCCTACGCAGCATGGATCGGGGACGCTGACGCGAACGCTCCTTCGGTACCGCGGACGCAAGATGATATAGCGCTCCAGCTTTATACCTCAGGCACCACCGGACGACCTAAGGGCGCGATGCTTAGCCAGCGCAACCTCAACAAGACGTGCAATCTGTGCGATCCGTGGAAGCCCGATTGGCTTAAGGTTTCGCCGGGCGACCGCAGCCTCGTTGCGATCCCGATGTTCCATATCGGCGGACTTGAGAGCGCGCTGCGGGCCGTGCTTAATGGCGGCACCGCCTTGCTTCATGCAGAGTTCGATGCGGAGCAGGTGCTCGACGCGATACAGCATGATCGCCCGACGATCATCGGCGTGGTGCCCACCGCGCTGCAAATGATGGTGCGCCATCCCAAGGGTCGCGCGACCGATTACAGCAGCGTTCGCTATTTCTTCTACGGCGCCTCGCCAATCCCTGCGGACCTGCTGTGCGAAGCACTCGACCTGATCGGCTGCGGTTTCGTGCAGGCATATGGCATGACAGAAACAGTCGGCGCGATAACCTATCTCTCACCCGAGGATCATGAGGCAGGTGACGAGCGCATCCTGCGATCGGCGGGGCGACCCAACCTTCACGGTGAGGTCAAGGTGATCGACGCCGCAGGCAATACGCTTCCGCCTGGCGAGGTCGGCGAGATATTGCTGCGCGCGCCTTATGTGATGGCCGGATATTGGAAGAAGCCCGAAGCAAGCGCCGAGGCGGTCAATGCCGAGGGTTGGCTACATACCGGCGATGCGGGCCTGCTCGATGCCGAGGGATATCTGTTCGTGCTTGATCGGCTGAAGGACATGATCATTTCCGGCGGCGAGAATATCTATCCTGCCGAAGTGGAGGATGCGATGCACTCGCATCCGGCCATCGCCGAGGTGGCGGTGATTGGCGTACCCGATCCAGTCTGGGGTGAGGCTGCCAAGGCAATCATCGTGTTGCGCCCCGATGCAGCACTCGACGCAAGCGAGATACTTGGCTGGACCCGCAAGCGGATCGCCGGTTTCAAGGTGCCAAAATCGATCGATCTGATCGACGAGATGCCGCGTGGCCCATCGGGCAAGATTCTCAGGCGCGAACTGATGGTCCCCTATTGGAAGGGCCAATCCCGCGCGGTGAACTGACAAGGGGCAAGACGGGGCAAACCCCGCAGCCTGAAGCACAGGAGAGGTGACGTGCAGCAGTTGCAGATACAAGCGAGCGGCCGGATCGACGACGTCGCGTTCCCCGATGCGGAACGCTATCGCCGCGAGTTGATGGAGAATGGATACACGATCATCCACGACGCGATCCCCGCGGATTTCCTTGCAGCCTTGCGCGAGGTTATTGAACGGCTGGAAGAGGAATATCAGCCCGCCCGTTCGGTCCACTCCAAGATCGCCGGCAAGACTTTTCGTCTGCAAGGTCTGCTCGAGAAGGATCCGATTTTTCGGCGCGTGCTGGAATATCCGCAGGTGATCAAACTGGTTAGCGGCGTGCTTGAGCCGGAGTTCATCCTTCAGGTCGCGGTAACGCTGTGCGTCGGACCGGGGGCAGTTCGCCAGCCAATCCACACGGATGATATTTTCACCGGCCTTGCTCGCCCGCATGCGCCGCTGATTCTCAATACGATCTGGGCGATTACAGACTTCACTGAGGAAAACGGAGCAACTCGCGTTGTGCCGGGCAGCCATCTCTGCCCAAATACCCCGCGCCCGACCTTGGCTGAGATTGCCGCCAATCCGCTGGAGGTCGATAGCATTCCGGCGGTGATGAAGGCGGGCAGTATGCTCGTGATCGATGGTGCAACCTGGCATGGCGCGGGGGCCAACCAGACCGGGGAGCGCCGTGCGGGGCTTGCTATCTCATATTGCCAGGGCTGGATGCGCCAGCAGGAGAATTTCCAGCTCGGCACTTCGCCCGAACTCGCACGTAGCCTAAGTCCGCGCCTGCGCCAGTTGCTGGGCTTCGGTCTCTACACCGGTATCCTCGGCAATATGGACGGTGTCAGTCCTGCCGAAAAGCTTGAACTCGGCGTGCTCGCGTGAACATGTATAGCGGACTTGGCGACATCGTGCGGAGTGGCGCGGTTCAGACTCCGGACAAGCCCGCAATCATTTATCAGGACGGTACCGTCCTGACCTATACCGAGTTCGACCGGCGCACAAATCGGGTGGCGAACATGCTTGCGGCGGCGGGCCTGAAGCGAGGTGAGCGGCTCGCCTTGCTGGCGCGCAACTCGCCATTTTTCCTGGAAGTGGTGTTCGGCGCGGCCAAGCTCGGCATCGCCTGTGCGATGCTGAACTGGCGGCTGTCTCCGCCCGAACTGACTTACATTTTCGAGGATTGCGATCCCGCGGCTCTGGTGATCGATCACGCGCTGATAGGCGCTATCGATAGCGGCGCGTTGCCTATTATCGAACTTGAGGGGCCGGCGGGCCCTGCTGCGTACGAAACACGGCTTGCCGCGGTTTCCGATGCAGATCCCGGCGTGCCGGTATCGCGCGATGATGTGGCGTTCCTGATTTACACGTCGGGCACAACCGGCAAGCCGAAGGGCGCGGTGACCACGCATGGCAATCTCGCCCATAATATCGGGCTCGACAGCCCGGAGCTGCCACGCTGGGTGCAGATGCGCTCGGATGACGTGCAACTGGTGTCACACCCGCTTTTTCATATCGGCGCGATGGAACAGGTGCTGCGTGCGCTTGGTACGGGGGCCACGATGGTGCTGCACCGCGATTTCGACACGGCGATGGTTGTCGCCGATATAGTACGGCACGGTATTACGATCATCGGGCTGGTGCCGACCGCGATTAACATGTTGCTGCGCGAACCCAGCCTGGAGCAGGCTGAAATCTCAACGCTACGCCGCGTGACCTATGGCGCCTCACCGATGCCGCGAGACCTGCTGCTGGAAACCGCCGCGCGCTTCGGCTGCGACATGGTGCAATTCTACGGGATGACCGAGACCTCCGGCACCTTCGCGATGCTGGGCCCTGATGAGCATATCGATCCGGCCAATCCCCGCTTGCGTTCGGCGGGCAGCGCGATCTTTGGCGCGGGGATGCGGATCGTGGGGCCTGACGGAACCGTACTGGGTCCCCATGAGGCCGGCGAGATCAGCATCCATTTCTCGGGGGTGATCGCCGGATATTGGCAGCGTCCGGATGCGACTGCGGAAGCGATCGGCGCGGACGGCTGGCTGCGAACTGGCGATGCCGGCGTGATCGACGCCGATGGCTTTGTTTATATCCGTGACCGCATCAAGGACATGATCATCACCGGCGGCGAGAATGTTTATCCGGCCGAGGTGGAGAGTGCGATCTTTGGCCACCCGAGCGTCGCCGAAGTGGCGGTGGTGGGCGTGCCGCATCCGCGGTGGACCGAAGCGGTCAAGGCGGTGGTCGTCGCCAAGCCCGGCCATGATATCGACCCCGATGAAATCATCGCTTTCGCCCGCACGCGCATTGCCGGGTTCAAGCTGCCACGATCGGTGGATGTCGTTGCCGAGCTGCCGAAGAACGCATCGGGCAAGATCCTGCGCCGTACGATCCGGGCGGGATATTGGGAGGGACATGAGAGCGCTGCAACGTTGCTCACCGACCCGCAGGGTGCCTGAGATGCGCGCGGTTGTAGCTGATGCCTTTGGGCCGCCGAACTCGCTGACCCTGCGTGAGACCGTAGCACGCGCGCCCGGACCGGGCGAAGTGCGTATCGCGGTAGCGGCTGCAGGCGTCACCTTCGTCGATGCGCTGATTACGCGCGGCGGGCATCAGGGAGCGGTCTCGTTTCCCTATGTGCCCGGCACCGAATGCGCGGGCGTGGTGGAGGAGGTCGGCAGCGAGGTTCGCCATCTCACCAAAGGCGACCGCGTCTTCGCGATCACCCTGGCGGGCGGGGGCTTTGCCGAGCAGGTGACTGTCGATGCCAATCTGGTCGCATTGGCGCCCGAAGGCATGCCGTTTGACGTGCTTGCGGTCTTCGGCGGTAGCTACCTCACCGCCTATCATACGCTCGTCCACCGCACGGTTACGCGGCCCGGTGAATTGATGTTGGTTCGCGGTGCCGCTGGCGCGTTGGGAATGGCGGCCGTGCAATTGGGCCGCGCGCTCGGGCTCGATGTCGTCGCAATGGCGTCGACACCGGCCAAGTGCGAATACGCGATGGCCGCAGGTGCATTTGCCGCGCTGGACAGCAATGCCAGCGATCCACGCGCCGAACTGAAAGCGCTGGTGGGCGATCGGCGGGTAGATATTGTGTTCGACCCCGTCGGTGGCGATGGCGCGGTCGGGATGTTTCGCGCGCTCGGCTGGGATGGGCGCTATCTTGTGCTTGGCTTCGCCGCCGGGACCATTCCGGCGCTGCCTTTCAACCTTCCTCTTGTGAAATGCGCATCGCTGATCGGCGTGGATGCCAGCCAGTTTCTGAAACGCGATCCCGAGCTGGTGCGGGATAGCTTCAGGCAAATTTCGGCGATGCTGGGTGCGGGAAAGCTCGCTCCGCATATCCTCACCCGGCTGCCGCTCCAAGCCTTCGCCGATGCGCTCGAACGCGCGGCGACGGGCGAGGGTATCGGGCGGATCGTGCTGGAAATGAGGAAGTAGAAATGAGCCTCGACCATCGTTATTCGTCGATCAGCGACATTGCGCGCGACATGCCGGATCGGCCGGCGGCAATCATGGCCGGAACCGGAGCTGCGATCAGTTTTCGCGAACTCAATCGTGCCTCGATCGCGCTGGCACGGGTGCTGCGCGAATACGGCCTGGGCTTCGATGACAAGGTGGCGATCCTGATGGAGAACGACCTCGACTTCTTCGTCGCGATGTGGGCGATCCGCCGCGCGGGGATGCATATCGTTCCGGTCAACTGGCACCTGACCCCCGACGAAATCCTGCACATCGTCTCAAACAGCGGCGCAAGCGGACTGATCACTACTGCGAAGCTAATCGACCATGCCGTTGCCGCAGCCGAGGGCAATGTGCGGCTGGTCGCAAAGCTGACCACCGGCTCCGCCGATCGCGGCTTCGAATCGATCGCTTATGTGCGGGACAGCGAAGACGACACGCCCGATCCGGACGAGAAGGACGGCGCGCCGATGTATTATTCGGGCGGCACGTCGGGCAAACCCAAGGGCATTCTCCGCCCGCTTTCCGGCGAAGCGTTCGGGGCACCGTCGCTGGTCGAGCAGGCGATGACGACCACCTACGGTCTCGACGCCACCACCGTTTATCTCTCGCCCGCGCCGCTTTATCACGCTGCGCCGACCGGATGGACGATGATGGTCCAGCGCGTTGGCGGCACCGTGATCCTGCTCCAATCCTTTGATGCCGAAGCGGCGCTGCGTACGATTCCGCAATATGGCGTGACCCATGCCCAGTTCGTGCCCACGCATTTCATCCGGATGCTGCGCCTTGATGATGCGGTCCGTGCGAGTGTCGACACTTCGACCCTGCGCTATGTGATCCATGCTGCGGCGCCGTGTTCAGCCGAGGTGAAGGCTCGGATGATCGAATGGCTGGGTTCGGTTGTGTACGAATATTATGGCGGCAGCGAGCGGTGCGGCTTTGCTGCGATCGGGCCACAGGATGCGCTGGCGCATCCCGGGTCGGTCGGACGCAGCTTGCTCAACCCGATCCATATCCTGGATCCGGAGACGCGGGCGGAATTGCCGCTGGGCGAACCTGGCCTGATCTATTTCGATGGGGCCGAGCCGTTCGAATATCATGGCGAGCCCGGCAAATCGGCGGCGTGCTTCAACGCGGCAGGCTGGGGCACGATGGGCGACATGGGATATCTGGATGACGAAGGGTATCTCTACCTGACCGACCGGCTGACCAACATGATCATCTCCGGCGGGGTGAACATCTATCCGCAGGAAGTGGAGGATTTGCTCGCATTGCATCCGCTCGTGGATGACGTTGCGGTACTCGGCCTGCCCGATCCCGAATATGGCGAGAAGGTTCACGCCTTTATCACATTACCCGACGGCAAGGCGGCGGACGATGCGCTGGCTGCCGAACTGATCGCGTATTGTCGAGACAATCTCGCGCATTACAAATGTCCGCGCGGGGTCGACTTTATCGACACGATGCCGCGCTTGCCGAGCGGGAAGCTCCAGAAGCGCCATTTGCTGTCGCGCTACGCTGCGGCGTGACCGCGCCGCCGCTAACCGGACTGAGGGTTGTCGAGTTCGCGAGCATGGGCCCTGGCCCGCATTGCGCGATGCTATTCGCCGATCTGGGTGCAGAGATACTGCGCATTGAGCGCGATGGCGGCGATGGCTGGCCCAATCCGGTGGTGGAGCGCGGTCGCGCGAGACTGACACTCGACCTGCGTTCGCCAGCGGATCGCGAGCGCGCTATCGAGATCGTCGCGGCGGCGGACATTCTGATCGAAGGCAATCGCCCCGGCGTGATGGAGCGGCTGGGCTTGGGGCCCGATGCGATGCTCGATCGTAATCCGCGCCTGATCTATGGCCGGATGACCGGGTGGGGTCAGACCGGGCCGCTCGCCGCCACCGCAGGGCATGACATCAACTATATTGCGCTGTCCGGCGTGCTTGGGGCGCTAGGAGCAGCGGGGGAGGTTCCACAGCCCCCGCTCAACCTGATCGGCGATTTCGGCGGGGGATCCATGTTCCTTGCCTTCGGGATCATGGCTGCGCTTTGGGAACGTGAGCGGTCAGGTAAGGGGCAGGTGGTTGATGCCGCGATCGTCGATGGTGTCGCTTCGATGCTGTCGATCTTCACCGGGATGCGGCCGGGCCTCCTCAACATGGAGCGCGGACACAATGTGATGGCGGGCGCGGCACCGCATTATCGCTGCTATCGTTGCGCCGATGACCGCTTCATCGCGGTGGGAGCGATGGAGGCCAAATTCCATGCCGAGCTATTGGAACGAATCGGCGCGCCGTCGGAATTGACTGCGCGCCGGACTGACGATGCGATCTGGGCAGAAACCGCAGACTTATTCGCCGAAATCTTCGCACGCCGCACGCGCGACGAATGGTGCACGATTCTCGAAGGAGCCGACGCCTGCTTCACGCCCGTGCTCGATATCGGTGAGGTCCCAAGCCATCCGCACATCGCCGCGCGGGAGACCTATATGGAAGCGGATACGTGCCTCCAGCCCGCACCAGCACCGCGTTTCTCGCGAACGCCCGGGCGGATCGGCTCCCAGACCGATCCCGCCGAGATGCTGGCGCGTTGGGGCCTTGACTAGAACCCGACCTGATCCGCGCCCTTCAGTGCCAAGATCGCCCGTGCCTCGTCGGGAGTTGCGACTTCCAGTCCCAGCCCCTCAATGATCTTGCGAACCTGGGTCACCTGCGCCGCATTGCTCTCTGCGAATTGACCACGCCCGATCCACAGCGAATCTTCCAGACCGACGCGAACATTGCCGCCCATCGCCGCACCCATTGCTGCGATCGGCATCTGGCTGCGCCCGGCGCCTAGAACCGACCAGTGATAATCGTCACCGAACAGGCGGTCTGCGGTGCGCTTCATGTGCAGCACTTCCTCGGGATGCGGGCCGATCCCGCCGAGCAGGCCGAACACCGTCTGAATAAAGAGCGGCGCCTTCACGAGGCCCTCCATGTAGAAATAATGGAGGTTGTGGAGGTGGCTGGTGTCGTAGCATTCGAACTCATAGCGCGCGCCGGTCTCGTTCAGCGTTTCAAGCGCGTAACGGATATCCTTGAAGCTGTTGCGGAACACCAGATCATGGCTGCCCTCCAGCATCGCCGGTTCCCAGTCATGCTTGAAGTCCGTGAAGCGCTTGAGCATCGGGAACAGGCCGAAATTCATCGACCCCATGTTGAGGCTCGCGACCTCGGGCTTCCAAACTGCCGCAGGGCGAACGCGTTCCTCGACTGGCATGTAAGGCGAGCCGCCGGTGGTGAGGTTAATGACTACGGCGGAGCGCTGCTTGATGACGCGCAGGAATGGCTCGAACGCTTCGGGTGACTGGTCGGGCCGCCCATCTTCCGGGTTGCGGGCATGGAGGTGGACGATGGCGGCGCCCGCCTCGGCAGCACCCAGCGCGGATTCGGCGATCTCGGCGGCGGTGACCGGCAGATGCGGCGACATGGACGGGGTGTGGATCGATCCAGTGATCGCACAGGTGATTATGACCTTGTTGGACATGCGTGGCGTTCCTTTCTGTCAGTAGCTGCCGGGCCCGTCGCGCCAAGCGCGGGCGAGGGCTTCGCGGTGATCGGACCCAGCGATCTGGATGAGCGCATCGGCTCGTGCGTCATGGCTCTTCAGGCGCAGGTCGGCCGCGCCGTGTTCGGTGACGACAATGTCGATATCGGTTCGTGCCAGCGAAACGGGGCCGCGCCCGCTGCCAGGCGCGACGATGCGCGTCATGCCCTTGGCGCTGGAGGGCAGCACGACGATTCGGGTTCCCCCGCCCATCGCCGCGCCCTGCGCAAAGTCGGTTGCGCCGCCGGGGCCAGAGTTCCAGCCACCGTGCGCGGCCTCCGCATAGCCTTGCCCGAACAGGTCGATCTCCATCACCGAATTGACAGTGACGAGGCCGGGGATCGCAGCGAGTATGCGGGGATCATGCGTGTGGCTGACCGGGCGAAACTGAATGCCGCTGTCGGGAAGCGCATCGTACAGGCGGCGCGTGCCGATCGCGACACCCGCGACGATATCTTCGCCTTTTGCAATTGCGCCGGCTTCGAGCAGGTCGAGGACCGGATCGCCGATCAGCCCCGAATGGATGCGCAACCCTTGCCGATCGCCAAGCACTCGCAACAATGCGCCGGGCAGCTTGCCGAGTCCGGCCTGAATCGTCGTGCCGTCGGGAATATGCTGCGCGGCAAACGTCGCGATGCGCGCGGTGATGGCATCGGGCGGCAGGTCGCCTGCTTCGGGAAGCGCCTCCGCAGCTTCCAGCACCGCGGTCAGCCGATCGAAGCGAATATTGGGGCCGCTGGTGCGCGGCATGACCGGGTTTATCTGCGCGATCAATATCGGGATGCGCGGCCATAGATCGGGCAGGAAATCCACGGTCGGCCCGAAACTGCACAATCCGTTTTCGTCGGGTGGCGAGACGCTGAAGATCGCCGCATCGGTCCGCAATTCGCTCAGGTGACGCAGGATATCAGCGTAGCGCAGCGGCAGGAAGGTGACGGCATCCCCCGCCGCCTTAAGCTCGGGCGTCATGAAGAAGCTGGTGAAGCGGCTCTGCGAATTGGCGAGCCACGAGGCGCGGTTTAGCCCGGGCACCTGTATCCCGGTAAAGTGCATCGGGCCGAGCGCATCGCCTGCCTGTGTTACCGCGCGCGCCAGCAGATCGGGTGCGCTGGAACAGCCCTGAACCAGTACATTACTCCCCGGCGCCAGCAGGCGCGGCACATCAGCCGGTCGAATCCGGGTTGGCGCGCTCATCCAAGTGCCAAATAATGGTGCGCCGGCATATCGTGCAAAGCGATCATTTGCCTCTCCTGCGTGCACCCTAAGCCAGCAGTTTCGCGCGGACAAGTAGTGCGTGAAATTATAGTATGCTTGCTTACATTACAGATATGGTGCATCGACCGGTGCACGATAAATCGGCGCCTGAGCGCCTGCGAGGGAGAGGGTGACATGGCCGGTTTGTGGTTTGACCAGTTCGAGATCGGTCAGCGCTTCATGCACGAAATCCGCCGAACTGTGATCGAAATGGACAATATGCTGTTCACGTCGCTCACCTATAATCCGGCGGCGCTGCACATCGATCATGCCTATGCCGCCACCACTGAATTCGGGAAGCCGCTGGTCAATTCGATCTTCACGATGGGACTGGTTGTCGGGCTGTCGGTGCAGGATACGACGCTGGGCACCACCGTTGCCAATCTGGGTTTCGAATCCACGACCTTCCCAGGCCCAGTCTTCGCCGGCGATACCATCCGGGCCGAGACGGAAGTGAAGGCCCTGCGCCCCAGCAAGTCGCGACCGGGACAGGGGATCGTCACGTTCGAACATATCGGGCTGAACCAGCGCGACGAGATCATATGCCGCACGATCCGCTCCGCGCTGATGCTGGGCCAGCCTGCATGAAACTGCGCTCGATGCTGTTCGTGCCGGGCGACAGCGAGCGCAAGTTCGCCAAGGCTGCGGCATGCGGCGCCGATGCGCTGATCCTCGATTTGGAGGATGCGGTTGCACCCTCGATGAAGGAGGCGGCGCGCGCGCATGTCGCAGGGTTGCTGGCACATACGGCCCCGCGCGACTGGCAGTTTTTCGTGCGCATCAACCCGTTCGACACCGGTCTTACGCTCGCCGATCTCGCGGCTGTGGTTCGCCCCGGATTGGCCGGGATCATGCTGCCCAAATCCAACGGCGCAGACGATCTGAACCGCCTTGCGCATTATCTTGATGCTTTCGAACAGAGCGCCGGCATGCCGATTGGCGCGGTGAAGATCGTCGTTGTCGCGACCGAAACCCCAGCCGCGATGTTCGCACTCGGCAGCTATGCTCCGGCCCATTCCCGGCTTGCCGGGCTGACATGGGGAGCAGAAGACCTCGCCGCGGCGATCGGTGCGACCGGAAACAAGCAAAGCGATGGTCGCTGGACCGAGCCCTATCGCGTCGCGCGCACCCAATGCCTGTTTGCCGCTGCCGCTGCGGGTATTCCCGCCATCGACACGCTCTATGCCGATTTCCGCGATCAGGCCGGCCTGATCGGGGCATGTGGCGAGGCGCGTCGTGATGGCTTTGCCGGTCGGATCGCGATTCATCCCGATCAGGTCATGGCGATCAACGCCTGTTTCAGTCCGTCCGATGCCGAGCGTGATCATGCCCGCCGGGTGATCGCCGCATTCGATGCTGCGCCCGATGCGGGTGCCATCGCCATCGACGGACGAATGTACGACGTACCGCATCTGAAAAGCGCCCGGCGCACGCTCGCCGCGGCAGGGGAGGACATCGCGTGAGCGAATCGCACGAAATCGAGCATCTTCAGGCGATCCGCGAGGGCGTGGGCGCCGTGGTCCGGCAGTTCGACGACGAATATTGGCTGACCCGCGACGAGGATGGCGAGTTTCCCTTCGCCTTCCACCGCGCCATGGCCGAGGGCGGCTGGCTGGGCATCACCATGCCCGAGGAATATGGCGGCTCGGGACTGGGCGTCACCGAAGCGGCGACGATGATGCACGAAGTCGCCAGTCATGGCGGTGGCATGACTGCTGCATCGTCGGTCCATATCAACCTGTTCGGCCCGCACCCGATCGTGGTGAAAGGCACGCCCGAGCAAAAGGCACGTTGGGTTCCGCGGCTGATCGCTGGCCAGGATCAGGTCGCGTTCGGCTTCACCGAGCCCGATGCCGGATTGAACACCACCCGGATCAAGACCTTCGCGACCAAGGTGGACGGCGGCTACCTCGTAAAGGGACAGAAGGTCTGGACCTCCACGGCGCAGGTCGCGAACAAGATCATGCTGCTGACGCGCACTACCCGCTACGAGGATTGCGAGCGTCCCACTGACGGCATCACCATCTTTTATACCGACCTCGATCGCACCAAGATCGATGTCCACAAGATCCCAAAAATGGGCCGCAAGGCAGTCGATTCCAACGCGATCTTCATTGACGACCTGTTCATCCCCGATGAGGACCGGATCGGCGAGGAAGGGAAGGGCTTTGGCTACATCCTCCATAGCTTGAACCCCGAACGCGTGCTGATCGCGTCGGAGGCGATCGCAATCGGACAGGACGCGCTGCGCCGCGCAACCGGATATGCGCGCGAGCGGATCGTGTTCGATCGCCCGATCGGCCAGAACCAGGGGATACAGCATCCGCTGGCCGAACGTTGGATGTACCTTGAATCCGCATGGCTGATGGCGATGCAAGCGGCAACGCTTTACGATGCCGGACAGCCATGCGGTGCGGAGGCGAACAGTGCGAAGTTTCTGGGCGCTCGCGCGGGCCATGACGCCTGCTGGCAGGCGATCGCGACTATGGGTGGGTTTGGCTATGCCAAGGAATATCACGTCGAGCGGCTCTATCGTGAGGTGGCGGTCACGCGCCTTGCGCCAATAACCGAGCAACTGATCCTGTGCTTCATCGCCGAGAAAGTGCTGGATCTTCCCAAAAGCTACTAAGTGCAGCCCGCAACTTCTGCATATCTGAAAAGGCGCCCGTAACGCCGTCAATTCTAGGCGCTCCCGCCAGCTCTGCTAGAGTCATCGCAACGGGAGGCAGGTGGAATGGAAACGCAGAATTTCGGCGAGGTGTCGCTGAACCTGAACGGCAATGTAGCGCTCGTGGAGTTCAGCCGGCCACCCCATAATTACTTCGACTATGCATTGATCCGCGATCTTGGCGATGCTTTTGAAGCGGCCGAGCGGGAGGGCGCGCGTGCCATTGTGCTTGCGTCGGAAGGAAAGTCTTTTTGCGCGGGTGCTGCCTTTAGCGGCGATGAAGGAGCGAGTGCCGGGGCAGGCCCAAATCTCTATCAGGAAAGCCTGCGATTGTTTGCTGGCAAGCTGCCGGTGGTCGCGGCGATCCAGGGTGCGGCGATCGGGGGTGGGCTGGGGCTGGCGCTGGTCGCGGACTTTCGCGTGGTTGCCGCGGAAGCGCGCTTCGCAGGCAATTTCGTTAAGATCGGTATCCATCCCGGCTTTGGGCTCACGCATACGCTGCCACGTCTCGTTGGCATCCAGACGGCGGCGCTGATGCTATATACCGGGCGGCGGGTGAGCGGTGCCGAAGCCGTGGCGATGGGGCTGGCCGACAGATTGGTGCATCTCGAGAATTTGCGCAGCGAGGCAATGGCGCTGGCGGCAGAATTTGCGGAGAGCGCGCCGCTGGCCGTGCAAGCCACCCGGGAGACATTGCGCGCTGGCCTTGTCGAGGCCGTAGATCGCCAACAGACGCATGAACGCTCGCACCAGCTCCGGCTTATGCAGACCGAGGATTACAAAGAGGGCGTCGCCGCTGTCGGAGAGCGCCGCGCGGGCAAGTGGGTGGGGCAATGAGCATCTACGAGCAAATCCTCTTTGCGGTCGATGACAGTATCGCGACGATCACCTTCAATCAGCCGGATGTGATGAATCTCTGGTCGGCAGTGATGGAAAACGAAGTGCGCGCGGCGATCGCCGATGCGGTTGCTTCGGCACAGGTCGCGGCGATCGTGCTCACCGGCGCTGGGCGGGGCTTCTGCGCGGGTGCGGATTTGCGTCCTGGTGCGAAGCCGGTTCAGCTTGAGCTTGGCCCGGGCGAACATCGGTTCAGCTTTCTCGAAAATTGCGCAAAGCCACTTGTCGCGGCGATCAATGGCCCTGCGGCTGGCGTGGGTCTTTCGATCGCGTTGTATTGCGACTTTCGATACATGGCGGAGGGCACTAAATTGACCACCGCATTCGCCCGGCGCGGTCTGATCGCCGAGCATGGTTCGGCATGGTTGCTGCCGCGATTGATCGGCCTTCAGGACGCGCTCGAAATGCTGATCGGAGGCGGCGTCGTGACGACCGCCGAGGCCGCCTCGATGCGCTTGGTGCGTGCGCTGCCTGCGGAGGATTTTCTGCCGAGCGCTATCGCTCGTACCCGAGCACTTGTCGGCGAGAGTTCACCGCGCTCGATGCGCGTAATCAAACGGCAGGTACATGATGCGCTCACGCAAAGCCTTGTCGAGGCGGTGGCCGATGCAAATCGCGAGCAGGCCGAAAGCGTTAAAAGCGAGGATTGCCGTGAGGGTATTGCGGCATTTCGAGAGCGCCGCGTGGCCGATTTCACCGGGCACTAGCAGCGGGGCTTTACGAAACGATCCCTGCCGCATGCAGATCGGCAATCTCTTCGGCACTATAGCCCAGCTCGGCAATGATCTCATCGCTATGCTGACCCGGCAGCGGCGCATGTGATCGTATCTGGGCAGGTGTCCGCGTGTAAAGGATGGCTGCACCGGCAGGGAGCACGCGATACGCCCCGGCTTGGGGATGCTCCATCACGCCAAGTTCGCCCACGACTTCCTCAAGCGTCGAGATTCTTCCGACCGGAACGTCATGCTCGACACAGAAATCGAGCCATTCAGCGGTTGTCTTCCGCGCGATGATGGGGCGGATCTGTCCGTACAGAAACTCGGCGCACATCGATAGCGAACGCCCCTCCAGCCGCGGGTCTCCGATCATGTCGTTGCGCCCGCCGGCGCGGAAAATCGCCTCATAGGCTTTGCGCGAATATGGTAGGATATTGATCCAGCCGTCGCTCGTCTGCTGGGGGCCGCGCTCGGGCGAGAGGATACGGGCATAGCCTGCCACGCCGTCCTCGGGGGATGCCACTGCGCCTGCACCATGTTCGACGAGCATGAAGGCGCGCATGACGTCTAGCATCGGCACTTCGATGCGTTGCCCCTCGCCGGTGCGCTCACGGTGTAACAGCCCGGCTATCATCGCCTGAGCAATCGCCATGCCACAGACTTTGTCGGCGATAATCGAGGGTGCCAGCATCGGCCCGTGCCCAGTGCGCCGCGCCGCATCGGCAATGCCGCTCTCGGCCTGGATGATGTCGTCATAGGCCGCTTCGTTGGCGCGCGGGCCATCGGTGCGGAAACCCTGCGCCTGGCAATAGACGATTTGAGGCTTCACTGCAGCAATGTCCTCATAGCCGAGCCGCAAGCGCTTGAGTGCTGCAGGGCGCAGATTGGTTAGCACCGCATCGCAGGTCGCGGCGAGCTTGAGGACCACTTCACGGCCGGCATTCGTCTTCATATCGACGGCAACGCTCCGCTTGTTGCGCAGTAAATTTAGGGCGATACCCGAGAAATCGTGATGCGTGCCCGGCCCCATGCCGCGCACCGCCTGCCCGCCATGGGGTTCGATCCAGATCACGTCGGCGCCCAGATCAGCCAGCTGCTGCGTTCCATATGGGCCCATGACGACGCTGCTCAGGTCCAGGACCCGGTAGCCATCAAGAATTGCGCGGGTGTTTGCCATGCGGTTCGTACCATCCTCTTGCGTCCAGTCGGCCCGATTATGCTCCGCACGGCAAGCGGTAAGGCATTGCTTCTTTCGCTTTCACGTATGCGAAATCGCGACATTTCCACATGTGCGAAACCGCCCGCCCCGGATTGCACGGCGTGCGCTTCGCCTGCACCTTTGTGTGGACTGCACTTCAGGCAGAACGGGAGAGATGGCCGTGTCAGCACCTCAGGAGGCAACCGCGCCAAGCGCGCCAAGCGCGCCAAGCGCGCCATCAGCGGATCGGGGCGCGTATCGCTGGTATGTGTTGGGCGTGCTGATGATCGCCTATATGTTCAACTTCATCGATCGCGCGATCGTGGGCATCCTCGGGCATCTAATCAAAGCAGACCTGAATCTGACGGATGCGCAGCTTGGGCTACTCGGCGGGCTTGCCTTTGCCATCACCTACACCTTGATCGGTATCCCGCTTGCGCGGCTTAGCGAGCGTGTGAACCGGGTGCGGATCATCGCAGTGGCGACCTTCGTCTGGTCGGCTATGACGATGCTCTGCGCCACCGCAACCAGCTTCGTGCAACTGCTCCTGATCCGTGCCGGCGTCGGCGTTGGGGAAGCTGGACTGACCCCGCCGGCGCATTCGCTGATCGCGGACTATTTCACTGGCGGCACCCGTGCGATGGCGATCGCGATCTACAGCGTCGGCAGTTCTTTTGGCTTGCTTTTAGCCTCGGGTCTCGCGGGCATGATCGCCGAACATTGGGGATGGCGGGTTACGATTGCGCTTGCGGGCGCGCCGGGCCTGCTGCTTGCCGCAATCATCCTTTTTACCATTCGCGAGCCCAAGCGCCGCATCAGCCCCAGCGAGACCGAAGTGCCTTCGTTCATGGCTGTCCTGCGGCATCTCGTAACAACCCCAACGGCGCGCAATGTGCTCATCGCAGGGACCGTCGCGATTGCGGTTCAATATGGCGTGATGACCTTCATCACCTCCTATTTCGTTCGCGTCCATGGTGCCACCACGGCGCAGGCCAGCCTGATTTTTGGCGTGGTGTTTGGCGCGATGTCGTGTCTCGGCACGCTCGTCGGCGGCTATGTGAACTCGATCCTTGCCAGCCGCGATCCGCGCTGGTTTGCGCTGTTCCCGGCGATCTGCCTGGTGATCGGTGGGCCACTTCAGGCAATTGCTGTCAATCAGACGAGTTTTGCCTTTGCGCTGGCATTCCTGGCGGCAGGCCAGCTCTCCATCAGCGGATTTGTCGGTCCATCGCTCGCGGCGATGCATGCTGTGGTCACCTCGCGGATGCGCGCGACGACCATCTCGATCGTCTTCCTTCTGCACAGCCTGTGCGGGCTGGGGCTGGGCGTATATCTAGTGGGTTTGATCAGCGACGCGATGAGCGCGCGGGCATTCACGGGAGGCGACTATGCGGTGTGGTGCGCGCCTAAGGGCGTCCATGTCGGCGAAGCGGTTTGCAAGGCTGCCTCGGCGTCCGGGCTCACCACTGCGCTGACGATCTGGACCTTGCTGCTGGTCTGGGCGTCGATACATTTCTTCCTGGCTGCGCGCACCGCCCGGCAGGATACGATCCAAGACGTTTGAGCCGGGCACCGCGTTGGCCGGATGCGTAAATCGCCTGGATCAATGCTCGGCTGCGAAGCGATCGGTCTCGCTCGCGATCGTTGCTGCTGCCTCGCGTAGCTTTTGCAGATTAGCCTCGAGATTGACCTCGAGCCGGACGGAGGGGCCCGCCACTCCAATTGCGAAAGTGCGCTGAAAGGTCGTGGGCCTCAGCAATACGCCGATGATCCCCGCGTGATCGAGGACCATGCCCTTCGCAAAAACAAATCCGTCCTCCCTGATTGCATCGAGCCTGTCGCTCAACGCTGAGACGTCGATCTTCAAGGCAGGATCCTGCTCCCCATAATTGATCCGGCGGACGATATGATCGAGTTCGGAATCGTCCATCTGGCTGAGGAACAGCAAGCCGAAGCCCGAGGTCGTCGGGCGCGGTGACGGTGGCCGCGAC
>JAZKJE010000013.1:93134-100316 GCA_040384525.1 Pseudomonadota bacterium
AGCAAGCCGAAGCCCGAGCGCGCGAGCGGTCGTATTGCGCCGGGCGGGACCAGATAGCGCAGCGGTGCCTCCGAATGCACGACGTGCACATATTGCGCATACAGATCACTACGTGTGCCCAGGCAAACGCTCTCGCCACTGAAGTCCCGGACCTGATTCATGATCGGCAATATGCTGGTGCGTCCGAACAACTCTTCAGGAACCCAGCTTCCCAGCATGGCGATCTTCATAGTCGGTAGATAGTTTCTGTGCTGCTTGTCGTACTCAAGGTACCCAATATTGACCAAACTCTTCAATAGAGCCGCGGCGCTTGATATAGGGTATCCTAGATCGTCACATACATCTTTCAAAGAAAGTGGGCGACGCAGCTGATCGAAGCGTTCGAATATTTCCATAACGCGCTTTGCTGACTTGGTAATAACCTGCGTCATTCCATTTTCCACATATGCATAAACACGCCCTCAAAGCCTAGATGATATGTGCAGCGGGCGAAAGAGTGATAAGCATACGTACGTTCTGCAACGGGCAACTCGCGCAGGGCCAATAATAGTCGCCGAGAGGATGCAGCTGGAATGCCGTCGCGGTCCATGACCGCCGCCGAAACCGCCCGCAACATCTGATCCAAGCGATGCCAACACCTTCATATGCCGCTCCCGGCAAGCGCCGTCGCTCGTGGTGAGCAGCGGGCGGGGAAGTTATGCCTACGTTCTGAGGTGAACCATGAAGGATACTTGTTTGAACCCGTTTGCGGCCGATCTGCTGAAGGGCAAGAAGCTATTGGTGACCGGAGGCGGCACCGGGCTTGGCAGGACCATGACCGAAAATTTCCTGCGGCTGGGCGCTTCGGTTGCAATTTGCGGGCGGCGGTTGGAGGTGCTGGACAAGGCTGCTGCGGAGCTGCGCGAAGCGGTTCCTGGCGCCACGGTTACGACCCATCGCTGTGATATCCGCGATGCCACTGCGGTCGACGCGATGATCGATGCCATCTGGCAGGACGGCCCGCTCGATATTCTCATCAACAATGCAGCGGCGAACTTCATCGCGCAGACGGAGAGTCTGTCGGCGCGCGCGGCGGATGCGATACTCAACATCACGATGCATGGCGCGCTTTATTGCACGCTTGCTGCGGGTAAACGCTGGATCGAGGCACAGCGCGGCGGTGTGGTGCTAAGCATCCTTTCGACTTCGGTGATCACCGGCCGGGCTTTCACTACGCCCTCCGCGATGGCGAAGGCCGGCGTGCTTGCGATGACGCGCAGCCTGGCCGTCGAATGGGGGCCGAAGAACATTCGCCTCGTCGCGATCGGGCCGGGATCGTTCCCTACCAAGGGCGGCTGGGACAAGCTTGTGCCCGAGGCGCGCCGCGCGGCGATGGATGCTGCGCCGAACGTGCCGCTGGGCCGGCACGGCGAACATCAGGAATTGGCGAACCTCGCGGCCTTCATGGTCTCGGACGCTGCAACATACATGAACGGCGAACTGGTCGTGCTCGATGGCGGCGCACACCTGCGCAACTCGGGCGCGGAGGATCTGCTCGGCTGGTCCGACGATCAATGGGCTCAGCACCGCGACAGCATCGGAAGGAAGTAAGGCGTGGAACTCGACGAACAGGGTCAGATGATAATCGAGCTGGTGGCGAAGTTCGTCCAGAAGGAGCTGATTCCGCTGGAGAACGAGGTTCTGGCGCGCGAAGCCCGCGGCGTCCATCCGGCGCTCCCCGTCGAACAACGCGCGCGGCTGAACGCCATCTCGAAAGAACTGGGGCTCTGGGGGCTCGACGCACCGGAGGATCTGGGCGGCATGAACCTGCCCGCGACGGTGATGGCGGGGGTTGCAGAGGAACTTGCCAAGACAGCGGTCGATTACGAATTCCCGCCCGACTCCCCGAACCTACGGATGATCCAGGCGATCGGGACAGAGGAGCAGAAGAACAAGTATCTGCCCGGCTATATTGCGGGCGAACTTCATTCGGCGATCGGCATTACCGAGCCCGGGGCCGGTGGCGATCCTTCGGCGATGACCACCAAGGCTGTGCTCGACGGCGACGAATGGGTGCTCAATGGCCGCAAGATTTGGATCGGCAACGCCAAGCGCGCCGACTTTATCATCGTCATGGCACGGGTCGGCGAGGGTAAAGGGCGCGAAGGGATCACTGCCTTCATCGTCGAGAAGGGCACGCCCGGCTACATTGTCGAGCGCGAGCTGCCGATGCTCGGCGATCATTATACCTATGAGCTGGTATTCGACGAGTGCCGGGTCCCGAGAGGCGCTCTGCTCGGCGAAGTCGGCAAGGGGTATGCCCCGATGCAGCTGCGCCTCCTTACCCGCCGGCTGGAGATGGGCGCGACAGCCTGTGGCATCACCCAGCGCGCGCTCGATATGCTTTCCGAGCATGCTTTGCAGCGCGTCACCTTCGGCGTGCGACTGGCCGATCGTCAGGCGATCCAATGGTGGATCGCCGACACCATGATCCGGCTCCACGCCTCTCGCCTGATGATTCAGGATGCTGCCCGCAAAGTCGATCGCGGCGAAGACGTGCGATACGAAGCAAGTATCATAAAAGTATTCGCTACAGAGATGGCTTACGAAGCCGTGGATTACGCCATGCAAACACTAGGCGCTCTTGGAATGAGCAAGGAAACAGCATTGTTTCCGATGTGGCAAAAGGCGCGACTGATGAGAATTTATGAAGGGCCTACAGAAGTTCACCGGCAGACAATCGCAAAACGCGTACTATCTAGATATTGAATAGACCAAATAACTATAAAATATTCAATTGGGAGGAAAGAATGTCGAGAGAGAACATGAAATCGCTTGCGGCGGTATCCGTGTCGCTTGTTGCGCTGGCGTTCGCAGCGCCGGCCTTTGCCCAGGACGCCGCGCCGCAATCCGGTGCCGTGCAAACCGCGGATGACAATGGCGAGCTCAACGAGATCGTCGTGACGGCGCAGCGTCGTGAGGAGAATGCGCAGGACGTTCCGATCTCGGTCTCGACCATCAGCGCCGATTTGATCGCTCAAACCGGCATTCCCAATCCGGAGGCGCTTGGCCAACTGCTGCCAGGCGTTACTTTCAATCGCCAGTCAATCGGCGTGACGCCCTATGTTCGTGGCATTGGCGGCAACAATGCGGGCGCAGGCAACGAGCCTTCGATCGCGCTTTATATCGACGATGTGTACATGCCGACGGCGCTCGCCTCGGTCTTCGATTTCAACAGCGTCGAATCGATTTCGGTGCTGAAGGGCCCGCAAGGTACGCTGTTTGGTCGCAACGCCAGCGGCGGCGTGATCCAGGTCAATACGCGTGATCCCGGCAAGGATCTGCGCTTCGACGCAGATCTTAGCTATGCCAATTATCAGAAGATCTCAGGGGCGCTCTACGCCAACGTACCGCTGTCAGAGAACATCGCGTTCAACATCGCGGCGCATGGTGTAAACCAGGCCGATGGCTGGGGCCGCAATGTGCTTACCGGCAAGGACGCAGGCACGACCGATGGCTACGGTGCCCGTGCGAAGCTGCGTTTCGATCTTGGCGCGACCGTGGTTCAGTTTGGCGGGAATTACGATCACCGTCGAAGCGACCAAGGCGGGTTTGCCGCCAATGTCGTCCCGGGGACTTTCGGTCGTGGCGGATATAATCCGGTCGCCCTGGGTGCCGGCTTTTACGACACGGTCAACGATTTCGGTCCGCTTGGATTCATCAACAAGGCGTATCAGCTGAGCGCCAAGATCGAGCATGATGCCGGCAACGTCATCCTGCGCAGCGTCACTGCATATGGGAACGTCAATTCCGACGCGATCTCGGATCTGGAGGCGAGCCCGCTGCCGTTCAACAATTCGGTCTACACGCAGGGCAATCGCAGCATCACGCAGGAATTTCAGGTCCTGTCGCCCGCGAGCGCACCTGTGAAATGGATCATTGGCGCATTCTACATGCACGATTATGCCTATTTCTCGATCGTCAACAGCGGCACGGCCTTCGGTACCAATCTATCGATCGCGGCATCGCAGCAGCGCACCGACTCCATCTCGGGCTTCGGCCAGATGACAGCGGAAATCCTGCCGCGCCTGAACGCTACGGTTGGTGTTCGCTATACGTCAGACTCGCGGCGCTACACTTCGCGTGCGTCGCTCGGCGCCACGATCTCGGGTCCATTCGAACGCAATTCGAACTTCCAGAACCTCACGGGCCGCGCCGCGTTGGACTATCATTTCAGCGACGATGTTATGGCCTATATCGCTTATAACAAAGGGTTTAAGAGCGGGCTCTACAACCTTGCCGGCCTCGCCGGCGGTGCAGCTGCTCCGCCCCCAGTCGTGCTGCCCGAAGAGCTCAACGCCTATACGCTCGGCATCAAGACCGAACTGCTCGACCGGCGCGTGCGCTTTAATGTTGAGGGCTATTGGTACGATTACACCAATATCCAGCTGAACAATGTTATCGCCGGCGCCACGGTTGTCTCCAATGCGGCAAGAGCCCGTATTCGCGGCGTCGATTTCGAACTGACTGGCAAAGCGACGGCCCACCTGACGCTGTCGGCGACGGTCAGCCTCGCGGACGGCAAATATACCAGCTATCCCAATGCGCAGCAGTTCTTCCCGCTGCCGCCCAGCGCACCGATCGCCATTCCGGCCGGCTGCGTGGCGACCACGCCAACCTACCCGACCGGCACTGCGCCCACTGCCACCCGCGTCTGCGACCTGACCGGAAACAAGACTGTCCAGACCGTTCCGTTCGGCAGCACGCTGAGCGCCACCTATGATCTGCCCACCAGCGCTGGCGATTTCTCGTTCACCGCATCCTGGGCGCATGGCGGGAACTACTTCTTCGAAGCGGACAACAATCCCAAGGTTCGCCAGCCGATCACAAATATCATCAACGGCTCGGTGAACTGGACCTCGACCAACGGCCGCTATGGGCTGAGCGTCTGGGGCAACAACATCACTGGCCAGGAATATTACAACACGGTCAGCCAATCGACGCTGAGCGGTACCAAATATTCGCCGGCACCGCCCGCGACCTACGGCGTCACCGCGCGCCTGCGTTTCTGAGTTCGTCGCGCCTGGAGGCGGCGGCGTACTCCCGCCGCCTCCCATTCTTGTTGATTTCAGGAGAAGCCCCTGTGCCGCTAGGTTCGTTTTACGATCTGCCCTTTTTCGAACCCAGGCATCAGGCGGTTCGTGAGCGAATTCAGGCATGGCTCGATCAGGAGCCCAATATCGACGATCATGATGAGAATGACGCGTGGGAGCAGAGCCGGCGCTTTGCCAAGAGCCTCGGAAAGGCCGGGCTGCTCGAATATATCGTGCCCACGTACAAAGAGAGCGCAAACCCGAATATCGATGTGCGAACGATCTGCCTGCTGCGTGAGGCGCTGACCTATCGGTCCGCGCTCGCCGATTCCGCATTCGTCGTACAGGGGCTGGCATCCGCACCATTCTGGCAACTCGGCTCTGAACGGCTGCGCAAAATGTATCTGGATGGCACCCGTTCCGGCGATCTGATCCCGGCTTTCGCTCTATCCGAGCCTGGCGGCGGATCCGATGTTGCGGCAACTCGCACCACCGCGACGCGCGACGGCGATGAATTTATTATCGAAGGCAGCAAGACCTGGACCTCGAACGCCGGGATCGCCGATTACTATCTGGTGATCGCGCGCACCGGGGAGGCGCCCGGCGCCAAGGGTCTGTCCGGCTTTGTTGTCGATGCCGATACATCCGGCTTCCGTGTCGGCGATCCGATTTACACCAGCGCCCCCCATCCGATGGCGACGATCCATTTCGATGGGGTTCGCGTGCCCTCATGGAAGATGGTCGGTGCCCCCGGCGATGGTTTCATGATCGCGATGCGCACGCTCGACATTTTCCGTGCAACCGTCGGCGCGGCGTCGCTTGGACTCGCCAAGCGCGCCTTTGACGAGACATTGGCTCGCGTTGCCGAGCGGGACCTGTTTGGCAAGCTGATGGCCGATATGGATACTATCCAGATGAAGCTCGCGGATATGGCGACGGACGTCGAGCTAGCGGCGCTCACTACCTATCGCGCCGCATGGGCCTGGGATCATAAGGGTGATCGGCGCACGACCGTCGATGCATCCATGGCCAAGCTGGTGGGCAGTGAAGCCGCCTATCGTGTGGTGGACGAAGCGGTTCAATTATACGGTGGGCTCGGCGTTACGCGCGGCTGCGTTGTCGAGCATCTGTTCCGTGATATTCGTGCGATGCGAATTTACGAGGGTGCGTCTGAAATACAGCGGCTGATCATCGGCCGGGCATTCGCGAAGCAAGCGAAGGTGCGTAACTACGCCCCTGCGCAGCACAGCGCGACCTAACGCTTAGAGCGCGTCGCCATGCTCGCGGGTCAGCTTGACGAGCCAATCGGCGAATAGCTTGACCAGTCCAAACGCGCGCGCCTCGTGGTGTGTCACCAGCCAGAAGCTGCGGGCGATGCGAAGGCGACCGTGCTGCACGGCATCGATCTCTATCTTCAGACGGGCGAGCTTGCCGCGCTGCTCGGGCCCTCGGGGTCGGGCAAGAGCACATTGCTCACCATCCTCGGCACGCTGCTGCGCCCCAGCGGGGGCACACACCGCATGCTCGGCGTGGATCTGGAGGGCGCGAGCGATGCCGAGCGCACTTCCTTTCGCAGCAAGAATATCGGCTTCGTTTTCCAGTTCCACCATCTTCTGCCCGATCTGACGTCGACCGAGAATGTGATGATGCCCGCCGCTGCCGCCGCTGGGCGTGAGACGCGCGCGATGCGCAGCCGGGGGCAGGAACTGCTCGACGCGATCGGGCTTAGCGACCGCCGCGACTGTCGGCCCGCCGCGATCTCAGGCGGGCAGCGGCAGCGCGTCGCGGTGGCGCGCGCGCTGATGAACGAACCCGCGCTCGTGCTGGCTGACGAGCCGACCGGCTATCTCGATCGCGAATCCGCCGATCAGGTGATGGCGCTGATCGACACCATCAATCGCGAAACCGGCACCTGCTTCCTGATCTCGACGCACGACGAACGCATCTCGGCACGATGCCAGCGGCGGATCGAACTGCTCGACGGCCGGCTGGATTCCGCAGACTGACGCAAGGAAGGGCAGCCGGTCGACGTGTCCCACACGCCGCACGGCCTTCAGAGCTTTGAGACCGCTGACCTGATTAACGTTTCAATCGTGGCGATTTCGCGAAA
>JAZKJE010000013.1:100326-102216 GCA_040384525.1 Pseudomonadota bacterium
AATCGCCGACTTCGACGACGCCGAAGCCAGCTTTGTGTCGATCACCCTGTCAGTCAGCACCGGCATGGACCGGTTAACGTCACTCGGGCGCGATGCCGAGATTTGTCGGCAACACGGCTGCGGGGTCGGCAGATGGGTGCGGCTGTCGCCGCCCTTTCGTAGCCACCGCCAAGGGCTTGGCCACATGCTGCCGATAAGAGACGCGCTTGTAGCACCTCCCTTTCCCCGCGCCCGGTATCAGGCGGCCAGGCCCTGCTGGCAGTTGCTCAGGAACTGGCTGGCCTCTTCGGCAGAAGCCATTTTTAGGATTTCGTCCCAGTCGCTCATTGACTTGGCGAATTTCTCGTCGGTGTCGTCACCATTCACCGCGGCCAGATTGCGGGCCTTTTCAAGCGCAATCTTGGCGAGGGCTTCGTTGGCCTCGCCGCCGGCCGCCTCCAGGACCAGCGTACAGCCTTGCGCGTCCTGATAGGCCTGGGCCTGTTCGGGGGTGGGGTCCGCTGCGTCAACGGAATCCTGCGCATAAGACGGCATGGACGACACGATAAGCGCCGTAGCCAGCATTGCTGGCATGCCCAATCGGGCTTTCAAAAGCTTCATTGCGATACTCATATTATGGAAAAGGCATCCTGAGTGGACAGGGAGCGTCTTTGGTTGGTGCGGCAAATCAGGCGGCGGGGCACTCAGCCTTGCCGAGCACGACATCGAACTGGCGCGCACCGACCATGCCTTCGGGCAACGGCTTGCCCACGATCGTAGCCGCGAGAGTGCAGGTGCCAGCTGTCACGCGATACAGATCACGGCTGACATATTCGACTTTTTCGATGGGCTTGCTCTGCGGGAATGCGGTTACCAGATCGTCGTGGTTGAGAATCGCCTTCAGTTCGGCAGCGCGCTGATATTCAGGCGAAAGCTCCGCAAAGGCAGCCGTGGCGGTTGCCAGGGCTGCGACCGTGCCCAGTAGCTTTATGATTTTCATTATAAATCCTCTCTCAAACGAGATTTGCGACGGACCGGGGTAACCCGCGCATTATTTCGAGCAACGCTGGGTTTTCCAGCAAAGCGCCCGGGTCGTTCGGGGTGTTTTGACGACCCCGTAACGATCTGTAACCAGCATCGCAGGCGTTGAGCAAGCAAGTACGCCTTGGGCAAGCCATGCGCCAGCGAACGCCGCTAAAACATTCCAATCTATAGAGATTTGCAGATGGGAAACACCACCGACCAAGGATGTTGAAACGCCGCTTTCGGTTGGTAGCCCGGCTTCAGGAGAATGCCGTGGTTAGCCATGAAGCTCAAAGTTAAATTCAAAAAGACGAGAACGAGGGTCATGGATGCCGCGAAGATGATGGAGGCGACGATCATCCAGAGCAACATCGGCCAGATGCTCTGCGGCTTTGTCTCTGGTCCATTGGCGTCCCCCAAAGCATTCCTGCCACGAGAGAACCACTTCTGCCAATCAGGTTCGGATTTCGATTCCGGTGTCAAAGCCGTGCCCCACACATATTTCTCGATGTCGGGCCTGGTTTGGAGGGTGCCGGGGAGGGGATGGCGTCAGAATCGAGGCGATCCCTGCCTCACCCTTTTGCCACCCCTGCCATTATCGCCGGTCAGATCGTGCGCCCTATCGTTCCCGCGCGCCGTCTCGATGCGGTTGCCGACCATATCTCCGGACTTGAGCCGCGAGGCGGCGACCGCGAAACAAGCAGGGTGCACATCCCGTGCCGCCCAATGCCGTACGGCTGACGAGGTGGCGGACGCCATCATCGGCGCGGGCCTACGCAAGTATTTCCTCCGCGGCTGTTGACAGCCCATGGCCCCGTCCGTAGTGGCCACCGCCTACCCCGTGCCCAGATGGCGGAATTGGTAGACGCACCAGCTTCAGGTGCTGGC
>JAZKJE010000014.1:0-12915 GCA_040384525.1 Pseudomonadota bacterium
AAGGCGGAGAAGGCACCGACGCCGGAGGAGGCGGGCAACCTGCCCATCGCGCGGTTCAGCCCTGCCCCGCCGCGCCGACCCCAGCCGGTGAAAACCGTGGTCAGCGGCAATTCGATCATAGCGCCCGTGCGGAAAGCGTGATTCGGGATTGCAGAGAAATCAGGGCCGGCCTCCCCTGAATAATCATATGCCGATCGCATCGAGGTATCGACGCGGTAGCCATGCTTGGCGAGCAGATTGAGCGTCTGCGGCCCGATTCCATAGCGCCCGGCGCGATAGGCAACAGGGCGTTTGCCGAAAGCCTTCTCGATCGCATCGGTTAGCGCGACCAATTTGGCTTCCTGCAACGCCAGCGGAAGATTGCCGGTGAAGCTGTTGAAAGCATTCACGTCTTCATCGAATGGCGGGTTCACCCAGGGGTGAAGCTGGGTGCCGATTGACGAGCGCCCATCCTGGATCAACTGGGCCAGTACATCCACTGCTTCGGGCGAGGTCGCGATAGGGTGATCGACGAGATAATTGAGCGGCACGTGGTGCGCCGCGAAATAGCCGTGGGCGGCGGGCATCGCGGCCATGTGGCTGACCCCGCGCGATTCGCGTTCGACCGGCCTGGTCCAGTCGAACTCCTCTTCGGTATCGACGAAGATGATGAAACGCGTGCCGAAATCGACCGGCCATTCGACGCGCGAATGCGGCTCGGGCGCGGGGACGCGATAGCCCCCGGCCGGTCTGGAAGATCGATCCCCCACGTTAGTTTAGATGCACCTGACCCACGCTCGCGTTGTCGGAGGCCGGGAGACGCAAAGTCAAGCTTTTCGCCTCAATCACCAGCGCTCCACCCAGTTCACGGGCAAGATTACGCGCGAGACGAAGAGCAAAACCGGTGCCCAGCAACGTCGCATCCTCGCGCTCATCATCGATGCCAAGCACTGAATCGCCGGGATAATCGGCCAATGCCTGCGGGCGATCGATCGCGATGGCGATCATGTCGTCGGCAGCGACCGCCATGTTGACGCCGATTCGTTCGCCGGGCCCGCTGGCCGAGACCAGAGTGGCGAGCAAACGCGCGAGCAGGCGCTCGACCGCGCGACGGTCTCCGGTGACTGCCAGATCATCGATCGGCAGCGCGAGCACCGAACCGCGCAACTCTGCAAGCGGCGCCAGATCGTCGGCAATGCCAGAGAGCACCGGGCGCAGCGCAACGCGGCCAGGGACCAGCGCCAGCGCGGCGCTATCGATACGAGCAGCAAGGTCCAGATCGTCGATCGCACCGAGCAGTTCGCGGGCCTGGGCACGGATTTCCGCAGCGCGACCACGATACGGGCCACTCACCGGGCCCAGCATCTGGCTTTCGATCATCTCGGCAAAGCCGGCGATGGCATTGGTCGGCGTGCGCAGTTCGTGGACGAGCTGGCGCAGCGAATCGGCCGGGATCGGCGGCGGTGCGGCGCGCACCGGCTCAGCACGCTCATCGGCGCGCGGACGGCGGGCGGTGCCGCGATAGCCGGTGAAGCGGCCATTGGCGGGATCGAACACCGGAATTCCCGAAATTTGCCAGTCGCCAGCAGCATCCGATTCGCCTTCAATGGCAAGGCGCGCGTTCGAGAAACCGGCGCGGCGGCGGAAGGCGCCAGCGGCGACCCCATCGATCCGCGATGCTTCAGGAACGCCCGCGCCAGATTGCGCATCGAGTGACAGCCCGACCAGAGCCGCGCGGCTCACGCCCTCGACCCAGCGGAAAACGCCCTTCGAATCGGTTTCGAAACGGAAATTATCGGAAGGTACCGAAACGCGCGGTCCGGTCTCTTCGCGTTCCCGCCAGAATGCGTCGATTCGCGCGACGACTTCGGCAATCTCGAATGTCCCGCCATCGCCAGCGGCCACAGCCGGTACGCCTTCGGTCAACATATCGAGAGCATCGCCCGATGGCTCGACAACAGACAGATCCCCCTGTTCCATGATCGGACCGTGGAGCCCGGATGCGTCCGGTGCAATCGCTTCCGCAGGCGCGATTGGCTCGACTGTCCCGCTTTGGACCGGCGGGGGAACAACTTCGCTCTGGGCAGCCGAAAAGGCTGTGGAAAACGGAAGCGACGCAGCGGTGCCAGCAAGCGCGACGAAGGAGAAATCCTCAACTTCTTCGATACTTGGCTCTGCTGCGACGGGCGCAACAACCGTTTCGGTTGCTTCTACCCACGGCGACTCGATGAGTGCATCCGATATGGCGGAAACGGCCGCCACCGGAGCTGCCGGGGCGGCATGATAGGTTGAGGTCCAGAAAGTAACCGGCGGCGGAGACAAGGCGGGCTCGGGCTCCGAAACCGGCTCCAAGGCGACTTCGACAGAAAGCTGTTCGGGCACGATCTCGGCGGGCTCGAACACCATGGGCGCTTCCATCACCGGCTCCAGTTGAGGAATTTCCATTTCTGCGACGGGCTCGGGTTCAGGTTCGGGCTCGGGGAGCGCAAGTACCGGTTCCGGCTGGGGAGCTTCGATTTCGGCGGCTGCCGCAACCTCAGGCTCGATTTCGGCGGGCAGCGCTTCTGTAATCGGCTCGATCACGGCGGGCGCTTCAACCACCGGCTCCGGCAGCGCTTCGGCCGCCTTGACGGTCTCGTCGGGCAGCACGAAATCGATCGGACCAAACGCTTCAAGCGCGCGCTTCACTACGGGGCCCAGATCACGACGGTTGCGAAGCACTGCGCGGCCTGCGGGTGCGAGATCGGGGAGCAACTGGATCCACTCGGCCGAATTCATCCGCGCGTTGCGCAGCACCGGCAGCGCGACGCTCAGTTCATCGACCGCAAACAGGCGGACGAGCGGCGCGGGCGGATCGGCGAATTCGAGCGCACGGGCAGTTGAGGCGCGAACGGTGACGGGCACATTGCCGCGAATCGCGCGCAACACGCTCATCGCGCGGGCATCGGCGGGAACCCGCCTGCGCCCGATCAAATCCACCACCTGGCGCCATGCGGATTGCGCAGCCTGGGGAGAGCCCAGATCAGCGGCCAGCACAGTCTCCAAAGTGTCGTCGAAGCGCAATGCGTGCCCACCTTTTACAGACGCCGAAACGCGCGTCGTAACGAATCTTTAACTGCTTCGACGCCCCTCAGAAACAGCCGATTTTGGCACGATCCAATGTGGGACAATTGCGTTGCGGCGTAATTATATTATGCCTAAGCGCAGTAATCGGACACGAATCATCAGCCAGAGGCAATAGAATGCGTTTTGACGACATCGACGTCCGGATTCTTGCGTTGCTCCAAGATAATGGCCGGATGACAAATGTCGAGCTAGCCGAGCGAGTCGGGCTGACCGCCCCGCCCTGCCTGCGCCGCGTTCGCGCGCTGGAGCAATCGGGCGCGATCACCGGCTATCACGCATCGCTCGATCCGGTTGCGCTGGGCTATAACCTTACGGTCTTCGCGATGGTGAGCCTGAAGAGTCAGGCCGAGAGCGACCTTCAGGCCTTCCAGCACCTCGTCGCTGAGATTCCCGAAGTCCGCGAATGCCACATGCTGAACGGCGAGATCGACTTCATCCTGAAGATCGTCGCGCCCGATCTGCAGAGCTTCCAGCGCATCCTGACGACCAAACTGACCACCGCGCCCAATGTGGAGCATGTGAAGACGTCGCTCACGATCCGCACGTCGAAGGCGCTGCCGGGCGTTCCGGTTACCTGAGCTGGCAGGCATCCGTTTCGGTTCCCCGGCAAAGGCCTGGGCCCCGGCCTTCGCCGGGAAGCCAATCTCTTCTTCGACCCGGAACCAAAAAGGGCGGCCCTTGCGGACCGCCCTTCATTGTTTCGAACGTTTGCGCGTCGCCGCTTAGCTGAGCGGCGGCAGATCGAGCGAGGTCGTGAACAGGGTCGCAAGGTTGGCAAGCGGGCCAGCCTTCACCGCGCCAAACGCCGTGCGCGCCTGATCCTTTTGGCCGAGCTGCTGGTAGGCGATGCCGCGGTGCAGATTTACCTCGTCCGTGTTTACGCCACCCTTGGCCAGCGCCTGATCGTACAGTTCAAGCGCACGCGCCTGATTGCCCGAAGCTAGGAATGCGTCAGCGGTCTGCGCCAAACCCTTGCCATCCTTGTCGGCGGCCGAAGACTTCGCGAGTGCTTCAAGCGAGCCGCTCGACTTCACCTGTGCGGTGGCCGCAGTGTAAGTCTTCCCGATATCGGCATCGCCGTCCGGAATCTTCTTCGCCTTGCGGCCCTCGTCGATTACCGAAACGGCTTCCCAGGGCAGGCCGCCCTGCTGCGCGGCGAACGAATAATCGGCATAATCGCCGCGGTTCGGCAGCGCGTTGGTTGCACGCTTCAGGCGATAGGCGTCGATCTTTTCGTTGCGCGCATTTGCACCGGCGGGTGCGCTCGCGCGGAACACGTCGATCGCCCAATGCCAGTTCTTCGTGGTCGGGTATTCGGTGATGTAGCGCGACAGCCAGGCGACGACTGCGGCGCGATCGCCCATCGCGTTCACCCGCGGAATCGCGAACTGATACCACGCCTCAGGCGGCTTGCGGCCCTGCGCCTTGCTCAGCTGGATCGCGCGATCGACTTCGGCGACCGTCTCGGCAGGCTTGTTGGTCGCCGCATAGGCATTGGCGAGCAGGATCGGCACGTCGGTTTCCTGCGAGCCATATTCGCGCGCCTTCAGCATGTACTGGATGACTTCGTCATACTTCTTGGCAGCGGCGGCGCGGCTACCCAGCGTGTAATTGAACGCGGCGCCATAGATCTTGGCGGCGTCGGCCGGCGTGCGCGGGTTGCTCATCAGGACATTCATCGCCTTGAGCTGGCCGTCCTCATTGTTGCGGCCCAGCTCCATCTGAAGGCGCAGGAACGCAGCGTAATATTTTTCGTCGTCATTCTTGGCGACGGCTTCAGCGGCCAGCAAATTTGTGTCGGCGGTCGCCCAGTCCTTCGCCTTCACTGCTGTTTCTGCGGCTGCGGCGGGCTTGCGGAACTCGTTGCTCACCTTGAGCTGCGGGGCAGCCTGAGCAGCAGCCTTGTCGTCCTTCTTCTCCTTTTGGGCCATTGCGGGCGACGCACCGAGCGCGGTGGTGCCAAGCGTAAGCACAGCGGCCATCGCGAGCTTGGAAACGAACGTCATGTAGAACTCTCCTCAAGGGGAAACGCGTACGGTTTTGAAAGCCCTCTAAATCGCCGCATCGCGCCATACAAGCGCATCTCCGTCCCGTTGCCGCACAGAGGCTGAACGCCGATTGAATGACAGGGTTCATTTCAGGCCTCTCGCGCACGCGTACGCGAGAGCGCGCGTGAGCGCACGCACGCACGTACATGCGCCTACGCGAGGCTTGGCAGCGCGCCACGGGGCGGCTAGGGCATTCCGAGCATTTGACCCTTACCAATCGGAAACCTGAGATTTGACCGACGAGACCATCCTCGCCGACCCTTCGGACATTACCCCCATCTCGATCGTGGACGAGATGAAGACGAGCTACCTCGATTACGCGATGAGCGTGATCGTGGCGCGTGCATTGCCCGACGTTCGCGACGGCCTGAAGCCTGTCCACCGCCGCATTCTCTATGCCGCGCAGGAAGGTGGCTATCTGCCGGGCAAGGCATATCGCAAGTCTGCGCGCCTCGTCGGTGACGTGATGGGTAAATACCATCCGCACGGCGACAGCTCGATCTATGACGCGATGGCGCGCATGGCCCAGGATTGGGCGATGCGGGTGCCCCTGATCGATGGCCAGGGCAATTTCGGATCGATGGATCCCGATCCGCCCGCGGCAATGCGCTACACCGAAGCGCGCCTTGCCAAGGTGGCGATGGCTCTGCTTGACGATATCGACAAGGACACGGTCGACTTCCAGGACAATTATGACGGCTCGGAAAGCGAGCCGACGGTCCTCCCTGCCCGCTATCCGAACCTGCTGGTAAACGGCGCCGGCGGCATCGCGGTGGGCATGGCGACCAATATTCCGCCGCACAACCTTGGCGAAGTGATCAACGCCTGCCTGGCGTATATCGAAAACGGCGCGATCACCGTTGAAGAGCTGATGGAAATCGTCCCCGGCCCAGATTTCCCGACCGGCGGGATCATCCTCGGCCGCTCGGGCTGCCGCAGCGCGTACCAGACCGGGCGCGGATCGATCATGCTGCGTTCGCGTCACACGACCGAGCAGCGCGGCGAGCGCCGTTCGATCGTGCTCACCGAAATTCCGTATCAGCAGGGCAAGAACCGGCTGGTCGAACTGATCGCCGAAGCCGCCAAGGAAAAGCGGATCGAAGGCATCAGCGACATTCGCGACGAATCGAACCGCGAAGGCGTGCGGATCGTCATCGATCTCAAGCGCGACGCGACGCCCGACGTGGTGCTCAACCAGCTTTGGCGGAACACGCCTGCGCAGAGCAGCTTCCCGGCAAACATGCTGGCAATCCGCGGCGGCCGCCCCGAACTGCTCAACCTGCGCGACATCGTCGAAGCCTTCGTCAAGTTCCGCGAAGAGGTCATCACGCGCCGCTCGAAGTTCGAGCTCGCCAAGGCGCGAGACCGTGCGCACGTCTTGCTGGGTCTGGTCATCGCGGTCAGCAATCTCGACGAGATGGTCCGCATCATCCGCGGTTCGCCGAGCCCGGTGATCGCGCGTGAGCGCCTGCTGGTGCGCGAATGGCCGATCGCCGAGATCGCGCCCTACATCAAGCTGGTCGAAGCCGTCGAAGTCGAAGTCACCGGTGACACCTATCGCCTGAGCGACATTCAGGTTCGCGCGATCCTCGATCTGCGCCTGCATCGCCTCACCGGCCTGGGTCGCGACGAGATTGGCGAGGAACTGGCCAAGCTGGCCGAAGTGATCGCCGAACTGCTCGAAATCCTCGGCAACCGCGCGCGCCTGTACGAAGTCATCGTCGAGGAACTGACTGCGGTTCGCGATCAATATGCCACGCCGCGCCGCACCGAGATCGCCGCCGCCGCTGACGGGATCGAGGACGAAGACCTGATCGAGCGCGAGGACATGGTCGTCACCGTGACCATGGAAGGCTATATCAAGCGCACCCCGCTCGACACCTTCCGCGCGCAGAACAAGGGCGGCAAGGGCCGCGCCGGCATGGCGACCAAGGATGAGGACGCCATCACCAACTTGTTCGTCACCTCGACGCACACGCCGGTGCTGTTCTTCTCGAACCACGGCAAGGTCTATCGGATGAAGGTTTGGCGCCTGCCCGAGGGTGGCCCCGCCACCAAGGGTCGGCCGATGATCAACCTGTTGCCGCTGGCGACCGGCGAGACGATTTCGACCGTGCTGCCATTGCCCGAGGACGAGAATGTATGGGGCGACCTGCACGTGATGTTTGCCACCGCAAAGGGTTCGGTCCGCCGTAACTCGATGGATGCGTTCGCCAACATCCGCACCAACGGCAAGATCGCGATGAAGTTCGAGGATGAGTCCGCAGACCGTCTGATCGGCGTGTCGCTGCTCACCGAGGAAGACGACGTCCTGCTCGCGACCAAGCAGGGCAAGGCAATCCGCTTTGCCTCCACCGACGTCCGCGAGTTCCAGAGCCGCGATTCGACCGGCGTGCGCGGTGCCCGTCTGGCCGATGGCGACGAGGTTATCTCGCTCTCGGTGCTGCGCGGCTTCGATGCCACGCCACAGGAGCGCGAAGACTACCTCAAGGCTGCGCCGTGGAAGGAAGGCGAACGCGAGATCACCTTGTCCGCAGAGCGCATGGCCGAGTTCGAAGCGGCGGAGGAATTCATCCTCACCGTCACCGCGAACGGCTATGGCAAGCGCACCTCGGCATTCGAGTATCGCAAGACCAATCGCGGCGGCCAGGGCATCACCAACATCGTCAGCTCGGATCGCAACGGCCCGGTGGTGGCGAGCTTCCCGGCGCATAATGGCGAGCAATTGATGCTGGTCACCGATCAGGCCAAGCTGATCCGCACCACGGTCGGCTCGGTCCGCGTTACGGGCCGCAACACCCAGGGCGTGATCCTCTTCCGCGTCGCCGATAACGAGCATGTCGTCTCGGCCGCCCGGATCGAGGAGAGCGAGGACGAGGCTGAAGTCGTACTGGGCGATGGCGCAGTTGCGGGCGAGCCCACTCCGGATGGCGATACCGGCGAGGATCTGGCCGAGGGCACGCCGGAATAACAACGCTTCTTCATCCCGGCGAAAGCCGGGACCCAGGACCATGAGCGAAACGTTCGTAACCCCGGGTCCCGGCGTGCGCCGGGATGACGGCTGGAGACCAAAATGCCTGAGACCACCGCCTATAAAGTCCTGACCAGCGACCAGATGACCGCGCTCGAAGCGGGCACCTTCAAAGGGGCGCCGGTCGATGTGGCCGATGGCTACATCCACCTCTCCACCCTCGCCCAGCTCCAGGAAACGCTCGACAAGCATTTCGCCGGGCAAGAGGGCCTGTGGCTCGCCGCTGTCGATCTCGAAGCGCTGGGCGACGCGGTAAAGTGGGAAGAATCGCGCGGCGGTCAGCTGTTCCCCCACATCTATGGCGATCTGACGCTCGATGCGGTCACCGCGTATAGCGAACTGCATTACGAGGAAGACGGCACGCTGCGGCTCCCGGTGACCGGCTAGGACAATCTGTCCGCTTGCTTGCCCCGCACAAGCGGCTAGAGCGCCCAACATGAGCAATCGCGCGAAACAATCGAGCACAGGCCGGCGCGTCGCGCTGCTGCTGCTCGCCTGCGCGCTACTGCTCAAATTCCCTGCCGGCTGGATGCCAGAGGCTCGCGCCGGCGGCGTTACCATCGGCTGGTGTAACGCCGTCGATTCCCAGGCGATGGCCGAAGGCAAGGCATTGCTCGATGCGGCGCTCAAGGATCGCCCGGCACCCACACAAAAAGCCGCTGATCAGCCCTGTTCGTTCGCCGCCGCCGCGCAGCCGATAACGGCGGGCGATCCGCTCCCCGAACTCGCGCCCGTCGCGGCGCCTGAACCAATCTTCGCCGCAACGCTCGTCGCATTTCCCGGTCGCGGCCTGGCAGCCCCGCCGCCGCTCGCAACCGGACCGCCTCTCCTCGCCTGACTTTCGAAGCCGCGCACCCGCGCGATCCTCACGTCATGCCAGGAACTCCCATGTCAAAGTTTATCCGCGCCCTGATCGGCGCACCGTGCCTGTTTGCCACCCTTCCCGCCTTGGCGCAGGAAACCCCGCGCGATGACGAAATCGTCGTCAGCGCCGAACGCCTGATCAAGGAAGCCATCCAGCGCGTCCGCGAGACGCCGGGGGGCTCCAACGTCGTGCCCGCAAGCGAATTCGAGAATCGCGAGGCAGTGTCCCTGCGCGACGTGCTGGCCTTCTCGCCTGGCGTCTATGCCCAGCCGCGCTTTGGACAGGAGGTGCGCCTGTCGATCCGCGGCTCCGGCATCAGCCGCGGTTTCCACATGCGCGGGCTCACACTGTTGCAGGACGGAGTGCCGATCAACCTCGCCGACGATAATGGCGATTTCCAGGAGTTGGACCCGAGCTTCCTCCAGCATGTCGAAGTGTTTCGCGGCGCCAACGCACTGCGCTTCGGTGCCTCCACGCTGGGCGGCGCAATCAACGGTGTGACCCCCACCGGGCGCAGCGCCAAGGGCGTCACCGTCCGTCTGGACGGCGGCAGCTTCGATACGGTGCGCGGGTTCGCCAGCGCGGGTTTCGCCGACGCGCGCGGCGATGCGTATATCGCAATAGCCGGTGATCGCTCGAACGGGGATCGCGAGCACGCCCGGCGGAAGGCGCTGCGCCTCGCTGGCAATATCGGCATCCGGTTGACCGACAATATCGAGACGCGTTTCTACGCCAACGTCCAGTCGATCGACCAGCAACTCCCCGGCGCGCTCACCTATGCGCTGGCAACCACGCGTCCGCAGACCGGCTCCTTTGCAGGCGACCAGCATCGCAATGTCGATTCGATCCGCCTGCAAAACCGCACCAGCTTCGCGCTGGCCCATGGCGGGCTCGATGTCGGCGTGTTCCTCAATTCCAAGAAGCTCTATCACCCGATCTTTCAGGTGGTGGACCAGAAGTCGCTCGATTGGGGCAGCTATGCCCGGCTCGAGCAGGATTTCGGCGCGTTCGGTTTCGTCGCAGGCGTCACCGCGCGCTTCGGAAATATGGATTCCCAGCGCTATGTGAACGTCAACGGCGCGCGCGCCGCGCGCACCTTCCAAGCCGATCTCGAAGCCCGCACGATCGACGCCTATGCCGAGGGTCGCATCCGCCCCCTGCCCGGCCTCACCCTGATCGCAGGCGCAATCTTCACCTCGGGCGTGCGGCGGCAGGACCAGGCATTCCCGGCCCCCGTCTCGGGCCGCCGCAGCTTCGATCAACTCTCGCCCAAGCTCGGCCTCCTTTATGAGGTGACGAGAGACGTGCAGTTCTACGGCAATTTCAGCCGCAGCCACGAGCTGCCCGGCTTCTCCGAACTTGCCCAGATCGCCAGCTATGTGCCGCTCGACGCCCAGCGGGCATGGACGGCGGAAGTCGGCGCTCGCGGACAGCTGGGCCCGCTCCGCTTCGACATCAGCGCCTATCGCGCCGATCTGCGCGGCGAACTGCTGCAATATACCGTCTCGCCGATTATCCCTGCTTCCACCTTCAACGCTGGCGATACCCGGCATCAGGGGATCGAGGCCGGCTTCGATCTGGACCTCGGCAAATGGGCGCGTCTGCGGCAGGTCTATCAACATAGCGACTTCCGCTTCCGCGGTGACAGGCAGTTCCGCAACAATCGCCTTCCCGTGGTGCCCGAGCATGTACTTCGCACCGAAGTCCGTCTCGGCACCGACGCGCTCAGCGTGTCGCCCAATGTGGAGTGGTTGCCCAGGGGCGCATTCGCGGATTACGCCAACAGCTTCCGTCCGCGCGGCTATGCCATGGTCGGGATAGGCGCCCAGGCGAAAATCGGCGAGCGCTTCACGGTCTTCGCTGATGCCCGCAACCTTACGGACAAAAAGGCGGCCGGGGATATCTCCGCCGTGATCGCATACACGCCGGCGAGCGCGGTGTTTTATCCCGTTGAGCGGCGCAGCATATTTGCTGGCGTACGGGCGTCGTTCTGACGCGAGGACTATCAGATTTACTCGCAGATATAATATTGTAGAATATGTTCTTGAGAGCATCGTTTTTCGTTTGGCAAAACGATGCTCTCTTGGCGGGCGGCCGGACAATTTGCCTTTGAGACTTTCATATCAATCAGGCATTTGCTCGATAATATCTTGTTGAGGGGTTATGTCGATGAGCCAGACAAATCTGGGCCGCAGTGCTTATACCAATATATTCAAGCGCGGGTGTTCGGCGCTAGGCATTTTGAGCGCCTTGGCTCTGGTATCGTGCGATACGCCAACTCCGGCGCCCGCGCCGACACCCACATCGTCGCCGACCCCAGCAAATAACCCGCCTGTCTTCACGTCCTCTGCGACGCTTTCCATTGTTGAATCGACGTCAATCATCCGGATTGTCTATCAGGCAACAGCAACGGATGCCGAGGGTAGCGCGCTAAGCTATGCAATTTCGGGAGGCGAGGATGCGGCCCGTTTTACGATAACCAGCGGCGGTGCGCTGACCTTTAATGCCGCGCCCAACTTTGAAGCACCTGCGGATGCCGACCGCGACAATGTCTATAAAGTCAGGATTACGGTCAGCGACGGCGCGGCCAGCACTTCGCTCGACCTGACGATCACCGTCACCAATTCTTTTGAAAATGCTGAGCTTACCAAATTGTGCGGGACCGGCACCTGCGGAGCACGTCGAAACGCTGTGACAATGGCCATTACGGGAGTTGGGGCAGGCCGCCTCGATATCTATGTGGGGTTACTAAACGGCATCATTGCGCCAGCCGCCACGACAGCCCCGCTCGATCCAAGCTTTGCAGATATATCCGATGTGGGAACAGGCGGCGATCGCGGAGTCATCAGCATGACTGAACTTGCGCAGGGTACGCCAGCGCCAGGCGATCCCGCAGGCAGAGGCACATATTTCCTGGTGATGTACGCCAACGCCGCTGGCGATGTCGTACTGCGCCTGGTTGGTAGCTGGTTGAGCGGCTTTCAAGGTGGCGTACGGTACGTGATCCCGCATAGTCAGTATAACAACAATTACGGCGGCTGGGTTGGAGTAGGGCCTGATGGCAATATCTACGTGGCAACCGGTGATGGCGGCGGAACAGGAGATCCGCTGAATACCGCCCAGGATCCTGCGTCGATGCTTGGCAAGGTACTTCGTTTCAGTCCCGATTTCTCAACTGTCACGGTAGTCGCATCAGGATTTCGCAATCCAAATGGCGGTTTCTTCCACAATAATATGCTAATCCTCGCGGATCGCGGCCAGGACGTTGCCGAAGAAATAAATCTCGTTCCGCTCACCGGCCCAGCCGGAAATTATGGCTGGCCGTATCGGGAAGGCACCCAGACGGTCCGATCGGGCGGGCCGGCAGGCATGATCGATCCAATTGCCGTATGCGGCCATAATGCTACGCCTCGCGCCTGCCACAAGCTGGTTGGCGGCGTGGTGTACGATGGTACCAACCCATCGCTCCAGGGAACCTATATTTTCGGTGATCGCAGCTTTAATGGCGCGGCCGGTGCGGTGATCACTCTCCCCGCATCGCGCCTGGTGATGGGGCAACCGACTCTACAACCATCCGATTTCGAATGGCGTGGCGAAGATATGTTCACCTATTCGCCGGATAGCCTCGGGATACTGGACCCAACCAGCTTTCTCCAGCGCGGACGCACCCTCTATATGTCCAATTTCTACCCGAGCACGGGAGCTAGGCCAAATAGCGAGGTCTATTATCTGGGATGCAAATATGGGTGCTGACAACTGCCCCTTGAGGCAGTGACCTAGATCGCAAAGCTTGGTGACCCCTACGAGAATCGAACTCGTGTTTTCGCCGTGAGAGGGCGACGTCCTAACCGCTAGACGAAGGGGCC
>JAZKJE010000015.1:0-74515 GCA_040384525.1 Pseudomonadota bacterium
CGCCGATGTCCTGACCGGGCTCGCATCTACCCCGCGCGCCATCCCCGCGCGCTGGTTCTACGATCGCCGCGGTTCGGAACTGTTCGAAGCGATCACTACGCTTCCCGAATATTACCCGACCCGAACCGAAACCGCGTTGCTCGAACGGATCAGCCCCGAACTCGACGCGCTCGCCGCGACCAACGCAGCCGTAGTCGAATTCGGCTCAGGCTCCTCGACCAAGACGCCGATTCTGCTGCGCGCAATCGAGCCCGCCGCGTACGTGCCCATCGACATCTCGGGCGATTTCCTCCGCCAATCTGCGCGCGAGCTTTCCGCTGACTTCCCCGGCCTCCCGGTCTACCCCGTCGAAGCCGATTTCCTGCGCCCCGTGCCGCTGCCTGAAGAAGTCGCCAGCCTGCCCAAGCTCGGCTTTTTCCCCGGCTCGACCATCGGCAACATGCAGGCCTTCCACGCCGTCGATCTGCTCCGCGCGATGCGCGACTGGCTGGGCGAGGGCGCCCGCCTGCTGATCGGCATGGACCGCGTTAAGTCTCCCGACATTCTGGTGCCCGCGTACGATGACGCCCAAGGCGTCACCGCGGCGTTCAACATGAACCTTCTCGAACGGATCAATCGAGAACTAAATGGTACCATCCCGCTGGACGCATTCCACCACCGCGCCATCTGGAACTCCGACGCTGCCCGCATCGAAATGCATCTCGAAGCGAATCGCGACGTCGAGTTTGCCGTCGATGGCCGGCCGTTCGCGATGCAGGCGGGCGAAACCATCCACACCGAAAACAGCCACAAATACGGCCCCAACGGCGCCCGCATGCTTCTTCGCGCAGGCGGCTGGACCCCGATTCGCGAATGGACCGATCCCGACGATGCGTTCGCCCTGATCCTGTGCGAAGCGCAGGCGCTACGACGCGCGCCCTAGGGTTTGTTCGTGACCCCGGCCTTGAGACTTGGCCCGCTACTTTTTGACGCCGGACTTGCCGTGAATCACTTCCACACCGGCGTTGCGCGAAACACTGTCAGCCAGTTCACCGAACCCCGGCATTCGCCCAGCACCCGCGCTTCGATCATTCGAAACCGGCTGCCGTCCCACACCCAGCTTTGCGACGATCCGCAATCGCCAAGCCCGCGCCCCTTTTGCGAGCTGGTCAGCACCATGCCGTCGCTGGTCGAGAAGGCGGAATTGGTCAGCACGCCCGGCCCGTCGCCTTCCATCCAATCGGGCGCGACATCGAACTCGGCTGGCATGCCTTTGCCCCCGCGCAGAATGAATGCGGCGTTGTTGAAATTATACGCGCCGCTCCCGCACGGGATCAGCACCAGGGTGGTCTGCGCGTCGAGACGGTAGCGCTCGACCGTCAGCCCGTCCGAAGCCGAAAGCTCGCACTCGCCCAGCTCGGCCAGTTCGCCGATCACTGCCTTGGTCGGTGTCGCCGCTTCACCGTTCGTGCCCCGCAGCGCCGGTACGCTCGGCAGCGCCATCGTCCCGCCGCGTCCCTCGCTCGCGATATAACCTAGCGTTGCGGAGAATCCGGCCAGCGAGATCCTGCCCAGCGACTTCGTCCCGCTCCGCAGTTCCAGCCACTTCCCTGCGGCCATCGCCTTGGCGAGCGCATCTGCCGCCGCACCGCTCACCCGGTAATTGTCGCCGATCGTGCCGCTCGCCACTTGCTTGCCGTCGATCAGCAGCGTCACGGGCCCGCGCACCATCTCGGCCGGGTCGATCGCGATGCTGAGCGTGCCGCCGTCGCGGGTAAGCAGCATTTGGCTCGCCTGATCGCCAAACTGCTCGGGCGCCTGCAATGCGGTTGCTTCGCAACGCTTCACATTGTCGCAGGCCACGGCCCAGTCGTCGAAGATCTGCTCGTGCGGCTGGGCAAAAGCGGCAAAGGCAAGGAGCAGGTTGAGCATAGCGCAAAGTCTAGCCGAAAGCGCCGCGCGGGGGTAGTGCGCGCCAAGGATCAGGAGACGAACCATGAAGACAGTCGGCGTAATCGGTGCAGGGCAGATGGGCGCGGGCATCGCGCAGGTTTCGGCGCAGGCCGGCTATCGCGTGCTGCTGTCGGACATGGACGTCGCCCGTGCCGAGGCGGGCAAGGCAGGCATCGCCAAGCATCTCGCCCGCGCGGTCGAGAAGGAAAAGATTGGTCAGGCCGACATGGATTCGGCGCTGGGCAATATCGAGTGTGTCGGCGGCACCGATGCCTTTGCTCCCTGCGACCTCGTCATCGAAGCCGCCACCGAGCGGGAGACGATCAAGCGCCAGATCTTCGAGAATGTCGGCAAGGTGCTGGGCGACACCGCGATTCTGGCGAGCAACACCTCGTCGATCCCGATCACGCGTCTGGCACAGGCGTCGCCCGATCCGGCGCGATTCATGGGCGTCCACTTCTTCAATCCCGTGCCGGTCATGGGCCTGATCGAACTGATCCGCGGCCTAGCCACCTCGGACGCCACTGTCGCCGCAGTCGAGAAATACGGCCAGTCGCTGAACAAGCGCATCGTCCACGCCAATGATGCGCCCGGTTTCATCGTCAATCGCGTGCTGATGCCGATGCTCAACGAAGCCTGCTTTGCGCTCGGCGAAGGCGTGGCGACGATCCCGGACATCGATGCGGCGATCCAGCTTGGGCTGAACCACCCGATGGGCCCGCTGACATTGGCCGACTTTATCGGCCTCGATACCTGCCTGGAAATCACAAAAGTGCTCTTCGAAGGCACCGGTGACCCCAAGTTCCGCCCCGCCCCCCTGCTGGTTAAATATGTCGAAGCCGGCTGGCACGGCCGCAAGACCAAGCGCGGCTTTTATGACTATACCGGAGCCGAGCCCGTACCCACCCGATAGGAGGTGCTATGAAGACGCTGCTGATCGCCGCCGCTGCCGCATTCGTTCTTCCCGCCACGGCTTTCGCCCAGGCAACACCCGCGCCAGCCCCGGCACCCGCTTATGGCGCACCGATCACGCTCGATCGCGCAGGCTATGTTATCGACAAGGCGATTCTCGCAGCCAAGGCGCGGGGCTTCCGCATGGCCATCGCGATTGTCGAGCCATCGGGGGAACTCGTCGCCTTCGCCAAGATGGACGACACCCAATACGGCTCGATCTACGTCGCCCAGAAAAAAGCCGAGACCTCCGCGCGTTATCGCCTCGCGACCAGTGTGATGGAGCAGAAGACACTGGCCGGTCGCACCGTCACCCTCGCCAATAGCGACAGCCTGCCCATCGCGGGCGGCATCCCGATCCTGATCGACGGCAAGATCGTCGGTGCGATCGGCGTCTCCGGCGCGTCTGCAGCCGAAGACGACGAAATCGCCAAGGCGGCCTTGGGGCTCTAGGGCAGCAACAACCCCGCCAGCGCCGCCGACATCAGGTTCGCCAGGCTCCCCGCGATCAGCGCGCGGATGCCGAGTTTGGCGATCATCGGGCGCTGATTGGGAGCAAGGCTGCCGGTCGCAGCCATCTGGATCGCGATCGAGCTGAAATTGGCGAAGCCGCACAATGCAAAGGTGATGATCGCCACAGTGCGCGGCGCCAGATCCTTCATCGTGCCCAGATCGATGAACGCGACGAACTCGTTGAGCACCAGCTTCGTGCCGAACAAGCCGCCCGCCTGCACTGCTTCGTGCCACGAGATGCCGAGCAGATACATGACCGGGGCAAACACCGCCCCGATGATCTTCTGGAAGCTGAGGTCGGTCAGATAGGTCTGTGCCCAGCTCTGGAAGCCCGGACCGAAAGTGGGCGAATAGAAGACGATCCAATTGCCCAGCCCGCCCAGCAGGCCGTTGGCAAGCGCAACCAAAGCCACAAACGCCAACACCATCGCGCCGACCGCCACTGCGATCTTCACGCCGGTCGAAGCGCCGCTCGCCGCCGCCATGATCAGGTTCGCCGCGCGTTCTTCTTCCTCGACTTCGGCCTCGACCGCCTTGATCACTTCGCCTTCCGGCGCTGGCTCGAGCGGGAGTTCGCCGTCCTTGGGAGCCACATCGTCGGGCATGATCATCTTGGCCATCAACAGGCCGCCCGGGGCTGCCATGAACGAAGCAGCGAGCAGGTAAGGTAGAGATTGCGGCCCCAACAGGCTGGCATAGGCCGCAAGGATCGTCCCCGCGACGCCCGCCATGCCCACGGTCATCACCGCAAACAGCTGCGAAGGCGTCAGGCGGGCAAGATACGGACGGATCACCAGCGGCGACTCGCTCTGGCCGACGAAGATGTTCGCCGCTGCGCAAAGCGATTCGACCTTGGTGACGCCAACCACCTTCTCGATCGCGCCGCCGATCCAGCGGATCAGGAATTGCATGATGCCGAGATGGTAGAGAATCGAAACCAGAGCCGCGAAGAAGATGATCACCGGCAATGCAGCGATGGCGAAGCTGTTGCCGCCCAGTTCAGGCCTGGCGAGCGGGCCGAACAGGAATGCCGTGCCGGCACCCGCATAGCCGAGCAACGCGGTCACGCCGTTCGAAAGCCCGTGGATCGCGGCCACGCCCCAACTGGTGCGCAGTACGATGAACGCGATGCCGGCCTGCAGCAGGAATGCCGCGCCCACCACGCGAAGACGGATGCCGCGCTTGTTGCTGGAAAGCAGGAAGGCAATTGCGAGGATCGCCAATATGCCGAAGATGCCGATCGGAAACTGGTTCATTTAATGCCCTTTGCAACGCGTTCGGCGAGCATCGCACGCCCCTTGGCAAGCGGCAGCGCGTCGCCCAGCGAATTGCTGTCAGGCCGCGAAGCGCCCTTGGTGCAGACGAACTGGAGGATGGTGTCGCCTTGGCTCCCCGCCGCGGTGCCTTCCCAATCTGCGCCCATATCGGCGGGGCCATCGGATTTCAGCGCGGGATCAAACATCTCGCCGGTCATCAGCCGCGATTTAGCGGCTTCGCACTGGAATTCCACGATGAAGCGATAGGCCGAAGTGCCCTGATCGTCCGCCGCGAGCACCGAAAACATTGCGGCTTCGGTGTTGCCCGCGGAATTGGTGCGGATGCTGCTTTTGTCGATGAAGGTGATGTTCGTGCCCTTCGAATCGGCATCAACATAATACCAGTCACTGGCCGGGGCCGGTGCGCTGGTGGCGAGCGCCATCGCTAATAGTGCAAACTGTGAAAACATGCGTCCCCCGGTGCCCGCAAGGCGCGGGAATCGCAGAAGCTTGGCGCGGCAATGGCCCGAACGCAAGGCCCGGCCCATTGCAGGACTTGCGGCGCGCGATATTGGCGCTAGCGTCTGCGCGATGGCAACAAACCCTCCCGCGCTTCAGCGCTCGCTCTTCGTGTTTTCGCTCCTCTATGGCGGAATGGTTTGTATCGCCGGCGTCTTGGGCAACAAGCTTGTCTCATTGGGGCCGGTCTCGGCGGTTGGCCCGATGCTCGGGCTGGAGCGCCTTTCGGTAGAAGCGGGCATTTTCGCATTTCTGCTGCTCGTGGCGCTCTCCAGCGCCATCGCCGAGGTCCATGGGTCTAAAATTGCCAATCGGGTGGTTCAGATCGGCTTTTTGCCTTTGCTGGTGTCGATGGGCCTTATCGAACTGGTCCTGCATTTGCCTGCCGGCGCCGGGATGGATCCAGGGCGCCTGGCGGCTTTCGAAACCATTCTCGGCCAGAGCTTTCGCATGATGCTTGCCGGGCTGATCGCCTATGGCACGTCGCAAACCCTCAACGTCACGATCTTCAGCATGTTGAAGGGCGGCGAGGGCTCGAAGCTGTTGTGGCTGCGTTCCGCGGTGGCGAGCGTTTTGTCGCAGATCGTCGACACGGTGCTGTTCATCACCATTTCTTTCTACGGTGTATTTCCGATCGGCGGCCTGATGGTCGGGCAGATGGCGACCAAGATCGTCTTGTCGATCCTGCTGGTTCCCCTGCTGATCTACGCGTTCGTCGCAATTGCGCGTTCGCTGGACGGAAAGCCCGTCGAGGCCTAAGCGCCCGCGAATGACCAGTCACGCACCCGATCCCGCTTTGCTCGCCAAGGCGGAAACGCTCACCGAGGCTTTGCCCTATCTGCAGCGCTATGCGGGCAAGACCTTCGTCGTGAAATATGGCGGCCACGCCATGGGCGATCCTGAGCTGGCGCGCGACTTCGCCGAGGATGTGGTGTTGCTCAAGGCGGTCGGCATCAATCCGATCGTCGTGCATGGCGGCGGTCCCCAGATCGGCGCAATGCTCAAGCGACTTGGCGTTGAATCCAGCTTCGTCGGCGGCCTGCGTGTCACCGATGCCGCCACCGCCGAAGTCGCCGAGATGGTGCTGGCCGGAAAGATCAACAAAGAGATCGTCGCCTGGATCGCCGAGGCAGGCGGCCGCGCGGTCGGCATATCGGGCAAGGATGCCGGGCTTGTCCTTGCCGAGAAAATCCAGCGCACCGAGCCCGATCCCAATTCCGGCATAGAGCGCCATGTCGATCTGGGCTTTGTCGGCGATCCGGTCATGGTCGATCCGACGATTCTCTATGCGCTGGCACGCGAGAACTTCATTCCGGTCATTGCCCCGGTCGCGCTGGGCGCGGATGGCCAGACCTATAATATCAACGCCGATACCATGGCGGGCGCGATTGCTGCTGCCTGCGGTGCCTCGCGCTTCTTCCTTCTCACCGATGTGGCGGGCGTGCTCGATAAGTCGGGCGAGCTCCAGACCGATCTCGATCCCGCGCGCATCGCAGCGCTGAAGGCCGATGGCACGATCTCGGGCGGGATGATCCCCAAGGTCGAAACCTGCGTCACGGCGGTCGAGGCCGGCGTGGATGCAGCCGTGATCCTCGACGGCCGCGTGCCCCATGCGATGCTGCTGGAAATCTTCACGCGGCAGGGCGCCGGTACGCTCGTTCACGCCTAGGGTTCACGCATAAGCTTGGCAGCCGCCCGGCTTTCCCTATATTCCGAGCAAAACCGGTGTCGCGGAGACCGTCTTGATCCCCATTTTCAAAATGCTGCTCGAAATCCTCGATTTCGCGCTTATGATCTTTACCTGGATCATCATCGTTCAGGCGATCCTGTCATGGCTCGTCGGTTTCAACGTGATCAGCCGCTACAACGAGTTCGTCTCGGCTTTGTGGACGGCGCTCGATCGGATCACGGCACCGATCTACAATCCGATCCGCCGGATCATGCCCGATACCGGTCCGCTCGATCTCACCCCGATTGTGGTGTTGCTGATCCTGTTCGTGCTGCGGAACATCGTCATCAGCGGCCTGCTGCAACAGCTGGCCAATGCCAGCCTCTAAGGCTTGGCGCGAGACTTCTGACGGAATCGAGATTGCCGTTCGCGTGACGCCGCGTGCGTCGCGCGATGGCCTTGCGGCGGGCGCCCCTGAGCATTTCGCCGCGCGACTAGCGGCGCCCCCGGTCGATGGTGCGGCAAACGAAGCGCTGGTCGCGCTCGTCGCCAAGATCTTCCGCACGGCCAAGCGCGCCGTGAGCCTGATCTCCGGCGATACATCCCGGCTCAAGCGCTTGCGCATCGCGGGCGATCCCACAACGCTGGCAGATATCGCGCGCAGCCTATAAGGCTCGCTGCATGACGGCAGAAATCATAGACGGAAAGGCCTTTGCGGCCGGATTGCGCGCACGCGTGGGCGAACTGGCGGCAGTGTTCACCCCGCAAGCTGGGCGCGCGCCTGGCCTCGCAGTGGTGCTGGTCGGCGAAGATCCCGCTTCCGCCGTCTATGTCCGCGCAAAGGGCAAAGCCACGCGTGAGGCCGGGATGGAAAGCTTTGAGCACCGCCTTTCGGCCGAGGCGACGCAGGAAGAATTGATCGGGTTGGTCGATCAGCTCAACGCCGATCCGGCAGTCGATGGCATCCTCGTCCAGCTGCCGCTCCCCAAGCATATCAATGAGCAGGCCGTGCTGACCCGAATCAGCCCCGACAAGGATGTGGACGGCTTTCACCCGGTGAATGCGGGTCGCCTCGCGACCGGCCTCCACGGGTTCGTTCCCTGCACGCCACTCGGCTGCCTGATGCTGCTCGAAGATCGCCTCGGTGATCTATCAGGCATGGAAGCGGTGGTGATCGGCCGCTCGAACATCGTCGGCAAACCGATGGCCGCCTTGCTGACCAAGGCGAGCTGCACCGTTACCGTCGCCCATTCCCGTACCCGCGATCTGACTCGCCATCTGCGCCATGCCGATATCGTGGTCGCCGCAGTCGGTATCCCGCACTTCGTGAAGAGTGAGTGGCTCAAGCCCGGCGCGGTCGTGATCGATGTGGGCATCAACCGCGTCGATGGCCGCCTTGTCGGCGATGTGGATTTCGAAGGCGCCATGTCGGTCGCCAGCGCGGTCACGCCGGTTCCCGGCGGCGTGGGCCCCATGACGATCGCGGTCCTGCTGCGTAACACCCTCGTTGCCGCACACCGCAATGCAGGGGTCGATCTCGAAAAGGGCGCGATCTGATGCTTGAGCTCTTCATCTCCAGCTTCATCACTTTCTTCGTGGTGATCGATCCTCCCGGTTGTGCGCCGATCTTTGCGGGGCTCACCACGCAGACAAATGCCGCGCATCGCCGGGCTATGGCTATCCGCGCGGTTCTGGTCGCCGCGCTGATCCTGTTCGGCTTTGCCTTGTTCGGAGAGGCGCTGCTGCGCGCGCTCGGCATCAGCCTCAACGCCTTCAAGATCGCCGGCGGGATCATGCTGTTCCTGATCGCGCTCGAAATGGTGTTCGAAAAGCGAACCGAGCGCCGCGAAGACCGGGCCGAGAAGGTCAAGGCCAGCGAAGTGCCCGATATCTCGATCTTCCCGATGGCGATGCCGATGATCGCCGGGCCGGGCTCTATCGCTTCGGTGATGCTGCTGATGAGCCAGAATACCGGGCTGGAGCGCAACATTGCGGTGCTGGGGGCTATGGCCGCGATCCTGCTGCTCACGCTCGTGGCGTTGCTGGCAGCGGGGCCCATCATGCGTCTGGTCGGCGCCAAGATCGAAGCAGTGATCTCGCGGCTATTGGGCGTGCTGCTCGGCGCTTTGGCGACTCAGTTCGTGATCGACGGGATCAGGGCTTCGCTGGTGGCGGCGCCTGCGGCGGGACACTGACGATCTTCCACAGCCGCAGCGGCGAACCCTTGCCCAAAGTCACCGGCTCCAGCCATCTCGGGATTTGCCCCTTGATCAGCTGCGCGTAGAAGCCATTGGGCGCACGGGAGCGGTAGAGCGTCGTCTCCGACATATCCGGGCAGATCAGCAGATATTGCGCCTGATGCGCCGCCATGATCGCGCGGGCGGCGTCCGCCGTGCCAGTGAAAGCATGGTGGACGTCCAGAATCGCGCGACCGTTGCGATGATACGGCCCGGCAATGCCGTTGTGATGCGTCACCACGATCAGCCGCGGCCCCAGATCGACATGGCTGAACATCGTCGCGCTCGGAATGCCGTTGAGCGGGCGCAGTGCCGAGAAGCGCGCGCAGGCGCCATTGGCCTGCGCGACCTTATCGATGCCGCCGCTGCTGGCGCCGGGCTTCGCGCCGGTTGGCAGATAAGGGATCACGAAGCCAGCGAAGAGCCCGGAGACCAGCATGAACGCTGCCACCGATCCGAATACCCGCAGGAAAATCGACCCGCGGCGCAGGAACCACGGCACAACTACCCATGCCAGCGCGCATGCACCCGGCACGCTCAGCATCTGTGCCGCCGGGCCTGCACGAACCTGCCACAGCAGCATCGCCGCGGCGAAGGTGGTGAACAAAGCGATCGCCGCCCAGCCGACCACCGCATCGGTGCCGCGCGCGCGCCAGGTTGCGACGCCCGCGCCGATGATCCCGATGATCGGCAGCGCCGCGATGGGGAAGGCGGTTTTGAGCGGATGGCGATAGATCGGCCGCGCCTCGCGGACATTGTTCAGCCAGGTATTGGCGAGCTCGTCGGATACCTGTTCCGGCCGCCCCAGGCATTGCGGGAAGAAATAGACGAAGCCCGCGACGATCGCCGCGCCCGCCGCTGCGCTGAGGCCCAGACGAACATAGCGATTGGCCGGGTTCAACCGCCCGATCAGAAACAACAAGGTGCCGGCTGCCACCATCACGGAAAGCCATACCGGCGTCAGCGCGTCGCAGCGCATCACCTGATTGGCGTTCGATGCGAACAAGGCAAAGCCCAAAGCCGATCCACCCGCGAGTGTCAGGCCATAGACCATCATCCGCCGCGCTTCGGCTGCTTCCCAAACCCAGCGTAGCGCAATGATCGCCCCCGCCATCGCGCAATAAGGCAGCATCTCCAGCCCGATGGTGAGCGACAGGGCACTGGATATGCCAACGGTTGCGCCCCCGCGCGCCCGGCGCGGATCGGCGAGCCCCGCCACGGTCATCGCCAAAGCGGCGAGCTGCCAGCCATGATGATCGATGCGCAGCGGCGCATACATGGTCATGGTCGCGGTGCAGCCCATCAGGATCACCATCGCCAGCGGCCAGCTATAGGGGGCGATCAGGCGGCGCACGGTGAGCGTCAGCCCGGTCATCGTCACCGCCAGCGGCAGCAAAGGCGCGATCCCGACGGCCCAATTCTCTGCGCGCAGGCCCAGGAACGGCTTGAGGATCAGGATCAGCGCCGCAATCGGCAGATCGGGCAGTCGGGACCAATGGATATCGAATCCGCCCAGTGCCGGATCGAGGCGATAGTTGCGCAGATCGTACCAGCCTTGCCCCGCCATCCAGGCGCGAACCTGCATCAGCCGCATATTATCGTCGGTGTCGCCAAGTGTCAGCCAATAGATATTGGCCTCGCGCTGGATGAGGAACCACGCCACGACACAGGCCCAGAAGACCAGCATCCAGCGCAGCCAATGCTGGCTCAGTTCATCGTCGATGCGGAAATCGCGTAGTGCTCCGAGCTTCAAAATCGCTTCCCTAGCCAGTCTCTCCGCATTAGGGCGGCCCGCACTTCTGGGGCAAGTGATTGTGACGGCATTACTTCGACGAATTGAAACGATGCGGGCGAGCGGGATGCTCGGCCAGCTGGTGCGCTTCGGCATTGCAGGTGGCATGGCGACCGCATTGTACACCGCCGTCTATTCGCCGCTGGCTGCGTTCAAGATCACATCGGAGCAGGTCGCGAACCTCGCCGGCTATCTCGTCGCGATGGCGGCGGGCTATCTGATGCACAGCAAATGGAGCTTTAAGGGGCACGGTGCCGACGCCTCGCAGACCACGTGGCGCTTCTTTGTGGTGTCGCTGGTCAGCTTGGGCGTAAACACCTTCTGGGTATGGCTGCTCACCGACGATGCCATCCTAAATGGGCCATGGTGGTGGCCGCTAATTCCGATATTGTTCGTGACGCCGTTGATCACGTTCGCACTTAATCGTCTTTGGGTTTTTAGCTGATGGCCAAGTCTTCGTAATGGATCGCGTCGTCTACGATCGCATGGCTGCCCATGACACCACGCACTGGTGGTATCGCGCGCGCCGCGAAATCCTCTCGGACTTCCTCACGCGCTGGGGCGGGGTGCCCGCGAACGCGAAGATTCTCGAGATCGGCTGCGGCACGGGCCATAACCTCCCGATGCTCGCCCAGTTCGGCGAGATCGACGCGATCGAGATCGACGAGACGGCGGCGGCACAGGCCAGCGAGCGGCTCGGCAAGAAGGTTGGTTCGTCGCCTTTGCCCGAACTGGATGGCGTACAGCCCGGCAGCTACGATCTGGTCGCGGTGCTCGATGTGGTCGAGCATGTCGAAGACGATGTGGCAGCGCTCAAGGCGATTGCGACGGCGCTGAAACCCGGCGGCCAGATCCTGATTACCGTGCCCGCGCATCAATGGATGTGGAGCGCGCACGACGTAGTGAACCACCACAAGCGGCGCTATTCGAAAAAGACGCTGGTTGCCGCGCTCGACGCCGCTGGCCTGCAGCACCGCAAGCTCGGCTGGTTCAATTCGCTGCTCTTCCCGGTCGCAGTCGCAGCGCGCTTCGCGGGCAAATTGACGGGCAAGGACGACAGCGACGATTCGCCGCCGCCAAAATTGCTCAATTCGGTGTTCGAAAAGATCTTCGGGCTCGAGCGCCATCTGGTCGGTCGCGTGCCGCTGCCGCCCGGGCTGTCGATCATTGTACTGGCGTCGAAAGGCTAGGGGACGCGCTGTCCTACTGTGGGTAAATTTGCCACGCTTGTCGCATGTTTCAAACGCGACTTTTTGCCGGGGCCGTCACTAGCGTAACAATATTTCGCAATTGGCTAACGAAGTTTCACGATTCGCGTGAAAAGTGGGAAGCTAAGCGCGTGTTAGAGTTGCTCGCGCGCCGCGTCCGCCGCGTCCGCCGCGAATTCGCGCGCCTCCGCCGAGTCTTCGAAACGATAGCCGAGCCGCGCATGGCCCATCACCGGGCCGGTAACGTCAGCGACCAGATAGATCGGTCGTTTTTTCGATTCTACATAGAGCCGTCCCAGATATTCGCCGATCATGCCGAGCACGAACATCTGCACCGCGCCCAATATGACGACGACCAGCATCAGCGAGGTCCAGCCCGCAATGGCATGGCCGAACAGCCACCCGGCGAGGATGTAGAAGATCAGCAACACCGATGCGCCGGTGAGCACGAGGCCGGCATGGCTGGCGAAGCGCAGCGGTGCAGTCGAGAAGCCGGTGATCGCGTCGAAAGCCAGGCGGAGCATCTTGGACAGCGGATAATGGGTCTCGCCCGCGACCCGCTCGTGCCGATCATAGGGGAAGGGGACCTGCTTGAAGCCGACCCATGCGACCATCCCGCGGATGAAGCGTGCCTGTTCGGGGAGCGACAGAAATGCATCGAGCGCGCGCCGGCTCATCAGGCGGAAATCGCCAGTGTCGAGCGGGATCGGCGTATCGGTGATCCGGTCGAGCATCCGGTAAAAGACAGCGGCGGTCGCTTTCTTGAAGATGCTCTCACCATCGCGCTTGCGGCGCACGGCATAGACGACATCGGCGCCCTGCGACTTCATCGCGGCGCGCATATCGGTCAGCAATTCGGGCGGGTCCTGGAGATCGGCATCGATGATGAGGATCTGATTGCCCGCGCACAGATCGAGCCCGGCGGTCAGCGCCAACTGGTGGCCGTGGTTGCGCGAGAGGTTGATCGCGACCAGGTGCGGATCGGTGAGCGACAGCCGCTGCATCACTTGCCAGCTCGCATCGCGCGAACCGTCATTGATCAGGACGATCTCGTAATCCTCGCCCACCGCCGCCTTCGCCGCCGCCGAGACGCGGCCATGCAGCATCTCGAGGCAGGCCTCTTCATTGTAGCAGGGAATGACGACGGAAAGCGCTGGCCTCTTCATCTGGCCGCCTTAGCGATGTTGCAGTCTTGCGTCGATATGCCGCTATCGCCCCCCAACGATGGATTTGAGGAAGGCGAGATGCGCCAGAAACGCCGTACGCCCCGCATCGGTGATCGAAACCAACGTGCGGAAGCGCTTGCCCGCTGGCTCTTTCTCCACCGCGACATATCCGGCCTTTTCCAGAGTCGCGAGATGCGCGCCGAGATTGCCATCGGTAGCCTCGGTCACGCCCTTCAGCCGCGAGAAATCGAGCGGTTTTGCGTCGGGTTCGGCATCGAGCGCAGCAAGGATGCGCAGCCGCGTCGTCTGGTGGACGACTTCATCGGGGCTTGCCTCGCTCATGCCCGTCGCATCCATAGCCCGGTGAGGATGAACGCCCCGCCGCCACCCAGGCCCAGCCACAGATTGAGATGCTCGCGGTCCACGAACCAGCCAGCCGAGGCAAATGCCGCAATCGCCAACCCGGCCCAGGCATAACGCGCTCCAGACCATATCCCGGCCGCGACATAGGCGGCAGCGACGAACAGCGAGATCAGCACATTGGCTTCATCCGATCCCTTCACTTCCGTGACAAGGCTTACCAAAGCGAGCAGCCCGAGCGCGGTGCAGGTCGTGGCGAAGACGCGCCAATCGCCTTTTCCGCTCGCGCGCCCACGGATCATCGAAAAAATTACCGCCGCTGTGACGCCGAACGGCCAGGTCTGGTGTCCCCACAGCGGAGCGAATTGTGTCGCGAGATTGCATACCAGCCACACCAGCCCCCAAGCCAACACGATATCGCCGCCATGCGCATAACCGCGCAACTCGCCGGCGCGGCGCCGTGTCCGCTCGACCGAAGCGAGCGCGCCCGCGGCATCCTCTTGTCCGATCATTTCGGCTCTCCGATGCTAGCCTTGAAGAAGGCCGCGATCCTGGCCCAGCTATCGGCGCGCGCAAAGCCGTTTCCGGCCTCGGTGCCGCCCATATTGGCAGCGCCCGCATTATTGCCCGATCCGTTGGGCGGCGACATCGCGCCATGCCCGGCATCCGGATAGGCGATATGCTCGTGGCGGAACTTGAAACCCTTGGCATCGAGCCGCGCGATCACCTGATCGCCCATCGCCGCCGACGGCCACAAAGCGTCGCTCTTGGCCGAGAGCAACAGCAGCGGGCCGTTAATCGTCTCGACCGGGATCACGGCTTCCGGATGCGCGCCTGCGAACTTCAGGCTTCGCTCGTACAGATCGAAGATTCCGGTGAAAGGCGCGCTGGTGTCGTACGCCAGATAGGGCACCGGCTGGCCGCTCAGGCTGAAGGTGGATTTCACGTCGTTATAATTGGCGAAGTTGATCCCCTGCCACACCACCGAACTCGGCACGGCGGCAACCACCGCGCGGATTGCCGGCTCGCGCGACGCGATCAGCAACGCCGCCTCGCCACCCTTTGAGATACCATATAGCCCGATATGCTTCGCATCGGCGAGTGGCTGGGCCTTTAGCCAGGCAATCGCCTTGCTGAAATATTCAAGCGGCACTTCCTGCAACTGCTCGGGCAGCCCCTCGGCCCTGAAATAGGCCAAAGCCAGCACGCCATAGCCCTGCTTGGCCAGCGCCGCGCCGAGTCTTTTGCCGCCACCTTCGCCGCCCTCCGAGCCGCCCAGCACCAGAATCACCGGTCCGCGCTTGCCGCTCGCGGGCGGATACCAGGTTGCCACCAGACCATTGTCACGCACCGCCACCCCCGTCAGCGCCACGGCCTGCCTATTCGTCTGTTGCGCCGCTATCGGCGCGGGGAGTGCCAATGCGCACAGCGCCAGTGCGCTTGTCGTAACCAGCCTCTTCATCGTCTTCCTCCGTATAAATCCTGCTCGCCGCATACTCTGCAATACAGAGTTAAATGCTCTGCAGAACAGAGTAAGTCAAGCTGCCTCGTCGTTACGGGGTTGACCACCAGACAGGGCGTGCCTAACGGGTGAGATAATGCGAATCAGTCGCAATAGCGGAAGGGTCTATAATGAGGTGGCAGTTGGTGGCGGGGATAAGTCTGATGGCGTGCGTGGTGGCGACCCCGACATTGGCGCAGGATTTTGCGCAGGGCGCCGAGACACAGGCTGAAACCAAGCAGGGCGATCAGACCATCACCATCACCGTCACAGCGACACGACAGCCGGTCGCCGTTGCCGACGCGCCTGCCACGGTTACCGTGATCGACGAGAACCGCATCGCCGACGAACTGGTCACAGACATCAAGGATCTCGTCCGGTACGAACCTGGCGTCAGCGTCCCGCGCGCGCCTACTCGCTTCGGCGCGGCATTGGGCGTCACGGGGCGTGCTGGCAATGAAGGCTTTATCGTTCGCGGCATCGGGGGAAATCGCGTTTTGATTCAGGTCGATGGCGTCCGCGTGCCGGATGGCTTTACCTTCGGTGCACAGGCAGCGGGCCGCGGCGATTATGTCGATCTGGGCCTCGTCAAATCGGTCGAGATCCTGCGCGGCCCGGCCTCGGCGCTGTACGGTAGCGATGGCCTGTCGGGTGCGGTGAGCTTCGTCACCAGCGAACCCGCGGACTTCCTGACCGGAGGTAAGAGCATCGGCGGCATCGTCCGCGCAGCCTATAGCTCGTCGGATAATGAATTCGCCGAAACCGCGATCCTCGCTGGCCGCACCGGCAGCCTTTCGGCGATGTTCGCTTACACCCGCCGCGACTTTAACGAGCTCGAAAATCAGGGTGTGGTCGCGGGCACCGGTGCTGCACGCACCATCGCCAATCCGCAGGACGGCCGTTCGGACGCGTTCCTTGGCCGCTTGGTCTGGGAACCGGGTGGCGGGCACAAGCTTCGCCTGACCGGCGAATATCTCGACACCAATCTTTTCACCGATGTGCTCACCGGTCGCAGTGCAACGGTCGATCTGGTGCAGGCGACCGATACCGGCAAGCGTATCCGTGTTGCTGCCGACTGGACCTGGCAGGGCCAGGGGATGATCGACTACGCCCGCGTCAGCGCTTACTGGCAGGACGCCGAAGACCATCAGTTCACACGCGAGGATCGCACGCCCGCTGCTGACCGCACGCGCCTCAACACCTTCGACAACACAGTCTACGGCGCATCCGCCGAAGTGCGTGCGAGCTTCGAGATCGGCGCGCTTGCGCACCGTCTGGTGATTGGCGGCGATGTCAGCCGCACCCGGCAGGAGGGCATTCGCAGCGGCACCGTACCGACCCCGCCAGATGTGTTCCCGACCCGCGCTTTCCCGAACACCGATTATACGCTGGCCGGTGCTTTCATCGCCGATGAGATCACGCTTGGTCCGGTGACATTCTATCCGGCGTTACGCTTTGACACCTATGATCTGTCGCCCAAGCGCGATGCACTGCTGCCGGCAAGCATGGCGATCGCCGGCAGCAGCGGTTCAAAGGTTTCGCCCAAATTCGGCGCTGTCGTGAAGCTGGGCAGCAGTTTCCGGTTGTTCGGCAATTATGCGCAGGGCTTCAAGTCGCCCGAGCCGAGCCAGGTGAACCAGTATTTCGAGAATCTGGCGTTCGGCTACACCTCGCGCCCGAATTCCGGCCTGCGCCCCGAGACCAGCGAAAGCTTCGAAGGCGGCGTCCGCTTCACCAGCGATGCGGTTAGCGCCAGCATCACTGCGTTCAAGGCGGATTATGACGACTTCATCTCGCAGGAAGTCGTCGGCGGCACCGGCGCACCCGGCAATCCGCTGGTCTATCAGTTCGTCAACATCAACCGTGTCGAGGTCGCGGGCGCCGAGGCCAAGATCGAAGCGCGCACGGCCGACGGCTTCAGCGCCCAGGCCGCTTTGTCCTACGCGACCGGTGACGGCATCAACGGGGCGGGCGTGCGCGCGCCGCTCTCGACGATCGAGCCGACCAAGCTCGTCTTCGGCGGCGGTTATCGCGATCCGGCGGGGCGCTTCGGCGGCCAGTTGATCGCCACCTATGCGGCGCAGAAGGAGCGGAACCGCACCAACGGCGTATGCACCACCGCATGCTTCACGCCCGGCGAGTTCGTCATCCTGGACGCCACCGCATTCGTGCGGGTGACCGATGGGCTCACGCTGCGCGCTGGCGTGTTCAACATCTTCGATCGCAAATATGCCTGGTGGAACGACGTTCGCGGCGTGGCGAACACATCGGCGATCAAGGATGCCTATACGCAGCCGGGGCGCAATGGCAGTGTGTCGGTCAGCTATCGCTTCTGATTCGCATTAAGGACACGATACGATGACTATCAATTTTTGGGGAGCGGTGCCGGCGGCACTTCTCCTGCTATCCGCACCAGCCGCCCTGATGGCGCCCGCTTATGCCCAGACCGCTACGAAGTCCGCCTTCGAAGCTGACCGCTCCGACATTCTGGCGATGGCGGGCAATTACAAGGTCAAGTTCGACATGCAGGAAACCACGGCGTGGCGCGCAGGCTACACGCCGATTCCAGCCAAGATCTCCGGCGGCAATGAAGTCGTCCGGGTGATCGAGGATAATGGCAAGATTATCCGCCTTCAGCATCTGCTCGTCATCGATATGGGCGAAGGCAAGAAGATGATCGTCAAGCATTGGCGGCAGGATTGGGAATATGAGCCCGTCAAAGTGCTCACATATTCCGGCCCCGATGCCTGGGTGTGGACCAAGGTGCCTGATGCCGAGCGTAAGGGCGCATGGTCGCAGACGGTTTATCAGGTCGATGACAGCCCGCGTTATGGCGGCTGGGGCAAATGGGAAACTGCCGGCGGCCTGCGCCGTTGGGCATCGAACGACACCTGGCGTCCGCTCGCACGCCGGGACGCGATCCGTGGTCCCGATTATGATCGCTATCTGAGCGTCAATCGCCACCAGAACGGCCCGGCGGGCTGGATCCAGTGGCAGGACAATATCAAGATTGGTGAGGACAAAGCAGGCAAGCTTGAGCCGATCGTCCAGGAATATGTGCTCAACAGCTACGCCAGGTTCGACGACTTCGACACCAAGTTCGCCGACGATTATTGGACTGCGACCAAGGGATATTGGGCCGCGATCCGCGCCGAATGGGACCGGATCGGCGCGGCCAAGAACGGCATTCGCATCACCGAGGAAGCCGATCACGGCACGGTGATCAGCGGCCGCGTGCTGGAGATTGCCGACGACGTGCAATCCGGCAAGATGACCGAAGCCGATGCGATCAAAACCGCCAAGGCACTGATGGATCAGGGCACCAAGGCAGCGGGGGGCTGAACGCGCACTGCGCGGTGGGATACGCAAAGGGCCGCTTGCGGGCCGCCCCGTTTCGTTTGTGAGGCCGAAGTTGACACCAAGTTGACACTATCGCGGTGGTGCGCGCGCGGTGTGCGGGCGCGCGAAAGGTCATACCAGGGCCAAGCCATCGCGGGCGTTTGGCGCACGTGCGTTGCGGGCCGACGATTTCAAAGAGCAGCGGCAATGCCGACCGGCTTAGCCAAGCAGGCGGAATCCTACATCGCAAGGGGGTTGATGCGATGGTTGTTTTGGGGGGGGGCAATGCTTGCGCCTGCTTCCGAAGAAAGCGGAAGCTACTCGGCCAACCAATCGGCTGTGATCGCGCCCCGATGCCCCTCCGGCGCCAGCGCGGCGCGCAGGGCTTCCAGCAGAGGCGGTAGCGCCTGTGTGAAGGCATAGGGCGGGTTGGCGATAAAAAGGCCCGCGCCGTTATAGATGCCGGGCTGATCGGCATCGTACAACCAATGCTCCACCGACAGAAATTTCGGGATGCCGAGCTTACGTAACTGCACCTTCCACTGCCAATGCATGGCGCGGTCTTTCAGCGGATACCAGATCACCGTTACGCCATGCGCCCATTTGCGGTGCGCCGCGGCGAGGGTGGCGGTGATCCGTGCGCGTTCGTCCAGCTGCTCGTATGGCGGATCGACCACCACCACCCCGCGCGCGGTGCGGGGCGGTACCATCGCCAGCCAAAGCTCGTAGGCGTCGCGCGCGTGCACGGCGGCGGACGTGTCGCGCATCGCGCCGCGCAGGGCATAGGCGTCCTCGGGATGTTTTTCGTTCAGGATCAGGAAATCCTGCGGGCGCAGAAGCTGCGCCAGAAACCGCGGCGAGCCGGGGTAGAGGAGCGGCCCGGCCCCGACATTCACCGCCTGTACGGCTGCGCGGTAGTCGTCCAGCAACGGGTTCGCGTCGGCAAAGGCCCGCAGCACGCCCTGCGCGGACTCGCCGGTGCGTTGGGCCTCGTCGCCGCCAAGGTCGTACAGCCCGCAGCCGGCATGGGTGTCGATCAGGGTCAGCGCCCCCGGTTTGTGCTGCAAGGCGCGCACAAGGGCGATCAACAGGCTGTGCTTCACGACATCGGCGCTATTGCCCGCATGGAAAGAATGGCGATAATTCATTGCGGTTCAAAATCCTGGCGATCTGCCTTCACACGAGCTGCCGGGCGCGCAAGCCAACGCTCGGCCCTCAAGCCCGCTCCGCCGAACTAACCACATCCGCAGCACGTAACGCCGCCAGCAGCCGCATCAGATGGGCGGCGTTGCGGACTTCGAGCTCGATGGCGTTGGTGTGGAAGGTTGTGTCGCGACTATCCATGCGCATGCCCAGGATGTTGGCCTTGTGCTGGCCGATCAGGGTGGCGATTGCGCCCAGCGCGCCGGGCTCGTTCTTGAGCGTCACGTCGATCCGGGCGATGCCGCCCTCGGCCTTGTCGCCCCAGGTCAGGTCGATCCAGTCTTCCTCGTCGCTGTCCGCCAGATGCGCGCATTCGATGGCATGCACTTCGATGGGCTTGCCCGCATGGCGTATCCCCACGATGCGGTCGCCCGGGATTGGCCGGCAATCCTCGGCGAAGTCGAACGCGACGCCGGGGGTGAGCCCCTTGATCTCGATCGCGTGCTGCTGCGGCGGATGTTCGTGTTCGTCGCCGGTGGCGGAGCCCGGCATCACGGCTTCCATCACCTGCGCATCGGTGAGCTTGCGGCGCGCAATCGCTTCCATCAGCGCGCTGGGATCGGGCAGTTTCAGCCGCTTCAGCGCATCCTTGAGCGCACTATCGCCCACCTGGGTTGGCAGGCGTGAGACGATCTCGTCATAGAGCTTGCGCCCCAGCGCGATGGTCTCGTCGCGCTCCTTGTGGCGGATGTGCCGGCGGATCGCTGCGCGCGCCTTGCCGGTGATCGCGAAGTTCAGCCAGTTCGCCTGGGGCTCCTGCGCCTTTGAGCGCAAAATCTGCACCTGATCGCCCTGCTGAATCACGGTGCGCAGCGGCACGACCTGTCCGTTGACCTTGGCGCCCACGGCCTGATCACCGATATTCGAGTGCACGCCATAGGCAAAGTCGATCGGTGTCGCGCCTTTGGGCAGCTGGATCAGCTCGCCTGCGGGCGTGAAGGCGAAGATGCGATCCTGATACATCGCCATGCGGGTATGTTCGAGCAGCTCTTCGGGGCTGTCGGCATGTTCGAGGATTTCGATCAGGTCGCGGATCCAGCTGACCTGCGTGTCGGGCCGCACCGCATCCTGCTTATAGGCCCAATGCGCCGCAAGGCCGTATTCGGCCTGGGCGTGCATATCGCGCGTGCGGATCTGGATTTCGACGCGATGATTGTCCGCGTGCATGATCGTGGTGTGCAGCGATCGATAGCCGTTGCGCTTGGGGGTCGAGATGTAATCCTTGAACCGGCCCGGCACCATCGGCCAGCGGCGGTGGATCACGCCCAATGCGCGATAGCATTCCTCTTCGGTATCCACGGTGGCGCGAAACGCCATGATGTCGCTGAGCTGCTCGAGCGACACATGCCGCTCCGACATCTTTTTCCAGATCGAATAAGGATGCTTTTCGCGGCCCGAGACTTCGGCATCGATCCCGCCGCGCGACAGCAGCAATTTCAGGCCGGAGCCGATCTTGGCGATGCGGTCTTCGCCTTCGATCTTCAGCGCCTCCAGCCGCTTCATGATCGATTCAAACGCTTCGGGCTCGATCTCCTTGAAGGCGAGACTCTGCATCTCCTTCATGAATTCGTACATGCCGATCCGCTCGGCGAGCGGCGCATAGATGTCCATCGTCTCACGGGCGATGCGCTTGCGCTTGTCCGGATTCTTGATGTGATGGAGCGTGCGCATATTGTGCAGCCGGTCGGCCAATTTGACCAGCAGCACGCGAATGTCGTCAGACATCGCCAGCAGGAATTTGCGCAGGTTTTCGGCAGCGCGCTCGGTATCGGTCTGCGCTTCGATCTTGGAAAGCTTGGTAACGCCGTCGACCATGCGCGCGACGTTCGGGCCGAAGCGCTTCTCGATCTCGGGAAGCGTGGCGACTGTATCCTCGATGGTATCGTGGAGAATTGCCGTGGCAATCGTCTCATCGTCGAGGTGAAGATCGGTCAGGATGCCGGCGACTTCGATCGGGTGGCTGAAATAGGGATCGCCCGATGCGCGCTTCTGGCTGCCATGCGCGTTGACCGAAAAGACGTACGCGCGGTTGAGCAGCGCCTCATCGGCGCCGGGATCGTAGCTCAACACCCGATCAACAAGTTCATATTGCCGCAGCACAGAACCTAATTGGGGTCCTGTGCTGCTGCAATGCAATGATTTTCGGCGATTAGCGTGCCTTGGCGTTGCACTTGTCGAGTGCCGCCGCGTCAAAATCAGCACCGTTGGCGCGGAACGCGGTGAGCTTGCCGACTTCCTTGACGACCAGCTGGCAAACGATGCTATCGCGCGCATCGGCCTTGTTGGCGGTGCAGATGCCTTCGCCGCACTTCCACACGGTCGATGCGGTGATCATGCCCGTCTTCGAGGGAGCGGCAGCCGGCGTCGCTGCATAATAGCCGCGAACGGGGCCCTGGGCGAAACCGGCTGCGGGGGTGAGCGCCAGCGTTGCCGCGGCTGCTGCCGCGACGGCGAGAAAACGGTTCATGAGAAAGTCCTTCCTGGGGATATTCGCTTGCAACTAGGTTGCGAATCACTACCTAACTGACACTAGGGTAAGTTGCAAGCAGAAACTCTTGTTGCGATGCAAAATGTTATCCCGTTCCGAAAGCACGGAAATTGAGGTATGTGACGCTTATGGGTGCAAACAAATTGCGAGAAGACCTCTCCGCGCTGTGCAGCCTGCCTGCGGCACTGGAGGCCATGGGGGAGCGCTGGTCGTTCCTCATTCTCCGCGGCTCGTTCAACGGGCTTCACCATTTCGAAGAGTTCCAGTCCGAACTGGGCATCGCGCGCAACATCCTGGCAAACCGGCTCGCGCGGCTGGTCGATCACGGCATCCTCCAGCGCCAGCCTTGTGCCGACGATCGCCGCAAGGTGGAATATGCCCTCACCGAAAAGGGCTTTGCGCTGATGCCGACGATGATTGCGCTGCGCCAATGGGGTGAGCGCTGGGAGACGGGCACGCCCGCCACGCCGATCCTGGTCGATGCGCGCGATGGCCAGCCGATCCGCCAGATCGAAGTGCTCAGCCATGATGGCCGGGTGCTGCACAAGCACGATCTCCATTGGGCGCTGCCCGAGGATATCGAGTCCGCGCAGGCCGCCGAATAAGCATGATACGTTTCGCCGGGATTGCGCTGCTCGCGTTGACTGGCGGCTGCACGCTGAGCTCCAAAACCGCGTTGATCCCGCCTGGGTTCGCGCCCGCCGAACTCAAGCTCGGTCGCTACCGCATCTACCTTCCACTCGAGGAAGCCGATGCAATGAAGCTCGGAGATGCCCGTACAAAGGCGTGTCTGAAGACCGTCCGCTCGGTCGAGGGCAGCGACACCCCCAATGGGCCGCGCCGCATCGAGCGGATCGTCTATTGCGACCGCGATCCCAATACCAGGGACGGGCCGTATGACGTGGAACTCAGCGGCGCGCCGGGTCGCTATTCACTAAAGGGCCCGGAAGGGGTCAGCACCCTGGCGTTCAGACCACTCGGCGACGGGCGGTATCTGGCGCAGACGCAAAAGGCGCCGACCACGACCGGCTATCAATATGTCGCTGTCGGGCTGCACGGCGACGAAGCCGAGGTCTTTACGCTCGGTTGCGAGGAGTTTCCAAGCGTCAGGAAAGCCAGCGAGACCGTCTGCGAAATCGCCTCGCTCAAGAAAATCTCGGGCGAGCTTGCCAAGGTGATTCAGCGGATCGAGGCGGAGACCAAGGTGCCGATCACGATCCTCAAGCGCATCCCCTGAGCGCGTTCAGCCGCTCGCGGACATTTTCCGGGATCGGGCTGGATTTGCGCGCCACCAGATCGACATGCGCGCTGATGATCTCGAGACTGGCATGCAGTTCGCCCGTCTCCGCATGGCAAAGTTCGATCTGCATCGTCAGGCTCGAATTGCCGACCCGCCCCACGCGCGCCCACGCCTGCACCATATCATCGAAGCGGAACGACTTTTTGTAATCCACCGTCGCGCGGACCACGTTGAATTCGGCATCGAGCCAGTCCGGCCCGATGTCCGCCAGGTTCGCCCAGCGCCAGAATTCGGTGAGCGCGACATCGCCATATTCGAGGTAGCGCGAGTTGAAGACTATCTTCTGCCCATCAATCTCCGAATAGCGGACGCGAAAGCTGGTGGAGAAGGGGAAGCCGGAACGGGTCATGCCCGGCCAGTGGCGAACCGGCCGGGCGGATGCAACCCTTAGCCCGCTTTCGCGCCGCCCGTATTCACCCCCATCGACTGGAGATACTTCTTCACGTTGCGCGCGGCCTGGCGCAGGCGCTGCTCGTTTTCGACCATTGCGATGCGCACGAACCCCTCGCCGTTTTCGCCATAGCCGACGCCCGGTGCCACCGCGACCTTGGCATGGCTGAGCAATTGCTTGGAGAATTCGAGGCTTCCCAGATGGGCGAGCGCAGGCGGCAGCGGCGCCCAGGCAAACATGCTGGCGGGCGGGGCAGGGATGTCCCATCCGGCGCGGCCGAAGCTTTCGACCAGCACGTCGCGGCGCTTGTGATAGAGTTCACGGTTCTTCTCGACGATGTCCTGCGGGCCGTTGAGCGCGGCACAGGCAGCGGCCTGAATCGGAGTGAAGGCACCGTAATCGAGATACGACTTCACCCGCGTCATCGCCGCGATCAGCGTCTTGTTGCCCACCGCAAAGCCCATCCGCCAGCCGGCCATCGAATAGGTCTTGGAAAGCGACGTGAACTCGATCGCGATATCCTTCGCACCCGGCACCTGCAGGATCGAGACGGTAGGTTTGCCGTCAAAATACAGCTCGGAATACGCAAGGTCGGAGATAATCCAGACCTTGTTCTCCTTCGCCCAGGCCACCAGCCGCTCATAGAATGCCAGATCGACGGTCTCGGCGGTCGGGTTCGACGGGTAATTGACCACGAGGATCGAAGGCCGCGGCACGGTGAAGGCGATCGCGCGCTCAAGACTCTCGAAATAATGCTCGTCGGGCGTGGTCGGCACTGCGCGGATCGTGGCGCCCGCGAGGATGAAGCCGAAGGTGTGGATCGGGTAGCTGGGGTTCGGTGCCAGCACGACATCGCCGGGCGCCGTGATCGCAGTGGCGAGGCTGGCGAGCCCTTCCTTCGATCCCATCGTCACCACGACTTCGGTTTCGGGATCGATATCGACCCCGAAGCGGCGCCCATAATAATTGGCCTGAGCGCGGCGGAGCCCCGGAATACCCTTTGACTGCGAATAGCCATGCGCGTCTGGCTTTTGCGCGACTTCGACCAGCTTCGCGATCACATGCGCCGGCGGCGGCAGATCGGGATTGCCCATGCCGAGATCGATAATGTCCTCTCCCGCCGCGCGCGCCGCTGCCCGCATGCCGTTCACTTCGGCGATGACGTAAGGCGGTAAGCGCTTCATGCGGTAGAATTCTTCGGACATTTCCTCATCTCGTGAGTTAGGAGGGCGGCACGAGCTTGTGCCGTGCTAGGGCTGATAGGGCATAAGCGGTTGCGGTGGAAAGCAGTTACGCTTTGCAGGCCCAAGGAGAGGATTGATGCCGGAAACGCCGACGCCGACACCTTCGCTGGAAGACCTGCAGCATTGGACATGGGTGCTCGGCAAGGCGCAGCAGATGATGCTCGAACAGGGCATGGACGTGATGCAGGGCGCTCCCGCGAACCCCGCCTTCAGCGCCATGCTCGATCCCACCGCCGCGATGCGCGCGACCGCCAATTTCTGGGCGGATTCGATGCAACTCTGGCAGCGTTTCCTGGATCCCACGCACGCGCAGCCTTTCGAGGAGACGCCCGAACAGGCGCGCGACAAGCGCTTCAAGGCGCCGCAATGGCGCGAAGAGCCGGTGTTCGATTTCCTGCGCCAAAGCTATTTCATGATCGCCGATCACATGCTGAAGGGCGTCGATACGCTGGAGGGCGTGGACCCCAAGCAGAAAGAGCAGATCCGCTTCGCCACCAAGGGCTTTATCGACGCGGTCAGCCCGAGCAATTTCCCCGCGACCAATCCCCAGGTGCTCGAGAAGATCGTCGAGACCAAGGGCGAGAGCCTGCTCAAGGGCCTGCAGCACATGATGGCCGATATGCAGAAAGGCCAGATGACGCAGACCACGGAAGGGGCGTTCGAACTGGGCCGCAATCTGGCGATGACGCCCGGCAAAGTGGTCAAGCGCACCGATCTCTATGAGTTGATCCAATATTCACCGACGACCAAGAGCGTCTACAAAACGCCGCTGATCATCTTCCCGCCCTGGATCAACCGCTTCTACATCCTGGATTTGACGCCCGAGAAAAGCTTTATCGCCTGGGCTGTCTCACAGGGACTGACGGTGTTCGTGGTCTCATGGAAGTCCGCCGATGCCAGCATGAAGGATGTGCGCTGGGACGATTATGTCGAGGGCGGGCAGATCGACGCGATCAATACGGTGCGCGAATTGCTCGACGTCGAGGCCGTGCACACGATCGGATATTGCGTTGCGGGCACCACGCTGGCGGCGACCCTCGCGGTGCTGGCGGCGCGCGGCGAGAAGGACAAGGTGGCGTCGGCCACCTTCTTTACCGCGCAGGTCGATTTCTCCGAAGCGGGCGAGCTGCTGCATTTCGTCACCGAAGATCAGTTGGAGATGATCAAGGGGCTGGGCAGCGATGGTTTCCTCGATGGCCGTTATATGGCGACGACGTTCAATCTGCTGCGCGGCCGCGATCTGATCTGGAATTACGTCACCAACAATTATCTGATGGGCCAGGATTACGCGCCGTTCGATCTGCTCCACTGGAATTCAGACGTCACCAATCTGCCTGCGGGCTGGCACATGGATTATCTGAAGGACCTGTACCGCGACAACAAGCTGGTCGAGGCCGGGGCGATGGCGATCAACGGCACACCGCTCGATCTCTCAAAAATAGTGACGCCGACCTATGTCCAGGCGGGCCGCGACGATCATATCGCGCCTGCCGCCAGCGTCTGGAAGATCACCCACCACTTCAAGGGGCCGATCAAGTTCGTCCTTGCCGGATCCGGGCATATCGCGGGCGTGGTCAATCCGCCGAGCGCGGGCAAATACCAATATTGGACCAATAATGCGCGCGTCGAATCGCTCGCAGAGTTCATCGCAGGCGCCGCGGAGACCAAGGGCAGTTGGTGGCCGGACTGGATCGAGTGGATTGAGAGTCTGAACGCCGATAAGATCGCTGCAAAAGGTGCGCGCATGCCCGGAAAAGGCAAACTCAAAGCGCTTGCCGACGCCCCCGGCACCTATGTGAAGACCCGCTAAACTCACGCTTTCCGTAACGTAAGACGATTTTGTTGCAGTGCACAAAAAAGCCTCTTGCAACGCAGCATTCGCTTGCCTATATGCCGCACTGCAGCAATCAGGCAGGGAAAGTCGAATGGCAAGCAAAGGCACGAAGAACGGCACGGTGAAAGCCGCCGCTTCCAAGCCCGCCTCGCGCAAGCCGGCGGCACCCCAGGCAGTCGTTGCTGCAGCCAAGGTCGAGAAGGTCGTCCCGGCAGCTCCCGTCGAACCGCTTGTCACGGTTGTCGAGACGCTGCCCGAGCCTGTCCCGGCCATGGAAGCAGCACCGCAGGAAGTCATCGCAGGTACCGTTGAAACCGCCGAAACCGTCGAAGCAGCGATCGAGCCCGTTCAGGAAGCCATCGCCGAAATCGCCGCCCCGGCAGCACAGAAAGTTGAAACCATGATCGAAGCAAACACCGCAAAGGCCCAGGCCATGTTCACCGATTTCAACGACCGCACCAAGGCGGCTGTTGAGAAGTCGACCAAGCTGATCGAAGAAGCCAACGAGTTCGCCAAGGGCAACGCAGAAGCAATCGTCGAATCGGGCAAGATCGCAGCCAAGGGCATGGAAGCCCTGGGCCAGGACGCAGCTGAGTATAGCCGCAAGTCGTTCGAGACCGCGACTGCCGCGTTCAAGACCTTCGGTACCGTCAAGTCGCCGACCGAGCTCTTCAAGCTCCAGAGCGATTTCTTTCGCACTGCGTTCGACTCGTATGTCGCCGAAGCATCGAAGAACACCGAAGCAATGCTGAAGCTGGCCGGCGACGCCGCTCAGCCGCTGTCGACCCGCTTCGCGGTCGCAGCTGAGAAGGTGAAGACCGCAGCGTAAGCTGCCGGCGCATCAAGCAGGTAGAGAGGGCGGTCATCCGAAAGGGTGGCCGCCCTTTTCCTTTGCCAGATCCTCCCCGTGGCGGGGGAGGATTGCACCTCGCCCTTGCCCTTCTTCTCCCAAGCCCATATTTTCAGGCCCAATGCAGCACATCCAAGATTTCCAGATCCGCATGGCCGAAGACGGCGATGACGACCGCCGCAGCGATGATCCTTCGGTGGGTCTCGCCACGCGGACCCGCACGCGCACCAAGCAGCCGACGCCGTATCGCGTGCTGATGCTCAACGACGATTACACCCCGATGGAGTTCGTCGTCCTGGTGCTCCAGCGCTTCTTCAAGATGGATATGGAAGCGGCCACGCGCGTGATGCTCGCGGTCCACCAGCGCGGCGTGGGGGTCTGCGGCGTGTTCACGTATGAGGTTGCCGAGACCAAGGTGACACAGGTGATGGACTTCGCCCGGCAGAACCAGCACCCGCTGCAATGCACGATGGAGAAGGCGTGAGGGGAGAAGGCGTGAACCAACCGTTTCGGACTGACCTACGGATAAAACCTTAGCCGGAAAACCTCTGCATATCCGCTAAGAGACGCATGTTCCTGAGACCGGGGGGTAGTAAGGAACGGCGCCGGGCGGCGTTGATCTCCCTCGTAAATCGCTGCCCGGCCGCCGCTTTCCCAGCGGCCTTCCCATCGCAATCAATTCGGCTTCGGCAGCCAGTTGAGGCTCAGCCCCTCATAGCGATTGACGTAATTCGCGGCGCGGCCAAGCGCGCGCTCGTCGAGCAAGGTGACGCGACCGCCTTCGCGCGCGATCATCTTCTCTTCCTCGAGTTGGCGCAGCATCCGGTTGACGTGCACTGCGGTCAACCCGGTCGCATCGCCGACTTCTTCCTGGGTCAGCCCCAAAGCGAAGGCGTTGGCAATGCTTTTGTCGGTGTGGCGCAGCCGGTTGCGGAGCTCCAGCAGCAGCGACGCGACACGGGCCTTGGCCGAAGTACGCCCCAAAGCGGCCAGCCGATCGGTCAGCGCGACGCGTTCGATCTGCGAATATACAAGCACCATTGCCGCCAGGCGCGGATGGGCGACCATCATCTCTGAAAGCGCCGCGCGGTCGAACGGGCTCACCACGCAATCGGAGAGCGCTGCCAGCGTCTCGGGCGCTTCGCTGTAAATGGCCGAGGAAATGCCGAGCATGTCGCCCGGAAACAGGAAGCGCAAAATCTGGCGGCTGCCATCGTCGAGCAGCACATAGCTCATCATCAGCCCCTTGCGCAGGATGAAGAGCTCGCTGCAGGCTTCGTTCTCACGCTGCAGCACCGCCCCGCGGCGCACTTGCCGCTGGCGTTCCTCCAATTTCTCAAGCGCTCCCCGTTCGATTTCCGTCAGATCGACCAGTTCGCTCAACACTTCGGCAAAACAACTACCGGACACGCGTTCGTTTCTCCCCCGTGTCACCGTGAAGCAGTGCCGTGGAATCAATGCATTAAAGTCGATCAAGCACAGCAAATTGCGTCGCGCTTGCTTGGGGGCCGCGACCGGCTAGAAGCCAATCGATGGACCGAATTCTCATCCGCGGCGGAAACCGGCTTTCCGGCCAGATTCCCATCTCTGGCGCGAAGAACGCCGCACTGACGCTGATGCCGTGCGCGTTGCTGACCGACGAACCCCTGACGCTGCGCAATTTGCCGCGTTTGGCGGACGTGGACAGCTTCGGACATCTACTGAACGAGCTTGGCGCATCGACTTCGATCGAGGGCACGCGCCCCAGCGATTTCGGCCGGGTGATGACGATGCGTGCCGGGAATCTCAGTTCGACGGTCGCGCCCTACGACATTGTGCGGAAGATGCGCGCGTCGATCCTCGTGCTCGGGCCCTTGCTCGGACGGGCGGGCGAAGCGACGGTTTCGCTTCCCGGCGGCTGCGCGATCGGCAACCGCCCGATCGACCTCCACCTCAAGGCGCTCGAGGCCATCGGCGCCGAGATCGAAGTGGCCGCAGGCTATGTGAAAGCGAGCGCGCCCAACGGGGGGCGGCTCTCCGGCGGGCGTTATCGCTTCCCCGTCGTCTCGGTGGGCGCGACCGAGAATGTGCTGATGGCGGCGGTGATGGCCAAGGGCACCACTGTGCTCGAAAACGCTGCCCGCGAGCCCGAGATCGTCGATCTTTGCAATCTGCTGGTTGCGATGGGCGCGGCAATTGACGGTATCGGCACCGAAACGCTCACGATCGAAGGCAAGGATCGCCTGCACGGCGCAACCTATAAGGTGATGCCCGACCGGATTGAAGCCGGCAGCTATGCCTGTGCCGCAGCGATCACCGGCGGCGATGTCGAACTGGTGGGCGCCGCTGCCGAGGATATGCGCGCTACGCTGGACGCGCTTGTCGAGGCCGGTGTTACCGTCGAGGAGAAAAAGAGCGGTGTGCGGATCGCGGCGAATGGTCCGCTGAAACCGCTGACGCTCAGCACCGCGCCGTTCCCCGGCTTTGCCACAGACATGCAGGCGCAGTTCATGGCGATGCAGTGCAAGGCCGATGGCGCCAGCGTCTTTACCGAGACCATCTTCGAAAACCGCTACATGCACGTGCCCGAACTGGCGCGGATGGGCGCGAACATCGAAGTCCATGGGCGCACCGCCGTGGTGCGCGGCGTCGAGAAGCTGACCGGCGCGCCGGTGATGGCGACCGATCTGCGCGCTTCGATGAGCCTGATCATCGCCGGGCTGATGGCCGAGGGCGAGACGCAGGTGAACCGCGTCTATCACCTCGATCGCGGCTATGAGCGGCTGGAGGAAAAGCTTCAGGCCGTGGGCGCCGATATCGAGCGCGTCGGCGACGGCTGAGGCAGCTATTGGCCCCGCGTCCTCCTTGTCGCTACCATAGCAAGCAAGCGGCAAAGCGGGGGCGGATCGCATGACAGGAACATTGGCCGACAGGCGCGGCGTATGGGCGTTTGCGCTTGGCTGCGTGTGCGTCACCATCGGCGTGCTCATGCACCTGCCGATGCTGTGGATGGCCCGCGACATGCACTTCATGCTCGCGGGCATGGCGATGGGCTGGGACATGGTTCTCGGCATGGGGCTGATCATCGGCGGGTGCGCGATTGCCGCGTACGGGCTCCTGCCACGCGACGTTGCCGCACAGCGCGCCGCGAGTGCGGGGATCGTGGTGGCCGCGCCGGAAGATGCGCCGCTGGGCCGCGCGCATTGGAGCCTTATGATCGTGCTGATCGTCGCGCTCATCATCGATACGATGAAGCCGGCTGCGCTTGGCTTCACGATCGACGGGATGAAGCACGAATATATGGTCGATCAGTCGGTCGCTTCGCTCGTGCCGTTCTTCGCGCTGATGGGCACCGTCACCGGATCGGTGCTGTGGGGCGTGCTGGCGGATATTTATGGGCGCAAGGCGACGATCCTGCTTTCGGCAGTGATGTTTGTCGGCACTTCGATCTGCGGGGCGATGCCGTCGCTCAACTGGAATATCGTGATGTGCTTCATGATGGGCGCAGCAGCAGGCGGCATGTTGCCGGTCACTTATGCGTTGCTCGCCGAGATGATGCCCAACAAGCATCGCGGCTGGAGCCTGGTGCTGGTCGGCGGACTGGGCGCGGGCGGCGGTTATCTCGCGGCGAGCGCGGCTGCGACCTATCTTGTGCCGATCTTTAGCTGGCGGGTATTATGGCTGCTCAACCTGCCCACCGGCCTTGCCCTGGTGTTTCTGGGCGGGCTCATTCCCGAGAGCGCGAAGTTCCTGATGGCGCATGGCCGCGGGCTGGAAGCGCAAAAGGTGATGGCGAAATTCGGTGCGGTGGCAACAAAGGTGACGGCACCCGCAGCATCGGCGGCGAAGGCCAGCCACAAGGCGCTGACCGGACTGCATCTGTACGGCAAGCTCACAGCGCTTTCGATCACTGCGCTCACCTGGGGCTTCGTCAATTTCGGGCTGTTGCTGTGGCTGCCGGCGCATCTGCGCGATCAGGGATACGCCTTGGAAGTCGCCAACGGCCTGCTCGCCAAATCCGCGCTGATCGCCATCCCGATGGCCTTCGCCTGTGCACTGATTTACTCGCTGTGGAGCACCAAATGGTCGCTCGCCGCGGCGATCGGTATTCTGGGCCTTGGGCTGATCGGGATATTGCGGCTTGAACTGTTTGGCGGCGGCGATCCGGTGCTTCCTTTCGCTTTGCTGATCGTCGGGCTCAACGGCATCATCGCGATTGTGCTGCCTTACACGGCCGAGAGCTTTCCGTTGCGCGTGCGCGGCCGCGCCACTGGCTGGGTGGCGGCCTGTACCAAGGCGGGCGGCGTGATCGCGCAGGGGCTGTCGATCACCAAGCTGGTGCCCCCCATCGGCATCGTTGCCGGCGCAGTTGTGGTGCCCGTCGTGGCGGCGTTCGTGCTGGTGGCGTGGTTCGGGCGCGAGACGCGTGGCGGCGACCTGCGCCTGCTCGACGACGCGCTGGACGAACCGCTCGTCTGAGAATCGCCCTGATCCAAATTAGTGGTGAGGAACCCCGCTGCTGCGTGTCGGGTTGAAGGCTCCGAACAGGAGAAAGCGACCCCATGGCCACGCGTGCCCCCCATTTCGCAAATGACACCGGATCACAATTTCTGAAGGACAGTTTTCAACGCGGCCTTGCCCACTGGAACTGTGAGCGGCTTATGCCCACTTTTCCGAGCGACGGCTGGCAGCACCGCTTCGAGCGCGACGTGAAGATGCAGCGGCTGGAAAGCGGCTTCCTCGAAGAACTGCGCGCGGAAGCGATCGCGGAAGCAGCAGGCGTACCGACCGACGCAGACGGGTTTATCGACTGGTTCGAAGGGCTGAAGGCAAGCGGGCCGGGACAGGGCGATCCGCTCTTCCCGTGGCTCGCCGAATCTGCGGACAAGGACCAGCTTCGATGGTTCTTCGAACAGGAAGCAGCCGGCGAGGCTGGCTTCGACGATCTGGTCGCGATGACGCAGGTGAAATTGCCGGTTGAGCCCAAGCTGGAGCTTGCCCGCAATTATTGGGACGAGATGGGCCATGGCAGCGCCAAGGGCATGCACGGCCCGATGCTCGATGCTTTGGTGGAAACGCTGCAGGTCACGCCGGTGATCGAGAATACCGTGTGGGAAAGCCTGGCGCTCGCCAATGCGATGACCGCTATGGCAGTGAACCGCCGCTATGCCTGGCATTCGGTGGGTGCGCTGGGCGTGATCGAACTGACTGCGCCGGGCCGCGCGGCTTTGGTCGCGGATGGGCTTAAGCGCGTCGGCCTGTCAGCGAAAGAGGCGCGCTATTTCTCCGTGCATGCGGTGCTCGATGTGAAGCACAGCATCGAGTGGAACAAGAACGCCATTCGCCCGGCAGTGGAGGAAGACCCGCGTCGCGCCACGGCGATGGCCGAGGGTGCGCTGATCCGGCTGCGCTGTGGCGAGCGGTGCTTTGCTGCGTATCGCGCGCATCTTTGGGGCTAGACGCAATCTTCCCTCGCCCCTTCAGGGGAGACCTGCGCTAGGCAGCATGCTGCCAAGCTTCGATTCCGCTCCCCCTACCAAGGAGAAGAAGGTCTGGAGCCCCAAACGAAAACGGCCCGCTTCCCTTGCGAGAAGCGGGCCGAAATTCTTGAGCCGAAGCTCCAGGTCTTAGAGAGCCTGGAGGTTCACAGCCGAGGACTTGCCACGGTTGTCGGTTTCGACTTCGTACGACAGGCGCTGGTCGTTCTGCAGCGTGCTCATGCCAGCGCGCTCAACGGCGCTGATGTGCACGAAGCTGTCATTGCCGCCGTCTTCCGGCGCAATGAAGCCATAGCCCTTGTCGTTGTTGAAAAACTTTACTTTGCCGATCGGCATGGGATGTTCCTTTCACGAAACATGGAGATCCCACAGCGCAGCGTGCGCTGTGAAGCCAGGAAGCGAGAAATGGAAAGGGTCGGCCCTGGAGCCTCGAATTCCGTCACAGGCGACGATAGCGGGGCTCATATAGGCGCGTATTGCCTGAAAAGCAATCGCAGCCCTATTCGGCGGCAACCGTGTCGCGGCGTTTTTCGCGCCGTTCGGCGTCTTCGGCTTCCTTGGCCCATGCATTTGCGGCGCGCAGCGCGACTGCGCGGGTGTTATCGAGCGTTGCAGCAGCGGCCAGCTCAAGATGATGGGCTTCCTGCTTGCGGCACATTTGCGAAGACGGATTCATTCTTGTCCTTCCGGGACCATGGCGTTCGAGCCCAAACGGCCAACGCTCTAACCCCGTACGGAGCAGCAGGCTCTATATAGGGTGCGAGCCGCAAAATGACAGTGCTTCTCCCGCGCGGCGATGCGCGTTAGCCTGGCGCCCATGAAAATGTTGCTCGCGCTCCCCTTCCTGTTCATTGCCATTCCGGACGAGATGCCGCTGGTGATCCAGACGCCGGGCCGCGTTGCCCCTGATGGCCGCTTCGGCTGGCCGGGCGTCTATTTCGAGAGCCGCTTCAAAGGCACGGACGTTACCGCCAGCGTCGAGACCAATGGCGAGCCGGTGCGCCTGCTGATCGATGGCCAGGTTCGTGCGACTTTGGCCGAGCCGGGGGTAACGCGCTTCACCGTCTCAGGGCTGGCCGATGGCGAGCATGCGGTGCGGCTGGAAAAGGTCACCGAAAGCCAGTCCGGCGGGCCGCGCTTTCTGGGTTTCTGGACCAAGGGGAATGCGATGCGGGTGAAGCCCCGCGCGCGCCAGATCGAGTTTATCGGCGATTCGCACAGTGTGGGTTATGGCAATACATCGCCCACGCGCGAGTGTGACGGCGCCAAGGTGCGCGCGACCACCGACACGCAACTGGCCTTCGGCCCGCTCGCGGCGAAGGCGCTCGGCTCCGATTTCCGGGTGATCGCTTATTCGGGCTACGGCGTGGTACGCAATTATGCGGGCAGAATTCCCGGGGCCAGCCTGCCCACCATCTATGCCCGCACCGTGCCCGGCGAAACGCCGCTCTGGGTCACTGCGGAGGATCCGAAATGGCGGCCCCAAGTGATCGTGATCAACCTGGGCACCAACGATTTCTCGACGCCCCTCAAACCGGGCGAGCCCTGGGAAAGCGATGCCTGGCTCCACACCGATTATCGCGTCCACTACGTCGCGTTCATCCGCTGGCTCCGGCGCGAGCAGCCGCAAGCGAAGTTCGTGCTGATGGCTGCGGACAATTTCGCCGCCGATGTCGAGGCGGTGGCGGCAGACGCCGGCGCCACGGTCGTCCGTGTTCCCGCGCTCGAGCTGACGGGATGCAATTGGCACCCGTCGCTCAAGGACCATCGCGACATGGCCGATCTCGTCGAGAAGGCGGTCGCGCCGCTGCTCTAGATCGCGTTCAGCGCTTCCTCAAAGTCCGCGATCAGATCGTCTGCGTCTTCTACGCCGATCGAGATGCGCACCAGATTGTCGGTGATGCCCAGCGCCTGCTTGCGCTCTTCCGGGACCGACAGATGCGTCATTGCCGCGGGCGCAGACGCCAGCGTCTCGGTGCCGCCCAGCGACACTGCCAGCTTGGCGATCTTGAGCGCGTCAAGGAACGCAAATGCCTCTTTCTCGCCGCCCTTCAGGTAAAGCGAGAAGGTCGAGCCTGCGCCCACGCAATGCCGGCGATAAATGTCCGCCTGCCGCGCATCGCCCTGCTCCTCAAGGAAGCCGAGATAGCCGACGCGCTCGACCTTTGGATGGCCGTTGAGGAAGTTGCAGACCTTCACCGCATTCTCGCCCGCCCGCGACATCCGCAGTTCCAGTGTTTCGAGCGACCGCAGCAGCATCCATGCCGTGTTCGGGTCGCAGATCGTGCCGATGGTGTTGCGCATCAGCCGGATCGTGTTGATGTGCGCCTTCGACCCCAGCACGCCGCCCGCGACCAGATCCGAATGCCCGCCGGCATATTTGGTCAGCGAATAGACGACGATATCCGCGCCCTGCTTCATCGGCTGCGCCCAAAGCGGGCCCAAGAAAGTGTTGTCGATGGCGATCGGCGGCTTGTTGTCGCCCGTGAAGATCGCATCGCGGCTGGCGGCCACGGCTTCGACATCGACCAGAGCGTTGGTCGGGTTGGCCGGGCTTTCGAGGTAGATCAACGCGACGTCGCCGGTGCTTTTGGCTTCGTGCATCACCGCATCGATTTCCTCGCGGGTCGCGCCGGCGGGGAAGTCGAGCCACTTGACGCCGAAGCGGCCAAGGATGCGAGCGATCAGCGTCTCGGTCGCGGCATATAGCGGGCCCGAATGTACGATGGTGTCGCCCGGTTTGGTCATCGATAGGAACAAGGTGGCGATTGCCGACATGCCCGACGAGAATGCCAGTGCGTCCTCAGCCTCTTCCCACAACGCCAGACGATCCTCGAGAATCTCCTGATTCGGCCCGTTGAAACGCGAATAGACCAGGCCGTCTGCGCCGCCCGGACGCTTGCCGGTGACGCCTTCGAAATGGCGCTTGCCGGCGGCGGCATTGGGGAAGACGAAGGTCGAGGTGAGGAAGATCGGAGGCTTCAGCGATCCTTCCGACAGCACCGGATCATAGCCATAGCCCATCATCATGGTGGCGGGCTTCAACTTGCGTCCGCCGATCGTCTCGACATTCGCCTTGGCGCGGCGCTCGGTTCCGCCGGTCAGATCGGCTTCGGTTTCGTCGGTCATCTCAGGCTCTCCGGAATTTCTATGCCCGGCCTCTAGCGCAAAGACCGTCTCAATTGATACCAATTATCGAGATCTGCCGGCCATAGTCGCTCTCTTTGTGGTGGGTGGCGCGGCGGAAGCTGTAGAAGCGCTCGGGCTGGGCATATGTGTCCTCGCCCAGCGTCTCGACGGTGCGAATGCCCGCTTCGGCGAGCCGGTTCGCGACATAGGCTTCGAGGTCGAACTGGTAATGCTCGGGCTTGCCGTCCGCGAAGAAGCGTTCGTTCGCTGGATCGGCTTCGGCGAAGCGGCGGAAGAAGCCCGCATCCACTTCGTAGCTGGCGCGCGCGATGCAGGGGCCGACAGCGGCCACGATCCGCTCGCGCTTGGCGCCGAGGGTTTCCATCAGCGCGATGGTCGAATCGGTCACGCCGCCCAGCGCGCCCTTCCACCCCGCATGGGCCGCTGCGACCACATTGGCCTCGCGATCCGCAAACAACACCGGCGCGCAATCGGCGGTGAGGATGCCGATGGCGAGCCCCGGCGTGTTCGACACGATTGCATCGGCATGCGGGCGCTCGTCAAACGGCGCGGTCGCGATCACGGCATCGGCGGAATGCACCTGAAAAACCGTCGCGAGTTTCCCGCCCGGCAATACGGCTCCGCTCGCGCGCCGCCGGTTTTCGGCAATCGCCTCGGCATCGTCCTGCGATCCCAGCCCGACATTCAGTCCTGCATGCACGCCGGTCGAAACCCCGCCGCGCCGCCCGAGAAAGCCATGCGCCACGCCCGCCAATGCCCGCGCGCGATTGACTTCAACCGCACTCATAGCGCCAGCCGCATCAATCGATCCTCATCCTGGTGATTGCCCACCATGAAGGCATAAGGGCCGCGATCTTCAAAACCGTAGCGCTCGTAAAAGCGCTTGGCCCGGTGGTTATCGATATAGACGGACAGCCACACCTCCTTGGCACCGCGCTCCCCCGCCTGCCCGATCGCCCATTCCATCAGCGCCTGCGCCGCGCCGGTGCCCTTGGCGCGCTCATCCAGATACAATTGGCGCAATTCCATCGTGCGCGCGTCGGTAACGGCCGGAAGCTGCAAATCGCTGATCTTGCAGAACCCCGCCAGGCCCTGCGCATCCTCGGCCACGCGAAAGCGCAGATCGCTCTGCGCAAATTCCTCGGCCCAAGCTTCGGGCGTGAACATCTCGAAAAACGCCGCTTCATCCTTGGGTGCATATAAATGCCCGAATGTAGCATCGAAGCTCGAGCGAAACAGCGCGTCGATTGCGGGCAGGTCGGCGGCAGTGCCGTCGCGATAGATCATGCGAACCCCGCTGGCGTGGGCCAGCCCGGCGCGGTCAAAGCGATCACCTTGAACAAGTCTCCCATCTGCTCGGGGTCCACCAGCCGCTCGCGATCCAGCCTTAATTGCTCGGCCCGCTCGGGCGAAGCCTTGGCCAAGGCTTCGGTCCGCGCGTCGATCCCCAGCGCCGACAAAAACGCTCTTTGCGTCACCGGCCCATGCGCCACCAGTCCTTCGACCTCGGCTGCTTCCTTGAGCGTTGCGAAATCGACATGCGCGGTCAGGTCGGCTTCGCCCGGCGTGTCGAAGGGATTGGTATATTCATGCCCTTTCACCGCTTGCAGCGTGTCGCCCACCGCCGGGCCCTCATAGCCATAATCCACGATCAAGGCCGCGCCGCCCTGCGCCAGCAATCGCGCCGCCAGACCGCGCAAGATCGCCACGCTCGCGGGCGACGTCTCCAGCACCGAACCGACTTGCGAATGCAGCAAATCCTTCGGGATGATCATGTCGAAACTGCGATCCCCGGCAATCGGCAGGAACAGCGTGTCCTGACACGCGACCAGCCGCTCGCGCCAGCCTTCGCCCGTCGCGATCAATTGGCGGATCGGCAGCGCGTCGAAAAATTCATTGGCGACCACCAGCAAGGGCGCATCGTCGTGCAGCCCGATCAGGTCGAGATGCCATTCCGCAGTCGGTACGCGCTCGGCCTGCGCCGCGCGCAGCACCGGGCTGTTCTCAACCAGATCCACAGGCGGCACGAAGCCCGCTTTGGCCATGGCCCGCAAAGCATCCTGGGCCAGCGTCCCCCGTCCCGGCCCCAGCTCGACATAGCGCGCCGCAGGCTTGCCCGCGCGCGCCCACATATCGGCCAGCCACAGCCCGATAAGCTCGCCGAACATCTGGCTGATCTCGGGCGCAGTGGTGAAATCGCCGCGCGCGCCCAGTGGATCGCGAGTGCCGTAATAATGTGCGTTCGCCGCACCCATGAACTGCGAGAGCGGGATCGGCCCGCCCAGCGTGATCGCCCGCGACAGCCGCTCCGGCAGCAAGGGTTCGGCGGCGTTATCGGCGCGCTGCTGGGGCGCTGCGGCTAAAGGATTTTCATCAGCCATGCGCTTGTCAGGCCACGCTCTCCGAACCCGCAATCGGCTCGATCCGCTGGCGCCGTGCCTTGGCGGTGGCGATCAGATACGCGCCGCCCGCGATCATCGGCACGCACAGCCACTGGCCCATGTGCAGCCCGGTCATGTCGCCCAGCCAGACAAGTTGCTGATCGGGCTCGCGGAAGAATTCGACGAAAAAGCGGCTCACGCCGTAGCCGAGCAGAAAGATGCCGGTTAGCTTGCCCGGCTCGTACCGCGATTTGGTGCGCCAGAAGAAGAACCAGAGCACCGCGAACAGCAACAGCCCTTCAAGCCCCGCTTCATAGAGCTGGCTCGGATGCCGCGCGGGTTCGATCTCTCCTGCCAGCACGGTATTCTGGAAAACCACGCCCCATGAAACATCGGTCGGCTTGCCCCAAAGCTCGCCATTTACGAAGTTTGCCAGCCGCCCGAAAAACAGCCCGAACGGCACGACGCACGCGACGTAATCGTGCACGCGAAGCCAGTTCAGCTTGTTCTTGCGGGAGAATAACAGGATCGCCAGCGCCACACCCAGCACGCCGCCATGGAACGACATGCCGCCATCCCACAGGCTGATCGCCCGGATCGGGTTCAGGAGCATATCTGGCGAATAGAACAGGATATAACCGATCCGCCCGCCCAGGATGATGCCGAGCGTTGCATAGAAAACCAGATCGTCGGCATGCGCCTTGGTCATCGGCGCGCCCGGCTCCTTGAGCAGCCGGTTCATATACCACCAGCCGATCAGGATGCCGGCGATGTAGGCCAGCGAATACCATTTGATCGTGAAGAAGCCGAGATCGAGCGCAACCTTGCTCAGCCCGAGATTCTCAAAGCGGATATGGTCGGCCGACGCGGCGGCAAGGGTAAGGAGATCGGTCATCGCCGGTTGCGATAGAGCAGGTGTGTGGCAAACCCAAGAGTCTCTTGCTCCCTCTCCCATAGGGAGAAGGTTTGAGGAGCAAGGGATGACAGCCCCTTGGCCCCAAGCTAGAGCTTGCACTGATGGCGCCAACCCTTCCCAAGCTCGACCTCTCGAAGCTCAAAAAGCCGGATCGGCGCACGCTGCTGATCGGTGGCGGAGTCGGCGCGGGGCTGGTGATCGCCTGGGCCGTTTGGCCGCGCACCTATCTTCCCAATCTCACTGCGGCGCCCGGCGAAAGCCTGTTCGGCGCGTGGCTCAAGATCGGTAGCGACGGGCATATCGTGGTCGCGGTGCCGCAATGTGAGGAGGGGCAGGGGGTGTTCACCGCCATGCCCCAGATCGTCGCCGATGAACTGGGCGCGGATTGGAAGATGGTCGGCGTCGAGCCCGCGCCGCTCAATCCGCTTTATGCCAATCCGCTGGCGGCTGCGTCGTTGTTCGAACTCGCATTGGGCAGCCTGCCTGAGCAACTCCAGCGCACCCACGCGTCGCGCGCGGGGCTGATGCTCACCGGCTGCTCGACTTCGATCCGCAATTTCGAGGACCAATTGCGTCAGGCGGGCGCCGCCGCGCGCGTGCTTCTGTGCAAGGCGGCAGCGAGTCGCTGGGGAGTCGATTGGCAATCCTGTGGCACGGCGGGCGGATTCGTTATGCACGGCAGCCAGAAACTCGGCTTTGGCGAGCTTGCGGGCGAAGCGGCGGACGAGAGCCTGCCTTCGGACCTTCCACTGCGATCGGGCGATACCAATCGTCTGTATGGGCAGCCGCTCCCGCGCCTCGACGTGCCCGCAAAGGTCGATGGCAGCGTCAATTTTGCGGCGGACATTCGCTTGGCCAACATGGTCTTCGCGTCGATCCGGCAGGGCCCGACCGGCGAGACCCAATTGGTCAAGCTCGATCGTGATGCCGCCAACAAAGTGCCCGGCATGCTCGCGGTGGTCACGACCAGCCAATGGGTCGCCACGGTCGCCGAAACCTGGTGGGCCGCAGAACGCGCGATCGACGCGATGCGTCCGCGCTTCAAGACGCCCGAGAACGTCGTCAATTCGGATACCATCGAAGCGAGTTTGACCGCAGCATTTGAGGGCGAAGGCGCGCGTATCGCTTCCGCCGGCGATCTGCGCGCCGAGTTCAAGGGCGCAAAGCTGGTGAGCGCGGAATATCGCGTCGGGCTGGGGCTTCATGCCGCGCTGGAGCCGATGACCTGCACCGCCAATTATGCGGATGGCCGCCTGACGCTCTGGCTGCCCACGCAGGCCCCCGGCCTCGCCCGCAGCGCCGCCGCGCGCGCCGCCGGGGTCAGCGAAGCGAGCGTATTTGTCCATGCCACGATGGCGGGTGGCTCGTTCGGCGCAAAGCTGGAGCATGAAGTCGCAGCCCAAGCGGCCTTGATCGCGGTCAAGATCGGTCGCCCGGTGCAGCTCACCTGGCCGCGCGGCGAGGATTTCCGCCATGATCGCTATCGCCCCGCCGCCGCCGGGCGCTTGTCCGCCAAGCTTGACGGCAAGGGCCGCATCGCCGGCTGGCTTGCCAAGATCTCGGCCCCTGAAACCGGGCGCGAACTCGCCAAGCGCCTGCTTGGCGGCGACGCGATCGTCACTGCCTCGCTCGCGCTCCCCGGGGCAGGCGACCCTTCCGCCATCGCTGGCGCAACGCCGCCTTATGCGATCCCCAATTTCGCCGTGGATCATCACCCCGCCAAGATCGGCGTGCCCACCGGCTATTGGCGATCGGGCGCACACAGCTACACCGCGTTCTTCACCGAGAGCTTTATCGACGAGCTCGCCCATGTCGCCGAGCAGGACGCGCTGACGTTCCGCATGGCGATGCTCGGCAGCGAGCCCCGCCTCGCGCGCTGTCTCCAGATGGCCGGGCAGGTTGGCGGGTGGCAGGGCGGCCAGCCGGGCAGCGGGCAGGGCATCGCCTGCCATATGTTCCGCGGCTCTTACATTGCGGTGATGGCCGAGGCGCGGCTCGCGGGCCGCGCGGTGAAGGTCGAGCGGCTGGTCGCGGTGGTCGATGTTGGCCGCGTGGTGAACCCCGATCTGGTCAAGCAGCAGATTGAAGGCGGGCTGATCTTTGGCATGGCCGCAGCCATCGGCGGATCGACCGGCTTTACCGAGAATGTCGCGGACGTGCGCGAGCTCCCCGAACTCAATCTGCCGACGCTCGCCAGCTGCCCGGATATCACCGTGGAGATCATCGCCAGTGGCAGCGATCCGGGCGGGGTCAGCGAGCTGGCAGTGCCGCCGGTCGCCCCGGCAATTGCCAATGCCCTGCAAGCCGCGAGCGGCGTGCGCTTCCGTCGCCTGCCTTTGTTATCGGACATTGAATGAACTCGCCTTCTGATCATCCTCCGATTTTCGCTGAAAAAGTGGGGGTGCTGCTGATCAATCTGGGCACGCCCGATGCGCCGGATGCGAAATCGGTGCGGCGCTATCTTGCCCAGTTCCTTTCGGACCGCCGCGTTGTCGAGATTCCGCCCCTGATCTGGCAACCGATCCTGCGTGGCGCGGTGCTAACCACCCGGCCGAAAAAGTCGGCGCACGCATATGCGCAGGTTTGGAGCAAGGACGGATCGCCGCTCGCCGCGATCACCAAGGCGCAGCGAAAGGCGCTCGAAGATGCGTTCGGTGAGAACGTGTCGGTTGAATATGCGATGCGCTATGGCCAGCCCGATATCCATGGCCGGATCGTCTCGCTCAAAACCTATGGCTGCACCCGCATCCTGATCGCGCCGCTTTATCCGCAATATTGCGCGGCGACGACGGCGACCGCCAATGACGCCGTATTCGCGTCGCTGGCAAAAATGCGCTGGCAGCCGGCGATCCGCACGCTGCCCCCTTATTATGAAGCCCCGGCCTATATCGCGGCGCTCAAGACGTCGGTGGAAGCCAGTCTGGCTGCGTTGGATTTCGAGCCGGACGCGATCATTGCGAGCTTTCACGGCATGCCCCAGCGGACGCTGGAGCTGGGCGATCCCTATCATTGCCACTGCCAGAAGACCGCGCGGCTGCTGAGCGAAGCATTGGGTCGCGAGCTCACCATCACCTTTCAGTCCCGCTTCGGTCGCGCAAAATGGCTGGAGCCCGCGACCGATACAGTGCTCGCGTCGCTTCCGGCCAAGGGCGTGAAGAAAGTCGCGATCCTCGCCCCCGGTTTCTCCGCCGATTGCCTGGAGACACTCGAAGAACTCGCCATCCGCGGACGCGAAACCTTTATCTCTGGCGGCGGAACCGATTTCGCTTATCTGCCTTGTCTGAACGACAGCGAAGCCGGCGTGGCGATGCTGCGCAGCATTTTGCAGCGGGAGCTTGAAGGCTGGGTCCAGCCCGCCTAGCCTCTGCGTAACAAGGGAGAGAGATTCTATGGCACGCGTAGCGATCGTAACTGGCGGAACCCGCGGCATTGGCGAGGCGATCAGCGTTGCGCTCAAGGAGGCGGGAATGACAGTTGCCGCCAATTATGCCGGCAATGACGAGCGCGCGCAGGCGTTCACCGATCGCACCGGGATCAAATCCTATAAATGGGATGTGGCCGATTATGACGCGTGCCAGGCCGGCTGCGCCAAGGTGGCGGAAGAGCTCGGGCAGGTCGATGTCGTGGTCAACAATGCCGGCATCACCCGCGACGGCACGATCCTGAAGATGACCTACCAGATGTGGAAAGAGGTCATGGATACGAACCTTGGCGGCTGCTTCAACATGGCGAAGGCAGTGTTCCCCGGCATGCGCGAACAGAAATGGGGCCGCATCGTCAATATCGGCTCGATCAACGGGCAGGCGGGCCAATATGGCCAGGTCAACTATGCTGCAGCCAAATCGGGCATCCATGGCTTCACCAAGGCATTGGCGCAGGAAGGCGCGCGTGCCGGGGTTACGGTCAACGCGATCGCACCGGGCTATATCGACACCGATATGGTCGCGGCCGTCCCTGCCGACGTGCTCGAAAAGATCGTCGCGAAGATTCCGGTGGGCCGTTTGGGTCAGGCCAGCGAAATCGCGCGCACCGTGGCGTTTCTCTGCTCGGACGATGCCGGGTTCATCACGGGATCGACACTGTCGATTAACGGCGGGCAGCACATGTATTGACGGGCGAAGGGGCGGCTACGTCCGCCCCGGCGCCGCCTGCGGTGTCGCCCGGGGCCGTCTAGCGGCGGCTTTGCCGACGTCCCGCTGATGCCCCGAAAACGCGAAGGGGGCCGATCCACAAGGAACCGGCCCCCAACCCTCGATACGCAACGCGAGGGAATCGATACGCAAACAACAATCGGACTCTAGCGGAGTTCCATTGACGACTTGCTGAACGGATTGGTTAGCGCCCGTTCATACGCGGCCATCTAGAAGGGCTGGGCCCTAGCCGCGTCCGTGCGAACGGCTATGAGGGCGCGATGCGCCGCCTGATTTCCCTACTCCCGCTTGCGATGTGCGTGGCCCTTGCCGCGTCGGATACGGGGCAGCGCGATGTGCTGGGCAAAGTCGCACGGATCATCGCGACACCGGTGGCGATCGATTCGAGCGATCCCGCCCGCTTGCAAGTTGGCGCACTCACCTATCTTGGCGGCGTGCGGCTGCGCAGCCCCGATCTGGCATTTGGCAGCTTTTCATCGATGCAAGTCGTCGGGGACAGGTTTCTGCTGATCAGCGATGCCGGCAATGTCGTTCGCTTCCGCATGGATTCCGCCTTCCGCATTTCTGACGCGCACTTTGGCGATCTCCTGCCCGGCCCCGCGACCGGCCATTACAAGAGAGAGCGCGACGTGGAATCGCTCACCAGCGATCCCGCCACCGGGCAGATCTGGCTCGGCTATGAATATTACAATCAGATCTGGCGCTACGATGCCGCGCTCGCCCGCGCCGAAAGCCACGCCGCGCCGCCGGAAATGGCGGATTGGTCGAGGAATGGTGGCCCCGAATCCATGGTGCGGCTGCGCACTGGCCATTTCATCGTGCTCAGCGAAACCGCGCGGCCCAAGGGCCGGTTCGCGAAAACCGGGCGCGTTGGCATGCTGTTTCAAGGCGACCCCACCGATCCGCGCAATCGCGGCGCGGGGTTCGTCTATCTGCCGCCGCCCGGCTTCGATCCCGTCGATATGACCGAACTGCCCGATGGCCGCTTGCTGGTCCTCAACCGGCGCTTCGCCGTGCCCGGGCTCTTCACTGCCAAGCTGACCTTGCTCGATGCGCGCATGATTCGCGGCGGCGTGGCAGTGCAGGGTCGCGAAATCGCGCATTTTGCGGCGCCCCTGCTCCACGACAATTTCGAAGCGCTGGCAGTGACGCAGGAGGGCAAGGACACGATTGTCTGGATGGCCAGCGACGACAATCAGCAGGTGTGGGAGCAATCCCTGCTGCTCAAATTCAGGCTGAATTTATAGCCGCACAACGCGAAAACCCGCTCTCCTCAGGGGAGAACGGGCTGACGCATTCCTTTAAAAAGGAAGTTTTAGGCGGCTGCCTTCTCGGCGGTCGCTGCCTTGCGCACATCGCGCTTGAGGCGGCGCGCACGCAGCGAGAGATCGTCGTCGCTAGCCTTGAGCAGCCAATTGTCGAGACCACCATTATGCTCAACCGAACGCAGGCCGTGCGTGGAGACGCGCAGGCGGATGCTGCGGCCCAGCGCATCGCTGATCAGCGTCACGTTCTGCAGGTTAGGCAGGAAAGTGCGCTTGGTCTTGTTGTTGGCGTGGGAAACATTGTTTCCCACCATCCGGCCCTTGCCGGTCAGCTCGCAAATGCGCGACATTGCTAGTAATCCTGATTCTTGGCAGTTGCCGGAAAGGTGGCGCCGATACCCGCAATGGGACGGAGCGTCAACCGATTCGCCCAAGGAAAGCCTTGTGCGGACGCAACCCCCGTGGTTGATAAGCGTTAATTACGCAAGCGATTCAATTAAAGGGGAGAATTACGATGCGTGGACTTCTGGTGCTGATCGGTCTGATAGCGATAGCCGTTGTGGTGATGATGTCGCTGGGCATGCTCAAGATTACGCAATCGACCTCGGGCTCGCTGCCCAGCGTCGCGTTCGATATGAAGGGCGGCAAGCTTCCCACGATTCAGGCCGAGACCGGTACGGTCGGGATCGGAACGACCAACACAAGCGTTACGCTGCCGACGGTTGAGATGAAGAATACGACAGTGACCTTGCCCACGATCGAAGTGAAGCAGGCTCCGGGCACCGGCCCGACGCCCGCCGCCAAATAAGATGCCCGCGAACCCGGGCCGCATCGCAGCGGCGGCATTGTTGCCGCCGCTCGGGGTGTATCTGCATCGCGGCCCGGGGCGCGACTTTCTCATCGCCTGTGGGTTGACCGTGCTGGGGTTTGTGCCCGGTGCGGCCTTTGCCTTGTGGACGGTGCTCAGGCCTGAAGCACAAGTGGCCACACCAGCCTGACCGGCTTCCCTGCGAAGGCCGTGGCCCAGTTGGGAGCGGATCAGTGGCTGGCGCTTGAAGCTCAACGACCTGTCCACCTGGGCCCCGGCCTTCGCCGGAGAGCGCTGTTGGTGTAGGGCCATCCCATGTTCCCTCTGCCCGAACCCATGCGCCTCGCTTTGGACACTGCGCTCGCTGCGGCAGAAGCCGGTGAAGTTCCGGTGGGCGCGGTGATTATCCACAAGGGCCGGGTGATCGCCACCGCCGCCAATGCCCCGCGCACGCTTCACGATCCCACCGCCCACGCCGAAATTCGCGCGATTCGCGAAGCCGCCGCTACGCTTGGCCGCGACCGTCTCGAAGAATGCGATCTATGGGTCACCCTGGAGCCCTGCGCGATGTGCGCCGGCGCCATTGCCCATGCGCGCATCGCCCGGCTCTATTACGGCGCCAGCGATCCCAAGGGCGGCGCTGTCGAGCACGGGGCCCGCTTCTTCACCCAGCCCACCTGCCACCACCGCCCCGAAATCTATCCCGGCATTGGCGAGGAGGAAGCGGGGGCGCTTCTGCGCGATTTCTTTCGGGAAAGGCGCGGTTAGAGACATTCTGTGCACGTTCCGGTTGTGAAACGCAGCCGAGTGCGGATATGAGGGCAGCGCACCATGAGCGCACCCTTCCCCTGGATCGATGTCGCGATCATTCTCGTACTGATCGCCGTGAACGGAGTCTTCGCAATGTCGGAGCTCGCAATCGTCTCTGCGCGCCCGGCGCGGATGGAGGCGCTGGCGAGGGTGGGCAAGCGAGGCGCGAAGACCGCCATCGAACTGGCGTCCGATCCCGGCAAGTTTCTCTCGACCGTCCAGATCGGCATCACCCTGATCGGCATCGTCGCGGGTGCCTATTCGGGCTCCAGCCTCGGCACGCCGACCGCGCAGCGGCTGGAAATGCTGGGCGTCCCCGCAGAGACCGCCGACACGCTCGGCTTCTTCATCGTCATTGCGCTGACCACATATGCCTCGCTGATCGTCGGCGAACTCGTGCCTAAGCAGTTCGCATTGCGCTCACCCGAGCCCATCGCGGCCGTCATGGCGGTGCCGATGCTCTGGCTCAGCCGGATCACTGCGCCGATCGTGTGGGTGCTCGATCAATCGTCCGCGCTGATCTTCCGCCTCGTCGGCCTGAACCGCGAATCGGAAAACCGGGTCACGGCTGAGGAACTGCACCTGATCGTTGCCGAAGCGAGCAAATCGGGCGTGATCGAGGAGCATGAGCGCTCGATCATCTCGGGCGTGGTGCGCCTCGCTGACCGTCCGGTCCGCGAAGTGATGACGCCGCGTACCGAAGTCGACTGGCTCGATGTCGATCTGGATCCGGATGGCATCCGCGAGGCTTTGCTGGCCACGCCACACACCCGCCTGCCAGTTGCCGAAGGGTCGGTCGATGGGGTGATCGGCGTGGTCCAGTCGCGCGATATCGTTGCGGCGCTTTTCCGCGGCGAACCACTCGATCTGCGCAAGCTGATGCGCCCCGCGCCGGTATTGCCGGATCAGGTCGATGCGATGGACGCGCTCGGGGCGCTGCGCCGTGCAGACGTGCCGATGGGCCTCGTCCATGACGAATATGGCCATTTCGAAGGGATCGTGACCCCCGCCGATCTGCTTGCGGCAATTGCGGGCGAGTTCGCATCGGATAGCGATCCAGGCGACAACCCCAATGTCGTGGTCCGCGAAGACGGTTCGATGCTGGTTTCGGGCGCCATGCCCGCCGACGCGCTGGCCGAGCGGCTCGGCATGGACCTGCCCGAAGACCGCGATTACGCGACGGTCGCGGGCCTCGCGCTGGCGGTTCTCAAGCGCCTTCCGCAGGAGGGCGAGCGCTTCACCGAACAAGGCTGGCGCTTCGAGATCGTCGATCTCGACGGCCGCAAGATAGACAAGCTTCTCGTCAGCCGGCTCGACAAGCGCGAAAAGGACTGAAGCCTCAGAGCTTCCCGAAGACTGCTTCGAACCCGGCTATGTCGCCGCTCGCCAGATAGCCCGCCTGCTCGATCCAGCGGTCGCGGTGCATGCGGCCCTGGAAGTCGCCCAGCCTGGCATCGAGCGCATCGGCTTCTTCCGGGCTCAGCGCCGCGATCTGGGCAAAACTGGAGATGCCGACGCTGTTGAGCCGATCCGCCAGACGCGGGCCGACGCCCTTCATGCGGGTCAGCTCATCCGGTGCAGAAAATGTCGGCGCAGGGGTTGGCTCGGGTGCCGCGACGGGCTCCGGCGCATGTACGGGCTCGGGCTCGGGCTCCGGATAGGGCGGGACATAAGCGGCGGGCTCGGGAGCGGGCGCAGGCTCGGGAGCTATGTATGGGGCCGGTTCAGGCTCTGGTTCCGGCGCCACATATGCGACGGGTTCGGGCTCCGGCGCGACAAAGGCTTCCGGTTCAGGCGCGACAAAGGCTTCCGGCGCGGCCTCGAGTTCAGGCGCGACATAAGCCACCGGTTCGGGCGCGGGTTCAGGTTCGGGCTCTGGCGCAACCTCGATCACCGGCGGCAGCGGCGGTGGGGCGGGCGGCACGATCACCGGCTGTTCGGCGATAGGCGGTGGCGGCGGGGTCACCGGCGGCGGCGGCGTGATCGGCCGCACGACGGGCGGATAATCCTCCACCGCTACGCGCTCGACCGCCTCTTCTTCGCGCGCAGGGCGCTTGCGGAAAAGCAGGCTGAGCAGCCAGAGCAGCAGCAGCGCAACGACGACGCCTGCGCCGATCTGTACGGCGGGTTCTTGTGCCCAGGGGGGCAGGGTGGCCAAAAGCTGCTGGATTTGGTCGTTCATGCGCGCCCTCCCGACGCTAGGCAGTTGCGTAATATTGCATCTGCATAGCGCCGGGTTTCGGCAAGCAACACCCTAATCGCAGGGGTTAATCGCGAGAGGCGTGCCTTGGCTGTCCCGATTCGGCCAGTTGAACCAGTTTCCCGAACTCGCTGCGCCAGTAATTGCTCGATGAAGGCGCCAGTGCGGCGATCTGCGCATAGCCAAAACCGCCCAGATATTTGTCGCCGCGCAATTTCTGGCCGAACGCCGCCACTGCGGTGATGAAGGCCATGTCGCCCTGCGGCGCGCGAGCGCTGGCGATGAGCGCTGCAGGCACGGGCCGTTCGATCAGTTTCGACGCAGTCTGGCCCGGCAATTTGTAGCGCAGTTTTACAAAGGCCAGCTCGCCGCCTGTGTTTGCAGCCGCTGGCTGTTGATTGCCCTCATAGCGCCGCTCGGGGAGCCAGCCTGCCCCGCTCGCGGGCACGATCTCGTACAACGCCGTCACCTGATGCCCCGCGCCGATATCGCCCGCATCGACGGTGTCGTTGGCGAAATCCTCCTCGGCCAGCGCGCGGTTTTCATAGCCGATCAGGCGATACTGCTTCACCTGCGAGGGGTTGAACTCGACCTGGACCTTTACGTCCTTGGCTATGGTCAGCAACGTCGCGGAAAGCTCTTCGTCGAGCACCTTCTGCGCTTCCATCACGCTATCGATATAGGCGTAATTGCCGTTCCCGGCATCCGCGACCTGCTCCATCATCGCTTCGTTATAATTGCCCATGCCGAAGCCCAATGTGGTCAGCGTGATGCCGCTGTCGCGCTCGCGCTTGACCATGTCGATCAGCGCCTTGTTGTCGCTGACCCCCACGTTGAAGTCGCCATCGGTGGCCATCAGGATGCGGTTCACGCCACCCTTGATGAAATTGGCGCGGGCGATGCCATAGGCTATCTTCATCGCTTCGCCGCCCGCGGTCGAGCCGCCGGCGGAGAGGCAATCGAGCGCCTGGCGGATGTAATTCTTGTTCGATGTCGGCTCGAGCACGGTCGAGACATTGCCCGAATAAGCGACGATCGAAACCCGGTCATTGGGACCGATGCGATCGGCAAGCATCGACAAGGATTTCTTGACCAAAGGCAGCTTGCTGTCCTCGTCCATCGATCCCGAGACATCGACCAGGAAGACGAGATTGGCCGCCGGACGTCCGCTTGCTGCTACATCATAGCCACGCAGCCCGATCCGCATCAGCCGCGTGTCCGGATTCCACGGTGTGGTCGAAACATCGGTGGTGACGCTGAACGGCGCTTCGCTGTCTGCGGGGCGCGGATAATCATAGCGGAAATAGTTGATCATCTCCTCGGTGCGCACCGCTTCACCGGGCACGTTCAGGCCCTGCGTCAGCATCCGCCGCACATTGGCATAGGCGCCGGTATCGACATCGACCGAGAAGGTGGAGACCGGCTGATCGGCAACCGTGAGGATCGAGGCGACCGCCTTGCCGTCATACCGCTCCGTATTGTCGCGCGCGCCATATTCGGGCGTGGCCTTGCCGATGAAGTTCGACGCCGTCGCGCCCGGCGCCCGGGTCGCCATGGGTAGTGGCGCGCTCATGACCACGCTGGGCGCGGGCGGGGCGGGTGGGGCCATCATCATGGGCATCGGTGCGGCGGGCAACCGCTGCAGCCCCCGTGCCTGCCCTTGCGAATGCATGCGATACGCCTCGCGCTCGCGCGGCGTGCAGCGCACGGGCGAGCGCCGGTCCTGATGGGTGCCATGCGACGCGGCGGGCAGCGGCGGCGGCGCCGCGGATGTCAGGAGGATGGCGGAGCAACCGAGCAGCAAGCTGGAACGCGACATGAGACTCTCCCTCTTATGTCCGGCGAGTGTCACGCGACGCGGATGACTGCCGGATGAACGAGATGATATCTTGTATCATGGCGGCGTCAAGAGAGGCGTTCTCTATTGCGAAGTAGGATTCCGCCTGCTTGGCCCAGAGCGAAGGTTTAGCGGTCCGCTCTTTCTCATCGTCGGAGCCATCAACGCGCTGCGATACCGCACGAATCTTTCCTGCTCGCGCAATGAAATGTCACGAAACACGTGAAAAGTGTGAAGCCAAGCGGCGCGTTGCCTACAATTTCTCGCGCTGGATCTCGCGCCAGCCGATATCCCGCCGGAAGAAGCCGGTTGGAAATTCGATCGCGTCGACAGCCTTGTATGCCGCCGCCTGCGCCTCGCGGACACTGCCGCCCGCCGCCGTGACATTCAGCACGCGTCCGCCGCTCGCGACCAGCGAATCGCCATGCATCCGCGTGCCCGCCTGGAACACCTGCGCACCGCCTGCTTCGGCCTTGGGAATGCCGCGGATCGTGCCACCGCTTGTCGGCGTGCCCGGATAGCCGTTTGCCGCCATCACGACGGTGAGCGCGCTGCCGTCCGAGAAACGCGGCGCAGCGCGGCCCGCAAGTTCGCCGCGCGCGGTCGCAACCATCAACTCGAGCAGATCGCCTTCGAATCGCAGCATCAGAACCTGACATTCCGGGTCACCAAAGCGGGCATTATATTCGATCAGCTTGGGGCCGTCGGTCGTGAGCATCAGTCCGGCGTACAGCACCCCCGAATAGGGCGCCCCCATCCGTGCCATCGCCTCGACCGTAGGCCGCACGATCGTCTCAATTGCCTGGCGTTCCAGCTCCGGGGTCAGCACCGGGGCGGGGCTGTATGCGCCCATTCCGCCCGTATTCGGCCCGACATCGCCGTCGCCAACCCGCTTGTGATCCTGCGCCGAGCCGAAGGAGACAAGCGTCTCACCATCGGTGAGCACGAACAGGCTGGCCTCTTCGCCCTCCAGAAACTCCTCGATCACCACGCTCGCGCCGGCATCTTCGAAGATCGCCAGGATCGCTTCCTCGGCCTCTTCGCGCGACGTGGCGACGGTCACGCCTTTGCCCGCCGCGAGCCCGTCGGCCTTGATCACCACGGGAATGCCGAAATCATCGAGCGATGCGATGGCGCCATCGCGCGATTCCGCCTTGGCGTAGGCCGCGGTGGGGATGTTCTCGCGGGCGCACAGATCCTTGGTGAAGCTCTTCGAACCCTCCAATTGCGCTGCGGCCTTATTCGGCCCGAACACACCGATCCCCATGGTGCGCAAATTGTCGCCCAGTCCCGCGACCAAAGGCGCCTCGGGGCCGATCACGACGAAGTTGATCGAGTGGCGCAGGCAGAAATCGATGATCGAGCGGTGGTCGCTGACTGCGATATCCACGCACTCCGCATGCTCGGCTATCCCCGGATTTCCGGGCGCCGCCCAAAGCTTTTCCAGCGCAGGCGATTGCGCCAGCTTCCACGCGAGCGCATGTTCACGGCCTCCCGACCCAAGCAACAGGACGTTCATGGCCGACCCCTTTTTCGACGATGGTGTTTCCGAGAATGGACTTGGGCGGCTGTTAGCCGAGGAGATGCCCGGCGACAACGCAGCGGCGATGAGCGTCAGCGAACTATCGTCAAAGCTCAAGCGGATGGTCGAGGGTGAATTCGGCCATGTCCGCATTCGCGGCGAGATTTCGGGGTGGAAACGCGCGGCTTCGGGCCATGCCTATCTGGCGCTCAAGGATGCCGATGCGGTGATCGACGGGGTGATCTGGCGCGGCGCTGCATCGGCGATACCGTTCAGTCCGCAGGATGGTCTTGAGGTCATCGCGACCGGAAAGCTCACCACGTATCCGGGCCGCTCTAAATATCAGATTGTGATCGAGCGGATGGAGTTGGCGGGCGAAGGCGCGCTGATGGCCTTGTTCGAGAAGCTCAAGGCCAGCCTTGCTTCTGAAGGCCTGTTCGATCGCGAGCGCAAGAAGCCGCTACCTTATATGCCGCGCACGATCGGCGTGGTGACATCACCCACCGGCGCAGTGATCAAGGATATCCTGCATCGGCTGGCGGATCGGTTCCCCAGCCATGTCATCGTCTGGCCGGTAAAGGTGCAGGGCGACGGGGCGGCGGCCGAAGTGGCAGCGGCGATCCGCGGCTTCGATGCGCTTGCGGCGGACGGCCCGGTCAAGCGCCCGGATTTGATCATCGTCGCGCGGGGCGGCGGCTCGATTGAGGATCTGTGGGCGTTCAACGAGGAAGTCGTGGTTCGCGCGATTGCGGCCTGCTCGATCCCGCTGATTTCGGCGGTCGGCCACGAAACCGATACCAGCCTCTCCGATTTCGCCGCCGATCTGCGCGCGCCAACGCCGACGGCCGCGGCAGAAATGGCGGTGCCGGTCCGCGCCGAAGTCGCCAGCACTATCGCCAGCCTTGCGCTGCGCACCGAACGCTGTGCGCGTCGCTATCATGAGCGGGCCACCGAGCGGCTGGCGTCGCTGGTCCGAATTCTGCCGCGCCGCGATGCGTTGCTCGGGCCGCAGCGCCAGAAGATGGACGATCTGGGCGGGCGGCTGGATCGCGCACTCTCCGCCCGGGTGACGGCAGCACGCGGCCAGCTTGACCGCTCGACCGGCGCGCTACGTCCCGCAATGCTGGCCCGGCGGCTCGATGCCGCGCGCCAGAAGCTCGATGCGGTAGGCCGCCACCTTGCTCTGGTCCATCCCGATCGCCCGCTCGAACGCGGCTATGCCTGGGTCGAGGCGCGGGTATCCGGAAAGGTGATCGGCACCGCCGATGCCGCACGCGCTGCCGGTGCGGTAACCTTGCGGTTCATCGACGGTGCGGTAGACGCCAAGGTTGAGCGGCCCGGCGGCAAGGCGTATCCAGCCGGCAAGCCCGAACAGCCAAGCCTGTTGTGACGGGCGGGAGAACAGAATGCTGATGTCGAACAGCCGCCCGGCGCGGCTGCATTATATGGCGAACGGCTTCCGCGTGCTTGTGCCCGGCGACCATGTCGTCTGCGCGGTGAGTGGCGAGCGGCTCCAGATCGACGCGTTGCGCTATTGGAGCGTCGCGCGGCAGGAAGCCTATGCGAGCGCCGAGATCGCCGCCAAGGTTATGCACCCCTGATGGGCCTTGCTGCGCGCCTTCCCGCTGCCGCTGCCTTCTGGGTTTTGCTCGGCACCTGCGTTCAGCTGCCGCCCGCTGCCGCCGACAATCTCGCGATGGTGGCGCTTCCGTCTGCGCCGCAGACCGATCCGGCTTTGCGCTTCGCGTTTGACGGCCAGATGATTCAGGGCGGCGCAGTCATCGGCATCGCGCCGAAGGGCTCGACCCTGCTCACCTTCAACGGTGCCCCGGTGCCGATCGCGTCTGATCGCCGCTTCCTGATTGCATTCGATCGCGATGCCGGCCCGTCTGCCACGCTTGTCGCGACGCTCGACAATGGCCAGCAGGTGCGGCGCGTGCTCACTGTGGCGCCCCGCGCCTGGGACATTTCGCGGCTCAATACGCTCCCCAAATATCCCGTACCGCGCCCGGAATTCGAAAAGCTGCGTGCGCCCGAACTCGCCCAGATCAACGGCGCGCGCCGGATGCAGACCGATTCGACCGGCTGGCGGCAGACGATGCTGTGGCCGGTGGTGGGCCGTATCTCCACGCTGTTCGGCTCACAGCGTATCTATGCGGGGGAGCCGGGCTCTTACCATTCGGGGATCGATATTGCCCGGCCGACGGGCACTACGGTGCTTGCCCCGGCCGATGGTGTCGTCATTCTCGCGGCGACAAAGCCCTTCACGCTCGAAGGCAATCTGCTGATGATCGACCATGGCAGCGGTCTCAACAGCGCGTTCATGCATCTATCCCGCATCAATGTTAGGGTTGGAGAGCATATCAAGAGGGGTCAGCAGATCGGCGCGGTGGGCATGACCGGACGTGCAACGGGCCCGCATCTCCACTGGAGTCTCAAGTGGCGCGACGCACGGATCGATCCGCTTCTGCTCGCGGGACCGATGCCAGTCGCCGAATAGTCCTGCGGTTCATCTCGCGCCGCAACATAAACGAACATAAGAGGCGGCTTCCGCGCAACAAAATGCGCGGGAATGTGTCATTTTGGATACAGGTGCCCCAAAAGCGGGCGCAGCAATCTGAATGCCACCTTTACAGCGACACGCTCCATCTTCATCCATCGTAGCCAAGCTTTGCCCGAAGTGCGTCCTGCGCATGGGAGGCGAAGCGGGGAGACACTCCGGCCGCGGGCACATCGCAAAACGGCCGGACCAAGCGAGGGAAGTTCATGAAGAAGACCCAGATCACAAGCGGCTTGCGCGGGGGCTCGGCCCTGTCGGCGCTCGTCCTTGCCAGCGCGCTGTTCGCTGCACCTGCGTTCGCGCAGGACACGACCACCACGCAGACCGCTCCGGCTGCTGAAGAACAGGAAGGCGACATCGTCGTCACCGGTTCGCTGTTCCGTCGCACCAATTCGGAAACGCCTTCGCCGGTTACCGTGCTCAGCGCGGCGACCCTCGAGCAGCGCGGCATCAACACCGTTGCTGAAGCAGTGCAGCGCGTTTCGGCCAACGGCGCCGGCACGATCACGCAGGGCTGGAACAACGGCAACAACTTCGCGACCGGCGCGAACGCAGTGTCGCTCCGCGGCCTGACCGTGCAGTCGACCCTGACAATCTTCGACGGCCTGCGTATGGCGCCTTATCCGCTCGCGGATGACGGCCATCGCAACTTCGTCGATCTGAACACCATCCCGAACGCAATCGTCGAGCGGATCGAAATCCTGCGCGACGGCGCTTCGTCGACCTATGGCGCAGATGCCGTCGCCGGCGTGGTCAACGTGATCACCAAGAAGGAAGTTAAGGGCCTTCACCTCAACGCATCGGCCGGCGTGTCGCAGCGTGGCACTGCTCCTGAGCAGCGCATCGACGCCACCTTCGGTTACGGTGATCTCGAAGAGCAGGGCTTCAACTTCTACGTCAACGGCGAATATCAGCGCAGCGACGCGCTGTACGCCCGTGACACGGATTTCCCGTTCAACTCGGCTAATCTGAGCAGCATGTGCACTGCTTCGGTGGGTCGCGCACCCGGCACCCAGGGCCCGACCGATCTCGGCGTTCCCGCCGGTACGCGCGTTTGCCGCGCCAACGGCATCCAGAACTCGGTTCGTCCGTCGGCAACGCCTGCGGCGATGCTCAACGGTGGCCTGATCTACAACGGCACGTTTGCGACTCCGATCCCGATCGTTCGTCAGATTGGTGCGCCGATCCTCGACAACCCGCTAACGCCGCTGGTGAACGAAGCTAACGCGACGCCGATCCTGAGCCGTTTCAACCTGCTCAACGCCGCTGCTGGCTGCGGTAATTTCACTCCGGTCAATGTTCCGCAGAACCTGACGACGACCGCTGGCCCGCTCCAGTGCTCGCGCGATAGCCGTGCGCTCTACTCGACCGTTCTGCCTGAGCAGGAGCGTTTCGGTGGTGCATTCCGCTTCACCGCGAATCTGGGCGACCGCGCGCAATTCTATGCAGCGGCCAACTATTATCAGGTGAACACCAACACGCAGGGCGCACCGGTTGGATTTACCGGCACGACCCCGCCTCCGTCACAGTTTGCGCTCACCAACCTGTATCTGCCGGTCTATGTATGTGCCGCAGGCGCACAGTCGACGACGGGCCTGACCACGGGCTGCACCGCGGCAAACGGTTCGCTGAACCCGAACAATCCGTTCGCAGCAGCCGGCAACCGTGCACAGCTCCTCGCCACGTATGATCGTCCGCGCGAAATCTCGGCCAAGGCGCGCAGCATTCGTGCCGCAATGGGCGTCAATGGTTCGTTCGGTGATGACTGGAACTATTCGGTCGAAGGTACTGTGTCGAACGTTCAGCTCGACATCATCAACCGTAACACGCTGATCCCGGGCCGGATCCTTGATGTGGTTGCGCAGGGCACCTACAACTTCGTGAATCAAGCGGCGAACTCGCAGACGATCCGCGACTATATCGCTCCAGAGAACAAGAACCGTTCGAACTCGGATCTCTGGCAGGTTTCGGCGACCCTCTCGAAGGATCTGTTCGAGCTTCCGGGTGGTCCGCTTCAGGCGGCCGTCGGCGGTTCGTATCGTCACGAGTCGATCAATAACCCGTCGGCAAACCCGGAAAACATCGGTCGTCCGCAAGATCGCTACTTCGTAGTGAACGCAGTGGGCGCAATCGGTTCGCGTAACGTGAAGTCGGCATTCTTCGAAGTTAACGCTCCGATCCTGCCGCAGTTCGAAGTCAACGCTTCGGGCCGTTACGACGATTACTCGTCGGGTCAGTCGAACTTCTCGCCGAAGATCGGTGCAAAGTTCACGCCGATCCAGCAGCTGGCAATTCGCGGTACCTATTCGAAGGGCTTCCGCATCCCGTCGTTCAACGAAGCCTTCGGTCTGCCGACCACGGGTTACGTGACGCGCCAGCTCGCCACGACTACGCCGGGCTATGCGGCGTTCGTTGCGTCGCACGGCGGCAATGCCTATGCGACGGGCCAGTTCCCGATCGGTCAGACCTCGATCGGTAACGCGGCTCTTAATCCGGAGAAGTCGACCAGCTGGACGCTGGGCGCGATCTTCGAGCCGATTCGCAACGTCAGCTTCACCATTGATTACTTCAACATCAAGGTGAAGGACCTGATTGCCAACGCGACCTACGACATCAACGACGTATTCGCGCAATACTATGGCAGCGGCACCGGGACTGTGAATATCCCCGGCATCACCGTTCTGCCGGCTCAGCCTGACATCAACTTCCCGGCTGCACTTCCGCAGATCGGGTTCATCCAGGCGGCATTTGCGAACACTGACTCGCAGAATGTCTCTGGTCTGGACTTCGGCGCGAATGCTCGCATCCCGCTGTTCGACGGTGTCACGCTGACCAGCTCGTTCGAAGCTTCGCTCACGCTGAAGTTCAACCGCGTGTTCCCCGGCCGTGTCGAGGAATATGTCGGTACGCTTTCGCCGTGCGACGTGACGTCGTGCTCGGGTGCGCCGAAGTGGCGCGGCAGCTGGCAGAACACGATCCAGACCGGCGGCACCACCGCCTCCGTGACGGCGTACTACACCAGCGGTCTTGACCTGGCGTCGATCGATTACGGCGGGAAGAAGGGTGATTGCCGCGGCTCGATCGGTGCTTCGATCGTGACCTACGAAGACGGTGTGACCCCGGTGGCTTGCAGCAGCAAGGCGCAGTGGAACGTCGACTTCAGCATCAGCCAGCGTGTCAACGACAACTTCATGATCTACGCGAACGTTCTGAACGCGCTGAACATCAAGCCTGTCTTCGATCCGTCGGGCGGCTACAGCATCGGTCAGTACAACCCGGCATGGTCGAGCCAGAACATTCTGGGTCGCTACTTCCGCGTTGGCGCGAAGGTCGACTTCTAGTCGAACCTTCACCCGAAAAGAGGGGCGGCTCCGCAAGGAGCCGCCCTTTCTTTTTGTCTGCGCCAGATCGGGTGCGCTCTGCACAGCAAAAGGCCGCGGGCACCATGTGGGTGACCGCGGCCTTTCGTCGTTCTCAGGCTGGGATCAGGTGACGATCAGATTGAGCGCGCCGTCGCCTTCATCAACCGCGACCGTCGATCCGTCGCGAACTTCGCCGCGCAGGATCTTGTCGGCCAGTGGATCCTGCAGATAACGCTGCACCGCGCGCTTCAACGGCCGTGCGCCATAAACCGGATCGTACCCGACCCGACCGAGCCACGCCCGCGCTGCTTCGCTCAGCTCGATATGGATCTTGCGATCCGCGAGCAGCTTGGCCAGCCGCGCGACCTGGATATCGACGATCGGCGCCATGTGATCCGCCGCGAGACGGTGGAACAGGATGATCTCGTCGAGACGGTTAAGGAATTCGGGGCGGAAATGCCCGCGCACGATCTCCATCACCTGCGGTTCGACGCTATCGGTGGTCTCGCCTTCGCCCAAATTCGCCAGATATTGGCTGCCCAGGTTGGAGGTCAGGATAATGATCGTGTTCGAGAAATCGACGGTGCGACCCTGGCCATCGGTCAGCCGGCCATCGTCGAGCACCTGAAGCAGCACGTTGAACACGTCCGGATGCGCTTTCTCGACTTCGTCGAACAGCACGACCTGATAGGGCCGCCGCCGCACCGCTTCGGTGAGCACGCCACCTTCCTCATAGCCGACATAGCCCGGAGGCGCGCCAAGCAAGCGGGCAACGGAGTGCTTTTCCATGAACTCGCTCATGTCGATGCGCACCATCGCGCTTGAATCGTCGAACAGAAATTCGGCGAGTGCCTTGGTCAGTTCTGTCTTCCCGACGCCCGTGGGCCCGAGGAACAGGAACGAGCCGAGCGGGCGGTTCGGATCCTGCAGGCCCGCGCGCGAGCGGCGCACTGCAGTCGCCACGGCCTTCACCGCGTCTGCCTGGCCGATCACGCGCTTGCCCAGGGCTGCTTCCATGTTGAGCAATTTCTCGCGCTCGCCCTCCAGCATCCGATCGACCGGAATGCCCGTCCAGCGCGCAACGACGGCGGCGATGTCTTCCGCGGTCACCTCTTCGCGTAGCATCGCGCCCTTGGTGGTGGCTTGGGCCTCCTCCAATTGCTTGGTGAGGGCAGGGATGGTGCCGTAGTTGAGCTCGGCGATCTTGCCGAGATCGCCTGCGCGCTGCGCCTGCTCCACCTCAAGGCGCGCGGCCTCAAGCTGCTCCTTGAGCTTCGACTCCGCGTGGATTTTGTCCTTCTCGGCCTGCCAACGGGTGGTCAGCGCCGAAGACTGTTCCTCGAGGTTGGCCAGTTCTGCTTCCAGCGCCGCGAGCCGATCCTTGGATGCGGCATCGCTCTCCTTCTTCAGCGCCTCGCGCTCGATCTTGAGCTGGATGATGCGGCGGTCGAGATTCTCGATCTCCTCGGGCTTGGACTCGACTTCCATGCGGATGCGCGAAGCAGCCTCGTCCATCAGGTCGATGGCTTTATCGGGCAAGAAGCGATCGGTGATGTAGCGATTGGAGAGCGTTGCGGCGCTGACGAGCGCGGCATCGGTGATCCGCACGCCATGGTGCAGCTCGTATTTCTCTTTCAATCCGCGCAGGATCGAAATGGTATCGGGCACGGTCGGTTCGCCGACGAACACCGGCTGGAAGCGCCGCTGGAGCGCGGGGTCCTTCTCGACATGCTTGCGATATTCATCGAGCGTGGTTGCGCCAATGCAATGCAGCTCGCCGCGCGCGAGGGCGGGCTTGAGCAGATTGCCGGCGTCCATCGCGCCTTCGCCTTTGCCCGCGCCGATCAGCGTGTGCATCTCATCGATAAACAGGATGATATGGCCTTCGCCGGCCTTCACCTCATCAAGCACGCCCTTTAGCCGCTCTTCGAATTCGCCGCGATATTTGGCGCCTGCGATCAGGGAGCCCATGTCGAGCGACATCAAGGTGCGGTCGCGAATGCCATCGGGCACATCGCCATTGACGATGCGAAGGGCCAGGCCCTCGGCGATGGCGGTCTTGCCCACGCCGGGTTCGCCGATCAGGACAGGATTATTCTTGGTGCGGCGCGCAAGTATCTGGATCGTGCGGCGAATCTCCTCGTCGCGGCCGATCACCGGATCGAGCTTGCCTGCGCGGGCGTCCGCAGTCAGGTCGCGCGCGAACTTCTTTAGCGCGTCATATCGGTCCTCGGCGCCTGCCGTATCGGCGGCACGACCGCCGGTAGCCTTGTCGATCGCAGCGTTGAGCGCCTGTGGCGTCACGCCAGCGGTAGCGAGCGCCTTGCCCGCCGCATTGCCCGACAATGCTATTGCCAGCAGCAGGCGCTGGACGGGAACGAAGCTGTCGCCTGCCTTCGCCGCGATCTGCTCGGCCTGATCCAGCACACGGACCAGATCATTGTCGAGCCCGGGGGGCTGCTGGGCACCACCGCCCGACACTGCCGGCACCTTGGCCAGCAATGCATCGGTTTCGGCCAGCGCGCGCTTGGCGTCTCCGCCCGAAGCCGCGATCAGCCCGGATGCCATGCCCTGCTCATCCTCGAGCAGCGCCTTCAGCAGATGCTCGGGCGCGATCCGCTGGTGGCTCATCCGGATCGCAACGGTCTGCGCCGATTGAAGGAAGCCCTTGGCGCGGTCGGTGAATTTTTCGAGATTCATGGTTTTCCCTGATAGACTGTACCGGACAGATGGTGTTGTATTTGGGCAACACAAGGGGAGGGCGCGATGATCGTTACGTTATCTGCGCTCGTGCTGGCCGGGATGCAAACCGAAGAGCCCGAGCGGGTTGCGGCGACCTGGATTGGCGAACAATGCGGCACGCAGCTCAATGGCCAAGCGCTTGATCCTGCTGACCTGGAATCATTGGCAAAGGGCTGGGCACGGGAGGGTCGCGAAGTGCATATTCGCGGCGGGAAGAACATGCCGTATCGGTGCATTGGTGGCACGCTTTTCGCGATGCAGACGGCGGGCGTAGTTCGCGGCCGATTTATCAGTGAGCCGCAAGAGATGGTGACGGTGGAGATCCCTGTTGGGCGGTGTCGCGTGGTAATTGACGGAAAGCGCGTGACCTTTCGGGAATACCGAATGGCTGCGAGAAGCTGGCATCAGACGCAGCCGAGAATCTACCTCAAGCCTGACCCCGAGGCACGCTACCCCTGCGTCGATCGCATGCTGAAAATTCTAAAGGAAGAAAAGGTCGGCAATCTCGGCTTCGTCGGCAATGCACTCGCCGAGTAGCAGCTCGTTAACCCCCCTCGTTTAGAAATTCGGGCACACGCCATCCGGGGGAATGTGTGGCCACGCAGTTTTCCAACCAGTTCGCCGCTTCGTCTGCGACCATATCTGGTTCGCTCGGCGATCCTGCCCGTGCGATCCTCGGGCCCAAGCGCGATGCCATGCTCTTTTGGGGCGCGCCGCTGGCGGCATTCCTGTTTGTCCAGCTTTGGCTTCGCGGGTGGGACAGCTTCGCGCCGGTCGGCGTCTCCAGCCAGGCTGTGGTCGCTCTGTTCGGCTTCGTCTCGGTGCTCACCTGGGCGCATCTGATTGCGGTCGTTCCGCGCGCCTATATGAACCCTGAGGTTTTCTCGGCCTACAAGCTACGCCTGACCATCGTGCCGGTGCTACTGCTCGCCGCGCTGTTTGCATCGCACACAATACTGGTCGCAGCGGCGGTGCTCGCTGTGTTCTGGGACGTTCATCATTCGGCGATGCAGAATTTCGGCTTTGCGCGGATTTACGACATGAAGGCGGGCAACGCGCCCAATATGCTGCGCGCGACCGATTTGCGGCTCAATTGGGCACTCTATGTCGGCCCGCTCGCGGCGGGCGCTGCGCTCGCCACGCATATTGTGTATTTCCAGCAGTTCGACGGCACGTTGCTCAGCGCGCTGACCAGTGTGCCGGGGGTGCTTAGCACCAGCCATGAGGGCGTTCGCCTGGCGGCACTGCTGGCATATGCGGTCGTGATTGGCTGGGCGGTGATCGATTATGGTCGCGCGATCCGCGCCGGTTACAAGCTCCCGGTTCACAAGCTGGCGACGATCATCATCACTGGCACCGTCTCGATCCTTGCCTGGGGTTTCTCGCCGCCGCTCGTCGCGCTGGCGGCGATCAATCTCTATCACGCGGTCCAGTATTTCGCGCTGGTCTGGGTCAAGGAAGGCGGGCGGATGACGGGCAAGGGGACCGCGTTGCGCGGCGCTTTGCTCTTTGGTCTTGGCTGCGCGATGTTCGGCCTGGCGTATGCGGCGGCAGTCTCCGGAAGCGTCACGCTTTTCGTTGCGCCCTTTATTGCCTGCTCACTTCTCCACTTTTGGTACGATTCTTTCGTCTGGTCGGTTCGCAAGCGTCAGGTGTAAGCAGGCTCCCAAGCCGCGAACAAGCGGCGGGGGAGGAATTGCATGCGAATCGTCAAACGGATCGCGATAGGGCTCGGCGTATTGCTCGCCGTCATCGCGATCGGGCTTGCCACCTGGGAGCCGATGTTCGCTGCCCGCGCGGCGCCGCCGCCCGTTCACAAATATGATGTGACGATCACCCGCGACAAATTCGGCACACCGCACATCTTCGGCAAGACCGATGCCGACGTTTCCTATGGCATCGCCTATGCGCACGCCGAGGATGATTTCTCGACGCTGCAGGAAGTGCTCGCGATGACGCGGGGGCGGCTTGGTGCGATCAACGGACAGGATGGCGCAAAGACCGATTTCGTCGTCCATCTGCTTGGCGCGCGCGCCACGGTGGACCGCGATTATATGAAGCAGCCGGCGGACATCCGGGCGCTGCTCGATGCCTATGCGACTGGCCTGAACCTTTATGCTGAACGGCATCCGGGCGAAGTGAAGCTCTCCAAGCTTTTTCCGGTCAGCGGGCAGGATGTGGCGGTCGGCTTTGTCGTGCGCTCGCCCTTCTTTTTCGGGCTGGAAGGCGTGCTCGGTGCGCTATCCGGCGATAAGCCGCTGCCTATCGAGAAAGGCTATGACAAGCCCGACGCGCCCGATGCGCCGAATGTCACGCCTCTGGGGCCGAACGCACAAGAGAACGGATCGAACGCGTTCGTCGTCGCGCCCAAGCGTTCGTCGGACGGCTTCACGCGATTGGTGTCGAACTCGCATCAGGGGTGGCGCGGAGCGGCCGCATGGTATGAGCTCGTCGTCCATTCGCAGCAGGGCTGGAACTTCGCGGGCGCGACCTTCCCCGGCGCGCCCTATCCCCTGCTGGGGCATAACGAGCATCTGGGCTGGACCAACACAGTCAACCGGCCCGACATGGTCGATCTCTACAAGCTCGTGATGAACCCGGCTGGCACCGAGTATAAATATGACGGCAAGTGGCAGAAACTGGAGACGGAGCGCGTCTGGCTGCCGGTGAAGCTGTTCGGGCCGTTCGTATTGCCGGTGCCCAAGACGATCTACCGCGCCGTGCAGGGCCCGGTGCTGATCAACAAGGAAGGCGCCTTCGCCATCAATTATGGCGGCAGGGACCAGCTGGGCATGGTCGAGGAATATTACCGGCTGAACCGTGCGCAGAATTTCGAGCAGTGGCAGCAGGCGCTGTCGCAGCATGCGATCCCCGGCACCAATTTCCTCTATGGCGATGCGGCGGGCAACATCGCCTATTTCTACAATGCCAATTTCCCGAACCGGAAGCCGGGATTCGACTACCGGCAGGTTCTGGCGGGTGACACTTCGGCCAATTACCAGGCGGGCACCGTGCCGTGGGCGATGGTGCCGCGGAACGTAAACCCGGCTTCGGGCTTCCTGATCAACGCAAATAATTCGCCCTTCCAGGCGGCGGGCGCGGGCTCGGAGATCAAGCCGGAGGATTGGTCGCCACTGCTGGGGATCGAGACCGACACCACCAATCGCGGCACGCGATCATTGGAGTTGATGGGGGCGGACCCCAGCATCTCGGCAGAGGATCTGTACCGCATCAAGTTTGACAGCGGCGTGAGCCAATATTCCTACCTATATTCGTGGTTCAAGGAGCTGATGGCGATCGACCCCAAGGGTGACAAACTGCTCACAGAGGCGCGCGAACTGCTCACGCATTGGGACTTTAACTGGGACGGAAACGGGCCGGCGGACAGCCTCGCATTCTCGGTGCTGCGCGTGCCCAATCGCTGGCATTATGAGCGCAAGCCCAAGCCCGATCCGCGCGTCGTACTGGCGGAGGCCGCAGGCTATCTCCAGAAGCATTTCGGCAAGCTGGATGTGCCGCTGGGCGACTTTATCCGGCTGAAGCAGGGCAAGGTCGATCTGCCGCTGGACGGCGGGCCGGACGCGCTTCGTGCATCGACCAGCTATGACGAGCTTCCCGATGGCCGCCTCTCGATCAAGCATGGCGACAGCTTCGTCATGTTCATCGCCTGGGACAAAGCCGGCAAGGTTTCGTCGACTTCGATCCAGCCCTTCGGCTCGGCAAGCACGCGGCCGGATTCGCCGCATTACACCGATCAGGCGCAGCTATTCGTGCAGCACAAGCTCAAGCCGGTGTGGTTCACGCCGGCTGAGTTGAAGGGCAATATCGAACGGTCGTACCGGCCGTAACGTTCAGTTGCCCGGCTTTGCCCCGGCAATTGCGGGCGGGGCGCCGATGCCGGTGGCGGGGCGCTTCGCCTTGGGCGCATCCTTGGCGTAGCGATCGCCATAGGTATTGCCTTCGTACCAGAGCGGCGCCTGCTTGCCGTTGGCGATCTCGCGCGCGATCAGATAATTGATCCGGGCGAATTTGGCGCCGGCTTCCCAATTGATCGGCTGCGTCACCTGATCCGAGACCTTGTGATAGGTGGTCGCCAGGAATTCCTTGAACTTGGCCTCACCGCCATTCTTGAAGCCGGTGACGAGGAAGACCGAAGGCACGCCCTGTTTGACGAAGCTGTAGTGATCCGAGCGCATGAACAGGTTCTCCTGTGGCATCGGATCGGGTGAAAGCGTCACGCCCATTTTGGCGCCAGCGGCGGCAACGATGGGCCCGAGGGTCGAATGCTCCGCCCCGAACGCCACCACATCCTGAAAATCGTAGAGCAGGATCGGCATGTCGAGATTGACGTCCGCGATCACCTTGCCCGTGCCTACCACCGGATAATGCGCGAGATAGTCCGAGCCGATCAGGCCGTCTTCCTCTGCGGTGAGCGCCACGAACAATATCGAGCGCTTCGGCGCCTTGCCGCTCTGCTTGAAGGCGCGCGCGGCCTCCAGCATCGTCGCGACGCCCGCGGCATTGTCCATCGCGCCATTATAGATCTGGTCGCCGGTCAGCTTGGGGTCCACGCCGTCATGGTCGAGATGCGCGGAGATCACGACATGCTCGGGCGCGAGCTTGGGGTCCGATCCCGGCAGCAACCCGATCACATTGGGGCTGTTGACGATCTTGACCTTGCTGGTGCGCGCAGTGGTGACCTTTTGCTTGAGCGCAAAGCCCTTGATCGGGGCCTGACCGGCGACGGCGGCGAACAATTGCTCGCCGCTCATCGATGCGCCTTCGAATAGGGCCTTGCCCGCATCCGGATTGATATAGGCGCCGATCTGGATACCCGGATCCTCGCCGCCGGGCGCGCCGGTCGGGCTCAGCCATTTGGTCTGTTTCTGGCTGAAATAGCTGAGCGCCTGAATCCACGGGAAGGCGCCCTTCAGGTTTTCGGGGGTGATCAGATATAGCACGCCGATCGCGCCGTGCTTGCCGGCATTGGCGGGCTTGTCGCTGCCGCCATTTGCCTGGATCTGGTCCGGCGTCATCCCCTTGGGGTTGCCGATCAAAGTGACGACGAATTTGCCGCGCACGTCCAGGCCGTCATAGTCCGAGTTCAGGCCATAGCCGACAAAGACTGCGTCGCCGCTCACCGTCTGGGTATCGTTGCCATAACGCGGGCTGGCGGAGACCAGAGCTTCGGCGCCGTTGGCGAACTTTTTCGTACCGATGGTGATCGATGCGGGCTTGGTCTCGTCGAGCGAATATTCGGCGAGCGGCACCTGCTGATACCAGCTGCCGTCCGGCCCGCCGGGCTTGAGCCCCAAAGCTGCGAAACGCGTCGCGACATAGCGCGCCGCAACGTCGTAGCCGCGCGTGCCTGCATTGCGGCCCTCGAGCAGATCGTCGGCCAGGAAGGTCATGTGAGCGCGCACTTCATCGGCGCTGAACACGGGTTCTCCGGGGGCGCTCTGGGCAAACGCCGCCGGTGCGAGGGCGAGCGAGGCCGCAGAGAGAAGCAGGGACAGGCGCATCGGGACTTTGCTCCACTCGGAAGGTCGGAAAGCGCTGAAGCTAAAGGAAAACCGGCAAGGCGCAAAGCGCGGTTTGCACCTGCCCGAGTGAGGGCTAAGGTTGTGGCATATCGCTCTTTTCAGGATCATCCCTGCTCATGAAATCCTTGCTCCTCCTCTGCGCCGCTCCCCTTGCGCTAGCCATGCCCGCCGCCGCGCAGGAAGCGCCCAAGCCGGTGCCCGTCGCCGAACTCGTCCGCCATGTCGACATTCCGTATGAGAGTTTCACGCTCGCCAACGGGCTGCGCGTGATCGTGCATACCGATCGCAAGGCGCCGATTGTTGGCGTGGCCGTGTGGTACGATGTCGGATCAAAGCACGAGCCCAAGGGCAAGACCGGCTTCGCGCATCTGTTCGAGCATCTGATGTTCAATGGTTCGGAAAATTCGCCGGGCGATTTCTTCGAGCCGCTCAAACAGGTTGGCGCCACCGATTCGAACGGCACCACCAATTTCGACCGTACCAATTATTACGAGACGGTGCCGCGCCCGGCGCTGGACCGGGCCTTGTTTCTCGAAAGCGACCGGATGGGCTGGCTGCTCGGCGCGATCGACCAGGCGATCCTCGATGAGCAGCGCGGCGTGGTGCAGAACGAGAAGCGCCAGCGCGATAACCAGCCTTATGGGCTGGTCTATTACAAGCTGCTCGAAGAGCTGCTCGCGGGCAATCCGTATGGCCACACCCCGATCGGATCGATGGCCGATCTCGACGCCGCCAGCCTGGAGGACGTGAAGAACTGGTTCCGTTCGCATTACGGGCCGAACAATGCGGTGCTGGTGCTGGCCGGCGACATCGACGCCAAGTCCGCGCGGCCGATGGTCGAGAAATATTTCGGCCCGATCAAGGCTGGCCCCAAGAGCGTGTTGCCCAAGGTTGAGATCCCGACACTGGCCGCGCCCAGGAGCGTGACGATCAAGGACCGCGTCGCCGCTACCATGGTGATGCGTGCCTGGGCAGTGCCTGGGATGAACGACAAGGATGCCGTGGCGCTCGAAGTGGCGAGCGACGTACTGGGTGGCCTTGCCAGCTCGCGGCTGGATAATGCGCTGGTGCGTAAGGAGCAATTGGCGGTCGGCGTGTCGGCGAGTGTCCAGTCGATGGCGCAGCTGGGCATCTTCACGGTGCAGATGACGATCCGGCCCGGCGTCGACCCCGCAATCGCCAGCAAGCGGCTCGACGAGATCATGGCCGATCTGATCGCCAAGGGACCCAATGCCGACGAAGTCCAGCGCGTTGCCACCGTCACGGTATCGGGTGAGATTAACGGGCTGGAATCGGTGGGCGGCGGCGACGGCAAGGCTGTGGCGCTGGCGTCGGGCCAGATCTATTCGGGCGATCCGCTTTTCTTCAAGAAGCAGCTTGAGGCGACCGCGCGGGTGACCCCGGCGCAGGTGCAGGCAGCGATGGCGAAATGGCTGACGCGCCCCGCGCTCACCGTGACGGTCGAGCCCGGCGTCCGCGATGCCTATCAGGAAGCGCAGCCAATTGTCGCCAAAGCGGAAGCGCCCAAGGCCGAGCCGGTGAAGGGCACGCGCGGCCCGCTGCCCGATGTTGCCGATATCAGCGATCTGGATTTCCCTGCAGTAAGCCGCGCAAAGCTCTCCAACGGCGTGGAGCTGATCTATGCGCAGCGCACCGCCGTTCCCGTCACGCAGGTGGTGATGAGCTTCGATGCCGGTGTCGTCTCCGATCCGGCGGGCAAGCTCGGCACGCAGGCGATGACGCTGTCGCTGCTCGACGAAGGCACCGCCACGCGCGATTCGATCGGCATCGCCGAGGCGCGCGAGCGGCTGGGCGCGGGCATCGGCGCGGGCAGCTCGGCAGACCGCACCTATCTGACGCTGTCGACGCCCAGCCTTAATCTGGCCGCTTCACTTGAGCTCTTCTCCGATGTCGTGCGCAATCCTGCTTTCGAAGCCGGTGAAGTCGAGCGGCTGCGTGCAACGCGGCTGACCGGCATTGCGCAGGAACTGACGAGCCCCGGCGGGCTCGGCGGCCGCGCGCTGCCGGGGCTGCTTTATGGCAAGGACAGCCCCTATGCGAAGCTGGGCGCGGGATCGGGCGATCCGGCGGCGATCAAGGCTCTTACCCGCGACGATCTGATCGCCTTCCACCGCGCATGGATCCGCCCGGACAAGGCCAAGGTCTTCGTCGTCAGCGATCGGCCGTTCGCCGAGGTGCAGGCGGCACTCGAGGCACGCTTTGGCAATTGGCAGGGCAGCGGCGCGGCGGGGGTGAAGCAATTCGCTGCCAAGCCGGTGCAGGCCGCACCGAAGATCCTGCTGATCGACCGGCCCGATTCGCCGCAATCGCTGATCCTTGGCGCGCAGATGACGCCGCTCGATCCGCAATCCGAACTGCTCACGGTGCTGACCGCGAACAACGTGCTGGGCGGCGATTTCCTGTCGCGGATCAACACCGATCTGCGCGAGACCAAGCGCTGGTCCTATGGTTCGTATGGCGGTTTCTCATGGCTGGAGCACGCCGTGCCCTATACGATCAACGCGCCGGTTCAGGCCGACAAGACTGGCGCTGCCATCGCCTCGCTGATGGAGCAGGTGCGCGGCTTCCTGACCGACAAGGGCGTGACCGAGGCAGAGCTGACCAAGACCATCAACGGCAACGTCCGCGAACTGAGCGCGCGATTCGAAACTTCGGATGCGGTGCTGGGCGCAATGCAGACCAACGACATCCGCAAGCGCCCCGACGACTTTTACAGCCATGTCGCGCAAAAATATCGCAGCATGACCGCAGCTCAGCTTGACGCTGCGGCACGCGGGGCTTTGCGTGCCGACGGGTTCGTCTGGGTGGTGGTTGGCGATGCGGCGAAGGTGCGTCCGCAGCTTGACTCGCTGGGGCTCCCTGTCGAGGTGGTTCCCGCAGCGGCGGTGGCCGCGAAGTAATTTACGCCGAATATTTACGGGAGAGACGATCATGGCAAATGTGGATGGCAGCTGGAATACCGTGGCGAAGACCCCGATGGGCGATCAGGCAGCAGTGCTGACGGTCAGCTCGAGCGGTGACACCTTCACCGGCACTTTTTCGGGCTCGATGGGCAACACCGAAGTGAAGGACGGCAAGGTCGACGGCGACAAGTTGACCTTCGCGATCGACATCACCGTGCCGATGCCGATGACGCTGACCGGCGACGTGACTGTCGATGGCGATGCGATGAACGGCACCGTGACTGCGGGCGCGTTTGGCGCATTCCCGCTGACGGGCACGCGCGCATAAGCTTGATACTTCGAGCGAAATAAGGGCTCGCTTGCCGAAGGGCAGGCGAGCCCTATCCGTTTACGCGGGTGCGCATCGCAGCATAGGTCGCGCCGGCGCGTTCCATCACTGGCACTTTTTCGAGCAGATTGGCTTGTCCGCGAAATGCGGCGAGCGCGGCGGGGCTGATCTCGTCCACTGCCGCCTGCCATTTTACCCAGTCCGGATCCGTCGCCACGCGCCCCTCATGCTGCGCAGCAAATCCGTCGACCAGATAATGGTGGCTGCGATCCACGACGCGGGCAAAACCCTCTTCATCCTCCATAGCGAACACCGCCACCGGCACGATCATGTCGCGTGAGGGGATGATCGCATGCACCGGTCGCGCACCGAAGCTGACACGGGCTTTCTCCCATTGATCAAGGCCGACAAGGCCGAGCGTGGGATCGGCGGGCACCCATTCCTCGCTGGCCGCGTCATAGACTTCGAGCCAGCGATGATCGTTATACCCGGCGCCAAACACTGATGCCCGCACGCCGACCTTGGCGATCTGCTCCGCTGCATCAAGTCCGCGTTGTTCGCTGAACGGCTGCAAGTTGATCTCGGCCATGCGCCGCGTCTTCACACCCAATGATGTCAGCATCGAGCGGGCGACGCGCATCTGCTCGGCGCAATTGCCGCCGCGCTGCGCGATCAGTTCGGCGACACTGCGCTTCTCGTAATCGGTCGCGTTCCAGGTGAAATGCGCGTTGAGCCAATCGACCACGAGGCGCGTCTGGCGGAGTGGATCGGTCTCAGTGCCGACGATTTCGCGGGCGAGCGCCTCGACGGTGTCGAGCGCGGTGATCGCGGTCGGCGTAGCGGGAGCGGCGGAGGGCACGAAAGCGAGGGCGGCGAGCAGCAGGGTAGCGGTGCGCATGGAAGCTCCATTTTGGCGAACGGCGCAGAGCATCACAGGCCGAGCGATCAACGGGCAGCTTTATGCCATCAACGGCGTCTTGCTGGGTATGAGCGTCCCGTGCGGGGGACGGGCAGCAGCCTAATCTGGCCGTTAGCCGCGCTTCACCCGCGTCAGATGCCCCATCTTGCGGCCCGGCCGGGCATTTCCCTTGCCGTACAAGTGCAGATGCGTGCCCGACTCGCCAAGGAAATCGGGCCAGGCGTCACCCTCGCGGCCAATCAGGTTGAGCATCTCGACATGGCTGCCCGTCAGGCTGGTCGAGCCCAAGGGAAGCCCGCAAATGGCGCGGATATGGTTCTCGAACTGCGAGCATTCCGCGCCCTCGATCGTCCAATGCCCCGAATTGTGCACGCGCGGCGCCATTTCGTTGAACACAGGGCCATCGGGGGTCGCGAAGAATTCGAGGGTCAGCACGCCGACATGATCGAGCGCTTCGGCCACGCGCGCCGATAAAGCGGCGGCCTGCGCCCAATGGATCGCGATCTCGTGCGGGGCGGGCAAAGTGGAGCGGGCGAGGATGCCGTCTTTGTGTTCGTTCCACGGTGGCGGGTAGCTTGCCAGCGAGCCGTCGAGGCCGCGCACCGTTATGATCGAGAATTCGTGGGTGAAGGTGACGAAGCCTTCGAGGATCGCAGGGCGCTCGCCGATATCGGCCCAAGCGGCTTCGGCCTCGGCAGCATCCATGATGCGGACCTGGCCTTTGCCGTCATAGCCGAGGCGCAAAGTCTTGAGGATCGCGGGGGCGCCGATCTGCGCGATGGCGGCCTTCAGCTCATCCAGCGTTGTGACCAGTGCCCAGGGCGCGGTCTTGCCACCGAGTTCGCCGACAAAGGTCTTTTCGCGCGCTCGATCCTGCGCGATTTCGAGGCTTTTGGGGCTGGGCCGCACCGGCACTTTGCTGCTCAGATATTCGACCGGCGCCAGCGCGATATTCTCGAACTCATACGTCACGACATCGGCGTGCGATGCCAGATCGTCGAGCACGATGCGGCTGTGATAATCGGCGCGGGTGAAGCTGGAGGCCGTCTGCGCCGCGACGCTTTCGGCGTCGGGGGCGAGGATGTGGGTGCGGTAGCCCAATTGTGCCGCCGCACTCGCGAGCATCCGGCCGAGTTGTCCCCCGCCGAGGATGCCGATGGTCGATCCGGGTGGCAAAGCGCTCATTCGGGTGAGTCCGCCACGCTATCGGTCTGCGCCGCGCGCCATGCCTTCAATCGCTCGGCCAGCGCTTCATCCGAAGTCGCGAGGATCGCCGCGGCCAGCAGCCCAGCATTGATTGCGCCCGGCTTGCCGATCGCCAGCGTGCCGACGGGAATACCGCCCGGCATCTGCGCGATCGAGAGCAGGCTATCCATGCCCTTCAGCGCCTTTGACTCCACCGGCACGCCAAGCACCGGCAGATGCGTCATCGATGCTGCCATGCCCGGCAGATGCGCCGCGCCGCCTGCGCCCGCGATCACAACCTTCAGGCCGCGATCCGCCGCGCTGGTCGCGTAATCATATAGCCGCTGCGGGGTACGGTGTGCGGATACGACCTTGGTCTCATGCGGCACGCCCAATGCTTCCAGCATTTCGGCGGCATGGCGCATCGTCTCCCAATCGGAGGTGCTGCCCATGATGATGCCGACGAGAGCTTTGGTCATGCGGGGTTCCTAGAGGCGAACTCAGCGTTCCGACAAGTAATAGCGGTCGGTCGCGGCGAGATTGTCGTCGAGCTCGAACACGATGGGCTGGCCGGTCGGGATCTCCAGGCTGACGATGTCGGCATCGGCGATGTTCGACAGATGCTTGACCAAAGCGCGGAGCGAATTGCCGTGCGCCGATACGACCACGCGCTTGCCTTCCTTCAGATCGGGCGCGATCTTGGCTTCCCAATAAGGCTGCACCCGCGCGATGGTGTCCTTCAGGCTCTCGCTCTGCGGGATCTTGATGCCAGCATAGCGACGGTCCTTCGCCAGGTCGAACTCGCTATCCTCGGCGCCCAGCGGCGGTGCAATATCGAAGGCGCGGCGCCAGATATGGACCTGCTCGTCGCCATGGATCTTGGCAGTCTCGGCCTTGTTGAGCCCGGTCAGCCCGCCATAATGCCGCTCGTTGAGTGCCCAATCCTTCTCGACCGGCAGCCACAGGCGCCCCATTTCCTCAAGCGCCAGATTGAGCGTCTTGATCGCGCGGGTCTGCAGGCTGGTATAGCATTGATCGAAATCGAAGCCCTTGTCGGCGAGCATCCGCCCCGCAGCCTTGGCTTCCTCGATCCCCTGATCGGTCAGATTGACGTCCCACCAGCCGGTGAAGCGGTTCTCGAGGTTCCAGGCCGATTGGCCGTGGCGGATCAGGACGAGCGTTGGCATGTTGGCTCCTTGGCTACCGTTCGGCGTGTCCTTAGCGGGATGGAGCCGGGGGGCAAGGGAGATGGGGAAACGTTGCCGCCTAGAGCACCCGCGTCATGAAGCGGCTGAACGGATCGTCCGCCCGATAATCGCCGAACGCGCCGCAATCGGTGAAGCCGAACTTGCGGTACAAAGCGATTGCCGGTTCGAACGCTTCGCCTGAGCCGGTCTCAAGGCTTAGCCGCCTGAGCCCCTTCGCACGCGCTGCGGTCAGGATGTGCGCGAGGATCGCCGCACCCGTGCCACCACGCAGCCGGCCCGGCGTGGTCCGCATCGACTTGATCTCGCCCGCGTCGCCGCCAAGCTGCTTGAGCGCGCCGATGCCGGCAAGCTCTTCGCCATCCCATGCGCTCCAGAAGGTGATGTCGGGCGTCTTCAGTCCCGAGAGATCGAGAAAGTGGCAGCTCTCCGCCGGCGAGTTCGCCAGCATGCCCTGTGCGTGCAGGCGCAGCAGATCGACAACCCTCGGGTCGTCCAGTCCCCCATCGCGAATCAGCATCAGATTTCGTCGATCATCCCGGAGAGCGTCTCAAGGCAGGCGTGCGCCAGCTTCTTGGAGCGCTCGGGCGACCAGGCGAATTCCGCATCGGGGTTCGCATCATGATCCTTGAACGGCATTTCCAGCGTCATCGAAACCGCGCCGAAGCGCTCGGCAAGCTGGTTGGTCGACATCGATAGATTGGCGGTGCCCGGCGCAGCCTTGGTATAGCCAAGCTCGGTCTGGAAATCGGGGGTCTGCGCGGCGAGACGACGGCCATATTCGTAGAATTTCTCGCCCTGCGCGTCGGTCCAACTGGCGATGCCTTCGAAGCCGGCAAGGAAGTTCGCCGGGATCGCTTCGTCGCCGTGCACGTCCATCGCGAAATCGCATCCGGTTTCGTCCATCGCATTGCGGACGAGCAGCACTTCGGGGCTCTTCTCCATCGTCGGCGCATGCCATTCGCGGTTGAGGTTCACCCCCGCTGCATTGGTGCGCAGGTGGCCGCGGCGCGATCCGTCCGGGTTCATGTTCGGCACGACATGGAAGGTCGCCTTATCACGAAGTGCTGTCGCGGTGGCGTTGCCCGAGGTGAGGAATTCCAGCGCGCCCTCTGCCCACCATTCGGCCATGCTCTCGCCGGGATGCTGGCGGGCATAGATCCACACGGTCTTGGGTCCGCTGCCCATCGTCAGCACGTCCATCGATTGGCCATCGAGCGTCTTGCCGATCTCGCGGTGCGAGACGCCGGGCAGCAATGCGATGCGGCTGACCAGATCGTGGTGCCGCTCCACCGAATAGGGTGCGAAATACGCGAACCACGCAATGTCGCTGTCGAAACTATGCGTGAAGCTGAGCACGCCGTTTTCATAGCTGGTATCGGCCAGCTTCCACGCCTCACGGTCCGTCGAGACGCGGGTTTTGTAGTTCGGCCAGCCATCCGGATAGGCCGATCCGCCCGCATTGGTGATGCGGAAG